>CP166133.1:2606852-3258566 GCA_041228285.1 Neisseriaceae bacterium CLB008 | reverse complement strand
AATCATGTTGTGTGTGCCAAAAAGTAAGTGCGTGTAAGTGGCTAATTGTACGCTACCACCGCTCGATTGTCAGTTTTCATCATGATGTTGCGCTGGCGCAGACAATGCCACCACAACATGCTTTTTTAGCGCAACCGTGTCAAAATAAGCCCATTCCACTAAACCCTGACGAATCTGAAGGATGCACATGAATTGGCGTCAAAAATGCTTGCTGGGCGTTTTGCCCTTTTGTCTGGCTCTGGCTACGCCGCTGTGGGCCTTTGCCGCACTGAAAGCCGACGAGCAGGTGATGATTTTACCGGCCCTGGCTCATGATCTGCCAAACGAGGCCGAGCGCGTCAGCGTGACCCTCAGCGTGTGGGTATACGAAACCGAACGGCGCCCCGGCGCCACCCGCCTCTTGGCGCGCTACATTGGCACCCCCGTTGGCGAACTCAATCCCCTCGAGCGTGAACGTCTGTATCAGCGCAGCCAGCTGTTTCGCGTCGATTCTGAGCGCGGCAAAGTCGTGACCCTCGCCCTGCCCGACGGCAGCCGCCACACCTTACCACCCACCGATGCCAGCGGCCGCAGCAGCCTCACGGTGACGCTCGCCAAGGCCAGCGTGGTCGGCCCTGGCAAAGCCCAGCCGCTGCCGATTACTTTAGTGGATGCCAGCGCTCAACCGGCCTCTGGCCCGCTGTGGTATGTACCGACAACGGGGCTGTCTATCATCTCCGACATTGACGACACGGTAAAAGTCTCCGACGTGGGCGACACCAAAAAACTGCTACAGCACACGTTTTTAAAGCCGCTCACGCCAGCGCCAGGCATGGCCGCTTGGTATCAACAGCTCATGCGCAGTCAGGGTGCGGCGGTGCATTATGTCTCGTCTAGCCCACTACAGCTAATGCCTTTATTAAGCGACTTCATTGCGGACGCTGGCCTGCCTCAAGGCAGCCTACACCTGCGCCAATCCACTAGCTGGCGCACGGCCATTCCGCCCGAAGGCGCTTCGCGCACCCATAAAACCACACAAATTCGCACCCTGCTTGAGGCCTATCCGCAGCGGCGCTTTATTCTGGTTGGCGATTCGGGCGAATTAGACCCCGAAATCTACACCGAATTGGCCCGAATCTTCCCACACCAAATCGAGCGCATCTACATTCGCGACGTCACCAATGAGCCGCGCACTGCCGCGCGCTATCAAGCCTTATTCCAAGGCTTAAGCGCCGAGCAGTGGGTGATTTTTGCGCCAACTGGCGCACCCACGGCAGATCATTAGCCCAAACAGGCACGCCTTAAACGCCATCGTGGGCCAGCAAGAACGGCGCCACTTTGGCAAAGAACACTTCGGGGGCTTCAATAAAGGGCTTGTGTGACGCATTCGGCACCATAAACGCCTCTGCTTGCGGCATCAGCGCCGCAAAATCGGCACAGGCCGCCGGCGTGCCTTCATCGTGCTCTCCCGCCACAAACAACGTCGGCGTTTCGATGCTGGGCAAGAGCGGGGTTAAATCCAAGTCACGCAAGGTACCCGTACACAAGAATTCGGTCGGCCCCCACATATATTGATACAGCGCTTCATTGGCACCGCCGCCGGCGCTCATGAATTCCGGCCACGGCACTAGGCGGCACAAATGGCGTTCGTAAAAAAAGCGCACTGCGGCCACATAATCAGGATGCTCATAGTCGGCCACTGCCTCATGTCGCAATAGGGTTGCCTGAATGTCGGCAGGCAAGGCGGCGCGGTGAGCGTTATTGTCGGCCATCCAGCGCGCGGTCTGAACCAGCGGGCCTGAAAGCACGACAGACTTTAAGCCCTGAGGCTGGCGTGCTGCATAGTTCAGCGCCACGCTGCCACCCCAGGAGCCAGCCAGTAAATGGCATTCAGCTAAGCCCAGCTCGGCGCGAATGGCGTCAATCTCATCGGTAAAACGCGCGAGCGTCCACAGGCTCTGGTCTTCAGGCCGATCGGAATGGCCAGAACCCAGCTGATCATAAAAGATCACCGAACGCGTTTGCACCAGCTGTAGGCACGGCAGCAGGCTGTTGTGCGTGCCACCAGGGCCGCCATGAATCACGATCACCGGCGCACGCTCTGTCGCTGCCTGGCTGTGGTTGAGGCGATACCAAATACGGCCACCGGCCACGTTAATGTAGCCGCTTTGGTCGGCCTTCAATGCGGTATGGTCCATTTACCTTCCTTTTCAAAACACCCTTTAAGTGGGCCGCGCCCACTCTACTTTTCAAAAAATGTAGGGGCTATTGTAACAGGCTAAAAGCGGTTTATTCAGCCGCTCGCCAGCGCATAGCTGCGTCTATGACACAGCTATGGCTAAGCACTGTACCAAGCGTGCGACAAAATAGTTTAGCGAATACCTTACCGATTCAAGCCGAATTTCATCAAAGAATCTATAAACAAACATTAAAGTTTATTCCAAACAAGGGCGCCATCGCCGCGACTTTATAAACCATTACCATCGCACCGATCGCCTGACATTATTAAAAAACCTAATGACCGCTGGGCATCACCCTCACATATCACCGCTGACCCATTTATAAGCAATCACTTTACTTAGGCTCTTTACTCTATGACGTTCACCTTAAATCTATATCAATTAAAACTTTATATAATAAAAATATTGTTGCAATTCAGACAATTGGCGTCGTCCATTTTTAGTTAAACGCACTGTAAAGTATTTGTTTAATTAAGCTTTGCCCCCTAGACTAAGCGGCATGAAACTTACACACAATATTGCCGCCGTTAGGCGTAAACAGCTGGCTGCTTGGGTGACAGACAATGCGGTACCGTCCAAAGAAAAAAGCCTTTTTTCACAGCTACTCAATGGCAAGAGTTCGTTCGGAGAACGCGTCAGCCGCCGTCTGGAGCGAGACTACGGCATGCCGCCGTTTTTTCTCGATGGATTCGACTTGGGCAGCCATCCGCTCCAAGAGTCGCCCGACATGCCCTATGGCTACATCGATCATCGCGCCAACTACACCCACATTTCGGTGTATGACGTCCAGCCAGCCGAGCATGAACGTAGCCTGGCCTGGCTGGAGCGCCCCAACGACGGGCCGGTGCTGATCAAAAAGTCTGGCCTGCGCCACAAACACCTCTCGCCCCAGACTTGCCGCGCCTTATTCATCCGTGGCGACAGCATGCAGCCTGAGCTCAACGACTGGGACGTGGTCATCATTGACACCAGCGACGTCGACATCATTGACGGTGAAATCTACGCCGTCACCCACAAAGGCCAACTCTTCATCAAAAAGCTCATACGCGGCACCGACGGCATTCAGCTGGTCAGCACCAATCCGCTGTATCCGCTCGTATTGATTACGGACACCATAGAACACCCACTGGTGATTTTGGGCCGTAAAGTTTGGCGCGGCGGTTAAGCTTGGCCTCTGGGCCAAAATGCCACAAACATGGCTAGACTTTCGCCCATTTGGGCGCTTTTTTTGCCGGCATTCTCACTCATTGGCAAGCAATGCTGCTCGTGCGCAAGCCAGTAACTGAACTTCCGTTTAAAAAACAATAACGCCATGATCATGCGTTAAGACCGATTAAATAGCCGTACTAGGCTCAGAACCTTGGCCTTAAGCCCTCTATCAGGCCTTTTCTCACACCAAAAATTACATGCCATATGAATTCAATAAATACCTGTATTTAATCATACTTATGCCAAAAATCACCTTTATCAATTCATTATCTGGCGTTTATCTGGCCATTATTGAGCCATCCCACCCTTCTTTTCTAGTCGACAGAATGAAAAGGCCATCATATACTCAAATCCGTTTGCCGCAGCCTTGCACCCATAATAATTAAGCGAGCGCCTTGCGGTAAATTATATAGGTTGTTTGTTTTGAGCTATTGACGACAGGCCCATAAGGCCCCTAGCCCTAGCGCAATGCAAATGCTGATCACACGAGAAAATAGAGAATAATATGGAACAGAAAAAAACGATGAACCGCGTGCTCGTCGCCAGTTTGGTGGGCAGCGCTATTGAATGGTTTGACTACTTCTTATACGGAACGGTCGCCGCCCTAGTCTTTAACCAAGTCTTCTTCGTCAGCGAAAGCCCGACCATTGGCCTGATGTTGGCCTATGCATCCTTTGCTCTGACCTTCTTTATCCGCCCCTTCGGCGGCATCATCTTCAGCCACATTGGCGACCGCGTTGGCCGTAAAAAAACCCTCGTCATCACCCTCAGCATCATGGGTTTGTCCACCGTGGGCATGGGCTTATTGCCCACCTACCAAGCCATCGGCATTTGGGCCCCCATCTTGCTGATCACCTTACGCTTGGTACAAGGCTTAGGCATTGGCGGCGAATGGGGTGGTGCTTTACTGTTGGCGGTAGAATACGCCCCTAAAGACCAACGCGGCTTCTTTGGCAGCGTACCGCAAATGGGCATTCCCCTAGGCATGGTTTTGGGTACGTTGGCTCTATCCTTGATGTCGTTGTTGCCAAACGATGCCTTTATGTCTTGGGGCTGGCGCGTACCGTTCATCATGAGTGCTTTACTGGTGCTGTTTGGCCTATGGATTCGTAAGGGCATCGACGAAACGCCTTCATTTAAAGAAGTGAAAAGCCGCGGCGCGATTCCTAAGCTGCCGATTGCTGAGACCTTAAAACACCATTGGCGCGAAGTTTTGATTGCCGTGGGCGCGAAGTTTGTAGAAACCGCACCCTTCTATATTTTCAGCACCTTCATCGTGTCCTACGCCACGACTAATCTGGGCTATAGCCGCACCGACACCCTTAATGCGGTAATGATTGCCACGCTGGTGACCACCATCTTGATCCCCCTTATGGGCAAGCTGTCTGACCGCATCGGCCGTAAACCCTTGTACGTCTTTGGTACCGTAGCCATGATTTTGTACGCCTTCCCTTATTTCTGGTTGATCCACCAAGGTTCTGTATGGTTGCTGACTTTCGCCACCATCTTAGGCCTAGGCATTATTTGGGCCCCCATCACCGCCGTATTGGGCACTATGTTCTCAGAGATTTTCTCTGCTGAAGTGCGCTATACCGGCGTGTCTTTGGGCTACCAAATTGGTGCAGCCCTAGCTGGCGGTACCGCACCGCTAGTCGCCGTGGCCCTATTGGCCGCGTTTGATAATTCGTATGTGCCTGTGGCCATCTACATTATCTTTACCGCTTTAGTCTCGCTGTTTGCCATCAGTATGGTCAAAGACCGTACCAATGCCAGCCTAGACTAAATGCAGCTGTTGTAAAAAAGGATTCTGATGAAAATTTTAAATGAAGCTTTAATTAAGCAGATTTACGGCATGCAAGAAGCCTTAGTCGACGTGGCCAACGTGCTGCGCGCCAAGGCCGCCGATAAAATCGCCAACCCGTTACGTACGGTGATTGAGTACCCGGAACACCACGCTTCTGTTCTGTACATGCCCAGCGCCGACTTATCCGCCAACATCATGACCATGAAAGCGGTCACGATTTTCCCGGAAAATCCGAAGCAAGGCAAAGCCACCACCCAAGGCGTGGTTTTGGTATCAGACGCGACCAACGGTGACCATTTGGCCCTACTCAACGCCTCCTACCTAACCCGCTTGCGCACCGGCGCCCTGAGCGGCTTAGCCACGGATCGTTTGGCGCGTAAAGACGCCCAAGTCTTGACCGTCATCGGTACCGGCGGCATGGCGTTTGAACAAGTATTAGGCGTTTTAGCCGTTCGCCCCATCCACACCATTTGGCTGGTCAACCCAACCGAAGCCAAAGCGGTGGCATTTAGAGACAAGCTATTGGCTTTTGGTATTGATGCCAACATCCGCATCGAAATTGAGCGCGACGTGGCAACGGCAGTGAAGCTGGCTGACGTGATTAACTGTAGCACCCGCTCGAACACACCCGTCTTTGACGGCGCCGACGTACGCCCAGGCACCCACGTCAACGGCGTAGGCTCTTATCTACCGCACATGCAAGAAGTGGATTTTCACTTCATTCAGCGCGCGGACAAGATCGTGGTCGACGACCACCACGGCGCCACAGAAGAGGCGGGCGAATTAATCCACGCCAATAGCCAAGCCGATTGGTCGTACGACGATCTACACGGCGAGCTGTCGGCCATGATGGTGGGCGAGATTGCTGGGCGCGAAAGCGATGCAGAAATCACCTTCTTTAAAAGCGTGGGCGCAGCCTACTTTGATCTGGCCGTGGCCCAAGGCGTGTACCAACAAGCCGTTAAAACCGAAGCCGGCATTGAGGTGGATGTGTAAACACCGCCTCATGCAAAAGCCACCCTTAGGGGTGGCTTTTTTTATGGGCGCTCCGTTTACGGCTTAGGGCGTAAACGTCACCGGCAAATGCACAATCATGGCCACCGGCTTACCGTGGCGCAGTCCAGGTAAAAACTGCCATTGGCTGGCCTCGGCCTCCAGCTGATGATCAAACGCGATATTACCGCTGCTGTTTTGCAACACGGCCTGCTGCACCTGCCCTTCAGCATCAATGCGAATGCGCAAGGTTAAGGTCAGCTTTTGTTTGCTGCTGGGGTCGGGATGGCGCAGCGCCACCTTACTTAAGAGCTTAGGCTCTTGCGTCGTGGGCGCCGCCGTTGGCGCGGCCACGGCAGCTGGCGCCCAAGCGAGCGCAGGTAAGCAAGCCAACAATAACGCCAAACGTATCATTAAGACACCCTATTCCAACCTATTAACATCTTTGATCTTACGCCCTTATTTCATAAAATAAAAGACGTCCGCATGCCACCACATACAGTGTAGGGTGGGCCGTGGCCACGTAAGCTTATTCTAAAACCATTAGACTACCGATCGGTAGGTGTTTTAGAATGCGGCTTCTTATTTCAATGGGCTAAGCCCTTACACGCAAACACATGAACGCTTCTACTCAAAAAAACACCGCCGGCTTTAAGCTGGCCGCATCGCTCGCCCTCATCACCGTCCTTGGCCCCTCATCCATCGACATGTATTTGCCTTCCATGCCAGAGATGGGCGTGGCGCTTCGCACTTCTTACGCCAATATGCAGCTCACCCTCACCATCTTTTTATTGGCCATGGGCGCGGGGCAATTAATCTGTGGCCCCCTCATCGACGCCTTTGGCCGCCGCCGCCCCCTAATGGCCGCGATTATTTTATTTATTGTGTCTTCGTTCTGGGCCGCGACCGCCACCTCGATCGACACCTTACTGGTGGCGCGCTTTTTCCAAGGTCTGGCCTCATCGATGACGCTGGTCACCGCCATGAGTACGGTGCGTGACGTGGCCTCTGGCGTCGGCGCCACACGGCTATTTGCCCTATTGATGACGATTGAAGGCCTCACCCCCGTCATCGCCCCCGCTGTGGGCGGCTACATCGATACCTTTTGGGGCTGGCGCGCCGTCATGGTGACCTTAGGCAGCATGGGCTTACTGGCGCTATTAAACACTACCTTTAACCTGCCCGAAACCTTGTCCAAGGCCAAACGCCTGTCGCTACGCCCAGGTGAGATCGCCAAAACCTATGCCCGCATTGCCTGCGACGGCCAATTCTTATTGCCTGCTCTGGCGCTGTCGGCCGTGTTTTTCTTTTTGATGTCTTACATCAGCGGCGCAGCCTTTGTGTATCAAAATGAATACGGCCTGAGCCCCGACACCTTTGGCTTGGTATTTGGCTTAACCGGCATTGCCGTGCTGTGTGGCGCCTTAGGCACCAGCCGCTGGGTAGCCATTTACGGCGGCGCCAAGCTGTCCGTCGCAGGCGTGAGCTTTATTTTTGGCGGCGCTCTCATTGCCTGGGCCTCCGACTATATTGGCATCGGCCTACCTGGCGTGGTGGTGGGCATGTTCTTGGCCATGTTTGGCCTAGGCATCGCCGAAGCCACCCTAATGGCCATGGCCATGTCGTCCCAGGATACGGCGCTTGGTTTTACCGCGGCGCTATTGGGCGCGCTACAATTGGTCATCCCCGCGGCCGCTACGCCTTTAGCTGGCGCATTGGCCGAACACAGTGCTTTTGCCTGGTTAGGGTTTCAAGCCAGCTTTGGCATTGTGATATTATGTTTAACCATTGCCAGTACCCGTCGCTTACCCAAAACAGCCGCAACACACACACTCAACCACTAAGCCCATTGCCGCTTCGGGCGGATAGGAGCCATGATGCATTCCCAACTTTCGCCCGCGGCCATGCGGATCGCAACCGCCGCCACCAAGCATTTTGCCGAGTTTGGCTACCACGGCTCGTCACTGAACGAGATCGCCACCGCCGTGGGCATAAAAAAAGCCTCGCTATACGCCCACTTTAGCTCTAAAGATGAATTATTTATGTTGGTGTTTGAGGACGCTCTGGCCGATGAAATCAACTTTGTCACCAGTTGCTTTGAAGTAGACACCGAAGCCGGCGCCGAATACTATAATAAAATGAAGCCACGCTACACGGATTCCGTGTCACTGCGGTTTTTATTGCATAACGCCTATTTACCGCCGGCACATCTACGTCAGCGCGTCATCCGCGGCTATCAAGATTATCTGCACTGTTTACGCACCTTATACACAGCCAAATTACGCCAACAGCCAGGGCTGAAACACCTAACGGACAAAGAGCAAGCCCATTTTGCCCACGCTTATTTAGGCATCATCGACAGCCTCCACGTTGAGCTGGTTTACGCCAACGAACTGTCTTGTGATCAAAACGTCAGCTTCGACGATCGCCGTACTGCTTTGTGGTCGATGCTGCAGCAGTCTTTACACATAGCACAAAGCCAGGGCCATCAAGGCTAGCTGCTGCTCGCCTTGAGCCATCAGGCCATCGTCTAGAAACCACACCGCCGACAGAGCGGCCGCCGCAGCCGTCCACTGGGCTAGGCGCTGTGGGTCTAAATCCTGCTCCGTACACGCCAGCGCCAGCTGGCGTTCAAACCGCTGCGGCGCCAAAGCCAACGACCCAAGGTCGGGATTGGCCAAAATCGGCGCGTAGTCAAAGTAATGTTCGCCACACAGCCCTTTAGGGTCAATCACGCGCCAATCATCAGGCCCAAAACACAGTAAATTATCGTGATGACCATCGCCATGCAGGCTCACGCAGGATTGCGGCGTGGCCAATAAGGCCTCAGCCAAACGCTGCGCCGGCAAGAGCCGAGCTTCCAGCAGCGGTGTCGACAGCAGATCGGTAAACCACTGCGCCAGCGGCTGTAACTCGGTAAAATCACCCAGCGACACCTCATGTAGCTTAACCTGATTGGCGCCTAATAACCGCGTGGCTAAGTCGTCACCTACGCCACCAGAACGTGCCAAGGCTAAAGCAGAGCGAGACTCTGGCGCCCACGCCAATAAAAAGGCCTCGGGGCCATGTGCATAAACTGGCACCGCGCCCCCACTCTTTTGCCACCCCAACAGCTGTCGCCCACCGCGCTGCTCGGCAGCATCGGCAGTGACCTTCAACATCGCCGCGCGACCGTCGGCCAGCCGTACCGGCTGTAAGCAGCTAGACGCCGTCTTCCAACAAGGCCCGGTTGTGGTCAGCCCCCAGTGCTGGACGTAATGCGCCAATAAAACGCTTAGGTCGCTCACGCCTAAGCCAATCGACTGCCGTTCGGCACCGCACCATCTGGCACGGCCAACACCACGGCGCCGTCTTCCCTATGAAAGCCCGTCACCAAGCATTCCGACATTATCGGGCCAATTTGCTTGGCCGGGAAATTCACCACCGCCACCACTTGCTTACCCAGCAAGCTGTCTTTTGTATATAAATCAGTTATCTGCGCACTGGATTTTTTAATCCCGATGTCGCCACCAAAATCAACCTGAAGCTTATAGGCAGGCCTGCGCGCTTCGGGAAAGGCCTCTACCGCTACCACGGTGCCCACGCGTAGTTCCACTTTTTGAAAATCCTGCCAATCTATTTCTGCCATGTCTTTGTCCTTATTGCGTGTCTGTTTTACCTGAATTGACTCAATCATTTGCTTACTAATATGCTCAATGTGGTTATAATTAAAGCACAAATTAATCGTCACCAGAAGGGTCGTTATGGCAAAGCTCATCATCAAACGCAGCTGGCACTTTATTTCTCTTAAGCGTGCTTTTAAAGTATTCATCGACGGCGAGCGCGTGGCCAGCGTTAAAAATGCCGACACCATCGAACTAGCAGTCGACCCCGGTGAGCACGTTGTGCGTACCGGCATTAACGCCTTCGAAGGCCTTAGCCCCAAACGGACCATTCACCTAGAAGCGGGCCAAAGCCTCACCCTTGTCACCGCGCCGAATAACATCATGATTTTGAGCATTTTACTCTCTGTCATCGGTGGCATTCTCTTGGCCGCCGGCTTTACCGTGGCCACCGAGCTGTGGTTTTACGGCGTGGGCATCTTAGCCGTCGGCCTACTGCTGGCGATTAAGTTTGCGATCAAGCTCGATGTCGTGCCCGAGCACACAACCACCGACTAACGGCCCCCACCCCAGCATCAAACACCGCCCTAAAGGGCGGTTTTTTTATGTCTGTTCCTTTCGCTCGCCACCGCAGCAAAACCACCAAACAGCCTTAAAGCATGCCCACATTGAACTTATTAACAAAATAAAACCATTTCCAATCATTAATTTACACTTTGAAAACTTAAATTTACATACGCTAACTCACATTAACCTTCTGCGGCCGTACCATAAAAATAACAGGATAAATCAATGAATTAACCCTTTCAAATCACCAAGGAACCTGCTATGAATGCCCAGAAAAAAATCCTCACACTCGCCGTCACCGCGGCGCTCAGCCTACCCGCGTTTGCCTACGCCGCACCTTTCTGTAACGATGGGCAAAGCATTACTTGGGGCGGTGGCGCCACCCACGAAGGCACCTTAAGCGGCTCGGAGTGTCTGGAAATTGGCGCAGGCATGTTTGGTACGGATGAAGAATATGCCGGTAAAGGCATCAACATGACCCTAGAAGACGGCAGTAAGCTCAGCGTTTTAGGTTATCTCCAGGATTCAACCGCCCAGTCTGGTTCTGAAGTGTATATTTCCAAAGACCCACGCATCGCTTGGGATGATTACGACAGCCGCTTTCCGGCCACCGCCAGCAACCTCACCGTTGATCAAGGCGCGCTGATCCGCGTGTTCGACGGCGGCACCTTAAAAGACTCGGCCATTTCCGGCACCGTTTACGTGAGCGAAAACACCGACGGGCTAAACGACCCTGGCCAGGCGATTAACAACACCATCTATAGCGGCGGCAAACAATACGTTTACCTAAACGGCCAGTCTAGCGGCACCACCGTCAACCAAGGGGGTTCTGAACTGGTGCAGCAAGGCGGTAAAGCCAGCGGCACCACCATTAACCAAGGCGGCACCCAAAACGTCAACAACGACGGCACCGCAAACCAAACCGTGGTTCGTGATGGCGCTCGTCAGCTGGTACAAAACAATAGTCGCGCCAGCGGCACCCACGTCGAAGCCGGCGGCAGCCAGCTGGTTTACCATAATGCCCAGGTTACCGACAGCGTGGTGCATGGTGAACAGATTTTGTTTGAAAATACGGCCGGTAAAGGCCACGCCAGCGCCGACAACACTAAGCTCTACGGCAGCGGCACGCAGCGCGTACAAAATGGTTCGACGGCCAGCAACACCCAGCTCTTTGATCAGTCTAGCCAATCCATTTTTAACGGCTCCAGCACCCATCAAACCACGCTTAACGATCAGGCCAAGACTTGGCTAGCCGCCGGCGCCAAGGCCACTGGCCTAACCCAGGTGAACCAGCAGGCCCAGCTACAGCTACAGGCAGGTGACGGCAACGGCGCCTTTGCCGAAAACGTGGTCCTCAACGGCCCAACGGCCGCCACCATCATCATTCCAGGCGCCAACGGCAGCGACGCTGCCCACATTGGCCAGCTCAGCGGCGATGGCCAAGTACGCTTCGTGATCACAGGCAACGAATTGGCCTTTACCAACCTCAACGTCGACAAGCTCGCCGGCAATATGCAGTTCTTTTTTGACACCGAAATCAACAGCCAGAAGGGCGACTATTTAACCCTGAAGCAAGCCAGCGGCCAACATAAAGTGACGGTTCAAGACTCTGGTGCTGAAATCACCCACCCAGGCGAAACCAACCTAGATTTAATCACTGACCAAAGCGCGGGTGCAGGCTTTGACTTGGCCGCACTGAACGGCGCCAATATTAAAGCCGTCGACGGCGGATCCTACCTCTACTATTTGCACTCACGCGAAGAAAACGGTGAGAAGGTGTGGTATCTGTCGGCTCATGAAGAAGAAACCGAAACGCCCGATCCCGGCCCAGGTCCTAACCCTGATCCTGGCCCAAATCCAGAGCCAAACCCCACGCCTAAGCCAGACTTAAAACCGTCTAACCACACCAAAGCCGTTTTGGCCCTGGCCGCGGCACCGCAGTTTATCTTTAATAATGAGCTCAACAATCTGCGCTTTCGCCATGGCGCCCTCAAAGAAAATGCAGGCCAAGGCGGCGTGTGGAGCCGTGCTTTAGGTGGCAAAACCAATGTAGATTCAGGAAATGCTCAGTTTAAACTAGAGCAAGCCGGCGTTGAAGTGGGTGCCGACACTGTTTTGGCCAGCAGCCGCGGCCAAACCTTAGTCGGGCTGTTTGGCAGCTGGGGTGATGCCGACGTCAAACATCATCTAGGCGGCACCAGTAAGATCAACAGCAGCAGCATCGGCGCCTACGCTACCTATTTTGATCAATCAGGCCTCTATGTGGATGGCGTGGTGAAATTTAACCACTTTAGAAATAAGCTACAGGCGAAGAGCCCAACCGGCGCCAACATTAATGGTGACTACAGCCAAAATGCCGTCGGTGGCGCGCTAGAGGTCGGCTTTAAACAAAAGCTTGCCCAACAGTATTTTGTCGAGCCTTATGGTCGCTTGTCTTACGTACAGGTGAACGGCGCCGACTTCACCACCGCCGGTAAAAACGGCATGAACGTGAAAGTAGACGATCAAAAATCCATGCAAACCGAAATTGGCCTGAGCGCAGGCAAGGACATTCAGCTCAGTAAAGCACTGGTGACTCCCTACGTCAAAGCCGCTTGGGCGCACGAGTTTAAAGACAATAACCGCGTGCACACCAACAAGGTACAAACTTGGGAGAATGATTTTTCAGGCAGCGTCGGCAAGTTTGGCGTCGGTTTAAACGCCAAAATTAGCGACACCACGGCCATCTTTACCGAGCTCAACTACACTAAGGGTAGCAAGGTAGAGGCCCCGATTCAGGCCAATATTGGCCTACGCCACAACTTTTAAAGGTTAACCCCTCACCGCCGCTCTCTCACAGAGCGGCTTTTTTACGTGTCTGCGCCTCAACGTGCCTGCGGCGTGCCCTGATGAAAGCGCAGCAGCCAGACGCCGTTGACGTTTTGCCACAGCGAAGTGCGCAAAGTGTGCTTGCCCCATACACCATCGCTCTGACGTTCGCGGCTACAATAAGACAATAAGGCCACATTTTCAGAAACGCAGCTCAGGCTAAACGCCTCCGACACCAGCTCTCGCGGCGCCTCTTGAGGTAAATGACGCAAGACCTCGGCCAGATCATAGCGTAGGCCCGATCGGCCCACCTCAGTAAACTCAGGGTGTAACAGCGCCGCCAGTGCGACGGCATCTTGCCGAATATTGGCCTGCTGCAACGCGCGCTCACGGCTAGATAATAACGCCAATAAAGCCGACATAAACCGCCCCTTCATCATCAAAGAGCTTAAGCATGCCACAGCAGCGGCCAAAGTAAAACTGCGCCGCCTATGAGGCCACCGACGGGGACTTCTTCACCCGACACAATAGCAGCATCACGAACAGACAGCTCACGCCGGCCGCACCCATGACCACGCTAAAGCCACTTTCCATACCGGCCAAATAAGCTTGGCGCACCAGCGCCAAAGGCTCGCCCACAAAGCGATGATAGCGAATGGCTTCTTCCACCACCCTCATCAAATCGGCCATGCCCACGGCCGCTAGCCGCTCTTGCATCACATAGCTGGCCTGAACACTCATCACGCTAGCCAATAAAGCAATGCCGATCGACATCCCGGTTTGGCGCAGCGCATTCATCGTGGCCGACGCCATGGCAAACTGCTGCGGCGCCACCGCACTCATCACCACCATCCCCGTTGCCGGTACCGCCAAACCCATGCCCACGCCCAAGAGCGCAAACAGGCCGCCAATAACCGCATACGGCGTGTCCACCGCAAAAGACGTCATCAGCACCATGGCCAAACCCACTAGGCCATAGCCCAGATTCATCAACACGCGCGTGCTGACATAGCGGTTCAAACGACCAAAGCTTAGCGACACCAGCCCCATCAAAATAAACTGCGGCATCATCTGCATGCCCGCCTGCTGCGGTGCCTGACCTTGAACCTGCTGTAAGAACACGGAAAAGAAAAACAGGCTGCTGTAGCCGGCAAAACCCATGATGAAGGACGCCAGATTAACCACGGAAAAAAATGGGTTCTTAAACAGGCTTAAATCCACCAAGGGCCGCGCCACGCGCAACTCAAACCACAAAAAGAGGCCAAACACCCCCACAAACGCCGCCAGCAACGCCAACGGCTGCATGGCCATGAAGCCCTGCTCACCCGCCTCGATCAGGCCAAAGCTCAATAGGCCCAAGCCTACAACGCTGAGCAGTTGCCCGGCAGGATCTAGCGCCGCTTCTTCGGGGTAGCGCCGCTCGGTCATGCTCCATAGGCCTAAGCCAAACGCCACCACGCCAATCGGCAGATTAATGCTGAAAATACCGTGCCACCCCGTATAGTGCACCAGGAAGCCGCCCAAAAATGGGCCTAAAATCAACGCCAGCGCGCTCAACGCCGACCAAATGCCGATGGCGCCCACCCGCTCTTTCGGTTCAGGATAGGCATAGGCAATCATCGACATGGCGCCAGGAATCAACACCGCCCCCGCGATGCCCTGCACCATGCGCCCGATCAGCAGCATCGGCATACTGCCGGCCACGGCGCATATAAACGAACCCAAGGTAAAAAACGCAATCCCCAAGAGCCATACTTTTTTATGGCCATAGCGATCGCTAAACGCACTCGCCGACAGCATAAAGGCCGACAGGCAAATCGCATAAGCATTCACAATCCATTGCAAACCCGCCAAATCACTGCCCAAGCTTTCTTGAATCGCCGGCAGCGCCACATTGACGATGCTGATGTCTAAAGAGGCCAAGAAGGTCCCCAAACACACCGCAATTAACAACCCTACTCTTTTGTGTTGAGGCATTGGTAACATAGTTTTCCCATTCTTGATAATGCGAATCATTATCATACTCTGATCAAAAAAAGGCGTCAATCCATGCCCGCCGTTGCTTATCAGCACAGCAAGCTGCCGTACCATAGGCTATTGCCCGCGGCCGTTGGCGCTTAAAAGCCAATTCAAACTGCCTTATGACGCTAGACAGTTTCTTTATTATACTACTGACTGACCGTCAGTCAATTAATATCTGCGCGTGACCATCGGTTTAGGCCCTTATGCCATGACCCAGAAAACAAACGAAGCTTTTGAACATTAAAAAAGGCCCCGAAGGGCCTTTTTGATCCATAGCAGATCAGCTGATGATCAGCTCAGGAAATGACTTCACCAAATCATCAACGGCCTTAACCCGCGTCAAGAATGGCTCTAACAAAGCCAAAGGCAAGGCGCTAGGGCCATCACATTTAGCTTCATCAGGGTTCGGATGAGCTTCTAAAAATAAGCCTGCCAGCTTGGTCGACATCCCCGCCAAAGCCAAATCCAATACCTGTTCGCGACGACCGCCAGAAGCCTTATCGAGGGCGTCTCGTTGCTGTAGCGAATGGGTGACGTCAAAAATAACCGGCGCTTTGGCGCAGGTTTTCTTCATCACCCCAAAGCCGAGCATGTCCACCACCAGGTTATCGTAGCCAAATGACGTACCACGATCGCACAAAATCACCTGATCATTGCCTGCTTCTTTGAATTTTTCGACAATGTTCACCATTTGGTGGGGGCTTAAAAACTGCGGTTTTTTAACGTTCACCGGCTTACCCGTTTTCGCCATCGCGACGACTAAGTCTGTTTGGCGCGCCAAAAACGCCGGCAGCTGAATCACGTCCACCACCTCCGCTACGGGCGCTGCTTGGTAAGGCTCGTGCACGTCGGTGATGATGGGCACGCCAAATTCAGCTTTAATCTGGGCAAAAATCTCTAGGCCTGCGTCCATGCCCACACCACGGTAGGAATGGATCGATGAACGGTTGGCCTTATCAAAAGACGCCTTAAACACGAGAGGGATGCCCAGCTTTTGGGTGATGCGTACATATTCGGCACAGGCGCGTTGCGTGCTGGCCAAATCTTCCATCACGTTGATGCCGCCAAATAAAACAAAAGGCTGATCGTTCGCCACCGCTATGTTATTTACTTTAATCACTTAATACCCCTCTTATTTGATTGATCCACTGCTCGCCTGCCCCAGCCAACAAACACCAGCCCGGCACGAACACCCCTAATCATGCCACAAATAGCGGCAGCCAGCCCCATTTTCTGCGTAGGCAACACATCGTAAATGGCGCTTCTCACTCAGTCAAAGCCTATGCGTCGGACCGTGCGGCTTCGCCCACTTGTTTTGTAGATGGGGCGTAAGCAGGCCAAACCACCTTGCCGTAAAAATTCCCATTGATCTGGGTTTGATGAAGTTGATACAGCCGATAAGCGTTAAATAAGGTCGAGTTAGGGCGCTGTGGATCACGCCAAAAATCGGCCAGCGGCTGCTGATCGGTCAAGCCCGCGATATCATAATGCGCATGGCCCAATACCTTAACCGGCATGTGGTGAATCATCGCCGACAGGCCGCTGGTGCTGTTGAGTAACACCATGCCCGCACCTTTACGCATCAGCACCGGCAGCGGCACATCAAACACGTAAAACACCCGGTCGTGAAGATGATAGTGCTGAATAAATTTATTGATTAAGCGCCGATAGCTGACCGAACCGCGATCCATCGGGTGATGCTTGATCACCAGCTTGGCCCCAGCCGGGGCATGACGCGAAAAAGACAGCAGCACCGAGCGCAAAAATGACGCCACCGAACGATAGTCGCAGTGAATTTTGACCTGACTGTCGTTGTGTACCTGCAAGGGCACCACAAAAAACTGGCCTAGATCGCCTCGATTCACCTGCTTAATGAAGCGTTTTTCGGTTTGGGCACAGTACAGCTTTTTTAAACCCGAATACACCCAGGTCGCCGCATACACCCAAAAGCGGTGTTCACGATGATGGCCATAGTGTGGGTAATCACGGCGCCGACGATGCAGAGCGATATAATAGCGCGTCGCCATCATCGCCATCGGCTTAAAGCCGGTTGCTACGGTTTCTGGCGGCATCGGTACAGGGAGGTCGGCGTAAGCTTGTCGATAGGCTTCGGGCTGAGTGGGCAACAGCGAATGGGCGTTCACGCCCGAGCGTTCAAAGGTAATGTAGTCGGGCCGTAAATAGCCTTCTTCAAACACCCAAAAGCTGGGGCGTTTACCGTGTTCGGCGCAGACGGCCTTGGCCATGAGGTGTGGCGCACGATAGGCGCCAAAGCACACAACGGCATCAATGTCGTGGTCTTGAATAAACTGCGCTAAGAATGCCGGAAACTCAGATTCTGGCTGTTGATAGGCCAGCGCCGTTACCCCATCATTGGGGTAAAACAGCTCGTCACCGCCGTTAAAGTTTAACTTAAAGACCTGACAGCCATGCTGCGCCGTCAGCCACTCACCAAACTGCGCAAAAAAAGGCCCATGAGGGCCTTGCAGCAGTAAGACGCGTTTGGCAGTGGTCAAAAATTCATTCAGGTAACTGGGCAGCATAGGATATTTTAAAGCAAATATTAAAACTCATTCGGGGCAATATCATTCAATGATATATGAACCGTGCATGATACCATTCACGTCCATTAACCACCAGTAAGCGATGTTAAATAACCACAAGTTAACGGATGCGGCACAGAACCGACAACAAAGCACCCCATTGAGCGGCCTTCTTTGCCCACCAGCCATATTGAGTCCGACCGCGGCGGCCATTTTGTTTTTGCTCGGCAACCAAGGCCAGGGCCTGATCCGCATGCAGCAGTCGCCCCGTCTTGGGGTGAACGTAGCTCGGATAGCACAAGAGCGCCCCCGCCACCAACTCATCCAGCGCCAGCACTCGCGTGCGCCGCGGCAACGCCACATAATCTTCAGTGAGGCCCCAGCCCGCATAAAATGGCGCGCCATAGCAAGCTACTTTTTTACCCCGTAACAACGCCTCAAAACCGGTTAAGGACGTCATGGTGTGTACCGCATCAACACTGTGGATACAGGCCAATACGTCGGCATCGATCACCACCTGGTCGGCCACCCGCAAAGCCTCCGCCTCTGAAGGGCCGCCGACGCGATTGCCGCTGACCACATCTGGGTGGGGCTTAAATACAATATAGGCATCTGGATGACGCTGTCGAACCGCGTTTAATAAATCCAGGTTGCGCTTGAGCACCGGCGAGCCATAGGCAATCGACGCATCGTCTTCCACCTGGCCCGGCACCAAGATCACCTGTTCGGGCCGCGGTATGGGTAACGTTAGCCCACCAGCGCCCACATTGTATTTACCCACGTTTAAGCGCACCAACTCCGTGCGTAGGCGCGCGGCCTGGCTCAGCTGCAATGGGCTAAACTGCCCTTGCTGCAACAGCTGCTCTAAGCGTGAGGGGCCGGTGGCGTCAAAATAAATCCCTAAGTCGTCGATCACCAACGACAGCGGCGGCACCAGGTTTGAACCCAAACCGACCGATCGAATAAACCCATCTTCCATGCGCAATACCGGTAAGCCCTGAGCCTTGGCCCACGCCGTCACCGCCGCCTGTTTTTGCCCCCACACCAGCACCTTGGTATTCGGCACCAGGCTCTGGCGCTGACAGGCGGCTAAGGAACGTTTAAACAGCAGCCGCCCCTTAGGTACCGTCAAAAAAGGGCGCACGATGACGCGCTTCCACCACGACAGCCCCACGCACAGTACCGTACCGGCCAACAGCGTTTGGCGCTGCTTCATCTGCTGTAAATAATCGATCACGTCAAAAATCGTACCCGCCGCCCCAGTATAGGGATTAAGGTAGCGGCTGTAAGCTAAATACGCCGCCGCAAACAGCGACAACACCGATGCCTGAGTACGCCGCCCCGACTGCCTAAGCGCCGTAATGCCCATATGGCGATCATCACTCACGCCCCAGCCCGCATACCAAGGCAGGCCAAACGTGGTCACTGGCTTACCCAAGAGCAAGGCCTCAAAACCCATTTGCGAGGTGACCGTATACACCTCATCCATATGCTTTAACAAAAACATCGGGTTGATGTCGGCGCTGATCACCCGCACGCGCGGCTGCTGCAATAGCTGGGTTAAATAGCCCTGCTTCTTGCCGCTGAGCACGTCGGGATGGGTTTTGACCCACAGCGTAGCGCCTGGGTGTTCGGCCTGAGCCGCCGCAAACATGGCCTGAAACGTAGCCTCATCGGCACCGCCATACTGTAAGGCCATGTCGCCCACGGTTTGGTCAATGATCAACACATTATGTTCAGAAGCCTCGTAGGCCAGGCCTTGCGGCCAAGCATCGGGCGCGTGATTGTACTTAGACAGGCCGTAGGCCACGACTAAATCCCAGGCCGACTGCGCCTGAGCCAGCAGCGGCGCCAGGCGTTCTTGATCTTTAATCAACGCTTCTAGCTGCGAGGGCACGGTGGCGTCGTAATAAATACCGACTTCATCAACCACCAGCGCCAGAGGCGGATGGCCTTCCACCCCTAAGCCTACCGAGCGTAGAAAGCCATCTTCCATTAAACAAACCGTCGCGCTCGAACCCGCAGCAAGACGCCGAGCTCGTTCGCCACTGGGTTTTCGCCCCCAGCCAAGCCGTATTTGGCCCGCTCGAGGGCGCGCCCCAAAATCAACAACAATAGGCGCGTGTAAAAAAAGCCGTAGCGTTGATTGACGCCACAGCCCATAATCCCACCACGTTAGTCGATACGACTGATTCACAGGCCAATCACTTTCTGTATGTGTGCCAACCGATGTGCCCAAGTATGGTTTTCTGCCACATAACGTGCCCCCGCTTCGGCTCGATCCAAATCTTCTTGATTAGGCCCATATTTTAAGCGTTCGAATAAATCCAACATTTGAGCAGAGTCATGGACTACATGACAATAATCAGCAAAGTATCGATCAACCGATAGCGCTGGCGTCGTCACCGCTATCCCACCACAGGCTAATATTTCTACCAAGCGCCTAGAAAACATTGTCGGCGACTGATCCACCGTATTCACGTTTAAGGAAACCAGATAGTCTTTATAGATTTGTGCCGTATCAGGATAATCCACCGCCGGCATGATGCGGGTGTCGCCAAAATCAGGATAACGATAGTTAGCTGACTTACGGTCAGAATTGCGATCAAAAACGGTCAAGCCTAAGCCTGAATCTGCCGCGCTTTGAAACAAAGCATCCTGCCACAGCCGACGCTGCTCATGTACGTGTTGACTGTAGCTACCGACAAAATTAGCACGGTTATGCTTAAAATTAAACCCCGAAAAATGATGAAATTTAGGTTGTACCGCAAACATCATGGTGTGCACCGATGCATCCTCACCCATCACCGCCTTATATCGAGGAATACAGGTTTCGTCTACCGTAAACACATGATCGAATAGCTTAGCGCTGTCGATAAAACGATCAAAGTGCACTCCATCTTCTTTATTCCAAAAAACGGTGGGAATGCCTTTGTCTTTCGCGCGCTCAACCAGGCGCCGAAGCGCATGGTTGTTGCGCTTCGGCACGTCGGGATAAGAAGCGATTTTATACTTCCACGAGTTTTTATGGCCTTGCCAGGCAGATTCGACGAGAAGGAGATTCTTACACCGCATATTTAAACGATATAACCCAAATATACTAGAGTTAAGCAGCCTAATATTACAGTCGGCCTGTACAATAAGACTACCCTCCGTCAACAAATCCGAAATTAAGTAAAAAGTCATTTTGAATCTTTATCACTTGAGCTATTAAATAGGCTTTCTATAAACTATCCATTTTTATTATAGGATAACCTAAGGCTAGCCTATACTATATTGTTAATGTACTTATAATAAAAACCATTCTAGATTCAAATATTTTTTATTCTATCAAAACAGCCCAATGAGCCTAATGATTAGTATTTTATTGGATTAATCCAAAATGAGAATTTGTGTATCAAAGCAAAAATCCTTACTTTTCGCCCTAAATCCTATGGACCAGCGTGGGATAATTTGTTTTTCCTTATAACTCACCCAGCCCTGAATGAATGGTTTCACTTGCCCCTTCACAACGATAACTTCGACTTCATTTGGGACGTCCACCCTTATAGTTAAGCAGTGGGACTTAAATAATAGTTGTTTCGAATCATCAGAATCTAAATACTCAAAATCTTCTGTTAAATGAAACCATTGCTCATAAACATTTATCGATGTAGAGCTCAAGGTGTCAACTATTCGTAATGATTTACCACGTTCAATATGAAACATTCTCTTAAAGTTAACTCCAAGATCACTAAACTCTTTTTCTAGTTGCAACTGTGCTTCATATTGATTACCACAATATCGGCGAATAGCATCATGATAAAAATCTTTTTGTTTAAAATTTCCCCACCATGGGAAATTTTCACCATTTATAGCAATAGTATTGTGTGCTCTAGAACTACTAACAAATTTTCGGTATGGATTTTGGTAATCATAACTATACCTCCCAGAATCCTGAAAAATTACTTGGCCTTTTTCTGACCACTCAAACGAAAAATCATCTGAGTGCCTGTGAGCATTACTAGGAAACCCTGTACGTATTGCTAAATAAGAATTCCGTTGAGTATTATCAGTCCCAGCTAAAATTGCATAACCAGCCTCATTAAATATATGATCTCCAATTACTACCGCATGCTTCTCTTCAATATAATTAGAATCACCAAATAAAGTTCCGATTCCACTAGGATGAAAGAGAAATTTAGTATTTTCTTTAACCACCTCTAACTTTTTCTTATCAAAAACAAACCGTAGAGCCAAAAACTCTGGGCTTTCCAGTATAGCTTCGAACTCTTTAATAATATACTGGTGATAACCAGTACTATTCTCTAAATGTAAATTCTGCGAACCATATTGTTTCTCCCATAACCAGTTTAGCCTTCTTACAACATACTTCTTGCTTTCCTCCAAATCACCAATGTCTGGATGTACCGCCAGTAAACCCATCAATGCCCGCATTTGAAATATACCATGATTGTTACTTTTGAATTTTTTAGGATCTGATAGCTCGACATAATGCCTAACTAAAATATCTGTTGTAAGACTCTTCTCCTCCTCAGAGTAGCGTCCTGATTTTAAAATATATTCAGCAACAATAGATAACCGGAGGGTTCTAAATGAAACAGCATCGTCTTTCCATAAAAACTCGCCCTCTTGAGACCTGACAACATAAAAGTCTGCCCAATCAAAAAAATAGTTTACACATGTTTGTATTGCAACTTCGTCTTGACTTATCTTAAAATCTGCTAATAATTTATCCATCCATTGGAATGCATTTAATATCCATCTCCAGCTACGATGCTGAAAAGGATCATCTAACCAATTAATAGGAATATTCAACTGATAAGCAGGTTGATTTAAAATCACAACACTACCATTCTTCCAAACTTTAGAACCCGAGCCTAAAGTTAAATTACGCCCGAACCAAGTTAATGAAAAAAGGTTACTAATATTGGAATCGCCATAATATTCATAATTAGTCATATTTAAAGTTCTCTATTAAATAAATTTAAGATATCAGACGTAATAGTATGGAGATTAAATTTACTAGCTTCAAACTTGGGATTGATAAACATTTTTCCACTATAAATAACACTCGATGCTTCTTCTATTGAATTAACAATAAATTGATCTGGATAAATAGTTTCAGCACCTGGCCAATGTAATATTACTGGGCAAGACCCACTTGCCAAACCTTCTGCAACCGACAAATGAAAACTTTCTTGATCACTTACTGATAATATCCAACCTATTTTTTGTAGCCATTCTTCAATAGGGCCAAAGCCTTCAAAAAAGACATTGTTCTGCCATCCATTATTTTTGATTCTTTGATATTGCTTTTGATAATAAGACATTTCTGGTTCTTTAGATTTTGAATGCATCCATGTATAATCTTCAGGCCGCTTACCCTTAACAAATAGCTTATAGCTGTTATTTTTATTATATAATATCTCAAATATATCCAGTGCCTTATCAAGCCTTTTCGACTGAGGCACATCACCTATCATACCCAAATGAAATTCAGAACCTTTCAATTTAGGTTTATCTAACAAATCTAGGTCAACCATATTAAACATCATTTTGCATTTTTTTCTCGATAATGAAAACTCAGCGATCATCAACTCAAAATAGTAAGGGGATACAAAGATATAATTATCAATATTCTCATGCTTACACTTATCTAAATGCCTCGTTCTCAATTCTTGTGCGTGGATCCGGACTATAAGTTTTTGTCCCCTTTTTTTATGTTTAGAGTACCAAACTAAATTCCCTAAGCCCCATTCACAAAAAATTGTATCTGCTTGGGCTAGTAACGCTAAACTATTACTTTCATTATGTTTATCATGCCCTTGCCATTTATCCACTATCAGTTGGTATTTATCATTTTGATCAATTTGTTCCATAAGATATTTAGCGAACTTTAAATCATGGCCTGCTACTAAAATTACCTGTTTATCTTCCTTGAAAGAAAAAGCTTTTCTCGCTAGTTTTACAATATTTTTATATGAGTAGTACCCGTACTCTTGAAGATTAATTCTTAATTTTTGGTGTATAGCTGTATACATACCAGCAGCGATGCCCTCAATATCCCCTTCAAGACAAGACACTCCACCGAGTTTATCAAGCATATCCGGCACGCATCCTCTTGCCATTGAAACAGCTAAAATAGGCTTCTTTGCTCCCATATAATCGGCTAATTTCCCTGGGTAAAATGGTGTATTTAATAAGCCTTGATCACTAAAGTCAGCATCACGCAACAATAAACAGTCTGCTTCACTCATAACCTTAAGACTTTCTAAGTAACTAACTGAACCATTAAAACTAACAGTATCTTCCAAACCATATTCAATAGCTGATTGAATAAAGCGATCATTGGCCCCATAAAATTCGAGTTTAAATAAACCTCGAAGTTCTGGATGTTTTTTTAATAAGAGCTGGGCACCAAGCATAAATGGCTCGGAAGTTCGTTTATATTTATAAAGCATTCCAACATGTTTAAAACGGAAAATATTATCCTTATAAAGCCTTAACTGCTGTTGCGCCGAGGGATTAGGATACATTCGATCATCAAAACAATGGGGCAATATATAAAACTTCTCCTCATTAAGACTCTGCTTTTGCGTAGCAAGAACAAGTTCTTTTTGATAAATGTTTGTCACGACGACTCTATCAGACATACTTAGAACTGCAGCTTCAGTACAACTATCTTCCTGCAACATTGGAAATTTATAAGATTCATTAAACGGATTTGCAGCAATAGGATCACCAAATGAAGCAATCCATCTCAAACTGGGAGCCTTTTTCTTAATTTCCATAGCGGCCATGTGTGAAACGATTTCATGTGAGTGCGAAATCATAGCGCTGTAATGATTATCTTGCTTTAACACTTCATAAAACTGTAAAACAGTATCAATATAGCATTCTCTTGCCTCCGGATTACGAGCATTCTCAGACGGAACCTCTATTTCATAACGATTAAAACGACTTTCTGAGTATAGGAACATTTTTTCATTATCTGGTTTATCTGCTCTTTTAATTTGTAATACATCATACTCATAACCAGTGTCCTTTAAACGCTTAAAAAGATTAAAAGCTGAAGAGCTTTTATAAGGGGGAAAGTGCCATGATATTAATAATATTTTTGTTCTCATTATATTTTTCCCCAATACATAAAATCTTCCAAGGCCTCATTAGCTAGCTCGTCCTGTATGTTATGCTTTAAGACAAGTTCCGTTTTATAACAATCAAATTCTTTTTCGTAAAAATCACATCCCAATGTCATTAAAAATGTAATGTTATCATCACTTTGATTTAAATATTCATACGCTTTATCAAAATTATCTAATTCAATAATCAAGTGCTTATTTGATGCTGTTTGGCTATTAAATATTTCCTTTGCTTTTTCGACGTCCCTTACACTAGCAGCACGTAGCACCAAACTAACTCTTGGAATAAAGATATCTACATCAATTCCCAACCATTGGCATATGCTTTTCATTCGGTGACCATATGTATGTTTTCTCATCACCGCCCTAACTCCTCTACGTGCTAGCTCATAATAGCTCTCCGTAGACTCTTCTAAGAGGCGTAGCTTACTAGAAATACTAACTTCGCTATCGCCAACTATTACAATATCATCAAATAATTCTCTCATACCTACTGAATCATTACTAATCACAGGAGTTCCAGATGCAAGCGATTCATAAACACGTCGTGCAAACATTGTTGGTGAATCTTGAACGGTATTCATATTAATTTGATACTTATAACCCTGATGTGCCTTCCAAACTTCATTAGGTGCTAAGTTCCCTACAATATTTTTTTTGTATACTTCAGGAAATGAAAACTTCTCAATGTTTTTATTATAATTTCGATCATATATGTCATATTCAATACCAGATTTTCTAACTTGACTCATGATTTCATTAAAATCTAAACTCCGCTTAGGCTTATCACTATAGTAGGATCCAGCAAACACGGCTTTATCACTCCTAGGACTTCTAGCTTTAGGATTATGAATCCTTGGTTGAGCGGCAAACGATAGTGGATACACATCAACACCATAGTCCTCTTTATATCTCATCGTCATGTTGATATCTGTTGTAATAGCTAAATCAAAGAATTTCGCCATCGGCCCAAATTTATCGTAATGAGGCGGATCCTCTTTATTCCAGAAAACAGTAGGAATATTAGAATCTTTACAATATCTTAAAAGACCACTGAGTTTTTTCCCTCCCCCACTTCCTTTAGTCAGAGCTCCCCATTCCCCATCATTTCCTCGCCAACAACTCTCAACTAATAAAAAATCTGGTTTATATATTTCTAATTGATGACGCCACCCTTCAAGAGTAAGCTTAATAAGATTTACTTCATGAGTAAGGCATTCCGTCGTAAACTCATCCAAAATACTGGCAACAACAAGTTCCGAAGTATACCGCTTTACATATGGCGCCTGTATTATAGGATCGCTAATTCTGGCACCTACAGAAATAGCTGATTTAACACTAGCTAGATTCTTTCCATTATTAACACAGCTTTCAATCTGAATGCTTACAGACTCTTTCTGCCTCAGCCCCAAACACGCAATATAAATATCGATACTAGCGGTATTCTTAGGTAATTGTATTTCTAAAGTTTTTTGAATATGGTTATTAGACTCTTTGGAGCCTGTACTTAAGTAACGAAAATGTTGTTTAAAAACAGCAGAAACACCCACACCTTTCACTTCATCAATGCGAATGCCATTCATATCAAAACAATCAAATAAAATAACTACCTTATACTGTTCTGACATCGTTTTAGCTTTATAGGTTATATCCGCTTTAAGTTTAACTACAGCACCAACTGTATCTAAAGGCTTGCATATTAACTGAGCTATTAATTTTTTTTCTTTATTACTTAAAACAATATTTTTTATGCTATTTGCATCAGATTGCTCTTTGCTATTAATAACATCAGTCAGCGCTACCTCATTCTCAATACGCAGCTCGCACAACAAGATGTTATTTTTAAAAAGATGTTCTCCATATAGTGCCGCAGCTTTCTGGTAATAAAGCTTAGCCTGAAAAAACTCGCCTCTTTGAAAGTATTCAATGGCCTTTTTAACAAAATTTTCATTCTTCATAATAATATTACTTTAATCCGTATATTTTAATGTTATCTATATAAAATTTTACCTAAATCATCAATGTATTTATAGATTATTTCTATATAATATTAGTCAATTTTATTTTCTTTCCTTAAACAACTTAGCCTCTCTATATAGTATCCACGGCATTTGCACCCACCCCTTAATAGAATTACTATTTTCAATCATTTTAACACCCAGTCTGTATGACAAATGATTTTTAATTCTTTCAATATCCGATTTATCCGCATATTGGTCTAAGGAAGGAAGCTTAACTTTTTCTAAATTTAACAATCTTTCTTTTTCATACCGACTTTTCTCTATATGAAAAAGAAAAGGTATAACAAACCAGCTAGAAATACTTTTTGAACTCTCTATCATTCTGGCACCAAGTCTATATGCAAGCTCTTGCTTTACTCTATCTGCGGCACCATAGTAAATCTGATTTTGAGAAGTTGTATTTTTCAGTAGATCCATCTCTATAAAAATTTTCTCTAACTCTTCTTGAACAGTATGAAGTTGAGTCAGTAGAAGTTCATTTTCATTTTTTAATTTGAGTGAAACTGCTTTATCCCTAAGGGCCTCTACTAAATCAGTACTTACTATATTGAGTTGATCTTGAGTTTTATTTAACTCTTTCTTACTATTAGCTAAATCAAGAGTAATTCTTTTAATATTATTAACGTTTTCTTTAGCCTCATCGATTAACTTGGTATTTACTTTATATAACTGAGTTTGCTCTTTATCTTTATGATACAACTGCTCTAACTCTTCTTGGACTCTATGTAATTGATTAACTAATAAATCATTTTCCTGTACTTGTAATTTCTTCTCTAGAATCAATTTTTTATTTGACACCTGAAATTCATTAATTTCTCCTAGGGCCTTTTGATTTTTTATTTCTTGCTCCTTCACAGCAATATTCATTTGGCATATTTTATGATTTTTAGTGCCTAGCTCAAGCTGCTTCTCCTCTAGCTTCAATTCATATTTACTTAACTCTAACCACATCTTCTCATATAAAGGTTTACTACTATGTACATCAAGCCCACCAATTTTTTGCCGATGCTTTGGCTTATGGGCTAAAGTAGCTTCTTTCTGTAACTTTTCATAAACTTGACAAGCCTCTAAATCACTTTCAATCATTTTTTTTGCTAATAACCCTGATAGTTCTTCATTATTCTCATAATAGTTAACCTCATCCATGCCTTCAGCACACATCAACGATAAGAGAGACTCCTCAGGAGGTACCTGTAATGAATCGGTTATATGGTTCTTTAGTTTTTGCAAAGAACTATAAACTGAAGAATTCACTTGATTAGAATGTATCAATAAAGAACGGTCCCGATGTGATAAGTAAAAATCTAATAATACTGAATTATATGCTGTCCATACCTGAGTATTTAGCCTCAATCTGTCAGTAGTTAACAAACGTCGATCTTCTGTAGGAAGACGTGTATGAGCTGTTTCAGGATCATCATAGACCAATACAAAAGTAATACTTGGATCCTGTTGATACCAATATTCCAATAGATATATAGCTTCAGTATCAGACCAACCCCATAATTGTTGATCTATATTACTCAGCATCAAATCAAATGACATGTTTTGCCAAACAGGCATGACTTCAATTTGTTTTAACTCATCAGCTCTTTGTAATTTTGATATCTCCTCTACGCCATGCGCCTTCAAAAGTATCTGACTAATCTGAACAGGGGTTAAATTATCGCGTTTGGTTGGGAGTGCAGCCGACATCCCGCATTTACTTAATAACAACTCGACTTTCTTATAATTAGAATGAGGATGTCCAACAATAATAATTTTATTCACGATGACCTCTAATAAAATTTAGTATTAAATAATTTTTGATTTGATTAAATTCTTATTTCATAGAGAAATATAAAATAATCTTTTGACTGATTCTTATCAAAGAATAGCGCTATGACATTAAGCTATACGAGCTGATACGGACTAACAGGCTCTACAAACAATCCTTAAAAATTATTCATATGGCCTTACTTAAAATGGGCCACATGAATAACTTTAGTGAAATGTTATACTACAATATAATTGAAAATTACAAAATTCAACTACCACACACCTTTAGTATCAATCACTTCAGAACCATCTTTAAACTTAGGAAGCTCTTGTTTAAACTCGGCATGATCAACCAATAAAACTGCAACGTCAGCAGAATTCATACTTTCAATATACGTAATTAATTGAATGCCTTTATTCTTTACCTGTTGATCATCTAACGTCACATTAGGCTCAACTGCAACTACTTGATTTGGATAAGCCAAAGCCAAAGCTAATGTAATAGACAAAGCTGGGCTTTCACGTAAATCATCAATATTAGGCTTAAACGCTAGGCCATAACACACAATCTGTACTTCTGATTTAGGTTTACCCGTTTTAGCGGCATAAGCTTCAACCGCCTCGTTAACCTTATTGATCACCCATTGCGGTTTACCATCATTCACTTCACGGGCGGTTTTAACCATGCGGGCCAAATCTGGCGTTTTATTGACAATAAACCAAGGGTCAACGGCAATGCAATGTCCCCCTACGCCTGCACCTGGTTGTAGAATATTCACACGAGGATGGTGGTTGGCCAGATCAATCAACTCCCACACATTGATGTCTAAACGATCAGCAATCAGCGACAGTTCATTGGCAAACGCGATGTTGACGTCGCGATAGGCATTTTCAGTCAGCTTGCTCATTTCTGCGGTACGGGCATTTGTTTTGAGCAACTCGCCTTCTACAAAAATACGATACACATCAATGGCCTTAT
This sequence comes from Neisseriaceae bacterium CLB008, assembly GCA_041228285.1. Lineage (NCBI taxonomy): Bacteria > Pseudomonadati > Pseudomonadota > Betaproteobacteria > Neisseriales > Neisseriaceae > Neisseriaceae bacterium CLB_ANTARCTIC_008. Next base: position 3,228,896 of record CP166133.1, on the reverse strand, counting down.
CTGAACAGACTTCAGTAATGCCACCAATGATACGGTCATTTTCTACCAACTCACGCACAACTTGGCCAGGTAAAACACGCTCTGGGCAATACGCTACGTACACATCTACATCGGTCGCGCCTTCAGTTGGGAACACCAAGTCTGGTCGAGCGGCGGCTAGCCAGCTCACCATGTCTTCAGTGGTGCCCACTGGCGAAGTTGATTCTAAAATAATGGTGTTGCCCTTAACCAATACAGGCGCAATTGCCTCGGCAACCGCCTTAATGTAGCTAACATCTGGCTCTTTATCGCCTTTAAACGGCGTCGGTACAGCGATCACAAAGGCATCGGCGGCTTCAGCTTGGGTGGTGGCGCGCAAATAGCCTTCGGCCACTGCTTTTTGCACAATCGCCTCTAGGCCAGGCTCAACAATGTGAATTTTACCTTGGTTAATCGTATCCACCGCGTGCTGGTTAACGTCCACCCCGATGACCTCCACTTGGCGTGAGGCAAACATCGCCGCCGCTGGCAACCCAATGTAACCCAAACCCACTACCGATATTTTTTGCTTACTTTGCATAATCAACTGATGCCTTATTCTTAATTAATAATTTTTTAACAATTCTACTTGAAGCCAACCCATCGCCATAAGGATTATGGGCATACGCCATGGCTTGATAAGCCTGTTCGTTATCCAATAATTCAGCGCAAGCCGCCACAATCGTCGTCGTTTCAGAACCCACTAATTTCACCGTACCGGCCTTAACCGCTTCAGGGCGCTCTGTCGTGTCACGCATCACCAAAACAGGCTTACCTAAAGCTGGAGCTTCTTCTTGAATGCCGCCAGAATCAGTCAAAATCAAGGTGGCCTTACTCATGAGGTAAACAAACGGTAGGTATTCTTGCGGCTCAATTAAATGCACATTTTTTTGAGTGCCCAGAATAGACTGCAATGGCCCACGCACGTTCGGATTTAAATGCATTGGCAGAACAAAGCGAATGTCTGGGTAGCGCTCGGCCAACTGTTGGATGGCTTGTCCAATTTGCACAATGCCGTCGCCATGGTTTTCACGACGATGCGCCGTAATCAATACCATTTTTCCATCACCTTGGGTAAATGGGAACTGGGCTTCCATAAACACTTTTAACGCTGGCGTCTTAAGCTTTTTCGTCACCGTTAACAGTGCGTCAATCACCGTGTTGCCCGTGACGCTGATCACGTCTTCAGCGATCTGCTCTTTGAGTAAATTCACCTTAGACTCTTCCGTGGGTGCAAAATGCAATTCACTCAATACTGAGGTCAGGCAGCGGTTTGCTTCTTCTGGCCAGGGCGAATACATATTGCCCGTGCGCAAGCCTGCTTCGACGTGCCCCACGGGAATTTTTTGGTAAAACGCCGCTAAGCCGGCAGCAAATGTCGTCGAAGTATCGCCATGCACCAATAAATAATCTGGTTGAAAATCGCGCAATACATCGGTCATCTTGGTTAAAATTTCAGTAGTAATGTCTTGTAGAGACTGGCCTTTTTTCATGATATCCAAATCATAATCTGGCGTAATCTCAAACAAGGACAATACTTGATCCAGCATTTCTCGATGCTGGGCCGTCACGCACACTCGAGCATCAATTTCTTCGTGCCGATTTAACTCATGCACCAATGGGGCCATTTTAATGGCCTCGGGACGAGTCCCGAATACAGTTAAAACTTTCATTTTGAATCCCCTTATTTATAAATCAAACACAACTTTTGCAGCCACCGCTAAGTGGTACAGAATCTGCGAAATGCCTCGCGTTACTTCTAGGCTCTTCGTTTTCACCTCTGGCAACACCATGATCTCATCGCCAGCGCCGATATTCGTGCCGCGACTGGCCAGCAACGATTCGCCATTTTGGCGGATCACCAATACCTTAGATTTACCCTTACTTTGGGCGTAGCCGCCTACTTTTTCGATGTAGTCGTTGACGCTTAAGCCTTTATCCCAACCCACGGCGTTGGGGAACATCACTTCGCCATGCACCATCACCAAAGAGCTTTGCTCTGGGATCATGATCACGTCGCCATCTTCCAACAGCGTACTGGCGAGGTTTTTCTGGCTTAACACCACCTGACCTTTGGGCTCGACCAGCTTGGCACGCTCAACAAAGCGGGCGATGAGCTGCGCCTCTTGCGCGCGTAAATTGGCCTCTTCCGAGGTAGCCGATGAAGACGTTAGGCTCGCCTGCTCTAGCTTTTGCAGGGCCACGTTGAGCATTTCTTTTTGGCGCACCGCCACCGATTTACGGTACAGCTGCAGCGCCTCCACGCGCGACATGCTGTTGAGGTTGATCTGGTCTAACACCTCTTGCATGGTCGAGCCATAGGGCAACACCAGCGCATGCTGGCCGGAGTGGGCACCCTCTACCCGCACCTGAATGGTGCCGGCGTAACGATCAGCCGTGACCACGATGCTGTCACCGTCTTGCAACATAACGTTGTAAGCTTCGTTGATCGGGTAGTATTCGCTGCGCTTTTCTGTGCCCTGACGGCGCACCACGCTCACGTGGGTAGCGCCAGGCTTAGGCCGCGCGATCTGCAAGGCTCGGGCCAAGGTTAGATTTGGCTGGTCGAACTCGAAGTCGTAGGTATTGTAAACGTCGCCGCTGACAAAAAAAGTATGCTTACGCGGCGTCACCATCACCACATCGCCATCTTGAATCTGTAACGGCGACAGCGTGCCGTTCAACAAGAAGTCATATAGGTTCACCCGCGCCTTCACCTGATTGCCGCGCTTCACCACGATGTCGACGTAGCTGCCTCGCTCTGGGTCTACCCCGCCGGCCTTATCTAAGTACGAGATCACCGAATCGGACGACACGCCGCCGTATAGGCCCGGCTGATTGACAAACCCAGTTACGTACACCTTCACGGGCTGGGCCGCACCTAAGGCGGCATACACTTCCACGTTGGCGCGATACACCCGGCTGATGGCCGATTTAATCATGCCGTTCAGCTGGCCATTTTTGACCCCAGCCACCTTAATCGGCCCCACGTTGGGGATGAAAATATTGCCCTGCGGGTCGACGACCAGCTGGCCGTCAAACATAAAGGCGCCCCACATGCGTAAGACGACTTGGTCGCCTTCGTTCACCACGTAGCTGCTGTTAAAGCTAGAGCCCACGGTGTTTCGGAACATGCCGCCAAACAGCTGGGCGCCAAACATGCGGCTAGGAACCACGGGCGTATTCGCCGCCATCGGCGTCATCGGTGCGCCGCTGCTGTCTTGCATTTGCTGCTGATTGGCCTGTTGGTTTTGGCTGCTTTGCTGATTAAAACCACTATTGGCATTACCAAACAGGCTAGTCGTATTGGTATTGGCGTTCGCCGCCAGCATCGGCAGGCACAGCGCAAGGGTGAGCATGAGTTTTTTCATAATCAAATCTTATGGTCTTCAATAATGGATAGGGTGACCTTAGTTAGGCCATACACCAGCAGGCTCACCAATAAAACGGTCAGCAGCATATACAGGCGGCGTGGATAGCGCGCGTCTTCAGCCAAATAAGGCTGGCTCACTACGGCCAGGCTCTTGGCCTTGCGGGCAGCTTCTACCCGAGCTTTTTCTAGCGCCGTCAGCGACAGCTTGTATAAATCGCCCTCAAAGGCAACTTTGGCCTTAAGCTCTTCGAACTCAAACATTTTTTGGTTCAGCTGCTCGTCTTCTGACGAGGTTAAGGTCGCCCGCTCTTTTTCAATTTGCGCCTGAATCGATTCGATGGCGCTACGGGCGGCCTTAATCTGCGGCGTGTCGTCGTTCAAATAGCTTAAATAATTGGTCAACTCGGCTTCAAGCTGGGCCTGCTTGGCCTGTAACTCGGCCACGAGGCGGCTAGTGGCTTCGATTTGCACCTGCGGATCGACCAAATTATTGTCGTTTTGGAAGGTCAACAAGGTTTCTTTAGCGCCCTGCAGCTGGCCATAGGCGCGGTTGATCTCTTGATTGGCAAACAGCATTTCTTCACGGCTGATCTTATGCGACAGCTCGTTGATGAAGCTTTCGCTCTCGGCCAGCACTGCCTGGTTAAACTGCTGCGCAAATTCTGGCGTAAAGCCCTGAGTGCTGATGGTCAACACCGAGGTTTTTTCGTCGAAGCCCACGCTGATCTTACTGCGGTAATAGTCTAAATAATCTTCAAACGACACGTTTTTTGGCAAGCGCTGGAACAGATCCCAGCCGGAAGCGGCAAAAGCGGTTTTAAAATCAAGCTTAGCGTCTAGCTTCTTCAACATATCCGGCGCCAGAATGTATTGCTGCAGCAGCATGGCGTCTTCCCTCACGGTGGCGCTGCCACCGCCCAGGAGCGCACCAAGATTCAAATTAACCGCACCTAAATCATCGGCACGCTTAACCACCACGATGGATTCACTCACATAGCGGTCTTTAGCCAATAGGCCAAAATACAGCACGGCCAACAAGAATGGCAGCAATACCAACAACGCCAAGAGACGGTTACGCTTAAGCATGTGATAACCACAGCCGCCGCAGCCAGACAGCTTCGTCAGCCAACGCCGTCCCTTACCCGCGGCTTTTATGGCAATCGGTTTAGCAGGCTTTACCTCGGCGACAGGCTTCGCAAGCTCAGCAGGCTTCACTGGAGCAACCGCGGGCTTGGCTTCAGCCACGGGTTTAACCGGTTCTACAGGTTTTGCAGGCGCTACAGCTGGTTTTACCTCAGCGACAGGCTTCGCAGGCTCAACAGGTTTCACTGGAGCAACCGCGGGCTTGGCTTCAGCCGCAGGTTTAACCGGCTCTACAGGTTTTGCAGGCACTACAGCTGGTTTTACCTCAGCTACAGGCTTCGTAGGCTCAGCAGGTTTCACTGGAGCAACCGCGGGCTTGGCTTCAGCCACCGGTTTAACCGGTTCTACAGGTTTTGCAGGCACTACAACTGGTTTCACCTCAGCGACAGGTTTCGTAGGCTCAACAGGCTTCACTGGAGCAACCGCGGGTTTGGCTTCAGCCACGGGCTTAACCGGTTCTACAGGTTTTGCAGACGCCACCGCAGGTTTTACCTCGGCGACAGGCTTCGTAGGCTCAGCAGATTTCACTGGAGCAATCGCGGGCTTGGCTTCAGCCACGGGCTTAACCGGTTCTACAGGTTTAGCAAGCACTACAGCTGGTTTCACCTCGGCGACAGGCTTCGCGGGCTCAACAGCTTTCTCTGGAGCAGCGGCGGGCTTGGCTTCAGCCACGGGTTTAACCGGCTCTACAGGTTTTGCAGGCGCCACTGCAGGTTTTACCTCGGCGACAGGCTTCGTAGGCTCAGCAGGCTTCACTGGAGCAACCGCGGGCTTGGCTTCAGCCACAGGCTTCACTGGCTCAACGGGTTTAGCTGGCGCCATAGCCGGTTTTACCTCGGCGCTTGAGCCATTTGGGTTATCGGGTTTGTTCATCTTCTTTATAAGCCTTAATCGCTTCGTTTACATCGTCATATACTTGCACACGCTGGCGCCCGATCAAGAGCGCCATGTCACAATACTTTTTAATGTCGCCTAAATTATGCGACACCATTAAAAACTGGCTACGCTGGCGCTTTTCTTGAATCAGCGCATCGCTTTTTTTGCGGAAGGTGGCATCGCCCACCGCCGTTACCTCGTCAATGAGGTAGTAATCAAAATCAAACGCCATCGACAGCCCAAAGCCTAGGCGAGAGCGCATGCCAGAAGAATAAGACTTAAGCGGCATGTCAAAATACTTACCCAGCTCAGCAAAGGCTTCCACGAATGCCACTTTTTCTAATAGCTCATGCGGCTCGGCGTAGAGCCGCGCCACAAACTTGACGTTCTCGCGCCCGGTCATGCTGCTCTGAAAACCGCTGGCTAGGCCGACCGGCCAAGAAATTTTTTTCTGGGTCTGTACCTTGCCGCCGTCGGGCCGATCAATGCCGCCAATGATGCGTAGCAGCGTCGACTTACCCGCCCCATTACGCCCAATCAAGCCCACGCTCTTGCCTTCCGGCAGGGTGATGTTCAAATCCTTGAACACATAGTGGCGACCCTGCGGGGTTTTATACGACTTAGAAAGGTTAATTAAATCAATCATGATGACCGCAGTATCGCCGGTTCACGGCCCTTATACACAATCAAGCCGATGGCCAAAACCACCACCGCACTTTGCCATAAATAGCCCAAACTCAAGCTAGGCATTATCTGGTAAGCAGGCACCACCGTTTGCCGCAGTAGTTCGAACGCATGCAATAAAGGGTTCCAATCCACTAAATAATGATATTGCTGTGGAATGATGTTGATCGAAAACATAATGCCGCTGATGAAGTACAGCGGCTTTAAAATAATCGGCAATATTTTCTGAGCCTCATTAAAGGCATGTCCAATCACCATAAAAATCAGGCCTAAACCCATAGACAAGACGGTAATAGCCAGCCAAATCGACAATAGCCGGGGTACATTGATCAAGGTGATCGATTCACCTTGTAACCACAATATCGCCATTAAAATCACGTAAACTGCCACATAAATCATCGATTCTAATAGCGTTCTGGACAATAAGGTGTCGACAGGATGCACCGGGGCATAACTCAACAAACCACGATTGGCCTCGATGGCGGTTAAAGAACGAGAGGTAATGTTCGAAAATAAAAACCACGGCACCAAGCCATTTACCAGAAACACCAGAAAAGAAATTTCCGGCATCACCCGCGACATCACGTAGCCAAAAATCAGCATGAGCACGGCCAAATGGGCCACAGGCTCTAATAAGGCCCATAAGTACCCAAGCCGATACTTCCCAAAACGGGTTTTCAGTTCACGCAAAAATAAGGCGTGAACCACTCGTTTTTGAACTGACAGGCCGGATAGGAACATAGGTAGACTCTAATGCTGTAAGGGTATAGGGGTATATTTATCGTCATAGGTCGCCCCCTTAAAACAATAAAATGGCTTCTTTTCATGCTTAATGAAAGAGAAACCAATCGCGGAACTCATTGATATCGTTGATATCATTATGTCATAAAACAAAACCAAACCGAAAGTGATTTCATTTACGGGGGACGGCATATGGGGCGCTATAGTAACATGCAGCCTTAGGCTATGCAACGCGGGTTAATGCACTCAGCCTAGTACATTTGCATGTATAAAATGATAATTTATTTTGAAATATTTTAAAGTTACCCTTTATATCCTGAAAATACAAAAAGATAGGGCATTAGCTTACTGGGATCAGCCTTCATATCATAGTACGAATAATAATCGTTTAAATTAGAGTGAATATTCTATAATGGATTGGCTATGTGTCTCATTTAGGGTCTCTATTATCTTCCTTACGCGCCCAATACGTTGCCAAAAGCGGGCCAGAAATATTGTGCCACAGGCTAAAAATGGCGCTGGGAACGGCTGCTAAGGGGCTAAAATGGGCCACGGCCAAGGCGGCGCCTAAGCCAGAGTTTTGTACCCCTACTTCAATAGCGATGGCCTTATTGTCGGCATAGGGCAACTTAAACAAAGCCCCCAAGGCATAGCCGCACAAAAAGCCTAGGCCGTTGTGTAGCACCACCACCAAGAAAATCATTAGGCCAGACTCAATGATCTTGTCTTTACTGGCGCCAATTAGGGCCGCCACCAATAGCGCAATCATGAACATCGACACTAAGGGCAAGACTTCGGCCGCGCGATCCACTTTGTTTTGCCACAGCGTGCGCACAATCACGCCCAGTGCCACCGGCAGCAACACCATCTTCAGCACCGACAGCACCATAGCGCTGGCCGACACCTCAATCCACTGGCTGGCCAAGAAATACACAATGGCCGGCGTCAAGATGGGCGCCAGCAGCGTGGCGACAGAGGTACACGCTACCGATAAGGCGGTATTGCCGCGGGCCAAATAAGTAATCACGTTGGAAGCGGTACCGCCGGGGCAGGCGCCCACCAAAATCACGCCGATGGCGATCTCGGGCGGCAGCTGAAACGTCACCGCTAAACCATAGGCCAGCGATGGCATGATTAAAAACTGAGCGAACACGCCCACGATCACCGATTTAGGGTGACGCACGATGTGTTTAAAATCTCCGAGGCTTAAAGTCGCCCCCATGCCAAACATGATGAGGCCTAAGAACCAGGGAATATACGGCCCTACCCACATAAAGCCGGCGGGCCAAAAAAAAGCGATGACGGCAAACATCAACACCCAGAGGGCAAAAAAACGGCTGACAAACTGGCTCATGCGAATCAGTGCATTCATCTCTCAAAGACCATGATCGGTTGTAAGGCCCCCATCTTAATGAATAAGCTGGGGCCAAGCCAGCCTTTTTATACCTAAAATTGGCGGCTTACTGCGCCTTTTTATCGGCTTTTCTGGCCCAATAAGTGGCCAACAAGGGGCCGGAAATATTGTGCCAGAGGCTAAAGAGCGCACTGGGCACGGCCGTTAGCGGGCTGAAGTGGGCCACGGCAAGGGCAGCGCCGAGGCCTGAGTTTTGCATGCCCACCTCGATGGCGATGGCCTTATTGTCCTCGTAAGGCAATTTGAATAATTTACCCAATAAAAAGCCCAGTAAATAGCCAAAGCCATTATGCAACACCACAATGCCAAAAATCAGCAGGCCAGAAGTGAGGATATTGGCCTTGCTGCCGGCCACCACGGCGGTCACGATCATCACAATGGCCACCACAGAGATCAACGGCAAAATCTGCGCCGCCTGCTCTACTTTACGCTGCCACAGCGCACGCACGATCAAGCCCAAGAAGATCGGCAGCAGCACGATTTTCAACACCGACACAAACATGGCACTGGCCGACACCTCCAACCACTGACTGGCCAAAAGGTAGAATATTGCCGGCGTCAACACGGGCGCCAACAGCGTGGAAATCGACGTACAGGCCACCGACAGTGCCGTATTGCCTTTGGCTAAATACGTCATCACGTTTGACGATGTACCGCCTGGGCAAGCGCCCACCAAAATCACCCCAACCGCAATTTCCGGCGGCAGTTGAAACAGCTTAGCCAAAACATAGGCCACCGACGGCATGATCACAAACTGAGCCACCACGCCCACCACCACTGCCACGGGATGACGCGCGACTTCTTTAAAGTCGCCCACGGTGAGAGTGGCGCCCATGCCAAACATAATGAGGCCTAAAAGCCAGGGAATGTAGGCCCCAATCCAAGTAAAGGCATTGGGCGCCCAAAACGACAGGGCCGCAAACAGTAAAACCCAGATGGCGAAGGTTTTACCAACAAATTGATTCAGTTTGATTAAGCTATTCATGATGTGCAGCGTTTTCTCTTGAAGTTAACGGTCAGGTTGACGGCCTTTTATCTTAGCCAAACCTGCGCCCTCACTGCCAGTGCAGAATCCGTCACTAGACACTCTGGCAAAAAAATAACGCAGCCATCGCTTAAAACGGCTGCGTTTTGTGTCTACATCGGTCTTTTAGGACAAAATGGCCCTATGCTTAAGCGTCCACAATACGCCCACTAGGCTCAAAACTGCACCAATCAAGGCCACGCCATGCCAGCCACCGTATTGATATGCCGCTCCAGCCACCACTGAGCCCACGGCACCACCGATGAAATAGCTGGTCATATAACCCGCAGTCAGGCGACCACGCGCTTCGGGCATGCTTTGATAAATCATGGTTTGATTAGTGATGTGTACGGCGGGTACGGCCAAATCAAGGAAGAAGACGCCCAACAGCAGCGGCAGCAAGGCATACTGCCCCCACCAAATCGGCAACCACGACAGCAACACAACCACAAAGCCAAACAGCGTGGTGTATTGGGCATAGCCCTTATCCACAAGCTTACCGGTTTTGCTTGCACCAATCGCGCCGGCCACGCCAATCAGGCCAAACAGGCCGATCACAAATTCGGAATACCCATAGGCGGGCGAGGCCAATAAAAAGGCGATCGACGTCCACAACACGCTGAAGTTGGCAAAAGCCAGGCCGCCCAGAATGGCACGAGTACGCAGCACGGGCTCATGCACGAAAAGGCTGACAATCGAACGCAATAGCTTGGGATAAGACATAGTGGCGTTTTGCTGATGCTGTGGTAGGCCACGCCACAACATCAGCGCCACCATTAACATCATCACGCTGGCCACCCAATACACCGTGCGCCACGAGCCTAATTCTGCCAGAGCCCCAGCCAAGGTGCGTGCCAAGAGAATGCCCAGCATCAGGCCCGACATCAAAATGCCGACCACGCGGCCGCGCTCTTCCGGCTTGGCCAAGGTGGCCGACAGCGGCACCAAAATTTGCGCCACCACCGAAAACAGGCCGGTTAAGGCCGTGCCCAACACAATCGCCCACATGCTATTGGCGGTACCGGTTAACAATAGGCCAAGAGCAGCCAGCACCGTCATCACCACAATCAGCTTGCGCTGCTCAATTAAATCGCCTAAGGGCACGATGAACATCAGCCCCACGGCATAGCCCAGTTGGGCGGTGGTGACGATTAAGCCAGCTTGATGCACCGTCAACGAAAAATAGGTGGCCATCGTCGCCAACAGCGGCTGGGCGTAATAATTACTGGCCACGGCTAAGCCTGTGGCGATGGACATTAATAAGATTAACGACCCGGTAAGGGTCACAGGCGCCGACGTGGCGGCAGTTTTATTCAGAGACATGATAAAGATTCCTTTTGACCCGCCTAGTATCCTTGGGTTTAAGCTCCAACGCCAACGCTTTAAAATCATGGCCATGATCTCGAAATGAGATGGAAGCCAGAAACACTCGCCTAATCGGCCCAATTGGCCTATATTGATTTGGTTAGCAATGCTCAGAAAGCCGCTTGGCCAGCCGATGAATTTAAAACAGCTCACCTATGTTTTGGCCGTGGCCGAAACCAAGAACTTTACCCGCGCCGCCGCTCAATGCCATGTGGTGCAGTCGGCGCTGAGCCACCAAATCGCCAAGCTAGAAGACGAATTAGGCTGCGCCTTATTTTTACGCAATCAGCGCCAGGTCAGCCTCACCGAGGCAGGACAAGCCATCCTCGAGCCGGCCAAGGCCATGCTGGCCGCCAAACAGGCCATCATTGACGCCGTCCACGCCGCCCAAGATGAGATTGGCGGCCAACTCGCCTTAGGCACCATCTCAACCTTAAACAGCATCGATCTGGTTGCTGCCTTAAGCGCGTTTCACGCCCTTCACCCTAAGGTGAACAATCGTCTCCATATGGCCATGAGTGGGCAACTCTTAGAAGACTTACGCCAACATCAGGCTGACATCGTCTTCATCGGCGTACCGCCGGGCGACCAAAGCATGATGCCCTGGCCACATCAGCTATTGGGCACGGAAGAGCTGGTGGCCATCATGGCGCCGGAGCATCCACTGGCCCAGCAGGCCGTCTTGAGTTTAGCCAACCTGAGCCAGCAGCCGCTGGTGGATTACCCCGAAGGCTCAAGCGCGCGCCGCCAAACCGATCAAGCCTTTGAAAAAGCCGGCCTTAAGCGGCAGGTTCATTTTGAAATCGACCACATTGATTGGCTCACCCAAACCGTGGCTAATCAGCTGGCCTTAGGCATGGTGCCGTTGTCGACCGCACAAAAACTAGCCAACTTAACCCATAGGCCTATCTTAGAAGCCCCTCAGCGTCAAACCTATGCCGTTTGGCAACCTAACCCTTCACCGGCTGCCCAGCGCTTTTTGGCCTTACTGTCACTGCAATACACCCAGGACTAAGCTGACCATTGCGGTCAGAGACTCAGTATGAGATGCTGTGCCACAATAAAGATGAATATTAAATGAAGCTTATAAATGCAATCAATCTATAAATCAGATAATAGGAACCCTCATGTCCAGCCACTATCTGCAGCAAACGTTTAACCTCCCCCACCCGATTATTCAAGCGCCGATGGCCGGTGGCCCCACCACTCCGGCTCTGGTAGCGGCGGTGGCCAATGCCGGTGGCTTAGGCACGCTGGCCGCCAGCATGCTCACTCCTCAGCAAATGAAGGATGCCGCGGTGGCGATTCGCGCCTTAACCGATCGGCCTTTTGCTTTAAACCTTTTTATCTTGCCCGATCCTCAGGTCGATACTCAGGTTGCACAGCAAGGGCTGGCTCATTTAAAGGCCACATATGATGAACTAGGCTGCCCGGTGCAGCTACCGCAAAAATGGGCCGAGCCGTTCTTGCCGCAGTTTGAGACCTTACTGGCCATCAAGCCCGCTGTCGCCAGCTTTACCTTTGGTATGCTCACCAAAGAGCAAGCTTTAGCGCTCAAGGCTGCGGGCATCGCCATCATTGGTACGGCCACCACGGTGGCTGAGGCGCGCGCATGGGCCGACATCGGCGCCGATGCCGTTTGCGCCCAAGGCTTTGAAGCCGGTGGCCATCGCGGTACCTTCATCAACCCCGTCGATGACAGCTTGGTCGGCTTAATGGCATTGCTACCGGCCTGCGTGGATGTGCTAGACATTCCCGTCATCGCCGCTGGCGGCATCATGGATGGGCGCGGCATTGTTGCGGCACAAGCCTTAGGCGCCGCCGCCGTGCAAATGGGCACCGCTTTTTTAGGTTGCCCCGAAGCTCAGCTGCCTCAGCCTTATTTAAACGCTATGCGCAGGGCCAGCGGTGATCAAACCCGCTTAACCCGACTATTTTCAGGCAAGCACGCTCGCGGCATTGTGAATGATTTTATGAACAGCCATCGCGAAGCCGAAGCCAGCGTACCCGATTACCCCATTCAAAATGCCTTAACTGCACCGATACGCGCAGCGGCCAAGGCTAAAGGCGATCATGAGTATTTATCCCTCTGGGCCGGCCAAGGCCTTGGCCTTAGCCGCCAGTTAGGCGCTGGTGAATTAGTGAGTCAGCTAATGGCGGAAGTGGCCGAGGTAAAAGCCAAGCTCTGAAGATAATCGCCTGTGGATAAGATAAGTGTGTGGATAAGGCTTGTCACGCATCAACGTAAACAGCCCAACGCGTGGGTCACGACCCACCCTACCAGCCGCACGGCAACGCGTAGGGTGGGTAAAGCGCAGCCTACCCACCATAACTTATAGCGGCACAACCATGAATCACCAGACGCCAGACGCAACAAAACCCACCGTCAGGTGGGCTTTGCTTTAGGTGTATGGGGTAAGGTTATGTCTATCGGCTCAACGCGTGGGTCACGACCCACCCTACCAGCCACACGGCCACGCGTAGGGTGGGTAGGCTACGCTTTACCCACCCTACGGTATGGGCACCACCCTACGGTTGTGCCACTACCAATAAAATAAGCCCTGTTGCAATCGCAACAGGGCTTAAGTATGGGGAGTTTGGCGGTGACCTACTTTCACATGGGCATCCACACTATCATCGGCGCTAAGTCGTTTCACTGTCCTGTTCGGGATGGGAAGGAGTGGTACCAACTTGCTATGGCCGCCAAACAAAAAACGGTAACAAATTAAAAGCCTAATCAATCGTTAGATCGTATCAATATATAAGGTGATGTATCGGGTAATATACACACATACAGCCTGTAAGCTTCATCTGAATTCTTCACTTATGTCTTACACAAGTTCTTCAAATGATAGAGTCAAGCCTCACGAGCAATTAGTATCAGTTAGCTCCACACATTACTGTGCTTCCACACCTGACCTATCAACGTCCTGGTCTAGAACGACTCTTTAGGAGGGTTAAACCCTCAGGGAAATCTCATCTTCAGGAGAGTTTCGTGCTTATATGCTTTCAGCACTTATCTCGTCCGAACTTAGCTACCCGGCGATGCGACTGGCGTCACAACCGGTACACCAGAGGTTCGTCCACTCCGGTCCTCTCGTACTAGGAGCAGCCCCTGTCAAATTTCCAACGCCCACTGCAGATAGGGACCAAACTGTCTCACGACGTTTTAAACCCAGCTCACGTACCACTTTAAATGGCGAACAGCCATACCCTTGGGACCGACTACAGCCCCAGGATGTGATGAGCCGACATCGAGGTGCCAAACTCCGCCGTCGATATGAACTCTTGGGCGGAATCAGCCTGTTATCCCCGGAGTACCTTTTATCCGTTGAGCGATGGCCCTTCCATACAGAACCACCGGATCACTATGTCCTGCTTTCGCACCTGCTCGACTTGTCGGTCTCGCAGTTAAGCTACCTTTTGCCATTGCACTATCAGCACGATTTCCGACCGTACCTAGGTAACCTTCGAACTCCTCCGTTACTCTTTGGGAGGAGACCGCCCCAGTCAAACTGCCTACCATACACGGTCCCCGATCCGGATAACGGACCTGGGTTAGAACCTCAAAGGGGTCAGGGTGGTATTTCAAGGACGGCTCCACCAACACTAGCGTGCTGGTTTCATAGCCTCCCACCTATCCTACACAAACCACTTCAAAGTCCAATGTAAAGCTACAGTAAAGGTTCACGGGGTCTTTCCGTCTAGCAGCGGGTAGATTGCATCTTCACAACCACTTCAACTTCGCTGAGTCTCAGGAGGAGACAGTGTGGCCATCGTTACGCCATTCGTGCGGGTCGGAACTTACCCGACAAGGAATTTCGCTACCTTAGGACCGTTATAGTTACGGCCGCCGTTTACTGGGGCTTCAATCCAGAGCTTGCACCCCTTCATTTAACCTTCCAGCACCGGGCAGGCGTCACACCGTATACGTCCACTTTCGTGTTGGCACAGTGCTGTGTTTTTAATAAACAGTCGCAGCCACCTATTCTCTGCGGCCTCTGTCAGCTCATTGCGCAAGCAAATCACCAACAAAGGCATACCTTCTCCCGAAGTTACGGTATCAATTTGCCGAGTTCCTTCTCCTGAGTTCTCTCAAGCACCTTAGAATTCTCATCCTGCCCACCTGTGTCGGTTTGCGGTACGGTTTTATATTAGCTGAAGCTTAGTGGCTTTTCCTGGAAGCGTGGTATGAGTCACTTCAGATCCGTAGATCCTCGTTATCACTTCTCGGCGTTAAAGAAGGGCGGATTTGCCTACCCTTCACGCCTACCGGCTTGAACAAACTATTCCAACAGTTTGCTGACCTAACCTTCTCCGTCCCCACATCGCACTAATATAAAGTACAGGAATATTAACCTGTTTCCCATCGACTACGCATCTCTGCCTCGCCTTAGGGGCCGACTCACCCTACGCCGATTAACGTTGCGTAGGAAACCTTGGGCTTTCGGTGTGCGGGCTTTTCACCCGCATTATCGCTACTCATGTCAACATTCGCACTTCTGATACCTCCAGCAGACTTCTCAATCCACCTTCAACGGCCTACAGAACGCTCCTCTACCATATGCACAATAAATTGTGTCATATCCGCAGCTTCGGTTATCAATTTGAGCCCCGTTACATCTTCCGCGCAGGACGACTCGACCAGTGAGCTATTACGCTTTCTTTAAATGATGGCTGCTTCTAAGCCAACATCCTGGCTGTCTAAGCCTTCCCACTTCGTTTACCACTTAATTGATCATTTGGGACCTTAGCTGGCGGTCTGGGTTGTTTCCCTTTCGACAATGGACGTTAGCACCCACTGTCTGTCTCCCAAGCTCGTACTTTCTGGTATTCTGAGTTTGCCATGGGTTGGTAAGTCGCAATGACCCCCTAGCCATAACAGTGCTTTACCCCCAGAAGTAATACTTGAGGCACTACCTAAATAGTTTTCGAGGAGAACCAGCTATCTCCGAGTTTGTTTAGCCTTTCACCCCTATCCACAGCTCATCCCCTAATTTTGCAACATTAGTGGGTTCGGACCTCCAGTGCGTGTTACCGCACCTTCATCCTGGCCATGGATAGATCACTCGGTTTCGGGTCTACACCCAGCAACTAGACGCCCTATTAAGACTCGGTTTCCCTACGCCTCCCCTATACGGTTAAGCTCGCTACTGAATGTAAGTCGTTGACCCATTATACAAAAGGTACGCAGTCACGGAACAAGTCCGCTCCCACTGTTTGTATGCATCAGGTTTCAGGTTCTATTTCACTCCCCTCCCGGGGTTCTTTTCGCCTTTCCCTCACGGTACTGGTTCACTATCGGTCGATTACGAGTATTTAGCCTTGGAGGATGGTCCCCCCATGTTCAGACAGGATTTCTCGTGTCCCGCCCTACTTGTCGTACGCTTAGTAAGCATGATGTGTTTTCGGATACGGGGCTATCACCCACTATGGCCAACCTTTCCAGGTTGTTCTCCTAACACACTATGTATCACGTACAGGCTGATCCGCGTTCGCTCGCCACTACTTACGGAATCTCGGTTGATTTCTTTTCCTCTGGGTACTTAGATGGTTCAGTTCTCCAGGTTCGCTTCACATGACCTATGTATTCAGTCATGGATACCATGATCACTCATGGTGGGTTTCCCCATTCGGACATCGTGGGATCAAAGCTCTATTGCCAGCTCCCCCACGCTTTTCGCAGGCTTACACGTCCTTCATCGCCTGTAATCGCCAAGGCATCCACCTGATGCACTTATTCACTTGACTCTATCATTTCAAGAACCTATTGACTTTGCTTGCTTTGGGGGTTGACGCCCCTCCACTTGCTTAAGTTTCTACTCTGACAAAGCTTACTGCTGTTGTGTGTATCTCATACGCCTTTTGTTAGTTTCGTATGAGCTACTTCGATACAATCACCCAATATATATTTTTGATTTCGTGTTGCCGCTAACTCAGTATAAATACTAGCTAGCTAACGTGACGAAATCGGTAAAACTAACATTGATTGATTTCGGCTTCTAATTTGTTAAAGATCGATGCGTTGTCTGCTTAAGTTTCCGATGAATCGGAGACTAAGAGACGGTGCAAATTAAATTGAGTTGCGCATTATAAGCTTTTTACAAAGCTTGTCAATCGCATTCACGATTTAATTTGAACCGTCGGGTTCGTTTGCAAAGTTAAGTCAATCAGTGGTGGAGGCAAACGGGATCGAACCGATGACCCCCTGCTTGCAAAGCAGGTGCTCTACCAACTGAGCTATGCCCCCTCTTTGGGGTTGATACCCTATGATTCCTAATGATTGGTGGGTCTGGGAGGACTTGAACCTCCGACCCCACGCTTATCAAGCGTGTGCTCTAACCAGCTGAGCTACAAACCCTTAGGTCTCGTTAAAGTGTCTTAACTTTACGCATCTTTTACTTACAGATTCCCGATAAGTGTGAGTACTTCTTTGCCCCACTTTTTATTTCTCTAGAAAGGAGGTGATCCAGCCGCAGGTTCCCCTACGGCTACCTTGTTACGACTTCACCCCAGTCATGAAGCATACCGTGGTAAGCGGATTCCTTACGGTTATCCTACCCACTTCTGGTATCCCCCACTCCCATGGTGTGACGGGCGGTGTGTACAAGACCCGGGAACGTATTCACCGCGACATTCTGATCCGCGATTACTAGCGATTCCGACTTCACGCACTCGAGTTGCAGAGTGCGATCCGGACTACGATCGGCTTTAAGAGATTGGCTCCACCTCGCGGCTTGGCTACCCTCTGTACCGACCATTGTATGACGTGTGAAGCCCTAGCCATAAGGGCCATGAGGACTTGACGTCATCCCCACCTTCCTCCGGTTTGTCACCGGCAGTCTCATTAGAGTGCTCAACTAAATGGTAGCAACTAATGACAAGGGTTGCGCTCGTTGCGGGACTTAACCCAACATCTCACGACACGAGCTGACGACAGCCATGCAGCACCTGTGTTACGGTTCCCGAAGGCACATCCAACTTTCATCGGACTTCCGTACATGTCAAGGCTAGGTAAGGTTCTTCGCGTTGCATCGAATTAATCCACATCATCCACCGCTTGTGCGGGTCCCCGTCAATTCCTTTGAGTTTTAATCTTGCGACCGTACTCCCCAGGCGGACAATTTCACGCGTTAGCTACGCTACCAAGGACTTTTAATTCCCCAACAGCTAATTGTCATCGTTTAGGGCGTGGACTACCAGGGTATCTAATCCTGTTTGCTACCCACGCTTTCGAGTATGAGCGTCAGTGTTATCCCAGGGGGCTGCCTTCGCCATCGGTATTCCTCCACATCTCTACGCATTTCACTGCTACACGTGGAATTCTACCCCCCTCTGACACACTCTAGCTTGCCAGTTCTAAACGCAATTCCCAGGTTGAGCCCGGGGCTTTCACATCTAGCTTAACAAACCGCCTGCACTCGCTTTACGCCCAGTAATTCCGATTAACGCTTGCACCCTACGTATTACCGCGGCTGCTGGCACGTAGTTAGCCGGTGCTTATTCTTTAGGTACTGTCATGACTACAGGGTATTAACCTATAGCTTTTCCTCCCTAACAAAAGTACTTTACAACCCTAAGGCCTTCTTCATACACGCGGCATGGCTGGATCAGGCTTTCGCCCATTGTCCAAAATTCCCCACTGCTGCCTCCCGTAGGAGTCTGGGCCGTGTCTCAGTCCCAGTGTGGCGGATCATCCTCTCAGACCCGCTACTGATCGTTGCCTTGGTAGGCTTTTACCCCACCAACTAGCTAATCAGATATCGGCCGCTCAAATAACGCAAGGTCCGAAGATCCCCTGCTTTCCTCCGTAGAGCGTATGCGGTATTAGCCATCCTTTCGGATAGTTATCCCCCATTACTTGGCACGTTCCGATATATTACTCACCCGTTCGCCACTCGTCGGCAGAAGAAGCAAGCTTCTTCCCCGCTACCGTTCGACTTGCATGTGTAAAGCATGCCGCCAGCGTTCAATCTGAGCCAGGATCAAACTCTTATGTTTAATCTCTAAGCTATTACTAATTCTGGTCTGCTTTCTCAAATTCATTAACGAGATATTTCTATCTCATACATAAATCTTAAATTGCAGTGTGAGGCTCGAAGCACTCACACTTATCGGTTATCTGTTCTGTTAAAGAGCGTTGCTGACTGGGTTTGTTTCGTTCCGTCATCAGCAGAGGAAGCGAATTATGGACGACCCCCTGATAATCGTCAACCCCTATTTGCCATTAATTTGCTAAAAAACCACCAAAAATAAGCAAAAGACTGTTTTAACTGGGTTTTATGGGGCATCTTTTTTAAAAGAATTTATAGGCAGTGCTGGAAAACGGTGAAAAGCCTGTGGTTGTTGGCGTTAACCGTGGCTGAAATTTAAATCAAAAAGGCGAAAATAAAGTAAAAAAGCGCAAAATAATGGGGAAAACTTTGAAAACGGCGGCAAAACTGAATTGGCTGGCAGCAAAACCAACCCCGTAGGTGGGCTGGCGCCCACCGAAAAACGATGGTGGGTCGCGACCCACCCTACCAATTCACCTATTAATCTCGGCGCTACCTTGCGTAGGGTGGGTAAAGCGCAGCCTACCCACCGCTTGTGTTCATCGCTTCCCCTTCTGAAACGCCAACGACACACCAGCAAAAGATGAGTAGGCTATTTTTTAGCTATATATAGTATGTCTTTAATTTTAACCTGGAGATCAAAACCAAAGCCCGCAGTGCTGCGGGCTTTGGTCTATGCATCAACACAAGGGTCGGCTAGCCAAACAGATCCATCTTAATGCGCTGCTGCGCCTGTAGGTCGGCCAACCAGGCTGTGGCCGCCGCTTCGTCGGCGCCCGTTTGATCTTGATAAATCGTGGCCAGCGCAGCCAGCGCCCCCTGGCCGACGGTACTGGCCTTGCCGCAAACGTACACCACGGCACCTTGCGCTAGCCAGGCATACAGCTCTTTACCGTGGGCCAGCATTTTGTGCTGCACGTACTCGCCATCGTCAGCGTCGTCAGAAAAAGCGGGCGTGAGGTGGGCTAGTACCCCTTGCGCCTGCCAGGCCTGTAGCTGCTCGGCGTAGAAGTAATCGCCTTGCTGACAGCGGTTGCCGAAAAACAGCCAGGTTTGGCCAGACGACTGCTGCTGGGCGCGTTCGGCCATAAAGCCAGGGAAGGCCGCGATGCCGGTACCGGTGGCGATGAGAATGGCTTTTTGCTGTGGGTCTTGCGGCGGATGAAAATCGGCGTGCACCCGCAAAGCGGCTTGTATGGTTGTGCCAACCGCCAGCTCGCGACAGAGGTAGTGTGAACACAAGCCGTAGCCGACAGTGCCTTCTGCATCCTTAAACTGCTCTAGCCCCACCGTGAGCGACAATACTTGGCCCAACAGGTGACTACTGCCAATTGAGTAAACCCGGGGTCGTGCATCCGCATTGGGCGTAATGAGCAAGAGGTCACCGGGGCGGAAATGGCTATCCACCGGCGCTTGAAAATCCAGTTGCCACACTTCTCTTAAGCCTGCGACGTCGGCACAGTCTAGGCGCTGCTTGTGAATCAAGCTTAAGGCTATAGGTTCGTCTTGGACAATGGGCTCTATAGTAGCCAGCGTCACACCAAGGCTCGCCGATAACTGCGCCAACCATTGCTGCCACATGGCGTTGGGATTGCCGTCGGCGTAAGCGGTTGCCTGTAGGCGCTGTGCACCTTGCGCCTCTAGGAGGCCGTCGATGTTTTTACCGGCCTGACAAAAATGGGCGTAGCGGCGATCGCCTAAGGCTAAGACAGCGTACTGGGTTTGGCCTAAATCAGATTGCGGCAAGGCGGCGGCAAAGGCTTTTGCCTGCTCAGGCAGCTCGCCCTCGCCCGTCGTCGACACGATCAGCAACACCTGTTCATAACCATTTAACTCGCTTGGGCTGACGCTGGACAAGGGATTACACACCACGCCTTGGCCTGCGCTGCGTAAGGCCGCGGCTGTTTGCTTGGCTAGGGCGGCGGCAGTGCCGGTTTGGCTGGCAAACGCCACCAGAATGGGTTCATCTCGGCGCACTTGTTTCTGACGACTTTGACGCTGACGCCGTAGCCATGAATAAACACCGGTTGCGGTCAATACCGCCAAGCCCAGACTGATGACAAGGTTGAGCCAACCGCTGAACGAACCCGCCCAGGTGCCTTCATGTAGCTCTTTAGCCCAATAACGGCTAAGCGCCACAGGCTGTAGCTGATTCAGCTCGTTCACTTGGTAGGCAGCCGTTTGGCCTGCGCTCACCAACTTCACCACCTGAAAGCGGCCTTTGATGCTGTCGATGCTGCTCAACCGGCTTAAAGACTGTTCCCCATCAACGGCCTGAATCACGTCAGCCAATGGCTGGCTGCTGGCCTCGAGTCGATTAAAGTCGGGCGCCCCGAAATGCAGGCTCATCAATACCCCAGTCACGGGCAGCAATAGCCATAGCGGCAACGCCAACCAGCCTAAAGCATTGTGGCCATCGATCAGCGTTTTGCGCAGTCTGGGCCGCAGCAACAGCAAGCCCACCACCAGCATGAGCGCCAATAGATAGCTTGCGCCCTCTACCAGCCAGCCAGCACCGATGAGTAGCTTCTTATGCAGGCTTTTAAAAACATTGTAGGTTTGCACACTCAGGCCGACCGAGCCGACTTTTTCGGCCGTACGTACAGCGTAAACGCCCCCTTCTGGGCCTTGCTTACCGCCCTCAAGCAAGATGGTTTCACCATCTTTAAGTACGGTCAGCTTGCTCATTTGGCCTTTGGGGTCGATCTGATTCAGAGTAGACACGATTTGATCGGCGCTGATATTGGCCTGAAAGCCAACGCCAGCCTCGGGGGCCATGATGGGCTTTAAGGCCAATACGGCGCCAGACAGTAAAATCACCAGCAGTAGCGGTGCCAAGATCAGCCCGAAGTAGCGGTGACCGAGCGTTAACGTGGTTTTTATTTTTGTGTTCATGATGATGCCTTTTCATAAGAATGAATCAAGGCCCGTTGGCTATGTCGCCAATCAGCACCTAGAGAAAGATACATCCTCATGGTAGGCAGGCTGTCTTAAGCGAATCTTAAGACTCATGCCTTAATCTATGCCATATAATAGAATCATCACCTTTACAATCAATCGTTTGATCTAGCACAACCCTAAGACACCGTCAGGCTCACCTCTGGGCTGGCGACTTTTCTGATGCGGCGCAGCCTAGCTGCATTTAATGCTATTGAAGTCATTCGATTTAAGATAACCTTAAGATTCAGCCGCCATCATGAGGCCATTATGCGCATTCTATTAGTTGAAGACGATTCTTCTTTAGGCAACACCATCCAGACCTGGCTTAAGCTAGACGGCTATGCCGTAGACTGGGCCAACCGAGGCGATACGGCGAAAACGGCCTTATTGGGACAAAGCTACGACTGTATTTTGCTCGATCGAGGCCTGCCGGGCCTTTCAGGCGACGAACTGTTAAGCCAGCTGCGGGCGCAGCAGGCCACTTTACCCATCATCATGATCACGGCCCAAGACGCTCTAGAGGAACGCATTGAAGGTTTGGATTTAGGCGCCGACGATTATTTAGTCAAACCCTTTGATCTGGAAGAACTGT
Source organism: Neisseriaceae bacterium CLB008 (assembly GCA_041228285.1). Lineage (NCBI taxonomy): Bacteria > Pseudomonadati > Pseudomonadota > Betaproteobacteria > Neisseriales > Neisseriaceae > Neisseriaceae bacterium CLB_ANTARCTIC_008. Next base: position 3,206,672 of record CP166133.1, on the reverse strand, counting down.
CGGCACGCATTCGGGCGGCGCTGCGACGCGCCTCGGGTAGCCTAGAGCAACTGTTGACTCATGACGAGGTGTGCCTCAACCCAGCGACCAAAACCGTCACCCTCAAGCAGCAACCCCTGACCTTAACCGCCAAGGAATACACGATATTGCACGCCCTCATGCAGCATCCCACTCAGGTATTCACCCGCGCCCAGCTGGAAGACAAGCTGTACAGCTGGGGGGACGAGGTCGAAAGTAATGCGGTTGAAGTACACATCCACCATCTACGCAAAAAACTTGGCAGCACCTTCATCCGCACTTTACGCAATCTGGGCTATACCTTATCGAAAGAGGCTTAAACCATGCGGTTTAGAAAAAAATCAGCTCATTCTACTGCTCCCACCACGCCGCGCGCCTATTCGCTGCGGCTGCGGCTGTTGTTTTCAGTGCTTGGGCTGTCGGTGTTTTTTTGGCTGGTGAGTTTAAGCATCATGGTTTATGTGGCGTGGGATGAAACCAACGATGTTTTTGATGATGCCCTGAAAGAATCAGCCTCGTTGCTGCTGCACGCCACCCGGCATGAATTTGAATTTCATCCGCGGCCGTCGCGTGACCGGTCGGCTCAGCCCGACACCGACGACTTACATTATCAAGTGGTGCAGCAAGGTCAGGTGGTCTCGCGCACCAAAGAAGCGCCATTACAGCCTTTTGTGGCTGACTTCCATAAGCGTAAAGGCTTTCGCGACATCACCCTCAACGGCGATGAGTGGCGCGTATTTATCATTCGCGCCAAAGACGGCGCCCTCGAAGTTCAGGTCGCCCAAGCGCTGAATAAACGCTTAGACATTTTAGAGGAACTGGCGGAGAACCTGATCGTGCCCGCCTTGGCCTTATTGCTGTTGCTGGTGGCGGTGAGCACGCTGACCATTTATTATTTATTACGCCCGCTCACCCAGATGGCCCAGCTACTGACCCAAAAATCCCCACAAGACTTAACCGCTTTACCGATGCAGCGCTCTTCTGCCGAGGTCAACGCCATCACCGATGCCTTAAATACCTTATTGGCGCGTCTACAGCAGACCTTGCTCAATGAGCGCCGCTTCACCGCTGACGCAGCACATGAGTTGCGCACGCCGCTGGCGGCTCTAAGCATGCAAACTCAGCTGCTCAAGCGCCAACATCCAGAACTGGCCGAGCCCTTAAGCGCTTTACGCCAAGACATTGAACGCAGCACCCATTTAGTCAGCCACCTATTGCTGTTGGCGCGGCTGGATCCACTCAATCAGCAGGGCCAAGAAAAGCTCAATCCGGAACCGCTAAACGTGGCCGCTTTGCTGCAAGATCAGGCACGATTGTTTCAAAACGAGCTGGACGCGCGGCGTATGCAGATGGTCATCACCCTGCCCTCCGAATCGATGTTCCAGCTATACGCGAATCGCGAGCTGATGGGCATTGTCTTGCGCAACCTCATCAACAATGCCCTAAGCTATTGCCCTGAAGGCAGCACCCTCACCCTATCCGCCTCAGACACCCACGCCCACACCCTCGTTGTGGTGCAAGACAATGGCCCAGGGGTCAGCGATGCAGAGGCCGAGCGGCTGACGCAGCGGTTTTATCGAGTATTGGGCACAGACACCAGCGGCAGCGGCTTAGGGCTGTCGATCGTGCAGCGCATTATGGAACTACACCATGCCCAGCTTAAGATCGAATCCGGCAGCCGCTACGCGGGTTTAAAAATAACCCTGATGTTCCCTAAAAAACTTAAGGCTTAAGATTCACTTAAGGTTGATGCGGTTTAATGAATCCCATAGCAAACCTCATTGAACCTAAATAAAGGAACCACACTATGCGTACCCTAGCCATCCTCACCGCCTTAGCCCTCACTTCGACAGCGGCATTCGCCCAATACACGGGCCCTTCCAATCTGGCTGGCGATCAGGTCACCACGGTGAAGCAAATCCTTGCCAACGGTAAGGACGACCAATACGTGACCGTCAAAGGTAAAATCATCCGCCAAGTGCGCAAAGAGCACTATGTGTTTTCTGATGGCACTGGCCAATTAAACATTGAGTTAGACCAAAAATACCTGCCTGTCGGCCAAACGTTTAACGACAAAACCACCGTGGTTTTGAGCGGTGAATTAGAAAAAGACTGGCATCAGCCAATTGAATTAGACGTCAAACACATGCGCATCATGTAATGCGCGCGCCCAGCAAAAAGCCCAGACATGAGTCTGGGCTTTTTCATGCCTTTGATCGCATATTATCCTACACGGCGCTCAACACCAGCGCCGTACGCGCCGCCGATACGCAGCATAATCAGCGCCAAAGCGTTCGCTTAAGGCAGCCTCCTCCGGCTTAATCTGCCATTGGGTGAGATAGGCCACAAACGCCGCCACCAACAGTAGGCCAAATGGCGAAGCCAAATACAGCGTTTGTGCCAACAGTACGCCCGCAAAGGCCAAATACATGGGGTTACGCGTCCAGCGGTACACGCCGTGGGTCAGTAAAGCGCTGCTGCGCTGTGGCTGACGTGGGTCGACCGTGGTCTGGCCGCGCCAAAAGCTCCCGACCGCCGCCAAGGCGATGGCTGCGCTGCTGAGCGCGAACAAGAAAGACAAAAAGAGCCAAATGCCGTGCGCCCGACTGGCTGGCGCAAAAACAGCCTGCGCCGCTAAAAACAAGGCCAGCAACAGCAACGGCGGTACCCTCAAACTGAGCCATTGGTTCATGGTGATGCCTCCTCGGCCACGGCGAGACTCGCCGCCAGCGGTAATTGCGCCCACAGCGCGCGCTTTTGCGCCGCCGTGTGCTGCTTTAGGCGCCGCTCTAATGACAGCGCCAAACCTTTGCTACAACAACAGGCCACAATTTTCATGGCCTGTGGCGGGTGCATCCGGGTAAACTTCGCGCCTTTACCCTGGCTGTGGGCCAAAAATCGCTTGTCCGGCTGATTGCTGATGCCGGTATACAGTCGATCGCCGGCGCACCACAGCAGATACACCGACCAATCGCCACTGGCGGCGACGCCCAAATCTGCCGCTACCACATGACTTCTACGGCCTCGGGGCCCAATAGCTGCCCCAGAGCCTTAATCAAATCAGACGCGGGCACAATCTGCCATTCACGCCCAGGGCGCATTTCGCCATAGGCGGTGCGGTTCTGATAGCTTAACTTCAGGGTCACGCGGCTTTGGCTATCTTGGTAAGGCCGCAACAGCTCGGCGACGCGGTGAGGGTCGTCCTGATCGGTCAGCTTGATGAATACGCTGCGGGCATAATGCTCGCGCGCCTCGTCGAGGCTGTAGACGGTGTCGCCCATGATGCGTAAGCCCGAACCGCCACCGTAATCGTCACGGTTGATCTTCACTTCCATCACCAACACTTGGTCAGCCTTAAGTATATTGGCATAGGTTTCGTAGCTCTGTCCCGCAAACATGACTTCGACTTTGTCTTTCAAGCCTTCGCCATCTTCTAAAGTCACAAACGCCATCTTGCCGCGGCGGCCCATGATGACGCGCACCGCGGTCACAAAACCCGACAACGTTGCCTTACCTTCGCGAATATTGGCTAGGCGCTGCTTTAAGAAGCTGCGGATTTCTTTGGCGTAGGCGTCAAACGGATGTTTGGAGAAATAAAAGCCCATGGCCTGTTTTTCTTCCGCCAACATGGTGGCGTCGTCCCACGGGGCACACTCAACCATGTCAACGGTGACTTCTTCTTCACCCGAGAAATCATCAAACAGCCCGCCTTGATTACGGTTGGCGGCGGCCTGATCGGCATATTCCATGGCCAAAGGAATGTTTGCAAACATTTTGGCGCGGTTCGGATCGATGGCGTCAAACGCACCAGCGCGCACCAAAGCTTCCATGGTGCGCTTGTTGACGTGGCCTTTGCCGATGCGCTCACAAAAATCGAATAGGCTCACAAACGGGCCATTGGCTTCGCGCTCTTTCACGATTTCTTCAACCGCACCCTCACCCGTACCCTTGATTGCGCCTAGGGCATAGCGAATGTGCCTGGCGTCGGTGGGCACAAAACGATAGAACGATTCGTTGACGTCGGGCGGTAAGAAAGTGAGGCTGTTTTTATTCTTGGCGTCTTCATAGAAGACCTGTAGCTGATCGGTGTTGTCCAGCTCGCTGGACATGGTTGCGGCCATAAAAGCCGAACAGTGGTGGGCTTTTAACCATGCGGTTTGGTAGGCCACCAACGCATAGGCGGCGGCGTGCGATTTATTAAACCCATAGCCGGCGAATTTTTCCATATAGTCGAAAATTTCGTTGGCCTTGGCTTCGGGAATGTCTTTTTCGGCGGCGCCGGCGACAAAAATCCCGCGGTGCTCCACCATCTCTTCGACTTTTTTCTTACCCATGGCGCGCCGTAATAAGTCGGCGCCACCGAGCGAGTAGCCGCCCACGACCTGGGCCGCCTGCATCACCTGTTCTTGGTACACCATCACGCCGTAGGTGGGCTCCAAAACCGGCTCTAACAACGGGTGTAGGTATTCAAACTTCTCACCGTGGATGCGGCGGGTAAAGTCGGGAATCAGATCCATCGGACCAGGACGATATAAGGCCACGAAGGCGATAATTTCTTCAAACTTGGTCGGCTTGGCCTCCATCAGCATGCGCTTCATGCCGGTCGACTCAAACTGGAACACCGCCGTGGTGTTGCCAGAAGCAAACACCTTATAGGCTGGCGCATCGTCTAGCGCGATGTGGTTCACGTCCACCACTTCGTTGGTTAAATCCTTAATATAGCTTTGTGCCAACTCAATAATGGTCAAGTTACGTAAGCCCAAGAAGTCAAACTTCACCAGGCCAACCTGCTCCACGTCGTCCTTATCGTACATCGACACGGTGGCGGTGGCATCGGGCGCGCGGTACACCGGACAAAAGTCGGTCAGCTTACCGGGTGCGATCAACACGCCGCCGGCGTGCATGCCCAGGCCACGGGTTAAGTCTTCCAGCTTTTTGGCCAAATCCATCAGCTCATGCGCGTCTTCAGCGTCGAGCAGTTCGCCGATTTGCGGCTCGGCTTCCATTGCTTTAACCAGGCCCAAAGGCTTATTCGCTTCCACCGGAATCAATTTCGACAAGCGATCGCAGAGGCCAAACGGCAAGTCCAACACTCGGCCCACGTCGCGCACCACGGCTTTAGACGACATGGTGCCAAAAGTGACGATCTGGCTCACGGCTTCTTCGCCATATTGGTGGCGCACGTAGTCGATCACGCGGCCACGGTTTTCTTGGCAGAAGTCAATATCGAAGTCCGGCATCGACACCCGCTCTGGGTTCAGAAAACGTTCGAACAGTAGGGCGTATTTCAGCGGATCTAAGTCGGTAATTTTCAGTGCATAGGCCACCAAGGAGCCGGCACCTGAACCCCGACCAGGGCCGACTGGGCAGCCATTGTTCTTGGCCCAGTTAATGAAGTCGGCCACGATCAAGAAGTAGCCAGGGAAGCCCATTTGGGTAATGGTATCTAGCTCAAACTGTAGGCGCGCCGCATATTCCGGCATGCGCTCGGCGCGTTCGGCTTCGTCTGGGTACAGCACCGCCATGCGTTCGTCTAAGCCTTCGAACGACAGTTGCGACAGATAGGCGTCGAGCGACAGGCCATCGGGCGTAGGGAACTGAGGTAAGAAGTTCTTACCCAACACAATGGTCAGATTGCAACGCTTGGCAATTTCTAAACTGTTTTGCAAAGCTTCAGGGATGTCGGCGAAACGGGCCACAAACGTATCGTGGTCGACAAAGAACTGACTGGGTTGAAACTCTTTCGGGCGACGCTTATCCGCCAACACGTAGCCTGCGGCAATGCACACGCGCACTTCATGGGCTTCGTAATCGTCGGCCTGCCAAAACTGAGTCGGGTGGGTGGCAACCACCGGCAGCCCCAGCTCATCGGCTAGCTTTAAGCTGCCGGCCACGCAGGTTTCGAGCTGCGGCAGCTCAGGCAAGCGCTGTAGCTCTAAGTAAAAACGATTGGGAAAAAGATGGGCCAAGGCTTGAGCCGCGTCTTTGGCTTCGGCTTCCTTACCCGCCATCAAGGCCACGCCCACGGCGCCAAGATGGGCGCCCGACAGGCAAATCAGCCCGCTGTTGTCGCCTTCTTGCAGCCAATCCCACTCCAATTGGGCGATGCCTTTGTGCTTGTCATCGTCAAGATAGGCTTGGGTCAGCAGCTCGCACAGGCGCAAATAGCCGGCGTCGTTACGGGCAATCAACATCAATCGATACGGCTGGTCCAGCTGGTCGTGATTTTTAATCATCACGTCCACGCCCATGATGGGCTTAATGCCTTCGCCACGACAGGCTTTGTAAAATTTCACCAAGCCAAAAAAGTTCATCAGATCGCTGATGCCTAGAGCAGGCAGGCCCTGCGCTTTGGCGGTCTTCACCGCTTCTTTAATGCGCACGGTGCCGTCGGTAATCGAAAATTCAGTGTGCAGTCGTAACGGAATGTATTGGGCTTGAGTCATTTAGGGGCTTCGTCAGGATTTTTTATGGGGGCTTCGGCGGCGGCCATGGCTTGATACATCGCCTGTTGCTGCTGCAACACGGCTTTTTGGGTGGCCAAGGCCTGCAGGTGGAAACGCAACCAGGTTTCCACATTGTCTAGTTCGGACAGCTTGCGGTTCACCTCTTCGAGCGAGGTGGGCGGCATAAATGATTTCAGATTCGGTTGGGCGTCTTGCCAAACCTGCTGCCAAAAGGCAAAGGGATTTGCATCATCGTTCATTTGGTCGACCTTCATCAAGGCTGCTTCAAGATTAAGCAGATATTGTACCGCGTTTGCGCCAGCCGCGCTCGGCCTTTGCGTTTGCGTGCAAGCACGGGCACACCCGCGCAGAAAACTTGCGGCGACTTTCTCAAATCCGTACCATGAGGCCTTATTTTGACGTTTGCTATTGAATTCACCTTATGACCACACCCATGACGCCCCCGACCAGCCCGATGACTTTTCCCCTAAGCGGCTGGCCTACTGATTTAGCCCAATTCATCGGCAACCATGCCCCTATGCTTTACCTAAGCCTGCTGGGCTGCGTCGTCGCGCTGACCATACTGGCCTTTTTTGGCTGGCAACGCTTAGGGCCACGCTGCCGCAGTCGCCTGAAAATCGCCTATGCCACCATCGGCACCCTGGCCTTCGCCACCATTGCCTATCAGGTCATGGCGTTTAAAAGCCTGCCCAAATTTGACGCGCTGACGACGTTTTACATCAGCGTACACGCCTCCTTTGGCTATTTAGACTTAGCCGCGAAAGTATCGTACCTGGCCCAAAGCATGGTCATGGCGGCGCTGGCGGTATTCATCGGCGGGCTATTGTGGTGGCGCCGCTACCGCGCCGAGGCCGTCATCTACGTGGTGTCCATCTTGGGCAATGGCGTCTTAAATACGGCCATTAAATTCATCGCCCAGCGCGCCCGCCCGCCGCACCTACATGGCTTTGCCATCGAAACCGGCTACAGCTTCCCCAGCGGCCACAGCTCGGGGGCAATGGCCACCTATGCCATGCTGGCCTTTATTTTGTGCCAAATCACGGCCAAGCGCTGGCACCTTCTGTGGATAGTATTGGCCAGTGCATTGATTGTGAGCATTGGCTTTAGCCGCATGTATTTGCAGGTGCATTTCATGAGCGACGTCATCGCCGGCTTTACCTCTGGTTCGATTTGGGTGTTGCTGTGCGTGGCCATGTATCGACAGCACAAGCGTATGGCCTAGTCTTAACGCATGAAAAAAGCGCCCTAGGGCGCTTTTTTCATGCCGTACACTTGGGCTTAATCCAAGCACACCTGCTCATCAGCCAATAGCTGGGCGATGGTTTCGCGCTGGCGCACTACTTTCACATCTTTGCCGTTGATCATGACTTCCGCCGCACGCACGCGTGCATTGTAGTTGCTGGCCATGCTGCTGGCGTAGGCACCGGCACTTTTCACCGCCAGTAGCTCACCCTCTTTCACCGCCAGCTCTCGGTTTTGACCGAGAAAATCGCCGGTTTCACAAATCGGGCCAACCACGTCCGCCACAATAGGCTTCACGTCGTCATGACGGTTCACCGCCACAATTTCATGGTAGGCCGCGTATAAGGCTGGGCGCAATAAATCATTCATGGCGGCATCGACGATGATGAAGTTTTTCTCTTCACCGGCCTTGATGAATTCTACCTTGGTCAACAACACGCCGGCATTACCCACTAGGCTACGGCCTGGCTCCATCATGATTTTTAAGTCGCGCTGGCCGAGGCGTTGATGCACGGCGGCGGCGTATTGATTTAAATCTGGGGTTTGTTCGTCATGGTAGACAATGCCCACGCCGCCGCCGATGTCGACGTGGCTCAGATGAATGCCTAAATCGGCCAGCTGATCCACCAGCACCAATAGGCGCTCAAATGCCTCCACTAAAGGCGATAGATCGGTAAGCTGAGAGCCAATGTGGCAATCAATGCCGACAATGTTTAAATAAGGCAGGGCCGCAGCGTGTTGATAGGCTTTGATCGCGTCTTTAAACGCGATGCCAAATTTATTCGCCTTCAGGCCAGTTGAAATATACGGGTGGGTTTTGGCATCCACATCAGGGTTAATGCGCAGCGAAATTGGGGCTTTTTGACCCAATTTTTTAGCCACGTCGTTGATGCGCTCGAGTTCATTAATCGACTCAACGTTAAAGCACAACACGCCTTGTAACAGCGCATACTCGATTTCATCGGCGCTTTTGCCCACGCCTGAGAAAATGGTTTTGCTCGCGTCGCCGCCAGCGGCCAAAACGCGCGCCAATTCGCCGCCCGAGACGATGTCAAAACCACTGCCGAGGCTGGCAAAGTGTTTCAACACGCTGAGGTTACCGTTGGCCTTAACTGCATAACAGATTAAAGGATTGAGCTTGGCAAAGGCTTGTTCATAATTATGGTAGGCCTTGGTCAATTCATTTTGGCTGTACACGTACAAAGGGGTACCGTGCTCTTTGGCCAAATCGTTTAACGCCACGTCTTCAAAATGTAAGGTTTGGTTCTGGTAGGTCAGCGCACTCATGATGGGTTTCGTCTCTTTATAGTAAATGTTATGGTTGGCTCGTCGGCGAGGCAACGGCGCGTTCAGCGCTGTCGTCTGCCGCCGCAGCCGGCGTTGCGGGCACTAGGGGCGTTGCCGGTGCCGTACTTTGCTTGGGCGCTGTAGGATCTGGTAAATACAGCGGCCCCTGATAGCCACAGGCAGACAATATTAGGGCACTTAAGGCACCGATTGTGATCAATCGCATGTCGAACTCTCTTTTGTGGCAAAATAAAGATATTATCAAAACCACCGTGAAGACAAAAGGCCAACATGACTGAAAGCGAATTTTTAAATTATTCCGACCAACTCTTTGATCATATTGACAGCCAAATTGATGAGCTCGGCTTAGACCTAGATTGCCAAAGCTCAGGCAACGTGATGACCTTAGAAGTGGACGACAGCGGCGAGCAAATCATCATCAACCGCCACACCCCCAACCAAGAGCTATGGATTGCGGCCAAAAGCGGCGGCTTTCATTTCGCGTTTAAAGACGGCCAATGGTTGGCTACCCGCGACAATGCTGAGTTTTTTGCCGTACTGAACGAAGTATTAACTTCGGCCCTTGGCGAATCCATCACCATTACGCCTTTTTCTGATTAATCCATAGGCAGCCTCGGCTGCCTATTTTGTGGGTACTTAACGCCATGAAACCCTCTGCTTCGGCCCTTATTTTTACACGCCTTCTGGCTGTCAGCGCCCTGCTGCTGCCTAGCGTGCTGTGGGCATTACCGCCGCCAATCGAAGCGCCTGCCGCCGTCAAACCATCGCAGCAGCAAAGCCCCCACGACCTTAAGCTCACCCAGTTGATAGAGGCGGCCGATGCTGGGTCGGCACGGGCGCAGTACCGCTTAGGCAGCAAGTATTATCATGGTCGCGACCTACCCAAAAACCTCAATCAGGCCGTGCGTTATTTTGACCTTGCTGCCAAGCAAGGCGATGGCCGGGCTCAATACGCCTTGGCGCTGTTATACCATCGCGGCGAAGGCGTGCCGCAAGACATGCTCAAAGCAATTGAATACTATAAGCGCGCCGCAGGCCAAAACCATGCCGAATCACAGTACAGCCTCGGCGCCATCTACTATCATGGCGACGGCGTGCCTAAAAATAAAGACGACGCGCTCCAGTATTACCGAGCAGCGGCCGAACAAGGCCATGGCGAAGCGCTTTATGCCTTAGCCACGCTGTATTACAACGGCGAATTGGTCGACAAAAATATGGATCAGGCCATCGACTACTATCGTCAGGCCGCCATCGCCAACAATCCACAAGCGCATAATCAGCTGGCCGCCCTGTATTACCACGGCGTGGGCCTGCCGCAAAACACGGCGCAGGCCATCGCCCACTATCGCATGGCCGCCAAGCAAGGCGTGCCGTCGGCGCAATACAGCCTCGGCCTTTTGTACTACAAGGGCGAGGGCGTCACGAAAGACTTAGGCCGCGCTGCCCAGCTGTATCGTTTAGCCGCCCATAAAGGCCACGCCGCGGCACAGTTTAATCTGGGCCTGATGTATTTGGCCGGAGAAGGCGTGGATAAAAACCCCAGCCGCGGCCGTCATTATCTTGAGCTAGCGGCAGCCCAAGGCTTTGCCGACGCCAAAGCCGCTCTGGCCACCCACTTAGCGCCCTAAACCTCGCACACTCCCCTCCCCACACAACCCATTCATTTCGCCCATCGCGCTCAACCGCCGATGGGCGAATGGCCTTATGGGCGCTCGATTTGGCCGATTCTGGGCCTGCATCCGCACCCTATTGCTTTGTATTAATTCTTATTATTTGAGAATAGATGTATACAAGCAGCTGGTTTTTATTTAATTTATAAAAAACAATACCACCCAGTGAGAATAGAGACATGAGCAGCACAGACCGAATTTTAAGCGTTTTGGCCTTTGTGGTGTCGGCCAGCAAACCCGTATCCCCGCAAGACATTGCGGCCGGCCTAGACCTGCCCATCTCCACCGTCTATCGCCTATTGTCTCACCTCAAAACCTGGGGCTTCATCAGCGACAGCACCCAAAAATCACGCTATTCAGCCGGTGCCGTGGGCCTGCAAATGTCGCAGCAGTTTATGGAGCACTCGTTTTTATTTGACGCCGCTCGGCCCGCCTTACAGCGCTTGGCCAGCCGCAGCCAAGAAACCGTGGCGCTGATCGTCAGCAATCAATACCAAACCATTTGCGTGGACATGATTGAAAGCCCACAGGCGCTGCGCTGCTCGTTTTCGGTAGGCAAAGGCCAATCATTGACCCGTGGCGCCAGCGCCAAAACCCTGCTGGCTTTCAGCACGCCAGCGATACAGCAGGCCATTTTGGCCAAACACCTGCCCAACCCGGCGGAGCAGGCCGACCTCAACCAGCAACTGGCGCGCATTAAGGCCCAAGGCTATGGCGTCAGCGTAGGCGAACTGGACCCAGGCGTATGGGGCGTGGCCGCGCCGATTTTAAAGCGCAAAGCCCTACAAGGCATCATCGCCATCATGGCGCCTCATTCTCGCGTGATGGGAAAAGAACCTATTTTGATTCAGGAGGCGCTCAACTGCGCCGCTTCCATCAACGAATACGTCGAACTCCAACAATAGCCGCCTACGCGGCAGATCAGTACTGCAAGGACACACCATGAACACTGACTATCAATGGCAAGGTCGCCAAGACGGCACCACCACCGAACACCTACGCATTCACCAAATCATCGGCCCAGTGAACCCAGCCGCACCAGGCGTGGTCTTGGTCGGATTCGCCTCAGACGAGGGCGTAGCGCGCAACAACGGCCGCATTGGCGCCAAAGAAGCGCCTAATCTGATTCGCGCCCAGCTCGCTGGTCTGCCGATTCATCAGCCCACGCCACTTTACGATGCTGGCACCGTGGCCTGTGAAGCTCACGACCTCGAAGGCGCTCATCAGCAGCTGAGCCAAGCCGTCAGCAGCCTCTTGGCTGGGCAGCACTTTCCCATCGTGCTCGGCGGCGGCCATGAAGTAGCGTTTGGCAGCTTCTCAGGCCTGTTTGACTACGTACAAAACCACCAGCCCGAGCGCACCATCGGCATCATCAATTTTGACGCCCACTTTGACCTACGCGAAAACGACGTGGCGTCTTCTGGCACGCCCTTCTTGCAGGCAGCCAAGCTCAGCAGCGACCACGAACAGCCATTTCACTACCTTTGCTTGGGCGTGGCCGAACACGCCAATACGGCGGTGCTGTTCCAGCGCGCCGAGGCTTTAGGCTGCGACTACGTCCTCGACCACGACATGACCGAACGCAATCTGGCCGCCTTAATCGCCAAGATCGACGCCTTCGTGGCCAAGGTTGACCTGCTGTACGTCACCATTGATTTAGACGTATTCCCTTACTATCAGGCCCCTGGCGTCAGCGCACCGGCCCCACTGGGCGTGGACTTACGCCTGGTACAAACCCTACTCAAACACATTGTGGCCTCAACCAAAGTAGCGGTGTTTGACGTGGCCGAATACAACCCCAAATTTGATCAAGACCACCACACAGCCAAGCTGGCGGCTTTTTTAATTTATCAGGTCATCACCCAAGTGACCGCCCAAAAACATAAGTAAAAACAAACCCGGAGATTCCTATGGACCTACAGTTCGACTCACTGACGACCCTCATGCTGGCGGTTTTATGCCTGCTTTTGGGTACTTTTTTGAAAAACCACGTTAAATGGCTGCAAACGTTTTGCATTCCATCTCCTGTGATTGGCGGCTTTTTGGTCAGCCTATTAATGTGGTTTTTACATACCCAAACCAGCGTGCGCATTGCTTTTGACACCACTTTGCAAACGCCTCTCATGGTGGCCTTTTTCACCACCGTCGGCATTGGCGGCAGCTACCAGCTGCTGAAAACCGGTGGCAAAACCCTCATCGTGTATTTATTCATCTGCTGGGGCTTGGCTTTATTCCAAAACGCCTTTGGCGCCATGCTGGCGTCGGCTTTTGGCTTGAACCCCGTGCTGGGCGTAATGGCCGGCTCAGTGGCCCTAGAAGGCGGCCACGGCGCGGCAGCCGCGTTTGGCCAAATGGCGGAAGGCTTAGGCGTTCAGTCTGCCACCACGGTGGCCATTGCGGCCGCAACGTTTGGTCTGATCTCTGGCAGCCTAATCGGTGGCCCCTTGGCCAACTTCCTGATCACCCGCTACAAGGTGGCCATTAAAGCCGACGACATCGACGAAGTGGCGGTAGACGCCAAGCAAGCTGATGAGCCCATCAGCAGCACCAGCTTCTTCAAAACCTTGGCCGTGGTCTTGGTGATCATGGTGGCTGGCCTTTACATCGCGACTCGCTTCACCGACAGCACCGGCTTTGCCTTACCTAGCTATGTAGGCGCCATGCTGGTGGCCATCGTCTTGCGTAACGTTAACGACCACACCAAAACCGTGGCCTTACACCAGAAAACCGTGGATTTAATCTCTGACGTGTCTTTAGGCGTGTTTTTGACCATGGCGATGATGTCGTTAAAAATCTGGGAATTGTCGGCCGTAGCCTTGCCACTATTGATCATTTTGCTATTGCAAGTATTGGCCTTGGTGCTGTTCACCATCTTCATCGCCTTTAAAGCTTTAGGCAAAAACTACGACGCAGCGGTGATGTGCGCCGGCCTATTAGGCCATGGCTTGGGCGCAACGCCTAATGCGGTGGCGAATATGGCGTCGGTGTCGGAAAAATACAAACTGGTGTCGAAAAAAGCCTTTTTGATTATTCCTTTATGTGGCGCTGTGTTGATCGACATTGTGGCGATTCCTTACCACACCTGGATCATCAACTTCTTGGTGAACTAAGCGGTGATCTGAAACTGTACAAGCCTGCGCTTTGCGCAGGCTTTTTTTATGGGCTTTATCCCAGTCTCTGCTCTTAAATCATATGATAAAATAAGTTTTAATCCTTATTTACGTTGTTTGACTCATGTCTCTTACCAAACTATTGGCCAAACCCTTGGTGCTTGGCCTCACCTGTCTGGCCTTTCTAAGCGGTTGTACCGCTAAAGATGAAGCCACGCAAATCGATGAACAAATCAAACGCTTCCACACCCTTTACAATCAAGAACAATACGACAAGATGTACACCACTCTGGCTCATACCGAGTACCGCCAAAATGTCAGCGTAGACAAACACCAGCTGTTGTTCGCCAGCATTCAAAAAATTATGGGGCCGTTTGAATACGCTGAAGTCACCCAGTCGCAAAAAATTCTGCAAAACGACAGAACCATCGTCACCATCACGTTGAAGAGTCATTTTGCTAAGGGAGAAGCGACGGAAACCTTGTCTTACCTACCAGAAGAAGCCTACCAACTGTTGATCTATCATTTAAATTCAGATGAAATGAATCGCTTAGACGAAGAAACATATCAAAAGCTAGCCAACTAATAGGGCATCACTAAAAACATCAAAAAACCCATACCTAATGGTATGGGTTTTTTATTGGCACCTTGCCCTTTAAGCCGTTTGTAAGGTGGGTAAAGCGCAGCCTACCCACGGTCTTCAGTGTGTGCGCATGCTTAAGAGAAACCTGCGTGGGTCGCGACCCACCCTACGGCTTAGCAGCCAGCGCTATGGTCGTAAAAAAAAGGATGAAGAACAGCAGAATAAACCATCCTTTACCGCCATAAAAAAACCTGCTGAGGGCTTCAGCAGGCTTAGGCGTACCCTTACTAGGTTTAAGCACCAGCGTACGGCTCGGCGCGCTCACCCGCGGCGGTAATCGCCGCCCATTCGCCGTCCGAAATGCTGATGCCTTCGGCCTGGCGCTGCGCCTTACGCGCCAACTCTGGCTCACCCGCCATCAGAATCGGCTCTCCAGGCGCAGGCGATGATTTGATGTAGTCAATCATCTGGTCGTATTCGTGGTTAAGCCAATCCAAATCGGCTAAACGCGTGGGGTCAACGATGAAGGCCGTCATGTGGTTGACGATGCCGTCTAGGCGCTCATGCTCGGGCTGGTTAGTGCCGCCGCCAGAAAGCATGCCAGCCAAAAATTCCACCGCACTGATCAAACCGCCGCCTTTGTGTTCGGCAATCGGGCGTAGCGCGCCAAACGGTGCTTCGTGCATGGCCTTAGGGTCATTGGTGGGCGTGCCGTTGGCGTCCAGCATCACGTCTTGCTCAAAGGTTTTGCCGGCTAAATAGGCCACCCGCGTTTTGCCGTAGGCCACCATGCTGGTGGCAAAATCCAAAATAAACGCTGGATTTTTTGCCGTCTCGGGGAACGTCACGCATACAGGGTTGGTGCCAAAGCGCGCGGCCGAGCCAGCAAACGGCGCCACCAAAGCTTCTTTATGGTCGACCACGTTGACAAAAAATAGGCCAACTTTACCGGCCGCAGCCACCTGCTCGCCATAGGTGCCGATGCGGCCCAGATGGTGGGCGTTTTTCACCGTCAGCAACACCACGCCGGTGTCTTCAACCCGCACTAAGGCCTCGGCCACGGCCTCTTTACCGATGCGTTGGCCAAAGCCACGCTGGGCGTCATACTGCATGATGGCGCCAAAATCATTGACGCAAACCTTCTCTTGATTCACTTTCAGTGTACCACGCGCGACGCTGTCGACGTAAAACACCAGCATACCCACGCCGTGGCTGTCATGGCCTTTAAGGTTGGCCTCTACCAAATGCTCGGCGACAATCTGCGCTTCGCTGGCGTCAGAACCGAGTTTGGCCAAAATAGCGGCGGCCGTTTGTTGCAAAGTTTCTTGATTAATCTTCATGATGCGTCTCTACACCCTTCTTGTGTATGCCTCTCGATATAGGGGCTAATTTTAGCAGCAGTCCAAATCCTAGCCCAATCGACGGCCTATTGCATCTATTTTTCACCGCGCGGCCCGATTTCTGCCACGATCGACAAAAAATACTGGTGCCCATAGACCAAGACGTTTACCATGATGACAAAGTCATGTTCGCTCTAGCTTCAATCTTTAAAAACCTGTTCAAAATAGTCAGAGCCAATTGCGCCAACGCTCGCTAACAGAAGGTTCTACCACTTTAGATCAAGTTTAGAGTAAACACACTGGCGTCTCAGTCCATCCTCGTTTATGATGGTTTCAATAAAAAACATGTTGTTGTCACGCACTTTGTTGACAAACCACATGACAACTAATGTCATTCAAAGGAGAGTTAAATGACCCCCTCTGCATTTAAAAGCAGCTTGGCTAGCCTGGCGCTGGCCGTCTTACTCAGCGCCTGTGGCGGCCAAAGCCAAGATAAAGCCCCAACCAGCGCGGCATCAGACGGCCTAGATGCCCGCATCATCACCATCGCCACCGGCGGTGCCTCTGGCCCCTACAACATCATTGGCACGACTTTAGCCGACGTCTACCATAACCTCTATGGCGTGAACGCGAAAACCCAGACCACGGGCGCCTCGATTGAAAACATGAACCTCTTGGCCCAAGGTAAGGCCGAACTGGCGCTGGTCATGAGCGACGTGGTCACAGAAAGCATCAACGGCTCGGAAAACTTCCCCAACAAAATCACCAATGTGCAGCAGATTGCCGCCATTTATCCAAACTATGTCCAAGTGGTCAGCAATGCCAACAGCAACATCAGCAGCATTGACGATTTACGCGGCAAGCGCGTGGCCGTAGGCGACCAAAACTCTGGCACCGAATTTAATGCCCGCCGCCTGCTCAACGGCCACGGCATCACCTATCAAGACATCAAAGTGGATTATCTTGGCTTTGCCGAAGCGGCCGATGCGTTAAAAGCCGGTAAAGTCGACGCCGTCTTCATCACCAGCGGCATGCCCAACGCCTCCATCATGGAATTAGAGCGCGGTTTTAACCTTAAAATCGTGCCGATCAACCCTGATAAGATTAAAGAAATTGCCCAAGATCAGGCTTATTTCGTGTCATTAATCATCCCTAAAGGCACCTACGGCAACGCCGAAGACATCCCCACCGCCGCCATCATGAACGCCTTGATGATTCGAGCCGATCTCAGCGAAGAGGATGGTTATAAATTAACCAAAGGCTTCTTTGAAAATCTACCGCAGTTGGTCAACGCCCATCAGGCCGCAAAAGACATCGCCCTAGATAAGGCACAAGACGGCGTGGTCGCTCCGCTGCATCCTGGCGCTCAAAAATACT
Organism: Neisseriaceae bacterium CLB008; assembly: GCA_041228285.1. Classification (NCBI taxonomy): domain Bacteria; kingdom Pseudomonadati; phylum Pseudomonadota; class Betaproteobacteria; order Neisseriales; family Neisseriaceae; species Neisseriaceae bacterium CLB_ANTARCTIC_008. Next base: position 3,189,557 of record CP166133.1, on the reverse strand, counting down.
ACGCCGAACAAGGCCTGTAAAACAGCATTAAGACTAAACACGCTTGGCCTCTGTGATGGGGTGGTTCAACCACAGGTTGGCCCACCCTAATGCGGACACTAGACGATTCAGACATAAAAACATGGGCGCTATATGAGCCCAGAACACCACATAAAACTTTTAGTCTATCTTTAAGGAGAAACCCCATGAGCACCCCATTCGTTAAACAAAGTTTATTGGCCTTGATTTTGGCAGGCGCCCTCAGCGCCTGTGGCCAGAGCAATGACGCCAAGCCAGCAGCAAGCAACGACAGCGCCACCACCGAGGCCGCAGCCGCCGACAAACTAGACACCAAATTCGTCACCATCGCCACCGGCGGCGCTTCTGGCCCCTATAACATCATCGCCACCACCTTAGGCGAAGTGTATGCCCAAACCTATGGCGTCAATGCCAAAACCCAAACCACAGGCGCCTCGGTTGAAAACATGAACCTCTTGAATCAAAACAAGGTGGAAATGGCGTTTTTAATGAGCGACGTCTTGAGTGAAGGCCTTGAAGGCATTGGCAGCTTTACCAAAAAAATCGACAACGTCCAACAAATTGCCGCGCTCTACCCTAACTACGTTCAAGTGGTCACCTCTAAAAAGTCTGGCATCAAAACCCTAGAAGACTTGCGCGGTAAACGCATCGCCGTTGGCGCACAAAATTCCGGCGTGGAAGTCAACGCCCGTACCCTATTAAACGGTCATGGCATCACCTATGATGACGTCAAAGTAGACTATCTGGGCTATGCCGAAGCGGCGGACGCCTTAAAATCAGGCAAGCTAGACGCTGCCTTCTTAACCAGCGGCCTGCCCAATGCCTCCCTAATGGAGCTAGAGCAAGGGTTTGACCTACAAATGGTGTCCATCGATCCCAACAAGGTTAAAGAAATCGCGCAAGATAAAGCCTACTTCATTTCCATGACCATCCCTAAAGGCACCTACGGCAATGCGGAGGACATCCCCACCGCCGCCATCATGAATGCACTGGTGGTGCGCTCTGACCTCAGTGAGGACGATGGTTATAAGCTCACTAAAGCCTTCTTCGACAACCTTCCTCAACTGGAAAATGCCCACCAAGCGGTGAAAGACGTGTCTCTAGAACACGCGCAAACCGGCCTAGTGGCACCGCTACACCCTGGAGCGAAGAAGTTCTATGACGAGCAAGCGGCCAAATAAACGCCGTTGTGCTCACTTTAGCCCCCTCGCGGCCTTGGCCGTGGGGCTATTACTGATCGGTTTGGTGGCGTGGCTGTGTTGGCCGGTGGCGGTGACCCAGCTGACGCTTAACGCCACCCAACCCATCGTCTGCCGCTTCAGCGCCCAGACATGGCGCTTAACTTGGCTGCATTCGGTTGAAAAAACCCCGTGGTCGGAAACCTATCAACGCCAAGGCCAGCAGCTGCGTTTGATCAGCACTGAGTTCAAAAGCTTTGGTGCCGGCACACCCAGCAGTGGCACCTTACTGCCCGCGCCCCCAGGCTATGTGGCCTATGCCGTCAATGTGGACCTACCTGAATTAAACTGGGTGGTGTCCCGCCGCGTGCGCTCGACCTTACGGCTAGGCGAGCAGGCTTGGCCGCTGTTTGAATGGGTACCCGACTATACCGAAGCCCACTTTGTGTCTACTTCTGCGCCGCGTTGGCGCACCCTAACTAAGGACTTCTGTCATGAGCAATGAAGACAAAAACAATGAAGCCCATCTGGCTTTAGATGCGCAAGCACAGCAGGCCATCTTAGAACAGTTTGACCGCGAATCGGTGACGCGCCACCCCAGCAATAAAGGCGTGCATTATTTGATCATGGCCGTGGCCATCTTTTATTCTTTATTCCATTTATACATCACCTACAACCCCATCCCCGAACTGCTACAGCGCGCCACCCACGTGGCCATCGGCGTGGCCTTAATTTTCTTACTGTATCCCGCCCGAAAGCGGTCGTCGCGCACCCGCGTGGCCGCCTTAGACTGGCTGCTGGCGCTGGCGGCATTGGCCTCTATGGGCTATTTATTCTATGAATACCAGGCCATTGTGACCACCCGCGGCGGCATTCCCAACACGCTCGACATTGCCATGGCCATCATGACGGTGGTGCTGGTGATCGAGGCCACGCGCCGCGTCATGGGCTGGATTTTGCCGATCTTAGCGCTGATTTTTTTAACCTATCCCTTCATCAGCCATTTTGATTGGATGCCGAACCGTTTATTGACCCGGCCATTTGATTTAGGCGATATTTTTGGGCAAATGTACCTCAAAACCGAGGGCCTCTACTCCACCGCCATCGGTGCGTCGGTCACCTTTATTTTCCTGTTCATTTTATTCGGTGCATTCTTGGCCAAATCCGGCATGGGCAAATTGTTCAATGACTTGGCCTTGGCCCTCGCTGGCCACAAACAGGGCGGCCCAGCCAAAGTAGCGGTGATTTCCAGCGGCTTCATGGGCAGCATCAACGGCACGGCTGTCGCCAACGTCGTCGGCACTGGGGCATTTACCATTCCGCTGATGAAAAAGATCGGCTACGACAAAAACTTTGCCGGTGCCGTCGAAGCCAGCGCATCTGTCGGCGGGCAAATTTTGCCACCGATCATGGGCGCCAGCGCCTTCATCATGGCCGAAACCACTGGCGTAAGCTACGGCACCATTGCCCTAGCGGCCTTATTGCCAGCGCTTTTATACTATTTGGGCGTGATCGCCCAGGTGCATTTTCGCGCGGGTAAAGACGACCTTAAAGGCGTGCCCAAAGCCGACCTGCCACGGGTGAAAGAAGTCTTGAAAGAACGCGGCCATCTGCTGCTGCCAATTTTTGCCCTCGTCTGGTTCTTGGCCGAGTCGGTACCGGTCAGCTATGCGGCGTTTTACACCATTATTTTAACCGTCATCATCAGCGCCTTACGCAAAACCACGCGCATGTCGTTGCGCGACATTCTGGGCGCTTTAGAAGACGGCGCCAAGCAGTCGCTGTCGGTGATGGCCGCCTGTGCCGTGGTCGGCATCATCATCGGCGTGGTCAGCCTCACCAGCTTTGGCACGGTGATGACCTCGTCCATCATGAGCCTCGGCGCTGGGTCGCTGTTTTTGACGCTGTTTTTCACCATGATTGCGTCGATGATTCTGGGCATGGGCCTGCCATCGATTCCGGCCTACATCATCACCGCCACCATGGCGGCGCCGGCCTTGGCCAACTTTGACGTGCCCATTTTGGTGGCGCATATGTTTGTGTTTTACTTTGGCCTATTCGCCAACATCACGCCACCGGTGGCGCTGGCCGCCTTTGCCGGTGCAGGCATTGCCGGCGGCGACCCGATGAAAACCGGCTTTCAGGCCTTAAAATTATCCTTAGCCGGCTTCATTGTGCCGTTTTTATTCGTCTACAACCCAGCCATGCTGATGATCGACGTGACCAATGTGGCCACCACCGCGAAAGAGTTTGCCCTGCCGCCGGTAGGCGTCATCGTCTCGGTTACGCTGACCTCCATCATTGGCATCATCGCCCTAGGCGCAGCGGTGGAAGGCTATTTTAAAACCAACATCAATCTAGTGCTGCGCGTGGTGTTGGCGGCGGGTGCCTTAATGTTGATCGTGCCTGAAACCCTCACCGACATCATCGGCATCGTGCTGGTGGTGGCTGTGGTGGCGCTAAACTGGCGCCAGGCCAAAAAACAGCCGCCTCTGCCCAAGGCCATGGCTTAAGCTGCCCTCACAAAAATACCGCCCCTAGGGCGGTATTTTTCGTTTAGGCTGCAGAGCCTAGGAGACTAGGCCAGCAGCTTTTTCAATTCATATAAAGCCGCCAAGGCATCGCGCGGGCTTAAGTCGTCGGGCTGTAGCTCGGCCACGGCCTGCTTCAAAGCCGCGGCATCAGCATCTATAACCGGCATGGCTGCCTCTGGCTCATCCTCTTCTGGCGGCATTTGCCCAAAAATATCCAGCTGACGGGCATTTTTATTGGCGTCTTCTTCCAATAAGGCCAAATATTTTTGCGCCGTGCGGATCACCCGACTCGGCACGCCAGCCAGTTTAGCCACCGCAATCCCATAGCTCTTACTCGCCGGCCCCGCTTCAATTTGATGCAAGAAGACGATGTCTTGGCCTTGCTCTAAGGCGGCCAAATGCACGTTGGCGGCCAAGGGGAACTGCTCTGGTAGCTTGGTGAGTTCAAAATAATGGGTGGCAAACAGCGAAAAGCTTTGGTTTTTCTGAATCAGGTGTTCGGCAATGGCGTGAGCCAGGGCCAAGCCGTCAAAGGTAGACGTGCCGCGGCCCACCTCATCGATCAACACCAGCGATGAAGCCGTGGCCTGATGCAGAATATGGGCGGCTTCCGACATTTCCACCATAAAGGTCGAACGGTTGCCGGCCAAATCGTCTGAGGCACCAATACGGGTAAAGATGCGGTCAATCGGGCCAAGGGTACAGCTGGTGGCGGGCACAAATGAACCGGTGTGCGCCAACAGCGTGATCAAGGCCACTTGTCGCATATAGGTTGATTTACCGCCCATATTTGGCCCGGTAATCATCAGCATCTTGCGATTGGTGCCCAGCTGACAATCGTTGGCGATGAAGCGCGTCACCTGCGCCTCCACCACGGGGTGGCGGCCGCCTTCAATGCTCAATTCGGGATAGGCCACCATTTTCGGCGCCACATAGTTTTGCTGGACCGCCATGGCGGCAAAGCTGGCTAAGACATCGAGGCTGGCCACGGCTTTGGCGATGCGCTGTAGCTCTGGCAAATGAGTTTGCAGCTTGGCCAACAGCTGTTCGTACAGCCATTTTTCACGCGCCAGCGCCGCATCTTGCGCCTGTAGGGCCTTATCTTCAAAAGCTTTAAGCTCAGGCGTAATGAAACGCTCGACGTTCTTTAGGGTTTGGCGACGCTGATAGTCGGCCGGCACTTCGCCCGCCTGCGCCTTGCTGATTTCAATGTAAAAGCCATGCACGCGGTTGTATTCGACCTTTAAGGTATTGATGCCGGTGCGGGCCTTTTCTGCGGCTTCCAGCTTGAGTAGGAATTCATTGCCATTGTTTTGCAAATCGCGGCATTCATCCAGCTCGGCATCAAAGCCGTGGTTGATCACGCCGCCTTCGCGCAACACCACGCTGGGCTCGGGCAGCACCGCTTGGCTTAAATAATCAGCAATGGCTTGGCCTTGAGGCAAAACGTCGAGCAAGGTTTGCAGCAGCGCGCTGGCGCTGGCGTCGGTCACCGGCAACGCCTGTAGGGCCAATAAGCTGTCGCGCAGCGACGACAAATCGCGCGGACGGGCGCTGGCCAAGGCGATGCGCGCCGCAATGCGCTCAATGTCGGCCACAGGCTTGAGCGCGCTTTGCAGTCCACTGTATTGGGTCAATAGCGCCGCCACGGCCTGCTGCCGCTGCTGAATGTGGCCATGCTGGCATAAAGGATGATGTAGCCACAGCGCCAATAGGCGGCTGCCCATATGGGTGGCGCAACGGTCTAGGGTGGAAAACAGCGTTGGGGCAGCCTTGCCGCTGATGGTTTGGGTTAATTCAAGGTTGCGGCGCGTGGCGGCATCGAGCTGAATAAAGTCGGCGTCACTTTCCAATACCAAGGCCTCCAGATGAGGCGGGATGTGCGACTGGGTCAGCTGAATGTAGTTTAGTAAGGCCCCTGCGGCGCCAATGGCCACGCCATGCTCATCTGGGTTCAGGCCAAAGCCCAACAGGTCTTGGCTGCCAAAATGACGGGTCAGCAGATTCATGGCTGAATCCACGTCAAACTGCCACGGATTGATTTTGGTGATGGCCTGCTGATAGGCGCCGCTGATCTGGAGCTGCTTTTCGTGGGCACACAGGATTTCGGCCGGATGCAGGCGCTCTAGCTCATGCTCTAGGTCATCCGCAGTAATGATTTTGGTTTTGAATTCACCGCTTTCTAAGGAAGCCCAGGCCAGACCCAATTGTTTTTTCAAGGGCAAAATGGCCAGCACGCGGTTGGTAGTCTTGTCTTCTAAGAGGGCGCTGTCGGTTAATGTACCGGGGGTGATGATGCGCACCACTTGGCGCTCAACCGGCCCTTTACCCGCACCCACTTCGCCTACTTGTTCGCAAATGGCAATGCTTTTGCCAAATTTAACTAGGCGCGCCAAATACTGCTCGGCCGCATGATAAGGCACGCCGGCCATTTTAATCGGCTCGCCGTTGGCGTTGCCGCGTGAGGTGAGGGTGATGTCTAACAGCTTAGCCGCCTCGATGGCGTCGTCAAAAAACAGCTCATAAAAATCGCCCATCCGATAAAACAGCAGCTTATCTTGATGATCGGCTTTAATGCTTAAAAACTGAGCAATCATCGGCGTATGAGTGGGTTTTTGGGTCATGGTGCGGCTTTCACTAAAGACAATCAAAGCCTTATTCTACCGAAGAAGTGGCCATCTGCCTAACGCCAAACTTGGGCCCTAAACAAAATAATGGCCGCCCTCAAACAAGGGGCGGCCAAAATGCCAAAGCCTTAAATCATGGTTTATTGGTCATAGCCCTGTAGGGTGGGTAAAGCGCAGCCTACCCACGGTCTTCAGTGTGTGCGCATGCTTAAGAGAAACCTGCGTGGGTCGCGACCCACCCTACGGCTTAGCGGCCAGCGCTATGGTCGTAAAAAAAAGGATGAAGAACGGCAGAATAAACCAAGGCTTACCTACATCACCTGACCGTTCGCATTCGGGCTCAGCGGCTTGGGTACTGGCTCGCCTAATTGCGCCAACAGGCTGATTTCGATCTGCCGACAGATGGAATCTAAAGCCAGCGCGTTAGGCTTGTCGGCGAAGGGATTGCTGATTTCATCGCCTAAGGCATCCAAACCAAAAAACGCATAGGCCATAAAGCTCACCACCACAGGGCTCATCCAGCCCACCGTGGCCACTAGGCCAAAAGGCAATAAATAACAATACACGTGCACGCTTCGGTGCAGCATCAAGAGGTAGGCAAACGGAATCGGCGTCGATCGAATACGCTCGCAGCTGCCTAAAATATGGCTTAATTCATTGATTAAGCCTTCCGTACTCGCCATTAACGGCGCCGCTAGGCCTTTGTCGCTGTGCAAGGTGTAAAACGCTTGACCAATCAGCAGCAAGAGCTGATTCGGGCGGCTGGGACTGGCCAACACCTGAGCCAAGGTTTCGGCATCGAGATAGCGTGCCAAATCGGCGCGCGGGTCGGTGTCGCGTAGCTGATGGCGTAGCGCATGCGCAAAAGCCAGCAGCAGATACAGCCGCCGCTGGGTGTGTTCAGCCGGCTCGCCAGCGCCAAACACTACGGCCTGGCGCGCCAAGGAGCGGCAGGTAATGAGGCAGCTGCCCCAATGGGTGCGTGCTTCCCAAAAGCGGTTATAGCTGACGGTGTTGCGAAATGACAGGAAAATCCCCACCACCAAACCAATAATGGCAAACGGGGTAATCGTCATGTCTAAAAACGTCCAGCCCATACCTAGATACAGCCCACACACCAGCACGGCTAAAGCATCGGTACACAATACCCGTTTTAAAATACGGGGCACAATCGAGCCTTGCATCGTGGTCCACAAAGACCAAAACGAAGGCGCGTTTTCAAACACAATCATGAGACTCGTCCATAAAAAAACACCGTCACCACACCAGCTTAAACGCTTGTGTTTACGATGTTTTTGATTTTCAAGCGACTTATTTTACGCTTTTTTGGCCGACAAACCAGCGTTTTTTTACGCCGCTTAAGGGCTTTATAGGCTCAGCATGCGCTCCACGTCGGCCACGCATTCGTGGAAGCCACAGTGCTCGTAATGCTCAAAAATAGCCGCCACGATCTCATCTGGGTCGTCGATGATTTGGATCAGCTCCATGTCTGTGTCGCCAATCAGGCCTTTGCCAGCTAGCTGCTCTTGCATCCAGTCGACTAGGCCGCTCCAAAATTCACGGCCGCATAAAATCAGCGGAATCTCACGCGCCTTACCGGTTTGTACCAGGGTGAGGCTTTCAAACAGCTCGTCCAGCGTACCGAACCCGCCGGGCATCACCACATAGGCAATGGCGTGTTTCACAAACATCACTTTACGCGGGAAAAAATGCTGAAATTTAACCGACAGATCTTGATAGTCATTGGGCTTTTGTTCATGAGGCAGTACAATGTTCAGACCAACGGAAGGGCTCTTACCGTAGAAAGCGCCTTTGTTGGCGGCCTCCATAATGCCTGGCCCACCGCCAGAGAGGACGCTGAACCCCGCGTCCGAGAGCAGCCGCGCCAACGCTTCAGTGCGCTGATACATAGGGTCTTCCGGTGCAATGCGGGCACTGCCAAAAATGCTGACCGCCGGCTGGATGGCGCGTAACTCTTCGCCTGCCTCCACGAATTCAGAAATGATTTGCAACACATGCCATGATTCACGTGAACGAAGACTTTGTAATTTATCTTCCGGCAACATGGGATGGGGTAATTTATTGGATAAACTCATAGCTGGCCTTTAATAGCAACGGTGACAACGCTCGTCATTCACACACCCGAATAACACAGTCTGTTTGCGACCATCATCGAGCAAACAGGCGTATGAAAATGACTAAACTTATGAAAACACTTCTGTTAGTGGATGGTTCATCTTACCTATATCGCGCTTTTCATGCCATGCCTGATTTACGCAGCCCAGATGGTTTACCCACGGGCGCGCTCTACGGCGTATTGAACATGTTACGCCGCCTGCAGCAAGACGTGCCGCATGACTACGCCGCCTGTATCTTTGACGCCAAAGGCAAAACGTTTCGCAACGATATGTACCCTGAGTATAAGGCCAACCGCCCACCTATGCCAGACGACTTACGTTTGCAGGTAGACAAAGTGCATGATTTGGTGGCGCGTGCGGGCTGGCCCATCATCGTTTTGCCCGGCGTTGAAGCCGACGACGTAATCGGCACTTTGGCCCGTCAGGCCGACGAAGCCGGCTTTAAGGTGGTGATTTCCACCGGCGACAAAGACATGGCTCAGCTGGTCAGCGACAATGTCACCATCGTCAACACCATGACCAATGAAACCTTCGATGAAGCCGGCGTGGTAGCGAAGTTTGGGGTCAAGCCCAACCGCATCATCGACTATTTAACCCTCATCGGCGACAAGGTCGACAACGTCCCTGGCGTAGACAAATGCGGCCCGAAGACGGCGTTAAAATGGCTGGAAGCCTATGACTCGCTAGAAGGCGTAATCGAACACGCGGCCGAGATTAAGGGCAAGGTCGGCGAGCATTTACAGGCCGCCATCCCCCACCTGCCCTTATCGTATGAATTGATCACGATTAAATGCGACGTGCCCCTAGACGAAACCTTACCCAAAGGTTGGGATGATTTAAGCCCCACCGAACCACAGTGGTCGCAGCTGGTGGAAGACTACAAGGCCTTTGGCTTCCGAACCTGGCTGAAAGAAGCCGAAAAGAAGGTTGCCACTCCTGCTACTCAGGCCAACCAAACCGCTGATTTATTTGCCAGTGACGCCGCCGAGCCCGCTACAGCAGACTTGACGGCCAACGTGGACACCCAGCCCGCAGCCTACACGCCGCCTGCACCAGTGGCCTTACACTATGCCGCCATCACCACCGACGCCCAGCTAGACGCCTTGTGCCGTCAGCTCGACGACGTGATCGAAATCGGCTTTGACACCGAAACCACCAGCCTGAACACCCAAGAAGCGCAGCTGATCGGCATGAGCATCGCCACCGCACCGGGCGTGTCGGTGTACATTCCCCTTGGTCACAGCATGACCGCCGTGCCCGACCAGCTGCCGCTGGCGTCGACCTTGGCCAAGCTCAAGCCCTATCTAGAAAACCCTAAACTGGGCAAGATCGGCCAAAACCTCAAATACGATCAACACGTGCTGGCCAACTACGACCTCAAGCTCAACGGCATTGTCGGCGACGCCATGCTGGCCTCTTATTTGGTTGAGAGCCATCTAACCCACAACCTAGACGATTTGGCCATTCGCCACCTCGGCCTCACCACCATCACCTATGAAAGCCTGTGCGGTAAGGGCGTGAAGCAGCTGAGCTTTGCCGACGTGGCCCTAGACGACGCCATGGACTACGCCTGCCAAGACGCCGACTTTGCCCTACGCCTGCATCATGCGCTGGTGGCGCAGATGAACGACGTACAAAAATCGCTCTACCACGACATGGAATTGCCTTTGGCCCAAGTCTTGCTGACCATGGAGCAAAACGGCGTCTACATCGACAAAGACGTCCTGATGCGCCAAAGCCACGAGCTGGGGCAAAAGCTATTGCAGCTCGAACAGCAGGCCTACGAGATTGCGGGCCAGCCGTTTAACCTGAATTCGCCCAAGCAGCTGCAAGAAATCTTATTTGATAAGCTGGAAATCCCCACTAAAGGCCTGAAAAAAACGGCCTCGGGCGGCATTTCCACCAATGAAAGCGTGTTGGAAAAGCTGGCGCTAGACTATCCGCTGCCCAAGCTCATCCTTGAATATCGTGGCTTGGCCAAGCTGAAATCAACCTACACCGACAAGCTGCCGACGCTGATCAACCCAAAAACCGGGCGCGTACACACCACTTATTCACAGGCCGTCGCCATCACCGGCCGCTTGGCCAGCCGCGACCCTAACCTACAGAACATCCCCGTGCGTACAGAAGAAGGCCGCCGCGTGCGCCAAGCCTTCCGCGCGTTGCCGGGCCACCAAATCATTTCCGCCGACTATTCACAAATTGAGCTGCGCATCATGGCTGAGCTGTCGCAAGACGCCACCTTGATCGACGCGTTTAAGCAAGGCCAAGACATTCACCGCCGCACCGCGGCTGAAATCTTCAACGTGGCGCAAGATCAGGTCACGTCAGAACAGCGCCGCTACGCCAAAACGATTAACTTTGGCCTGATTTACGGCATGGGCCAATACGGCCTCGCCCAGTCGCTAGAGATCAGCCCGATGGAAGCCAAAGACTTTATCGACCGCTACTTTGCCCGCTACCCAGGCGTTGCAGCCTATATGAGCGACACCAAGGCCAGCGCCATGGACAAAGGCTATGTAGAAACCCGCTTTGGTCGCCGCCTCTATCTACCGGACATCCACAGCAGCAAAGCCATGATGCGCGCCGGCGCAGAACGCGCGGCGATTAACGCGCCGATGCAGGGCACGGCATCAGATCTGATTAAAAAGGCCATGATTGCGGTACAGGGGTGGCTAGAAACGGAACAATTAGACAGCCTCTTAATCATGCAGGTGCATGACGAACTGGTGCTGCAGGTGCCGGAACATGAAGTCGCATTGGTGAAGGTTGAACTGCCCAAACTCATGGCCGCCGTCGACACGCTGTCGATTCCCCTAGTGGCCGACGTAGGTATTGGCCACAACTGGGACGAGGCGCATTAAACCTGTCTTGAGGCATCGCATCCACCCCTGCACCGCAGGGGTTTTTTTATGGCTGGGCCCGGCGTACCACAACGCCCTTCGCAGCCATTGCGCCGACCTTAAACTCGGCGTTAGAATACACCGCTGGCTTTTAAAAAATTAGATTAATAATAGAGCCGCTTCAACCCACCGCTGAATTCAACAAAGGACAATGGCGTGTTAGCAGATTACGGCGTAGTAAACCTATGGACCTATTTAGTTGGGGTGATTTTCATCATCATCCTACCAGGGCCTAATTCTATTTATGTACTCAAAACCGGCGTGAGCCACGGGGTCAAAGCCGGCTATACGGCGGCATTAGGCGTATTCATTGGCGACGCCATCTTGATTTTTTGCGCCTACATCGGCATCGCTTCGCTGATCCGTACCTCTCCTATGGTGTTCACCGTCATTAAGTTTTTAGGGGCGTTGTATCTACTGTTTTTAGGCCTGAAAATCCTCTACGCCAGCCTGTTTAAACCGCAGCAAAGCGCAGCACCTGTGGTTGAATCCAGCCACAGCATCATGCGTAAATCCCTGACCCTCAGCCTGACCAACCCAAAGGCGATTCTGTTTTACGTGTCGTTTTTTGTGCAGTTCATCGACTTTAACTACGCCCACACCAGCGTGTCGTTCTTGATTTTGGCTAGCATTTTAGAAGTGGTCAGCTTTGTGTATTTGACCACACTGATTTTTGCCGGCGCGCTGTTGGCGAAATTTTTCAGCCATCGCAAGCTCTTGGCCAAGCTCGGCAACAGCGCTGTTGGCGTGCTGTTTTTGGCCTTTGCCACACGCCTAGCCACGCTCTCCAACTGAGGCCGACGCCAGCTGGCCCAGCATGGCGCCGCGCTGATCCAATGCATCTGTCACCACCGCATCCACACCCCAAGCCAACAGCTGTTGCGCTTGGGCTACATCGTTAACCGTCCACGCCAAAGCCTTAAAACCTGCTTGATGCACGGCTTTCACCCGTTCACGCGTCCATAATACTGCGGCAGCGTGCAACGACACGCAGCCTAGGTCGCGCAGCAAAGTCCACAGGTCTTCAGACCAAACATCGATCAGCAAGCCGCGCGGTACTTCTGGCGCCGCCGCCTGCGCGGCGGCCAAGGCCGCCGTAGAAAAGGACGACAAGAGCGGCAGCGGCTGCCCTTTTAAGGCCGGCGTGTGCCAATGGGCGCCCACCTTTTTGGCGATGGCACGGCCAGTCGCGTGTTCCATGCCCGCGCAGGGCTTAAGCTCAATGTTCATCTGCACGCCCTCGGCCAGGCAATACGCCACCACCTGATCTAAGCTGGGCACGCCCTCGGTGCGAAAATCTGCATCAAACCAACTGCCGGCATCCAGGTCAGCAAGCTCAGACCAATGCTTCGCTTTAGCCAAACCCACGCCATTGGTGGTGCGCACTAAATCGTCGTCGTGCAGTACAAAAGGCACCTCGTCACGCGACAGCTTGACGTCAAACTCAACCGCGCTAAAACCATGCACTACGGCTGCACGCATGCCGGCGAGGGTGTTTTCTGGGGCCAGCCGACCGCCGCCACGATGGGCGATGAGCTTGGGTAGGGTCCAATGAGGCTGCATGTGATGCTCCTTCCGGCGCAGATTAAAAGCGCGCTGCCGACGTCTGGGTTTGGCGATGGCCAAAGCTAAAAATAGGCCAGCCTTGCTGTTGGGCCACCTTATTTAGGCGTGCATCAGGGTTCACCACCACAGGGTGGGTCACCTGCTGCAATAGGGGTAAGTCATTGTGGGAGTCGCTGTAAAAATACACCCGCTCAAAGTCCTGCAGCGACTGACCGCGCTCGGCCAGCCACGCCTTCAACCGCTTTACCTTCCCTAAGCTAAAGCTGGGCTCACCAACATAGCGACCAGTGTAATAGCCTTGAGCGTCTTGTTCAGCATTCACCCCAATTAAATGATCGATGCCGAAGTGGGCCACAATGGGCCAGGCCAAAAACGTGTTGGTGGCGGTGATCACCATCACCACATCTTGCGCCCTTTGGTGCAGCGCTACCAGCGATAAAGCCGTGGGGCAAATCATCGGCAAGATTTCGGCAGCCATATAGGCTTCATGCAGGCTAGATAAGGTTTCGGGGCTAAAAGCCGCCAGTGTGGCCAATTGAAACGCCAGATACTCTGGCATATTGAGCCGCCCTTGTTGATAGTCTTGATAATAGGCCAACCGTTTTTGGTAATGCTCAGGGCCATACAAACCTTGCGCCACCAAAAAACGCGCCCAAGCCATGTCGCAATCGCCCAATAATAAGGTGTGGTCTAAGTCAAAAATCGCTAAATTCATCGCCGTGCCCTTTCCTGTACCCAAGCCATCGCTGCAAAATCAAGCAGGTGGGGCAGCGACACGACCCACCCAACGGCGGCCGCTGGCTTTTGGCTCACCGTCTGATCGACGCTGACAGTATAGGCAATCTAATTGACAAAATGATGACAAACAAAGGCTTAGCCTAAACCCACACCCTAGCTCCAATCAGAAACAAAAAATAAAATCGATTTAATTCAATTGTTTAATAAAATTACCTGATTTGCGCACGGTTCTTATCCCATAATCTCACCGTCTTTGTTAAACTAATCCGACCTTAGAGGGTCAGACTGATGGCCTGATCTCGCCTTGCTTGCCCTTTTAACCGAACGAAAGACCCAACAACGCCCATGAAAAAACTGCTTTTATCCGCCTGTATGATCGCGTTTTTAACCAGCTGTGCGGTGAAACAACCGACCACGCCGACCACGCCGCCTAAAAGCAGCACTCTGCCACCACCACCTGCCGCCCAGCAGCTGCCCGCTCAGGTAAGCGACCCTCGCACCTCGGTCAAATACGTACCGGCTGCCCACGCCCAACTGCCCAACTGGGCACAGCAAAACTTCAGCAAAAGCCTAGAATCGTTTAAGCGCAGCTGTGAAAGCCTACAAAAGCAGCCAAACTGGGCCTATACCTGCCAGGTGGCCGATCGCATCGATCCCAATAATCAAAACCTCGTGAAGCAGTTTTTCGAACAGTATTTTGTGGCGTGGAAGGTCATCGACAAAGAGCAAGATAAAGGCACCGTCACTGGCTATTATGAGCCGGTCTTACACGGCGCCATCAACCCCTCCATGACGGCTAAGTTCCCGATTTACGGCGTGCCCAACGACATGGTCACGGTTGAACTCACCCCTGCTGCTCGCGCACAAGGTCAGGTCAGCGTACGCAAAGTCAGCGACACCCGTGGCCAAATCGTGGCGGGCGGTGAATATCAAGCCAATCTAGCCGACTTCCCGATCACCGATCGCTCCAAGGCAATTAAAGGCCGCTTTGAAGGCAATCGTCTGGTGCCTTACTACACCCGTGGCCAGATCAACACCGGCATTTTAAACAACCGAGCGCCGATTTTAGGCTACGCCAACGATGCCGTGGAGCTGTTTTTCTTACAGGTACAGGGCTCTGGCCGAATGCAAACGCCAGACGGTAAGTTTGTGCGCCTGAGCTTTGCCGATAAAAATGAACACCCCTACAAATCCATTGGCCGCTACTTAGCCGACCGCGGCGAGCTGCCCTTGGCGCAAACCTCAATGCAGGGCATTAAAGCCTGGGTGCAACAAAACCCCACCCGCCTAAACGAAGTGTTGAGCCACAACCCCAGCTTTGTCTTCTTCCGCGTGTTGCCTAATGCCGGTAACGCTGGCCCTATCGGCGCCTTAGGCGTGCCGTTGACCGACGAATATTCCGGCGCCGTGGATCGCCACCACATCGAGCTAGGCGCCCCGATTTTCTTGGCCACCACCTATCCCGTGACTTATCAGCCGCTCAATCGCCTCATCATGGCTCAAGACACGGGTTCAGCCATTCTAGGCGGCATCCGCGTAGATTTCTTCTGGGGCTATGGCGATAAAGCCGGAGAAGTAGCCGGCAAAATGAAGCAGCAAGGCCAGGTGTGGCAGCTGTTGCCCCACGGCACCTTGCCCAAATATCGTCCCTAAGCCACAACGCCCATCCAAGCCTTGCGTCAGCAAGGCTTTTTTTGTGGCATCCAAACCATAAAATAAACCATAGTCATGAAAAGTGTTGACTTAGATTTGCTCTTAGTTTACCTTTATGTCATAAAATATGAGTACGCTTTATCAAAGGTTACTTGATTGCTTTACCCCAGTGCTTTAAGACCAGCGGTTCGGGTTTTAAAGCACTCTTTTTACGCCAAGCCACACGGGTATACGTTCAGCCCACATGGAACACACGCCGTTTAGCACACCCTAAACTTAAGCCATTTTATGGCAACCTCTTCACCCTACTTCATGGCGCCAGTGGGCCAGCATTCACGCCCATAACTGAAGAACCACCGTACCTTCGCAAGCCTAACCAAAAATTTTACGCTTGAGCCGAAAGCCGACACCCAGCATTAATCGGTCTTTTTGGACAAAATGTATTGCCCTCATCTTCAGCTTTGCCTACCATGCCGCACTCAGCACATCACCATAAAAATAATGGGGTGTGTCCCTACCATCAAACAAAGGAATCAATATGGCGCAAAAACCTGTCCCGACCCCGCCCGCACAAGCGGGCGTACGTAAAAATATCTTCACCCGTTTTCTCGACACCGTCGAATGGCTAGGCAACCTCTTGCCTCATCCTGTCACCCTATTTGCCCTATTTTGTGTATTTATCGTCTTGGCCTCTGGCGTTGCCGGCTATTTGGGTGTGTCCGTGGTCGATCCTCGTCCCGAGGGCGCTTCTGGCCGTGCCGCCGACGGCATGATCCACGTGGTCAGCCTCTTCAATGCCGAAGGCTTGCAGCGCATCCTGACCGAAATGGTCAGAAACTTCACCGGTTTTGCCCCTCTGGGCACGGTTTTAGTCGCCCTATTGGGCGTTTCCCTAGCGGAACACTCTGGCCTCTTGTCTGCCGCCATGCGTAGTTTGGTGATGGGCGCTTCTAAACGTATGGTCACGATTGTGGTGGTCTTTGCCGGCATTATGTCCAACACCGCAGCCGAACTAGGCTATGTGATGTTGATCCCGCTCGCGGCCATGCTGTTTCACTCGCTGGGCCGACACCCCTTGGCCGGCCTAGCCGCTGCCTTCGCAGGCGTGTCTGGCGGCTACAGCGCCAACCTTTTATTGGGCACCGTCGACCCCTTGCTCTCTGGCATCACCGAAACCGCGGCCCAAATGTTAGACCCCACCTACACCGTTGGCCCTGAAGTGAACTGGTACTTCATGGCCGTCTCCACCTTTTTAATCACCTTATTGGGCGCTTTCATCACTGAAAAAGTCGTAGAGCCTAAGCTGGGCACCTACAATAGCGACGACGCCAGCGAGCCGTTAAGCACCAATATGGAGCGCCTCAGCCCACTAGAAAAGCGTGGTCTACGCAACGCCGGCATCGCCGCCCTAGTCATCGTGGCCCTGTTCGCCCTGACCATCGTGCCGGAAAACGGCATCTTGCGTCATCCAGAAACCGGCACCATCACTGGCTCACCGTTCTTAAGGGGGATTGTGGCGCTGATTTTTGTGTTCTTTGCAGTGCCAGGCTATGTTTATGGCCGCACCGTGGGCACCATGCGTCAAGACACCGACGTCATCAAAGCCATGTCCAGCACTATGGGCACCATGGGTACCTACATTGTGTTGGTGTTTTTTGCGGCTCAATTCGTGGCCTTCTTTGATTGGACCAATTTTGGCCAAGTATTTGCCGTGGGCGGCGCGGAATTCTTGCAGAATATTGGCCTCACGGGCCCCTTCTTGTTCTTTGCCTTCATCGTCATTTGCGCCATCATCAACCTGATGCTGGGCTCGGCCTCGGCACAGTGGGCCATTACCGCGCCCATTTTTGTGCCCATGTTGATGCTGGTCGGCTACGCACCAGAGGTCATTCAAGCCGCCTACCGAATCGGCGACTCCGTCACCAACATCATCACGCCGATGATGAGCTATTTTGGCATGATCATGGCCGTGGCCATTCGCTACCAGAAAAATCTGGGCCTAGGCACCCTCATTGCCACCATGCTGCCTTATTCTATTACCTTCCTCATTGGTTGGAGCCTGTTATTCTACGTCTGGGTCTTCCTCTTAGGCCTACCCGTTGGCCCTGGCGCCGCCACCTACTACTCGCCCAATTAAACTAGGCGTACCCTCCTCCCACCGATGCGAACCTTGAAGGTTTGCATCGGTGTTTGGCGTGATTAAAGCCTGATTTAAATAGGGATGGTATTTTTTTGCTAATCATTGGATAATAAGCCTTGGTTAAGCAGTTGATTCCGAACCAAAACATTGAAAAATAACCCATATTGACGCCAGCATAAATGACCGCATCTGTGAAACCTTCTGCGTTAATCACACTGCCTGATGACGCCCACCATCACCACCATGAATATCATCAGGTGGTTATTGGCATTTCTGGGCAGTCGCGCTTTGACGTCACCGGCAAGCAGCGGCTGATCGGGCCGGCGCAAGGATGCTTGGTGTATTCAGAAGCCGAGCATGAGTTTTTAGGCATCGGCCAAAACAAAATGCTGATCCTGAACGTACAGCTGAGCGAATCATTGGGACAGCAAACGCTGAATCAGGTGTCGAATTTATTTGAGCAAAATCCGTTTTTCCAGCTCAACCACAGCAGCCAACAGCTGACCCAGCTGTTGGCCAACCAGATTGCGCTCTACCCCAACGACCCCTTGCTCAACCAAGCCTGTACCGATACCTTAATTTGCATGCTGCGCCACCATCTGCCGGATGAAGGCCCTGAGCGGCCGATGAGCCGCTTAAATATGGACATCATCGATGCCTACATCGACGCCCACCTAGAGCGAAAAATCAGCGTGGCCCAGCTGGCAGGGCGCGTATTTTTAGGCGAAAGCCAGTTTCATGCGCTGTTCAAACAGCAAACGGGGGTAACGCCCTACCAATACGTATTACGCAAACGCTTAACCAAGGCCTTAAGCCTCATCGAAGCAGGCCAGCGTAGCCTGATCGAAGTGGCCCACATGGCCGGCTTTGCCAACCAGAGTGCGTTTACCCATGCTTTTTCAAGGCACTATGGTGTTTCACCTTCAAAATATTTAAAATAATCAGACACAACCACCGCCACTTCGTACTTTTCGACAAATCTTTCGGGGTTTTTGGCAAGACTGATGTGGAAGCAGAGCCATAAACTACTTTGATCGGCCTTGAGTGCCTATATAACTTATGCTTAATGATTAAGCCAGTCTCAAAGGATGTCATATGTTTCATGCAATTGATGTGTTACGCCCTGATTTTCTTAAACAACCGCTGTCAGACCTGTGGAACGAGATTTCCCCACTTTACTGCGTCGATGAAGACAGCTGGTTAACCGAATTATTGCCCTTGGCCACCCCAACGGAAGCCGAGTTGGCCAAGATCACCCAGCGCACCCGCGCCCTCATCGAAACCACCCGTACCGACAAAAACGCCATCCAATTGATTGATGCGCTGCTGTTGGAATACAGCCTCGACACCCGTGAAGGCGTGCTGTTGATGTGCGTGGCCGAAGCGCTGCTGCGCATTCCCGACGTGGCCACGGCCGATGCGCTGATTTACGACAAATTAAGCGTGGCCGACTGGCAAGCGCACTTAAAAAAATCTCAATCGACCATGGTCAACACCGCCTCTTGGGGCTTGGCCTTAACCGGTAAAGTGCTGAAACTCAGCGACGAAGAGCAACAGCCTGCCTCGGCGCTGGCCAAGCTCACCACCAAACTGACCGAACCTGTGATTCGCCACGCCATGCTGCAAGCGATGAAAATCATGGGCCACCAGTTTGTATTGGGCCGCACCATGGAAGAGGCTTTGAAAAAAGGCCGTCCTAACCGCGCCAAAAACTGCACCTATTCTTTCGATATGTTGGGCGAAGCGGCCTTAACCGCTGCCGACGCGCAAAAATACTTTAACGACTACCGTCAGGCCATCCAAACCGTCGGCCAAGACATCGTTAACAACCCCGCCGCATCACCGACCCCAACCGTGTCGATTAAGCTGTCGGCGCTACACCCACGCTACGAAGTCGCCAACACCGATCGCGTGTTAGACGAGCTGTTCAACACCGTCCTGACCTTGCTTAAGCAAGCGCGCAGCGTCGACGTGGGCATCACCATTGATGCGGAAGAAGCCGATCGCTTGGAGCTGTCGCTACAGCTGTTTGAAAAGCTGTATCGCGATCCTGCCGTACAAGGTTGGGGCAAATTTGGCCTGGTGATTCAAGCTTACTCTAAACGTGCTCTGCCCGTTTTAGCCTGGCTTGCCGCCGTGGCCGCCGACCAAGGCGACGTGATTCCGCTGCGCTTGGTAAAAGGCGCCTACTGGGACACCGAAATCAAGATCAGCCAGCAGCGTGGTCTGCCTAGCTATCCTGTGTTCACCCGTAAAGAAGCCACCGACGTCAGCTACTTAGCCTGCGCGCGCTTCTTGCTGTCTGAGCCGGTACGCGGCCTACTCTACCCACAATTTGCCGGCCACAATGCCCAAACCATCTCGGCCATCGCCGAAATGGCCGCCCACAAAGACTTTGAGTTCCAACGCCTACACGGCATGGGCGCCGCGCTGCATCTACACGCCATGGCCAAACACGGCCAGCCAGTGCGCATTTATGCGCCCGTCGGCAGCCACAAAGACTTATTGCCTTACTTAGTGCGTCGCCTTTTAGAAAACGGCGCCAACAGCTCATTTGTGCACCAATTGGGCAACCACGACATCCCCGTGGCCGAACTGTCTGAGCATCCGGTGAACATTCTGTTGGGCCAACCGACCCTGCACAATGCACGCATCGCGCTGCCGCCAGCCATTTTCGGTGCCAAACGTAAAAACTCTTTGAGCGTGAACATCGACATCGATTCTAGCTGGACGCCGATGGCCACAGCCTTAGCCCCCTTCTTGCAGCACCAATGGCAAGCCACTTCTTTGATCAATGGTCAGGCCAGCAGCGGCGGTGAAACCCAAGCCGTACGCGCGCCTTACAATCATCAAGAAGTGTTGGGTCAAGCTATTTTCGCTACTGCCGAAGAGGCACAGGCAGCCCTTACGGCAGCCCAAGCGGCCTTCCCAAGCTGGCGTGACACGCCGGCCAGCGACCGCGCTGCCGCCATTTTGCGCTTTGCCGACCTGATCGAAACCCATTACGCTGAATTCATTGCCTTGTGTCACCGCGAAGCGGGTAAAACCATTCAAGACTGTATTGATGAAATCCGCGAAGCCATCGACTTTTGCCGCTACTACGCGCAACAGGCCAGCGACAACTTCAGCCAGCCTTACGCCGTCGTTAACCACCTAGGCCAAAGCATTCAAAAACGCCGTGAAGGCCGTGGCGTTATGGTGTGCATCAGCCCGTGGAACTTCCCTTTGGCGATTTTCCTAGGCCAAATCACCGCTGCCCTAGCTGCGGGTAACACCGTGGTGGCCAAACCGGCGGAACAAACTTCGTTGATTGCCCATCGTGCCATCGGCCTCTTACATGAAGCGGGCGTGCCCACTGCGGCCGTTCACTTAGTATTGGGCACAGGTAAAACCGTGGGTGCCGTACTGACTTCAAGCGCCGACATTGCTGGCGTGGTCTTCACTGGCTCCACCCAAACCGCTCAACACATTAACCGCGCCCTAGCCGCCAGTAACACCGACGTAGTGCGCCCATTGATCGCCGAAACCGGTGGCCAAAACGCCATGATCGTCGACAGCACGGCGCTGCCAGAGCAAGTGGTGCGCGACGTAGTGCGCTCTTCCTTCGCCTCTGCTGGCCAACGCTGCTCGGCGCTACGCGTACTGTATGTGCAAGAAGACGTGGCCGAACGCATGATTACCTTAATCAAAGGCTCTATGGCCGAGCTTAAAGTCGGCAACCCGGTCGACCACAGCACCGACGTTGGCCCGGTAATCGACAAAACGGCGCAAGACAAACTGCAAGCGCACATTGCCAAAATGAGCCAATCAGCCAAGCTGATCGCCCAAACCCGCTTGCCTGATGCGTGCCAACAAGGCACCTTCGTGGCCCCGACCGCGTTTGAGATCAAGCACATGAATGAGCTGGTGGAAGAGCAGTTTGGCCCCATCTTGCACATCATCCGCTACCGCGCCGCCGACTTAGACCAAGTCATCAACGCGATTAACCAAACCGGTTATGGCCTCACGCTTGGGGTACACAGCCGCAACGAACACACCTACCAGCACATTGATGCGCGGGCGCGCGTGGGCAACAGCTACATCAACCGCGACCAAGTAGGCGCCGTTGTCGGCGTACAGCCGTTTGGCGGCCAAGGCCTATCAGGTACCGGCCCTAAAGCCGGCGGCCCACGCTATTTGTTGCGCTTTACCCACGAAGTGGTGGCGTAAGCCCCTCAGGACAAAGGACTCTCAATGAACACCAGTAATTTGATCAACCATGGCCTGCAACAGTGGGAAGCATGGAATGCTTTAGGCTTCGCCCAACGCGACGCCATCGTGGCCCGCTGGGCCCAAAACCTAAACGACAATGCGGCGCAACACATGGTCGCCTTCCAACGCCAGTGTGCGGCTGAACACATCGCCAAGGTACAGATGATGCCAGGGCCAACGGGCGAGCTGAACGAGCTCTACTGTAGCGGCCGTGGCGTCTTCATCGTCCACGCCGAAGCCGATGCCCCTTTAAGCGCCACCGTAGCCGCCTTAAGCGCTGCCTTACTGGCCGGCAACACCGTGGTGTTGGCTTTGCCTGAAGGCCAAACCCCGGGCGCCAACGCCATGGCGCAAGCCTTGGCGCAGGCAGGTTGCCCCCGCGATGTGGTACAAGTGGCCCAGGTGGCCGACTTGGCCGAGCTGATCACCCATCCGCTCTTGGCGGGCTTTGCCTACGCCGGCCATGCTCAAGCCGCCCACGACTGGCTCAATCAGCTGGCCCAGCAAGACGGTGCCCTGACCCAGCTAGTGGCCGAGACCGACTATGCCACGCTCTCGACTGTGGCAGAAAGCACCTACTGCCTGCGTTTCATCACCGAACGCACCCGTTCCATCAACCTCACCGCCATCGGCGGCAATGCCTCATTGATGGAATCAAGCCACGCCTAAAGCAGGTTTAGCCCTAGCCCACTGCCGCAGCAGTGGGCTTTTTTATGCTTACGAAGGCGGGGCGTAACGTGTTAAAATCAACGCCAATTTAGACAGGATGAGCACTATGGACGCAATGCAACAACACTTGGCCTTGGCCGTACACCAACGCATGGAAACCGAACGGTTGATCTTAAGACCAGTGACGCTGGCCGACGCTGAGGACATGTACGCCTACGCCTCCAACGAAACCACCACCCAACACATGCCGTGGCCGCGCCACACCAGCTTAGACGACACCAAAAGCAATATCGCCAACTTTTTCATGGCCGTGCCTTTGGGTAAATTTGGCATTCAGCTCAAAGGGACCGACACATTAATCGGCACCTGCGACATCCGCATCAAAGGCAATGGCGTGGCGGAAATTGGCTACATCATTCATCAAGACTATTGGGGTAAGGGCTACGCTACCGAAACCGCAGCAGCGCTGATCGCCTTAGGCTTTAACCACATGGGCATGGACAAGGTGATGGCCGTTCACCACGAAGACAACCAAAGCTCAGGTAAGGTCATGACCAAGCTGGGCATGCAGCTAGAAGGCGTGTTGCGCCAAGGCGAGGCCTTGATGGGCAAGGTGTATTCACCGCACATCTACGGCATCTTAAAAAGCGACTACCAAGGCTAGTCCGCGCGACTACAGCCAGGGCCGATCCGCAAGGGTCGGTTTTTTAATGGCCCACAGCAGCGTAAAGCAGCCGCCATGATCGGGCTTTACAAAAAAAGCCAGCCCTAAGGCTGGCTTTTTCAGACTAGAGGCTTACGCCTCATCGTAAGGGATGGCATAAATCTTCACCCGCTCAATACGCTGGTTCGCCATTTCAATCACTTCAAAACGCCAGTCCTGATAGTCGACGCAGTCGCCCACCTTAGGAATGCGCTGTAGCTCTTCCATCACCAAGCCCGCCACGGTGTGGTAGTCCACGTCTTCTTCCAAGACGGCTAAGCCTAACTGCTGCTCGAGCGCCGAATACTCTAAGCTACCGTCAACGGTAAAGCTTTCGTCGCCGTTGGCCTGAATACTTGGGCCCTCTTCGCTTTCGTATTCTTCAGGGAAGTCACCGGCGATGGTTTCCAATAAGTCTTTCATGGTCACCAGGCCTAAGATGGTCCCGAATTCATCGACCACAAACGCCAGGTCAGCGGTTTGACCACGGAATTGTTCCATGGCTCTTAACGCCGTAGTGTTTTCCAGCAAAATCAACGGCTTGCGGATGGCTTCATTGATGTTCATCTGGCCATCGGTCAAATACTGGGTCAGCAAGTCTTTTTTATTCACATAGCCCAGCGCTTCATCAATACCGGCCTTGCCCACTACCACTAATCGTGAGAACGGGGTGATCTTCAATTGGCGGATTTGCTGCTCTTTGGTCTGCGAAATATCCAAACGTTCAATGTCGCGGCGCGGCGTCATCATCCCCAAAATAGGGCGCTCGGCCAAGGTCAGCACGCTGCGAATCATGCTGCGTTCGTTTTCGTCGAAGTGGCCATCGTCAATCACGCCATCGGCCATGCGCTCTTTCGCCAACAGCTGATCGCGTACCCCCATCGCGCCCAGTACGTTATCGGCCAAACGATGGCGCCACGAACGACTGGTGTAGAGGTTTTTCTTGCTGTTTTTCTGGGCAATTTGGTTAAACACTTCGATCAAGATCGAGAAACCAATCGCCACGTATAGGTATTCTTTCGGAATGTGGTAGTGCAGGCCTTCCACAATCAGGCTAAAACCAATCATCAATAGGAAGCCCAAGCACAGCATCACCACGGTCGGGTGGCGGTCCACGAAGGCGGTTAAGGGCTTACTGGCCCAGATCATGATGGCCATCGCCACCGCAACAGCCAGCATGGCCACGGTGATGTGGTCGACCATGGCGACGGCGGTGATCACCGAGTCGATGGAGAACACGGCGTCTAGCACCAAGATTTGCACCACCACGGCGCCAAAGGCCGAATACACTCTGGTTTCTTTGGTTTGGGCGTGACTGTTGTGGCCTTCGAGGCGCTCGTGTAGCTCCATCGTGGCCTTATACAGCAAGAACAAACCGCCGACCATCATGATCAAGTCTTTCACCGAGACGGCAAAATCACCGACGTGAAAGAGCGGATTGGTCAGGGTGATGATGTAAGACACAAAGCCCAGCATGATCACACGGATCACGATGGCCATGCTTAAGCCCATGATACGGGCACGGTCTCTGAGCTCCGGGCGCACCTTATTGGCCAAGATGGCCACGAACACCAAGTTGTCGATGCCCAAAACAATTTCTAATACCAATAGCGTCACAAACCCCACCAAAATGCGGGGGTCCATGACCCAACTTAAATCAATATCCATGATTATGCGTTTTCACCTTTTTTGAAAAATCATGTTAAAAAAACGAACAAAGGCAACCTGAAATGATTCAGGTTGCCTAAAATTTGTTACATAACACAGGCACAATGCGCCGTCAGCGCAGTGTGTTGCAGCCAAATAGTCCTCGTTCGGGGTCCAGGGTCGTCGTCCATGTGTTATACAAATACTCTTAAAAGAAAGCCAAATATTATCATGATTTATTCAAAAATGACAAATTTGTCATGCGTTTATGGCGAATTTACTACAGCGTGCCGTATGAGTGCAGGCCCGATAGGAAAATATTCACCCCGATGAAGGCAAAGGCAGTAATGAATAAGCCAATGATCGCCCACCAAGCCAGAATACGGCCACGCCAGCCCGCCACCAAACGCAGGTGCAACCAAACCGCGTAGTTCAACCACACGATTAAAGCCCAGGTTTCTTTCGGGTCCCAGCTCCAGTAGCGGCCCCAAGCATCAGCAGCCCACAGCGCGCCTAAAACGGTGGCAATGGTAAAAAACAAGAAGCCCACGGCGATGACTTTATACATCACTTCATCGATGATCTCAGCCGCAGGCAGCAGGCCACGGCCTTTATTGTTCAATACCAACAGTTCGGCAATCCCCAACATGGCGGCGATACAGAAGGCGCCATAGCCCACAAAGTTAGCCGGCACGTGAATCTTCATCCACCACGACTGCAAGGCTGGAATCAAGGGTTGAATCTCATGAGCGTCTTTTTCAAAGCTGTACCACAATACAAAACACATGGTCACCGACATGAATAGGTAAACAAAGGCGCCCAAGCGTTGCACCTTAAACTTACCTTCATAGTAAAGGTACATTAAGGCCGTGATCACCATGAACAGCACAAACACTTCATACAGGTTAGACACCGGAATGTGGCCGGCGTCCGGACGCAGTAAATAACTTTCATGCCAGCGCACCAATAGGCCGATCATGCCCATGGCAGCAGCGGCCCAAGCCATACCGCTACCCATGCTCAACAAGACGTTGCCCGATGCTTGTTCACCCGCCTTAGGGCGGCCCACAAACAGGCCCACTACGTAGCAGCCAAAGGCTAAGAACGTCAGCGCCGCCTGCCACATAATGGCGGCTTGGCTAGACACTAAATACTGCAAGAAGAAATTGCTTTCGCCATTGGCCATCGCCCCTTGGTAGGAATACACCCCCAAGTAGGCCGCTAGGCCGCAAATCACGGTAAATAGACGCAGCGGCTTATCGAACCAGCCCAGTAGGATGATGCCGACGGTGCTGCCCCATAAAATCGCTACCTCATACACGTCCATGTGATGGGCAATGACTTTTTGCGCGAATAAAGCTGCGCCGATGATGAGGGCGGCAAACACCCAGTCAAACCAGCTTAACGAACCCAATAACGATTTTTTGGTAAGCAGTGAGTGGGCCTGTGGTTTATTATTTTGCTTGGTCATGGTTTAAATCCTTAGCCAATTGGTTTAGTTTTTCTGCGTGTTCCGGACATTCTTTATCTAAATCACGGGCATGGCGTGTCGCGCTCATGGCCATACGGACGCCATCTTTGCCAAACCAGAGCCATAGGCGTTTTTCGCGCATATAGAACATAAAGATGGTGCCTAAAATCAGCAATACCGAACCGACGTATACCCACGTTTGGCCAGGAGAGCGGGCCAACTGTAAGCCTGACGATTGTAATTGCTCAAAGTTTTCTAAATGCATGTACACCGGTGATTTAATTTCTTGCAGCGCCGTTAAGGCCACAAGCGCATTCACCACAAACTGGCCACGGCTGGCATCGTTAGGCCAGGCTTCTTGGCCATTGGCGGCCATAGACACGTCCAGTAAATCAGCGCCCACGCCGTGTAAAATGCTCACGAACAGCGCGCCCATGTCTTGCTGCTGCTCAGGCGGAATATTGGCTTTCACGAATTCATCGATGCCTAAATAGCCTTTGTTCTCGACGAATAAACGCATCACGTTTTTCACCGCCAAGATAAACTGTGGCCGCATGCGTGGCTCTACTTTAGCCGTGGCACGCTCAATCGCGGCATTGAGCTGGGCGGGATCGGCCAAGCTCTTACGGAAATTCATGAAGGTATCAATGCTGCCGTCGCGGTCGGCAGGGATGCGCATCCAGTTATACGGCTCGCTCACCACCGTGCGCTCGCCCAACACAAAGTAATCCACGCCTTCTTGCGTAATCGGCAGCATGTACTGCATATACTCTTGCGCTTGGCCTGCGGCATCACGGATTTTATAGGTGATGCTCGGGCCGATATTGCTCATGGTTTTTTCTTTGGTCACCGCCCGAACGTCTTTGATTTTCTCATTCAAAGTACGCGCTTTCGGATCTTTTTGATCAAAGTCTTCCACGTTGATCATGCTGAATTCAGCAAACTCAATGGTGTATTTTTGGTCGCCTAAGGTCAGCGGAAAGGCATTCATCGAGGTGGCATTCATCACCGCGGGCGCCAATGCGGGCTGGCTTAAATCCCAAGTTCTGAAATTCAGCTTCGAGCCGCCATCGCCGAAGCTAGACTGATAGATGGTGATGCCTTGCACGGTTAAAGGATGGTTCACGCGAATCGTGGCCTCATGCTTTTTACCGCTTTCGGTTTCGGTCACCTCAATGTCGCTGGCAAAGTTTTTCGGCATGCCGGTATTATAATAGTCGACGTGGAATTCTTTCAGCTTAACCGTAAACGGCAGCTCTTGTACAAAATAGCCTTTGTCGGCATTTAAAAACACCACGTTGGCGCTGCCGCCTTCAGGCAACATCACGTCGCCACGAAACGACAAGGCATCAGGCCCAATACGGCTTTCAGGCTTAAATTCACTGGCCAAAAGCGTGGTCGGATCGGGAACCAAACGTCCAGTTAACATGTTTATTTTTAACAACATATTACTGTCGATCAGGCCGCCCAAACAAATCACCACCAGTGCGGCATGGGCAAAAATGTAGCCAAGTTTACTGGCACTGCCCTTTTTAGCGGCCACCAGAATGTCGCCGTTGTCCTGCACTTTTTCTTTGTAGCTAAATCCCTGCACCTCTAAATACTGCTTGGCAACTGCGGGATCAAGAGCCTCGTTCAACACCACCGAATGCTTCATCGCTTTCAGCGATTTTTCGGTCGCCTTAATCCGATAAGAGCGCATGTCCTTCAGAAAGGGAGGCGTATTACGAATCAAACACAGCGTGGTGGAAATCACCAAGAACAGCATGATCAACACAAACCATGCCGACGCATACACATCGTATAGGCCTAAAAATTTAAAAATTTCATACCAAAATGGGCCAAACTTAAAGGCATAATCGGTCATGGCTTGGGCCTGCTGTAACACCGTGCCCACTACAGACGCAATGCCCAAAACGGTCAGCAAAGCCACGGCAAAGCGCATTGAGCTTAAAAACTCATACACGGCCTTGCCCTTAAAAGAAGATTTTTTCGGTTTCATCATAGCTCAAAAGAAAAAAAAGGGACGCTCATTCGCGACCCTTTCGATTATACCTGAAATTACTGGAACCAACCTGATATCACAGGATTATTCTAAGCCTTGAAGGTAGTTCGCCACCGCAGCGATCTCTTCATCATTCAGACGATTAGCAATTGGATCCATCATATTGTGAGAACGCTGACCGCTTCTAAACGCCGTCATTTGCTCCACTAGGTAATCAGCGTGCTGACCACCAATGCGTGGGTAGGTGTCGGGCATGCCGGCGCCGTTAGGGCCGTGACACGACATACAGGCGGGTACTTTTTTGTCCGCGATGCCGCCACGGTATACTTTTTTACCCAAAGCCACATTCTTGTTTGGGTCGGTCTCACCAGGCTTGGCCTGTTGGTGAGAGAAGTACGTTGCCACATCCCAAATGTCTTGATCAGACAAACCTTGTACCATAGGTACCATGGTGGCTGATAGACCGGTGGTGCGTTTGCCTTCTTTAATGGCAACCGTTTGGGCATGTAAATAAACCGCGTGCTGCGCCGCTACACGTGGGTAAATAGACAAGCCGCTGTTACCGTCTGCTGTATGGCAAGCCACACAAACAGTTTCGGCAATTTGCTTACCGCGGGCAATATCCCCTTTGGGTGTCGCGGCCAAAGCCACGCCAGACAACGCTAGTGACACAGCCACTAAGGTAAAACGTTTCAT
The DNA here is from genome assembly GCA_041228285.1 of Neisseriaceae bacterium CLB008. Lineage (NCBI taxonomy): Bacteria > Pseudomonadati > Pseudomonadota > Betaproteobacteria > Neisseriales > Neisseriaceae > Neisseriaceae bacterium CLB_ANTARCTIC_008. The sequence continues at coordinate 3,160,620 of CP166133.1, read as the reverse complement.
GAAGCGCTCCTAATTAGCAATAGATGAAGCGTAAGTCAGACAACCTAACCTCAAAATACTCTCAAAATACTCAACTTAGCCTAGTTTAATCTAAACTAACTCTATATAAACGTGATATTCTATACCAACTTCAATCAATTATTCTACCCATGAGCCTATTTCAAAACGCAAAATTTTTTACAACGGTCAATCATCTGAAAGATTTGCCGCCTACTTCTGCTGAAATTGCCTTTGTGGGCCGCAGTAATGCGGGCAAGTCTAGCGCCATTAATACACTCACCAATCACACTCGTTTGGCTTATGTATCAAAGACTCCGGGCCGTACCCAACACATCAATTTCTTTGAATTAAGAAATGGTCACTACATGGTTGACCTGCCTGGCTACGGGTACGCTAAAGTCCCTGAGGCAATTCGGGCACACTGGGTGAATTTACTCGGACAGTACCTGCAATCGCGTACTTCTTTGATTGGTCTGATCCTCATCATGGATGTACGCCACCCACTTCGAGAGCTGGATCAAAGAATGTTGGACTTTTTTGCCACCACGGGACAACCCGTGCACATTCTGTTGTCCAAGTCTGATAAATTATCCAAGAATGACCAGATTAAAACCTTGTCTGCAGTCAAGAAAGCGTTAAAACCTTTCTCTGATCGTCAACAAGTGACCATTCAGTTGTTTTCTAGCCTCAAAAAACAGGGTATTGACGACGTCAACACCGTTGTTGAAGCCTGGTTCCAGGCCCATGATGAAGCTATGCAGGCCAAGGCAGCACCAGAAGACGACGCCGAAGCCACGCCAGACGCGGAATAAACGGCTTAAAAACGGCCCGACTGATGAACCATCAGTCGGGCCGTTTGCGTTTGCTGGTCGCCTTAAGCTTCGATTCAGCCACGCGTCCAATGCGTTTCTAACGCCACATTGGCATCGCGCAAAAGATTGTAAATCGGGCAGCGCGTGGCTACCGCGGTTTTCAGCGCCTGTAGGCGCTCCTCAGACTCATCGGTTTTAATCTGCACCGAGAAGATCAGGCTTTGAAAATGAGTCGACACGTCCGGCTCGCCCATCAAACCACGTAGGTCAATCACGCCCTTGGTATCAAACGACAGCGCGCTAAAGCGAAAACCCAGCTCTTTCGCAATCAGCGGAATCATCACACCCTTACAGCCGTTTAAAGAAGCCACCAAATACTCCAAAGGGTTCGGCCCTTGATTGTCACCGCCCAAGACGGCGGGTTCGTCCATCACCACCGGGGCAAAATCACGAATTTGACTGTGGGTCTGTACGCCTGACTGCCAATGGCTGCGGGCGGCTACGGCTAATGTGTGGGTACTCATGTCGCGTCCTATTCCGTTTTTTAATGTTTATTAGGTTTCGCCATGATAAAAGACATGAAGCCATCTGTCAATCTAGACGTCTATTTATTCTCAGTTCCTGACTTGACAGCATTTAAACGTTTGATTTAACCTTAGTCTATGAACCTACCCGCACCCCTATTTACTTTTGCCCGTTGGCAAGGCCTGCACCTTTGAATCGTGCGGTCTTCGTTTTGTGCGTGGTAGCAGCCTAAGCTGCCAACCCAATAAACCAAAAACCGCCTAAAGGCGGTTTTTTTAATGATTCATGTTACCCATAGGACTCTTTAGCATCATGAAAACGATTTTTTCAGGCATTCAGCCCAGCGGTACCCCCACTCTTGGCAACTACGTTGGTGCATTGAGCCAATTTGTCGACATCCAGCACGATTACGACTGCTACTTCTGCATCGTTGACCAACACGCCATCACCGTGCGCCAAGATAAAGAGGCGCTGCGCGCCAACATCCGCTCGCTGGCGGCTCTGTATCTGGCCTGCGGCCTGGATCCTGAACAAGTCACCCTCTTCATCCAGTCTGAAAACCCAGCCCATGCTCAAGCCGGCTGGATGCTGCAGTGTATTGCCTACATCGGCGAACTAGAACGCATGACGCAATTTAAAGACAAATCGCGCTCAGGTCGCGCCGCCAAAGAAGGCGTCAGCGCTGGCCTACTGACCTACCCACCGCTGATGGCCGCCGACATCTTGTTGTACGGCACCGACATTGTGCCCGTGGGCGACGACCAAAAGCAGCATTTAGAGCTGACCCGCGACCTAGCAGAACGCTTTAATATGCAGTACGCGCCGATTTTCACCATTCCCGAAGTGAAGATGCCCAAAGTAGGTGGCCGCGTGATGTCGCTGCAAGAGCCCACCAGCAAAATGAGCAAAAGCGATGAAAACCCTAAAGGCTTTATTTCGCTTTTAGATACGCCAAAACAAATTGAGAAAAAATTCAAGAGCGCCGTCACCGACTCAGAAGGCATCATCAAATTCGACGTGGCCAACAAGCCGGGCGTCAGCAACCTCTTAAGCATTTATTCAACCTTAAGCAAAAAGAGCATTCCTGAACTAGAAACCCAGTACGAAGGCCTAGGTTACGGCGCTCTGAAGCAAGACTTGGCCAATGTGGTGATCGACCTGTTGACGCCGCTACAGGAAAAGCGCGAACACTATTTGAACTCACAAATCCTTGACGACATCTTGGATAACGGCGCCGAAAAGGCCCGCAACAAAGCCAACGAGATGCTGTTTAAAATGGAACGCGCCATGGGCTTAGGCCGCCGCTAAGCGACCGTCACACCTTGATCAAGCCCAAACCCGAGCCCAGGCTCGGGTTTTTTATGGTCAGCGTCATCAGAAGGCCATTGATTTGGTGAGTAAACGCAGCCGACCAAACCACTCGGAAACGCCAAAGCAAAATCTGCGTGGGTCACGACCCACCCTACGCATCACGGCAAGCCAGTGTAGGGTGGGTAAAGCGCAGCCTACCCACCATTTCAACCGACCAAACAAGCCCAAACACAAAACCGCGCGGGTCACGACCCACCCTACCAAACACCATACGGCCGACGTAGGGTGGGTAAAGCGCAGCCTACCCACCAAAACACCCTGCAACGCCAATGCAAAACCTACGTGGGTCACGACCCACCCTACCAAACATCGCTCGGCCGACGTAGGGTGGGTAAAGCGCAGCCTACCCACCAATACCATCCGATGATGCCCAACAAAAAACCCGAGCAAGGCTCGGGTTTTTCTGGTCTACCGTTCAGGCATCTGGTCCAACAGGCCTTACATAAACATTTGCGGAATCAACAGCGACAGGCTGCCAATCAAGGCCACGATCGGCATCATGATTTTACCTAAGAGGCCGGTGATCAATAAGCCTAAAATAATCCACGTACCGTAAGGCTCTACTTTTTGGAACTGCATCGATTGCTTCGCGGGCAAAAACGTGTCCACGAAACGACCACCGTCTAAAGGCAATATCGGCAACATATTCAAGGCAAACAACACGGCATTGATCAAAATACCGTATTGCGCCATGCGGTACAGCGGCTCTTGATACTCATAAGCAATGTGGGTCGACAGGCCCATGATCAACCCCCAAATCAAGGCCATCACCAGATTAGAGAGCGGCCCAGCAATCGCCACCATGCGCATGCCCATACGCATGTTTTTAAAGTTACGCGTGTTGATTGGCACGGGCTTGGCCCAGCCAAAAATAAACGGCGTAGCCATCAAGGTGATCAGCGGTACCAAAATGGTGCCGACCGGGTCAATGTGTTTAATTGGATTAAGGGTTAAACGACCCAGCATCTGGGCAGTGTTGTCGCCATAGTGCTTGGCAGCATAGCCATGCGCCGCCTCATGAACGGTAATGGCCAGTAACACTGGCAATAAGGCCAATAAAAAAACACCTAGGTCAAAATTTTGAAACATGATGGTGGTTCTCGCTCTGTGAGTCGTGATGAATGAGGCTTATAGCCCAAAAATACTGCTGTCGCCCTTGCCTTGGCGGACCAACTCAACGCCATCAGTCATGTCGATGACGGTGGTGGGCTCTTGGCCACACCAACCGCCGTCGATGATGACGTCGACGGCATGGTCTAGGCGGTCTTTGATTTCATAAGGATCAGTTAAAGGCTCCTCATCCTCGGGCAGCATCAGGGTGCAAGACAGCATCGGCTCGCCCAAGGTGGCGATTAAGGCGCGGGCGATGTCGTTGTCGGGCACCCGTAACCCAATGGTGCTGCGCTTAGGATGTTGGGTACGACGCGGCACTTCTTTACTGGCCTGCAAAATAAAGGTGTAGCTGCCCGGCGTGGCTGCTTTGAGCATCCGAAACTGGCTGTTGTCGACTTTGGCGTACGTGCCTAAATCGCTTAAATCAGCGCACACCAAGGTTAAATGATGTTTGAGGTCGATCTGGCGAATGGCCAAAATGCGGTTCATGGCGTCCTTATTGTCTAAGGCACAGCCAAGGGCGTAGCAAGAGTCGGTTGGGTAAACCACCACGCCGCCCTTTTTAATCACGTCAGCAGCCTGATCAATCAAGCGCTGTTGTGGGGTTTCGGGGTGTATCGATAAAAACAAAGCCATGAGGCCTCCTTAATCAAACTGGGTCCAAATGGGCCGACAAATTTTCGGTAACTCTGGCGGGCAGCCCATTTTACGGCCGCCTTCACCTTGGGCATGAAAATCACTGCCGGCGCTGGCGTAAAGCTCAAACTTATCCGCCATTAGGGCAAAATTAATCACCTCATTGAGGCTGTGGCTGCCGCTGCTGACTTCGATGCCCACACCACCGGCCTCTTTAAATTCTCGTACCAGCTCTCTGAGCGCCGTGGCGCTGACAGTATAACGACCAGGGTGGGCGATCACCGCCACGCCGCCGGCGTCGTTAATCACCCGCACCGTGTCTTCTAGCGTCGCCCAATCATGGGAGACATAGCCGGGCTTGCCTTCGCCTAAGTATTTTTTAAACGCCTGCTGCATATGCTTCACGTGGCCGGCCTGCATCAAATAGCGCGCCATGTGGGCACGGCCTACCATTTCAGGATTACTGGCCAAGGCCAGAGCGCCGTCATACAGGCCATCAATGCCTTTTTTAGCCAGTTTTTCCGAGATCCGCCCCAATCGCTCCAGCCGCCCGGAACGCACGGTGGCCTGATGCGCCAACAAGGCCTCATTCTGATCGTCAAAGTTCAGCCCCACAATGTGGATGCTGCGACCACGCCAGGTAATCGAGGCTTCGGTGCCGTTGATGAAGCGCATGCCTAACGCTTCTGCCGCCGCGCGCGCTTCGGCTAAGCCGCCGGTATGGTCGTGATCGGTCAACGACACCATGGTGGTGCCGTTTTCATGCGCCATCGCCATCACCTCGCTGGGGCTATGGGCGCCATCGGAAACGGTCGAATGACAGTGTAAATCAACGCTCATGCTCATCCTTAGCGGCTGCAGCAGCCTTAATGGCCTGCTGCTGGGCTTCATAAGCCCGTTTTTCTTCATAATAAGTGTCCCACACGCAAGGCGTGCAGCCACTGCCGCAGCAGGCCCAGTCTTCAGGCGCCACAGGCTCTTCCAGCACAGGCGTCAAAGCGACAGGATCACTCATCAAATCCGGCTCGCACTTCAATCTTAAAGCCATCGCCGGTGACGATGCTGCCGGCCACAATTTTCGCCGTCTTACGCAGCTCTACCTGGCCATTTACCTTAATCAGGCCTTCGGCCACCATCATTTTGCCTTGGCCGCCGGTTTCGGACACGCCGACCATCTTCAATAGATTACACAAGGCCACATGAGGGTGGTCTTCTAAATAAAACAATTCATTCATCTGGGTTCTCAGTTACTTCAGACATCAATACACGATGTCTTAACGGTTAAAGGCGTCATTTTACGCTTAATTATTTGAATCACCTAATCAAAACCCATGCCTTTAATCAGGTTTAAGGGGCTTTTTTCGGTAAAAAAGACAGATCCATCACGTAGTTTTCCGGCGCATCGGGAATCACCTTCACGATGATTTTCTCAGGCAGGTAGGGCTTAGGATCAAATTCAATGGGATCGCTGCGAAACTGAATGATCTGACGGGTTTCTGGGTGCTCCCACACCGTGAAAATCTCATAGCGGGTGACATAATTGTTTTCGCCTTTTTTTCTGTCCCACGATCGCACGTGATCGATGTGGGTCGGCACTTCTACCCCATAGGCCTGCGCAGCCTGCTCATGCTTGTATTTAGGCCAGATCAAGAAAGACGTCACCAGCACCATCGCCGCGGCGGCAAGCCAAGTTGCAGGGTGAGGCAGCATTAAGGCCAACACCATAAAAATCAGGGTAACCACCACTGCCACAAGTAACATGGTCATTTGATGTCCTTTATCAGACCGGTAAAACAACAATTGTACTGAATCAAGGCCAAAACTCAAACCCCATAAATACATAAACCCCAGCTTAGTTTCAAGCTGGGGTCCTGAATACACTTTCCCATTTTTGTGGTAGTGTTTTTAGTAGTTTCTCCGGTCTTCTCTATGTACACTTGACGTGTTTTTTATATGAATAACATACCAGTCTTATGTCACTGATTATTCAGGACTCTAGTATATTTATTCAATAACAGCAACCATATCACGAGCAAAGGTCTTTTCGCAATACTTGCACTGCATTTTTGTTCCCGACTGTGAACTTTTTACGTAGAAATAGCTCTTCACCGGCTCATTGTGCGTGGCACAATTCGAATTAGGGCAAGAGAAAATGTCTTCGATGACTTCAGGCGACTCTAGGTGTAACTTCTTAGAAACCTCAAAGTTTTCAATTACATTCACGGTGGCGTGCGGCGCAAACAGAGCCAATTCATTGGCCTGCGTATCGCTGAAATGTACGTTTTCAACTTTAATCAAGTCTTTTGCGCCCATATGGCGACTATTTAGATTAAATCCAACAGTGACACGTTGTCCAAGCTGGTCTAACTTAAATAAACGCAGAATCGTCAGCGCTTGGCCTGCTGGAATGTGGTCAATAACGGTGCCTTCTTTTAAGGCTTCAACGTTGCGTGTGTAATCCATGTTCATCCCCTTATACCTCTTCGTTCAACACTAAAGCCAAGAGCGCTTGGCGGGCGTACACCCCGTTTTTGGCTTGTTCAAAATAATACGCATGCTGGGTTTTATCCACGTCAGGCGTGATTTCATCCACGCGTGGCAGCGGGTGCAAAATGCGCATATTGGGCTTGGCGTCGGCCAACATGTCGGCGCGCAGCACAAACTTACCCTGAATTTTCTTGAACTCATCTTCGTCAAAGCGCTCGCGCTGAACGCGGGTCATGTACAACACGTCCACAATCGGGATGATTTCTTCCAGCGACTCAACGATGCTGTAGCTGACATTAGCCGCATCCAACTCTTCGCAGATGTATTCAGGCATGGCCAATTGGCGCGGCGCCACAAAATAAAATTCACAGCCCCATTTGCTCAAGGCCTGAGCCAAAGAATGTACGGTACGGCCGTATTTCAAATCACCCGCTAAGGCGACTTTCAGGCCTTTTAAAGTACCTTGAGTTTCAACGATGCTGAATAAGTCTAACAGCGTTTGCGTTGGGTGCTGATTGGAGCCATCGCCGCCATTGATCACCGGCACGGCGCTGAACTCACTGGCCACGCGCGCAGCACCGTCTTTAGGATGGCGCATCACGATGGCGTCGGTATACGAACCGATGATGCGCATCGCATCAGCAATGGTCTCGCCTTTTTTAGCACTGGTGTTGCCGCCATCGGCAAAGCCAATCACGCGGCCACCTAAGCGCTGAATCGCGGTTTCAAACGACAGACGGGTACGGGTCGACGGCTCAAAAAAGCAGCTGCCGATCAGCTTGTCTTTTAACAGGTCATCTCTGGGATTGGTTTTCAGAGATTGTGCGGTGGTTAATACCAATTCCAACTCAGGAACGGTAAGCTGAGCAATCGATAAAATGTTTTTTTGATAAAGTAGATTGGCCATTAGCTTTCCTTGCTTTCATTGTGTGCAGGCAAAAAAATACCCCGAATAAACGGGGGATTTTTCATAAATACGGAAAATGGGAGAACGCTGCGGTTTCAGCAGATTCAATTACCAACACAGATCGTTCTCGCGTTGTCAGTCTTAAATACATCGTCGTTCTCTCCAATTAAACCCTCAGATTATGCCACGACTTTTCTGACTTGTCTCGATATTTTTAAACTATTTTACGCTTAATGCTGACGGAATACGACATAACGTGCCACGTTTTCCAATGCTTGGGCGCGTGCACCGAAGCCAGACAGCGCAGCAATGGCTTGTTCTGCCAAGCCTTCTGCGTAGGCGCGCGCCGCATCCAAGCCCAACAGCTTCACATAGGTCGGCTTGTCATTGGCTTCGTCTTTACCTGCCGTTTTACCCAAGGTGGCGGTGTCTTGCTCAACGTCGAGCACGTCATCAATCACTTGGAAGGCCAAGCCCAAGTAACGGCCATAGGCATCCAACTGCGCCAACTGCTCATCGCTCAGCTCAGGGCAGCTCAAGCCTCCCAATACCACCGCCACGCGAATCAACGCACCGGTTTTTAAGCCATGCATGTGTTCTAGCTGGGCCTGCGTCAGCATTTGCCCAACATTCGCCAAGTCAATGGCCTGACCACCAGCCATGCCTTCACTACCGCTGGCTACGGCCAATGCTCGCACCATGTGCAGCACGCGGGCGGGCGCCAGAGTACTGGCTTGACTCAACACTTCAAACGCACGCGTTTGCAAGGCATCCCCAACCAATAGCGCCGTCGCCTGATCATAGGCCACGTGGCAGGTTGGCTTACCGCGGCGCAGTAAGTCATTGTCCATCTCTGGCATGTCGTCATGCACCAAGGAATACACGTGAATCATTTCCACCGCGGCCATCGCCCGTACCAGCGCATCGGCATCATGCTCGCCCAGCTGCGCGGCGGCACTAGCCAGCAGTGGCCGTACGCGCTTGCCGCCATCTAAGGCGCTGTAGCGCATGGCTTCGTGTAGACGGCTCGGCGTCACATCATCGGTGGGTAAAAATTGGCCTAAGGCCAGTTCGGTCTGCTGCTGCGCTGCGTGCATCCAGGCTTTAAAGTTCTCAGGGGTCATTTACTCGTCCAAATCTAAGTCAGACAGCGTGTCGCCGTCTAAAACGCTTAATTTTTGCGCCACATCGGCCAGCTTCTGCTGGCAAAACTTAATCAATTCGCCGCCTTCTTGATAGGCTTTCAAAGCCTCTTCTAGGGGCATGTCGTTACTTTGCATGGCCTGCGTCAACGCTTCTAAGCGCGCCATAGCGGCTTCAAAGGTCAGGTTTTCAGGCGTATTTTGGGTCTCAGTCATGGTCTTGGCTCTGTCTACGTCAATGTGCTTCATTGTAACTGATTCAATCAAAACGTGGGCGGCGTTTGCTGCCACTATTGGCCGAATAGTGTTCATGCTTTTAGTGCGTAAGCATTCATGAGTGGTCAACTATGGTTTGTCGATTAGAGAAAAAATATCAGGTTTAATCATCTAAAAATAACCCTTTAGGTTTGAGTTTAAAGTTTGTTGATTCACTGATATCAATTTTATCTCACCACCTCAGCCTCCCAGTGAAGTACCCGTCCCCTTTTAGTCGCCGAGGCGGGTTCTATTGGCCCAGATAAAGCGGGCAAGACGCTTGTGGCGGCCGACCACGCTTTTATAGGAGGGCGCCGCTTTTGCACGCGCTGGGCCAATAGGTTCCGCCGAGGGAGCCCCCTTCAGAGAAGGGGGCGAATAAGCAGGGGTGGCCTTTTCTTTGCGTACTTTACTTTTGGCCACCCAAAAGAAAGTATGTCGCCTACAGGCGAAAGGCAACCTTTAATCAATAGCGAAATAACCGAAGCATTGTGAAACAAACAATTTCAAACAGTGGGCACGCTACGCCTTACCCACCCTACGGTTCAGCCGAGGCCTCTACCCGCCGAACGCAACGGCAAAACACAAAAAAACTGCTTCCGAAGAAGCAGTTCCTTAATCCATCACGCCATCAGATCACGCTACACCTGACCCAAAAGCTGACGCAACACATAATGTAAAATACCGCCCGCCTTGAAGTAGTCCACCTCATTCAACGTGTCGATGCGGCAAATCACCGGAATCTCAATCACTTCACCCGATTCACGCGTCACGACTACTTTCATGGCTTGGCCAGGCTTCACGTCGTCGTTCAAGCCAGGAATCGATACCACTTCACGACCGGTTAAATCGTAGGTAGCGGCATTTTCACCGGGTTGATACTGCAAGGCCAAGATGCCCATGCCGATTAAGTTGGAACGGTGAATCCGTTCAAAGCTTTCGGCCAACACGGCTTTAACACCCTGTAGGTTCGGGCCTTTAGCCGCCCAATCGCGGCTAGAGCCGCTGCCGTATTCCTTACCGGCTAAAACCACGGTTGGGGTGCCTTCTTCTTGATAGCGCATGGCTGCATCGTAAATCGACAGTACTTCACCGCTAGGAATGTGCTGGGTGTAGCCACCCTCTTTATCCGCCAGCATCTTGTTGCGGATGCGGATGTTGGCGAACGTACCGCGCATCATCACTTCGTGGTTACCTCGACGCGAACCATAGGAGTTAAAGTCGGCCGGCAATACGCCTTTAGACTGCAAATAGCGGCCTGCGGGTGAATCCTTACCGATGTTGCCTGCGGGCGAAATGTGGTCGGTGGTAATCGAGTCGCCAAAGTAGGCCAAAATACGGGCGTTATTGATTGGCCCTAACGGTTGAATCGGCGCCTCAATGCCCTCAAAGTACGGAGGGTGTTGAACATAGGTCGAATCCGCCTGCCATTCATAGGTTTGGCTATCGGGCACGGCAATCGCCTGCCAGGTCGCATCGCCATCGAACACGCCATCGTAGCCCTTACGGAACATGGCGCCTTCCACTAAAGCCACAGCATCGGCGATCTCAGCGTTACTCGGCCAAATATCGCGCAAATACACGGGCTGATTTTGGCCATCTACGCCAATCGGGTCTTTGGCTAAATCAATGCGGGTGGTGCCGGCTAAGGCATAGGCCACCACTAAAGGCGGTGAGCCTAACCAGTTGGCCTTCACTTGTGGGTGAATACGGCCTTCAAAGTTACGGTTGCCCGACAAAACGGCAGACACGGCCAAGTCATGGTCATCAATGGCCTTACCCACTGGCTCAGCCAAAGGGCCGGAGTTACCAATACAGGTGGTGCAACCATAGCCCGCTAGGTTAAAGCCCAGCTGGTCTAAGAACGGGGTGAGACCCGCTTTCAGCAGATAGTCTGTGACGACTTTAGAACCAGGCGCCAAAGAAGATTTCACCCAAGGCTTACGCGCCAAACCTTTTTCAACCGCTTTTTTGGCTACCAAGCCAGCGGCCATCATCACACTGGGGTTTGAGGTATTGGTACACGAGGTAATGGCGGCCAACACCACTTTACCGTGGGTCAATTCAAAATCCTGACCGTCTAGGCTCACTGGCACGCTGACTTCTTCATGATTGCTCTGGGTTTTCAAGAACTCATTGAACGCCCCTTGCACTTGGCTTAAGGCTACGCGGTCTTGCGGACGGCGCGGGCCGGCTAAACTGGTTTCCACCGTGCTCATGTCTAAATGTAGGGTGTCGGTAAATTCTGGCTCGTCGCCGGGCTCACGCCATAGTCCTTGAGCTTTGGCATAGGCTTCAACGCGGGCAATGAGGTCTTCTTCACGGCCGGTGAGGCGCAAATAGCGCAAGGTCACGTCGTCGACGGGGAAGAAACCACAGGTAGCACCATACTCTGGGGCCATATTGGCGATGGTGGCGCGGTCGGCCAAAGGCAGATCGGCCAGGCCGTCGCCATAAAATTCGACGAATTTACCCACCACGCCTTTGGCGCGCAGCATTTGGGTAACGGTCAACACGAGGTCGGTGGCGGTCATGCCTTCGCTTAGGCGACCGGTCAGCTTAAAGCCCACTACTTCAGGAATCAGCATAGAAATCGGCTGACCCAGCATGGCGGCTTCGGCCTCAATCCCGCCCACGCCCCAACCCAGTACGCCCAGACCGTTCACCATGGTGGTGTGCGAGTCGGTGCCGACTAAGGTATCGGGATAGGCCCAGGTTTTGCCGTCTTCTTCTTTGGTCCAAACGGTTTGGGCCAAATATTCCAGATTCACTTGGTGACAAATACCGGTACCAGGCGGCACGACTCTAAAATTATCAAACGCTTTTTGGCCCCAGCGTAAGAAGGCATAACGTTCATGGTTACGCTTCATTTCCATGGCCACGTTTAAATCAAACGCATTGGCCGTGCCAAAAGCATCCACCATCACCGAGTGGTCAATCACTAGGTCAACGGGCGACAAAGGGTTAATTTTATTGGGGTCGCCGCCGGCTTTTTTCATCGCTTCGCGCATGGCGGCTAAATCCACCACGGCCGGCACGCCGGTAAAGTCTTGCATCAAAACACGGGCAGGACGGTATTGGATTTCACGCTTGGATTGGCGCGTGGCCAGCCAGTCACGAATGGCCTCAATGTCGGCCAAGGTAACGGTTTTGCCATCTTCATAGCGCAATAGGTTTTCCAGCAACACTTTCATGGATTTAGGCAAACGCGACACATCACCTAAGTGGCCTTCGGCCTTATGAATGTCGTGATAGTGATACGTTTTGCTGCCCACGGTTAAGGTGGCTTCGGTATTCAGACTTTTTTGGTGCTGATTCATGGTTGTGACCTCCTATCATTATTTTTTATGGTACTGCGGCTGTTTCGATAACGACTTAAATCATGTGAACCACATCGGAGAAAACCAAAAAAGCACGCCTCACTTCAAAACGAACTGAGCCATGCTTTCTTGTTTTATTTGGTTTGGCAAGGCCGTGACGACAACGTCAGCGTGACGCATCCTAGGACGATAAATCCTCATCTTGATCTCCTTGCCAAATGGTTAATACGCAATCCAGCATACGCCATTTAACCTATTAAATCAAAGTATAGAGGTCAACAAATAGGGAATTCAATCGGGGCGATAGCTATTTAGGCGCATACTGCTGGCTGAGAATTCGCGCGAGCTCTGTGGGACGATCGGGGGTGTAATACAGCTCGGTAAAGATCAAGCTGTCGGCGCCGCGTAGGTGGTGCCAATTCTGATCGGTATCGACTAATTCACTGAAGGTGCGAGCAGGGCTATGGGCGCGTAAAAAGGCCTGCGCTTGAGCACGAGATAGGGCCACGTGGCGCTTCGGCGTGGTCCCGTAGGTGACGGATTGCTGTAGGCCCGTACCGGCGATCAAAGGCGTGACCTGTAGGTCTAGCCATTCCACTTCAGTATGGGTAAACACCTTCAAAATGCCATACAGCAGGGCTTGATCAACCAGCGCCTGTTTGATGTCGTCGCGGTCATCGGGCAACACCAGCGGGTGCAGCTTAATCACTAAATTATGAGTGTCGGCATGGCTAACCTCAAGGCTGCCGTCGCTGCGCTCATACAGACCACGCTCTTCAAACATCCGCACAGGATGCAGATAGGTTAACACGTCTTCGCTGCTGAAATAATACCCTGTCACCTCATGCACCACAACCGGCGTTACCGGCTGCACCGTTGTGCCGTCAATGCGTTCACCGCCCACATAATCACAGGCAGTTAAACCACTAAACAAGAACGCAATCAACCATGTCTTCAAACACAAGGGATACATAGGCTTTAATAACCGCATCAATAACGAGGGAATATAATATGATAATTGAGGCTATTGATTTTGTCGAATCCAGCGCAACCACGGCTTAAACAACTCAGGCTGTAAAGCAGCAATGGCGGAACGGTTCCAGACATTTTCGCCGCTCCAGAAGGCATCCCCTTCTAGCGTGGCCAAGAGGCCGCCGGCTTCTTCTAAAATCAAGGCGCCTGCGGCGTAATCCCATAGTTTTTGGCCGCCGTGTACGTACACGTCGTAGCGGCCAGAGGCCAAATAGCACCAATCCAAGGCACTGCTGCCCATGCTGCGCTGACTGCCACAAGGCGATAAGTTTTGAATGCGGCTGGCTAATTTACCAGAACGCAGATATTTGACCTCCACCCCAGCAATCGCTTCACTGAGGGGATTAACGGTGTGCTTCAGCGGTAGGGCCACGCCATTCATAAAGGCGCCGCCATCGCGTTTGGCGTAAAACATTTCTTGAGTGGCAGGATTGTACACCACGCCAAGGTGGCTTTTGCCGCCTTTGACATAGGCCACAGAAAGGGCAAAATGCGGCAGCCCATTGAGGAAGTTGGTGGTGCCATCAATCGGATCCACGACCCACACCCCCGCCTCATGCTGCTGCCACAAGTCATGCTGCTGCGCTTCAGTCATTTCCTCACCCAACACAGGGCAAGCCACAATGCCCCCTAGACGCTGGGCAAAAGCGGTTTGCGAAGCAATGTCGGCCTCGGTGAATAAAGAACCATCTTCTTTCTTCCCCCTACCGACGCGCAAAAACCGAGGCATCACCTCGGTTTGTGCAACTTCTCTGACTAAATTAATCAGCTGATCTAACACTCACTCATCCTTTGGCTCCGCGAGCCATATTGATTAGCCAACCCAATACTAAAGCAATGCCTGCTGGCAGCAACCATTCCATAGAAATGTCGCGGAACGGTAAAAATTCAATAGTACCCTTGGCAAAGACAGACAGCAAGCTAACCACCACAGTGGTGTACACCGTCATTTGCATGGCCAAACGGCTCACGGGCACGACTAGATTCAAGTACACCAAGGCAATCAATACAATAATAATGGGGTAAATCACCATCAGCACAGGGATAGACAGGCTAATCACCTGATTCAAACCCATGGTGGCGATCCCAAAGCTTACCACTGTAAAAAGCACGGCGTAAGTCTTGTAGCTGATCTTTGGATAAATTGATTGGAAAAACGCACTCACGGCCACGACCAAACCAGTAGCGGTGGTCAAACAGGCTAGGGTCACGATGATGCTCAACAGATAGCGGCCAAACGAGCCATAGGTCAGGGTTGCTACTTCAGTCAAGATGTAAGCCCCTAAGTTACCGGGCACTGCCGCAGCCTGTTCAGTGGTCAAAGCAAAGTGGTTACCTACCCAACCCAAAGACATGTACACCAAGGCCAAGCCAGCACCGGCGACCAAACTGGCCATCACGGTGTATTTAAACAAGCCCGTTTCGCGAGTCACGCCGGTGGCTTTCACCGCACTCATGGCAATCATCGCAAACGCAACGGCGGCGATGGTGTCCATGGTTTGATAGCCTTCAACGAAACCGTGGAAAAACGGTGCTTCGGCATTAAAGCTCGCCTGAGGCTCCGTCGCGCCAGGGCCTAAGACCATAAAGGCGCGCACGGCCAATGCAAAGATCGAGATCAACAGCATGGGGGTCAATACTTGACCAATACGGTCTACCATTTTAGAGGGGTTAATGCTCAGGTACAGCACCACGGCAAAGTAAATTGCGGCCGCAAGCGGCAGATAATTGGTATCTGTATTGCCAATAAAGGGCACTAAGCCCATTTCAAACGCCACAGTGGCGGTACGCGGAATGGCAAACAAGGGGCCGATGGTCAGATAGACCACGATGACCAAGATCAAACCAAACAAAGGGTGAACCTTACTGGCCTCGCCCTGAATGCCGCCTTCGTTAAAGGCACCGGCAATTAAGCCCAAGAGCGGCAGACCCACACCGGTGATCACAAACCCCAAAATAGCCCAGCTAAAATCGTTGCCGCTGGCCCAACCTAGGCTAGGCGGGAAAATCAAGTTGCCCGCACCAAAGAATAGGGCGAATAGCATAAAGCCAATCACCATTGTATTTTTAACCATACTTACTGACTCCAAAGACCACAGGTCTTCCTTCAAACTAATTAATTAAGCACAAAATTGATTATAATAAGACACCATTCGTCTTAAGTAGAACATTATGCCCCGTTTTTATTGCTTGTTTCCCATCGAAGTCGCACATACTTACCCCCTACCCGATGCCGTGGTGCGCCATATTCAGGTGCGTCGCCTACAGGTGGGTGACACACTTGAGCTGTTTAACGGTGATGGCCATGCCTATGCGGGCACATTAACCCACTTAGACAAAAAAAACGCCTCGGTGCACATCGACACGAAGCTGGCCACTCATAACGAATCACCTTTAGAGATTACCCTGATTCAGGCCATCTCTAGCGGCGACCGCATGGATTTCACCTTGCAAAAATGCGTTGAACTCGGGGTTAAACACTTCTTACCGGTCATCAGTGAACGGTCGGTGGTGCGCCTTCAGGGCGATCGTGCGCAAAAGCGGGTGGAGCGCTGGCAGGAAATTGTGATCTCTGCCTGTGAACAATGTGGTCGTACCACAGTGCCTACGGTTATGCCCATCATCCCTTTTAAGGAACTGGGTCAGCATCCCTTTGAACGCGACGCCCTGAAATTTATTTTAAGTATCGCTAAAAATCAAGGATTAAAAGCAATTCAGCCCACAACCACAACATTTTACCTACTGGCAGGGCCCGAAGGCGGCCTCACCGAAGCCGAGGAAGACGCGGCTTTTGCGCTGGGTTTTCAACCCATTACCTTAGGTCCTCGGGTTTTGCGTACCGAAACCGCCGCGATGTGCGCCGTTTCAGCCATGCAACTGCTTTGGGGTGACTTCTGAATCTAATGTTGTCCAGTATACGCATCAGCGGACATTTGCAAGCCTGAATTTCGCCTACTCGTCCACATTGTCCAATTTTATTTAAAATAAATGTGCAAATCGCTTAAAATTAAATCGTTTGGACTAACTTTTTCGTACAATTTGTCTCTTTTTTGCCAAAAGACGACATTTCGTCGAAAACATTTTTAACCTAAGCCGATAAAAGCGAGCAACTTTACTAGATAAATCGGATCAGAAGTTCTATAGTAAAGACTCTATACCGATATGGTTGAAAGGCGAAAACACCCTCTATGTATGCAAGTGAACGCTTTAATGCTTATAGCCATTTAATTGGCACCGTTCTGGCCATTGCTGGCCTCGTCATCCTGGTAGTCAAATCCAGCCTCTACGGTGATGCTTGGCGCATCGTCAGCAGCAGCATCTACGGCAGCACCTTAGTCATTCTGTACGGCTTCTCAACGCTGTATCACAGCATTCGCAGCGTCAAAGCCAAGCAAGTGCTGCAAAAATTTGACCACTGTTCAATTTATTTACTCATTGCCGGTAGCTACACGCCCTTCGCCTTGGTCACGTTAAATGGCCCTTGGGGCTGGACGCTTTTTGGCCTCGTATGGGGGCTTTGCGTCATCGGCATCATCCAGGACGTAACCATCTTTCGCAAAAGCCAAACCCGTCTGCTGTCTTTGATCATCTACGTATTGATGGGCTGGATTGTGCTGATTGCAATCAAACCGCTGATTGCGGCCATGCCCTTCTGGGGCCTATTCTGGCTGGTCTTGGGCGGCCTCGCCTACAGCATTGGCGTGTACTGGTTTGTGAATGATGAAAAGATCAAACACGGCCACGGCATTTGGCATCTGTTTGTCTTAGCCGGTAGCCTAGCCCACTATATTTGTATTTTCCTGTATGCGAGTTAATCCATGACCCTAATCGAGCCTCAACACCCCTGTCCTTGTGGACTGACCAGCCCTTACGCTGAATGCTGCGCCCCCTATCACCAAGGCAAGGCCGTGGCCCCCACCCCAGAAACCTTGATGCGCTCGCGCTACAGTGCGTTCGTGGCTCAGGATGCGGATTACTTAATCCACACCTGGCACGCCAGCATGGGCGTGGCCAAGTTTAAAGCAGAACTCGTGGCTGATTTTGACCACACCGAATGGTTAGGGCTAAACGTTTTGGCCAGCGCCACTGAAGGCGATGCAGGAATGGTGACGTTTGCCGCACGTTTTCGCGACGACCGCGACGGCCAAATCCACCTGATTCACGAGCGTTCGCGCTTTGTACGTGAGGATGGCCAATGGTATTACCTCGACGGCAACCAACCTAAAGTCGGCCGCAACGACGACTGCCCTTGCGGCTCTGGGCAAAAGTTTAAGAAATGCTGCGCCTAACGTCGGCAGCAAGCCCCAGCCCACGCGTCGCGTGGGCTTTTTTTATGGGGCAACCGGTGAGACCACATCCGTGGGTAGGCTTCGCTTTACCCACCCTACAGCGGCTTGCCATCATGCGTCGGGTGGGTCGTGACCCACGCGATTTTTGTGAATGGATCAAGAGACCACATCGGTGGGTAGGCTACGCTTTACCCACCCTACGGTGGTCACGGCCAACGGGGCTGTCATCAGCGTGGCGCACCCGAGCCCCACCCAGAGACGCAAAAAAGCCCAGAGCACGCTCTGGGCTTGGGCCAAACCAGACTAGATTACAGCACGTAGCGCGCCAAATCTTCTTGCTGGGCAATATTGTCTAAACGCGCATTCACGTAGGCCGCATCAATGATCACTTCACCGGCTGGGGCGCTGAACGACACTTCTTCCAGCAATTTTTCCAACACGGTGTGTAAACGGCGGGCACCGATGTTTTCGGTTTTTTCATTCACCTGGAAGGCGATCTCGGCTAGGCGCTGAATGCCCTCATCCAAGAACTTCAGTTCCACCCCGTCCACTTTCAACAGAGCCTCATACTGATGAGTCAAGCAGGCATCGGTTGCGGTTAAGATTTGTTTGAAGTCAGACACGCTCAGGCTGTTCAACTCCACCCGAATCGGGAAGCGGCCCTGTAGCTCAGGAATCAAGTCCGAAGGCTTGTTCAGATGAAAAGCGCCCGACGCAATGAACAAAATATGATCGGTTTTAATCATGCCGTACTTAGTCGTCACCGTAGTGCCTTCAACCAAGGGCAGAAGATCGCGCTGTACGCCCTGACGCGACACGTCTGAGCCTTGGGTACGGTTGCTGGTGGCAACCTTATCGATCTCATCTAGGAACACGATGCCGTGCTGTTCTACGGCTTTGACGGCCTCTTCACGCAGGTCTTCATCGTTTACCAGCTTGGCAGCCTCTTCATCGATGAGCAATTTCAAGGCCATGGCGACCTTCAGCTTTTGCTTCTTGGTCTTTTGATTGCCCATGTTTTGGAACATGCCTTGTAGCTGCTGGGTGAAGTCTTCCATGCCTGGAGGGCCCATGATCGACATATTGGCCGCGGTTTGAGCCACGTCGATTTCAATTTCTTTGTCGTCTAATTGACCTTCGCGCAGCATTTTGCGGAATTTTTGGCGGGTGCTGTTTTCTTCTACCTTAGGCGCAGGCTCATCGGCAAAGCCAACCTGACGCGGCGGCGGCAATAAAGCGTCCAATACGCGGTCTTCAGCAGCATCTAGGGCGCGATCACGGTTTTTCTTCACTGCGATGTCGCGCACGTTTTTCATCGCCACTTCGATTAGATCACGGATGATGCTGTCGACGTCGCGGCCCACATAGCCCACTTCGGTGAACTTTGTGGCTTCAATTTTAATGAATGGGGCATTGGCCAGGCGAGCTAGGCGGCGGGCAATCTCGGTTTTACCCACGCCGGTAGGCCCAATCATCAAAATGTTTTTGGGCACAATCTCGGTTTGCAACGGCTCGGCTACTTGGCTACGACGGTAGCGATTACGCAAAGCCACGGCCACGGCTTTTTTCGCGCCGTCTTGACCAATAATGTATTTGTTTAACTCATGTACAATTTCTTGTGGGGTCATCACACTAGACATGATTTTCCTTTAAGCGAGGGTTTGTCCGTTTTAGGCGTTGTCGTCTAAAACTTCTAAAATATGGTTACCGTTGGTGTAAATACAGATGTTACCCGCTATTTCCAGCGATTTTTTCACAATCACTTCGGGGGCTAAATCGGTATTTTCAAACAGGGCCGTGGCCGCTGACTGGGCAAACGCGCCACCAGAGCCGATTGCGGCAATGCCTTGTTCAGGCTCGAGCACGTCGCCGTTACCGGTAATGATTAAGGTGTTGTCTTTATCCGCCACGATGAGCATCGCTTCGAGGCGACGCAAGGCGCGGTCGGTACGCCATTCTTTGGCCAGCTCAATCGCAGACAGCACTAAGTGGCCCTGATGTTTTTGCAATTTGGCTTCAAAGAGTTCAATGAGGGTAAACGCATCTGCGGTACCGCCGGCAAATCCTGCTAAAACTTTGTTGTTATAAAGTTTGCGCACCTTACGTGCGGTGGCTTTGATGACAATGTTGCCTAAGGTGACTTGGCCGTCCCCTCCGATGGCAACGTGATTGCCTCGACGCACAGAGATAATCGTTGTGCCGTCAAATTGTTCCATAATGTGTCCTTTGTTTCTAGCAAGAGTCTTTTATAAATAGGGCCATTCTGTTTTTTTTCAAGACGGTGACGACGAACATAAAAAAGCCGCTTTCTGTCTAGACAGAAAGCGGCTTTTTAGGGTTTTAGCCTTATTCAGCTGATGCGTGCACGCTTTGTACCGTATACAAAGGCATGCCGACTTCTTCATTCTTGGCCAGCTTCGAGCGCGGCACGCCAGCTGGCGCACCCTGTTCGTGTGGGCTCACCCACTCAAACTCACCTTGGAAACGGCCAACTAAAGCGATTTGGTCTAACGACACCACCTCAAACACCAATAGACTGCTGCCCCCTTCATCGTCTCGGACCCAAACCACATCACCTGGCTTAATTTCGTCAACGCTAAAGGTCTGTGGACTTCTTTGAATTGAGATCATACTCACCCCCTACACACTTAACTGGTTATGGTCAGACTACGTGTGCTCACCGTTTAAAGGTGAGCGATTACGCGCCTAGGCTAGGCTGCCAAGCGCTGATACGGGCGGCGATGCCGGCGCCATCTAAGCCTAAATCGGCCAAGAGCACGCCATGATCGCCATGTTCGCCAAAGTCATCCGGCAGGCCCAGATGCAAAATCGGCTTTAACAGGCCTAGGCTTTGCAGCACTTCGGCGACGGCGCTACCAGCGCCGCCCATGATGGCGTTTTCTTCCACCGTCACGAAATAATCATGGCTATTGGCCAAGGCCTGAATCAAGGCCACGTCGATGGGCTTCACGAAGCGCATGTCGGCTACAGTGGCGTTCACGGCATCAGCAGCCTCAAGACTGCGGCTGACCATGCTGCCAAAGGCCAAGATGGCCACGCGCTCGCCTTCACGGCGCACAATGCCTTTGCCCACGGGTACGGTGGCTAGGTCAGCGCCTGTACCGACTTCAGCACCCTTACCGCTGCCGCGTGGATAGCGTACCGCCGTCGGTTGATTCAGCTGATAGCAGGTGCTCAGCAATAGGCGACATTCGGCTTCATCGCTCGGCGCAGCCACCACCATATTGGGAATACAGCGTAAAAAGCTCAAGTCAAACGCACCTGCATGGGTGGGGCCGTCGGCGCCCACTAGCCCAGCGCGGTCAATGGCAAACAGCACCGGTAGGTTTTGAATCGCCACGTCGTGAATCAGTTGATCGTAGGCGCGCTGTAAAAACGTCGAGTAAATCGCCACCACTGGCTTCAGGCCCTCACAGGCCATGCCGCCAGCAAAGGTCACCGCATGCTGCTCAGCAATGCCCACGTCGAAGTAACGCGTCGGAAAAGCGGCCTGAAACGCCACCAGACCAGAGCCTTCACGCATGGCAGGGGTAACCCCGACTAGCTTTTCACAGGCCTTAGCCTGATCAATGATCCATTGTCCAAATACCTGCGTATACGTTGGCTTACTCGGCACCTTCGCAGGCGTTAAGCCGTTACAGGGGTCAAACTTGCTGACGCCGTGATAGCTAACGGGGTCGTTCTCGGCCAGCTTGTAGCCCTGGCCTTTCTTGGTCAATACGTGTAAAAACTGTGGGCCTTTTTTCTGACGCAGCTGCGTCAAGGTTTCCACCAGCTTCACCACGTCATGGCCATCCACGGGGCCGGTGTATTCAAAACCAAACTTTTCAAACAAAGTCGAGCTACCGACCATGTCTTTAATGCGTCCTTCAACCCGATTGGCCACGTCTAATGCCGATGGAACCTTACCCAAGACCCGCTCAGAGCCTTGCTTCACCGCGCGGAAAATGTCGCCCATAACGCTGTTGGCCAAATGCTTGGGCAAGGCGCCCACGTTCGGTGAAATCGACATCTCGTTGTCATTTAAAATCACCAAAAGGTCAACATTGGCCATGTCACCGGCGTTATTTAAGGCTTCAAACGCCTGGCCAGCGGTCATGGCGCCATCGCCAATAATGGCCACGGCTTTATCCGGCAACCCCTGTAGCTTGGCCGCGACCGCCATCCCCAAAGCCGCGCCGATCGAGGTCGACGAATGGCCTACTCCGAACGTGTCATAGACCGATTCGGCGCGCTTGGGAAAACCCGCTAGGCCGCCCTGCATGCGCATGCTGTCCATTTGGGCGCGCCGACCGGTTAAAATTTTATGTGGGTAGCTTTGATGACCAACGTCCCACACCAGCTTGTCTTGCGGCGTTTGATACACGTAATGTAGGGCCAAGGTTAGCTCTACACAGCCCAGATTACTGGCCAAATGGCCGCCGGTTTTGCTGACAGAATGCAGTAAAAACTCGCGTAACTCATGCGACAGCTGCGGCAGTAAGGCGCGATCTACCTGACGTAAATCGCTGGGGTCGTTAATTTGGTCAAGCAAAGGTGTTGTGTTCATATTGGGCATCTTAAGGCAACGGGCTCAGGGTTAAGTTTACTCCTGAAGGCCGCTTAGGGTTTAATTTTTATTCTTATGCGGTGCCCCATCACTCTCGGTGATAGGGATGGTTATGTATGATAGACACGGCACGGTACAATTGTTCCGCCAACAGCACCCGAACCATGCCATGCGGCATGGTGAGATTAGACAAACGCATCATCATATTGGCTTTTTGTTTCAGCGCATCGGTCATGCCGTCGGCGCCGCCAATCACGAAATACACGTTGCTGTGGCCTTCATGCTGCCAGCGTTGGAGGTGGTCGGCTAGCTGTACCGACGTCGGTGCTTGGCCGCGTTCGTCCAATACCACCAGAAAACATTGGTTGGGTAAGGCGGCCAAAATACGCGCCTCTTCTGCGGCCATACCCTGAGCGGCATTGACCCCAGAGCCTCGTTTTTCTGGTTTGATTTCTTTTAAGCTAAGCTTAACATCTTTGCCAAAGCGTTTGGCGTATTCATCGTAGCCATCGCTGACCCAGCGGGGCATTTTGGTGCCCACGGCTAAAATGGTGATATTCATGGTGTCATCTGTTCATAAAAAAACAGGCACTTTGTGCCTGTTAGATTGCGTCAACCATCAGGCAAACTTAAGCGTCTGCGGCGCTCCATGGCTTGGCATGGCCCATATGGAATGAAGGCTTCTCACCACCCCATAGCGCTTCTAAGTCGTAGTAATCACGTACGGCTGGCAGCATGGCGTGTACCACCACATCGCCCGCATCTAGCAAAACCCATTCGCCAGAATCCATGCCTTCAACGCTGATCACTTCGTGACCGGCTTCTTTTAAGGCCAGCTCCGCATTGCGAATCAATGATTTTACTTGGCGATTGCTGTCGCCGGTCACCACGATGAGCTGTTGGAACATCGAGGTTAATTCTGTGGTTTTCAACACCACTAGGTCTTTGCCTTTGGTGTCTTCTAAAGCGTCAACCACCACTTTGGTGATGTCCGCGACGAGTTGTTCGATTTCGTTCATTCTGATCCTAAATATAAAGAGTGTGTTTGGATATAAGCCCACACATCTGGGTCAAGCACATCATTCACACGCTGCTGATGGGCAATTTTGTGACGAATTTCTGACGAAGACACCAACATCGGGGACAAATCTAATATGCGTATTGTACCTTGTGTGGGTGCGGCGTCTAGTTTATTTGCGCTTTTTTTTACCATACAGGCCTGAATATCAGGGTGTATTTGTGGCCGCACAGCCGAATCTCGTGGCGCCACGGCAAAGTTGGTTAAAGTAAACAGTCGCTCAAAATCGTGCCACGTGTGCAGCTGAGCCAAGGAGTCGGCGCCCATCAACCACCAAAACGCCACGTCTGGCCCATACTGTGCCCGCATCGCTGCAAGCGTGTCGGCCGTATAGGTGGGGCCGCGACGCACAATGTCTGCGTCGCTGACGCCTGCTTGCGGCAGCTTGGCCACGGCCAGCTGCGTCATGGCCAATCGATCGGCTGCCGACGCTTGGCCATGATTGTCCTTATGATAAGCCTCGCCAGCGGGCATCACAATCAGCTCATCTAGGCCACACTGCGCCTGAAACGCCTCGGCCATGCGCACATGGCCTAAGTGGATCGGGTCGAAGGTGCCGCCAAAGAAGCCGATGGTCTTCATGCGGCCTATTCGTCGTCGCTGGTTTCGGCTTCGGCTGCCTTGGCTGCATCTGCGGCCACTACGGCGTAGCCGTCTACCACTTTATGCAGCTGGCCAGTGGTCGGGTGAATCACCAAACCATGGATCGGGATGGACTTAGGCATGAGCGGATGTTTCTTGATGATGTCGACGGTGTGACGCACGCTGTCGTCTACGTTTTCAAACCCTTTAAGCCAGGTATCCAGATCAATGCCGGCATTACGCAAGGTTTCGATGGATTTTTCAGTGATTCCCGCGGCTTTTGCACGCTCTAGCAAGTGTTCAGGATCAAAGCCACGCATGCCGCAATCCATGTGTGACACCACAAAAATTTCATTGGCGCCCAGCTCTAATACCGCCACCAGCAAGCTACGCATCACCGAACCCCAAGGATGGGTCACGAGCGCGCCGGCGTTCTTAATCAGTTTGGCGTCGCCATTTTTTAAGCCCATGGCTTTTGGCAACAGCTCTACAATGCGCGCGTCCATACACGACAGCACCGCGATTTGTTTATTGGGGTATTTATCGGTAAAAAACTGAACGTATTCACCTGAATCAACAAAGTCTTTGTTGAAATCCATGATTTCTTTTAACACTGACATAATGTATGTGACCTTAACAATATAGAAAACGGTAGAATTCCAGCTTATGGCGCAGTTTAGGTCTAAGCGGATTTCGATCAATCAAGCCCGTCATGCTATCACGTTTTGCCGACGAGCGTCACCTTCTTAAAAGATAATTAGCACCGTTATATCAAGGCACTATCTTCAAAGGGGCGGTTTGACCGGCATTTTTATGACGTCCAATATTGGGCTATTCAGCCCCCTAGCACAAACATGCCGAAGTTAAGCCTATGAGTTATAATCAAATCAGTCTCATTTGTGCCTTTAGGAGCCCGCCATGCCGCAACCTTCGCCTGATCAAAAAGTCATCCTCATCACTGGGGGCGCCAAACGCATTGGCCAAGCCTTGGTGCAACACTTCCATGACCAAGGCTGGTGGGTCTGCATTCATTGCCACCAATCCACGGCGGCGGCAACGTCCTTAAGCGACAGTCTACCCAATAGCAGCGTCCACGCCCTAGACTTAACGCAAGACTATGACGCTTTTAGCGCCTACATCGAGGCCATTTACCAACAGCATGGCCGACTCGATGCGCTGATCAACAATGCGGCGCGTTTTGAGCCCGATCATTTTTACGACTTCCAGCCCGACAGCTTCAACGCACAGATGCAGGTGAACTTTCGGGCGCCCGTCTACTTCAGCGCCGCCTATGGTGCTGCGCTGAAGGCACGCGAACACGAGGGCTCGGTGGTGCAGCTCCTGGACCAAAAGCTGTTCAACCTCAATCCTGATTATTATTCTTACACCTTGTCCAAGCTCGCGCTCAAACAAAGCGTACGCATGAGCGCCATGGCGGCCGCACCGTATTTACGCATCAACGCGATCGCCCCAGGGCTGTCGCTGATCAGCGGCGATCAAAGCCCAGAAAACTTTGCCCAGGCCCACGTTAAAACCGCTCTGGGCCGCGGCACTGAGTGCGCCGACTTAGCGGCGGCGGCCGACTATCTGGTCAATGCCCGCGCCGTCACCGGCCAAACCCTCACCGTCGACCACGGCCAACACCTGGTCCCGCTGGCTCGAGACGTGATGTTCACCATTGACAAATAAGCCCTGGCATTAGCCCTATAAGGAGTTGTCATGCAATCTGCCATTTTTTTACGCGATTACGACGTGATGTGCTTCATCGGCATCCATGATTTTGAACAGGGCATCAAGCAGCGCGTGCGCTTTAATATTCGCCTCGACTTGCCCTACCTCATTCCCAAGCAAGACGACATCGCCCAAGTGTTTGACTATGATTTTTTACGCACCAGCATCGCCCAGCTGACTGACCAAACCGTGTTTCAAACCCAAGAATACCTGCTCGGCCAAGTCATGCGACTGTGCTTCAAGTCACCCTTGGTGCAAGGCGTGTGCATTGAAACCAATAAGATTGACGTCTACCCCGACTGTGGCGGCGTCGGTTGTCGTTTGGACATGACTCGCGCCGAATGGCACAATCGCACCACACATTCAGGATAAGGACGCTGAGCATGTCATTTTGGGACGAGAAATACGCCGTCGACGCCTATATTTTTGGCGAACGCGGCAATGTGTTTTTACAAGAATCATTGCCGCTACTGCCGCGCGGTAAGGCGCTGGGCATTGGTGAGGGCGAAGGGCGCAACGCGGTCTTGTTGGCAGAGCACGGTTTTGACGTTTTGGGCATCGATGCCTCGGCCGTTGGCCTAGCCAAAGCCGAAGCGCTGGCGGCGCAGCGCAACGTGTGCATCCGCACCGAGGTCGCCGACCTGAGCGATTACACGTTTGCCACCGATCACTACGACATGGTGACGCTGTTTTTCTGCCATCTGCCGCTGCCGCTGCGCACCGAAGTGCTGCAAAAGGCCATGAACAGCCTAAAGGCCGGCGGCATGCTGATCATGATGCTGTACACCCCAGATCAGCGCCAATACAACACCGGCGGCCCCAAAGACATCGCCTTGCTGCCAACCTTAGACGAAATCATGACCACCTTAGCCCCACTGGAGGCCGTGGTGGCCGAAGAGGTGGTGCGCGAGCTGAACGAAGGCCTCAACCATCGTGGCCCCAGCGCCGTGATTCAATACCTAGGCCGTAAGCCTAGCTAAATCACCTGGCTAAATCAAAGACTCAGCCATAAAAAAGCGGCCATCAGGCCGCTTTTTACAGGTGCTTGAGCACAGGCTTAATCCTGACTCAATCCATCGTCAAGATGGCTAAGCTCGCCCAATACAGGCAGTTCTTTACCGCGACGAGCGCGCTTATTCAAAATGTCTTGCACCCGCACTTTTTCCGTACTCAATCCGCCACGTGGCCCAACGATGTGGCAGGTCACCTGCGGCTGTTCGGTCACGCAGGCCGATTTGAGCACTTCTTTATCCAATAGGCGCATCAACTGTAGACCACGGCCTTTACTCATCAGCTTCAGTTCATCTAGGCCAAACGCCAACACCCGGTTGTCGCTAGACGCCAACACCAGGCAGGCGCCCGACTCAGGCGCAATGCTGGCCTTACTCACGCGGATCGGCGCCAGCAAGGTCTCGCCTTGTTCTAAACTCATGAAAGCCTTACCGGCTTTGACGCGGCTGATCATGTCTTTCAACTGCGAAATATAGCCATAACCACCGGTGTGGCTCATCACGTATAGGTCTTCTGGCAAGCCCGTCAAAACGTGAGCCACTTGAGCGCCGTCTTGCAGCTCAACCAAGGAACCAATCGGGGCGCCATCACCACGCCCGCTGGGCACGTCGGCCGCATCAATGGTGTAGGCGCGGCCTAAGGTATCCAACACAATAACGGGCCAAATGGTGCGCCCTTCCAGCACCTGCCTTAAATCATCGCCCTCTTTAAACGTGGTTTGGCTTAAGTCTAGATGATGGCCAGAGCGCGCACGCAGCCAGCCTTGCTGCGACAAAATCAGGGTAATCGGCTCATCGGCCGTGCTTTGCGTCAATACGGCGCGGTCGGCGGATTCGATTAAGGTGCGGCGTTCGTCGCCAAATTTTTTGGTGTCATCGGTGATTTCTTTGATGATCAAACGGCGTTTGGCGTTGTCGTCACCCAACAGCCGATTCAACTCATCACGCTCTTCTTTGAGCTTATTCAACTCTTGCTCCAGCTTAATGCCTTCCAAGCGCGCCAGCTGGCGTAGGCGAATCTCTAAAATATCTTCAGCCTGAATGTCGCTGAGGGCAAACGCATTCATCAGGTCTTGCTTGGGCTCGTCGGCCTCGCGAATCACCCGAATCACTTCGTCGATGTTCAAGAAGGCAATCATGCGGCCATCCAGAATGTGGATGCGCTTATCTACTTGACCCAAGCGATGGGTCAGGCGACGGGTCACGGTGAGGGTGCGAAAATCTACCCACTCAGTCAAAATGGTTTTGAGGTTTTTTTGCGCCGGACGGCCGTCCATGCCCAACATCACCAGGTTAAAGGACACATTGCCCTCTAGGCTGGTTTGCGACAGCATCACGTTCATGAACTCTTCGGCGTCAATGCGGCTAGACTTAGGCTCAAACACCAAACGCACAGGGTTTTGGCTGTCGGATTCGTCACGCACGCGGTCCAATAGCGACAACATCAAGGCTTTGAGGTTTTGCTGCTCTTGATTCAGGGTTTTCTTGCCCGACTTGGGCTTAGGATTGGTTAAATCCTCAATTTCGGCCAATACTTTCTGGGCACTGCTGCCCGGCGGCAATTCATTCACAATCACGCGCCACTGGCCACGCGCCAGCTTTTCAATCTCGTAGCGCGCCCGCACCCGCACGCTGCCGCGGCCGCTCTCATAGGTGGCCAGCATGTCTTCTGGCGAGGTGATGATTTGGCCACCGCCGGCGAAATCTGGGCCTTTCACATAGTCCATCAGCTCGGCCGTGCTCAGACGGCGGTTTTTCAATAATGCCACGGCGGCTTCGGCTACTTCAGTCAAGTTGTGCGAGGGAATCTCGGTAGCCAAGCCTACGGCAATGCCAGAAGCCCCATTGAGCAACACCATCGGCAAACGTGCCGGCAAAACCTGTGGCTCAAAAAAAGCACCATCGTAGTTAGGGGCAAAATCCACCGTACCCATGTCGATTTCCGACAGCAACAGATCGGCGATCGGGGTCAGACGCGCTTCGGTGTAGCGCATGGCGGCGGCGCCGTCGCCGTCGCGAGAGCCAAAGTTACCAATGCCGTCGATCAAGGGATAGCGCAGGGTAAAATCTTGCGCCATGCGCACCATGGCGTCGTAGGCCGACGCGTCACCGTGGGGGTGATACTTACCCAGAATTTCACCGACCACACGCGCCGACTTAACCGGCTTGGCGCCATGCACCAAACCCATGTCTTTCATGGCGTATAAAATCCGGCGCTGCACCGGTTTTTGTCCATCGGTTACTTCAGGAAGGGCTCGGCCCTTAACCACACTCATGGCGTATTCTAAATAGGCACGCTCAGCATAGGCGCCTAAAGATAAAAAATCATCGCCCACCACCACTGGCTCAATCGCAGAATGTTCAGGTTGGTTTTCTAACATAGTGTGGTCACATACCCTTCGGATTACTTTAAACTCGGTTAAGCACTTCACGTAGTGCTAGTGCGCATATTTAAGCATAATTTTGATTATTGAACATCATTTTGCTGCCGTTTTATGCCGATCAGCTGTCTGAACGTGGATTTTAGCCTTCTTCGGCATGATGATCGGCCAAAATCGTCATCAGTTCGCCCCCAAAGGTGTCGAGCTTTTTCTCGCCCATGCCGTATACCTGAGCCAGCTCAGTGACGTTGGTGGGCATGGTCTGCACAATCTCACGGAAGGTGCGGTCGGCAAAAATCACATAGGCCGGCACGGCGTCGGCCAGGGCCTGCTCGCGCCGCCAGCCGCGAAGCGCCTGCCAGAGGCGTTCTTCGCGTTCGGTGCGCAGCCATTTTTCTACCGGGCCTTGGGTTTGCGCCTTATCGCGCTTGAGCGGCCGCATCGACACTTGGCGCTGGCTGGTCAATACTTGGCGCGACGCCTCGGTCAACACCAGCGCTTGATTGTGGGTGAGGTCGATGTCCAATAGGCCCTGCGCCACACATTGGCGCACCACGGCGCGCCACTCCTTGTCGGTCAGCTGATCGCCAATGCCAAACGTGGACAGCTTTTGATGGTTTTGATAGCGCACATAGTCGCTGTTTTTACCTTTGAGCACGTCAATGACGTGGGAGGCGCTGAAGCGCTGGCCGACTCGATACACGCACGACAGCAGCTTCTGCACCAACTCGGTGGCGTCGAACTGCTGCGGTGGGTGTTCGCACTGATCACAGTGACCGCACGGCGTACTTTCTTCTTCAAAATAAGCCAGCAGCGGCACGCGACGACAGCCTGAGGTTTCACAAAATGCCAGCATGGCGTCTAGCTTTTGCAGCTCGACTTGCTTTTGTAAGTCCGTTTGCTGGCCGTCCATGATCATCTGTCGGCGCAGCACCAAATCGTTGAGGCCGTAGCATAACCAGCTGATGGCCGGCAGACCATCACGTCCTGCCCGACCGGATTCTTGATAAAAGTTTTCCACGCTGCCCGGTAAGTCGAGATGGGCCACAAAGCGCACGTCGGGCTTGTCGATGCCCATGCCAAACGCCACGGTGGCGACGATGATGACGCCGTCTTCTTGGGTAAATTTCTTTTGGTTGGCGTTGCGCACGTCGAGGTCAAGCCGAGCATGGTAAGGCAAGGCATCAAACCCTTCGCTGCGTAAAAGCTCAGCCACTTCTTCCACGCGCTTACGCGACAGGCAATAAACAATGCCGCTTTGGCCTACGCCCTGACGCTTGAGAAACGACACCAGCTGCTTTTTGCCGTTGTTTTTTTCCACTACTTGATAATAGATATTGGGCCGATCAAAGCTGGCCAAAAACGTTTGGGCATCCTGTAGGCGCAAATAATGCACCATGTCAGCCTGAGTTTCCGAATCCGCCGTCGCAGTTAAGGCAATGCGCGGCACAGTAGGGAACTCATCGGCCAATAGCCCTAGCTGCTGGTATTCTGGTCGAAAATCATGCCCCCACTGGCTCACGCAGTGGGCTTCATCAATGGCAAATAGGCTGATGTTGAGCGATTTTAAAAACCGAATAAACTTCGGACTCACCACTCGCTCGGGCGCCACATACAATAGCTTTAGGCTACCGTCGTAGGCATCGTCGGCGATGCGCCGCGCTTCTTCACTAGAGGTACCGCTGTTGACGCTGCCGGCATTCACGCCGACCGCACGCAGGCTGGCCACCTGATCGGCCATTAAGGCGATCAAAGGCGACACCACCACGGTGAGGCCTTCCTTCATCAGCGCGGGGATCTGATAGCACAAAGACTTACCGCCACCGGTGGGCATCAACACCATCACATTGTGATTTTGGCTCAGGGCCTGAACGATTGCGGCCTGATTGCCTCTAAACTCGGCATACCCAAAAACGTGTTGTAAAATGTGTTGTGCGCTTAAGTCAGACATGTTGATACTGTTATCCCGATGACGATGGCCCATCCATTTGGCCTTTTGATGAAAGACAATGTGCCCAGCAGGGCGGCAGATTTTTGCCCCTGTGCCAGACGACATTTGTTACACTACTGATTTCTAATGCCGATTTAACCATACGAAGGATGTCCGCATGACCCGCAAACCTTATTTAGGCGTGCTCGCCGGCGCCAGTCTCTTATTTTTGGCCGCCTGTGGCACCACAACGCCCAGCAGCTCAGGTAAAAACTGGTTGTCTTTAGGGGTGTCGCAAAACAGCAATATTCTGCATGAACTGGACCAAACCAGCATCAAGAAAAATGGTCAAGTGGTGACGTTTCGCGACAAAAAAACCTTTTCTGACGTCAGCAAAGAGCATTTCCAGTATTTACCCAAGCATAAATACTCTTTAAATACTTGGGAAATCAACTGCACCAATAAGACCATTCGCCTCGTGGCGACGGAGTTGATGACCGAAAACGGCACCCAAGTGTGGCAAAAGACGTTTGATTTTAACACAGCCCCCACCCGTAAAATCGTGGCGGGCTCTTCTACCGACAAACAATACCAAGCCGTTTGTCGCTAGCCGGAGAAAGTAAGCCCATGAACCGTTCCCTATTTTGCCTCATCGCCACCGCCGCGCTCAGCAGCGCCGCTTGGGCCCAAACCCCCGCCGAAGCAGAACTGCTGTCGGCTCAGGTTAACTACCAACAAGCCTTAAAAGCACAGCAAAACTTTAAAGGCCAAGTCGGCGAAACCGAAGGCCGACTACAAATGGCCAAGCAGCGTTTACAGGGCCTACAGCAGGAAGTCCAAACGCTGGAAACCAAATTAGGCGAATTAAGCCAGCAAAGCAGCAGCGCTCAAGCCACGCTCGAACAGGCTGGCCAGCGTTTAGACGCGGCCTGGGCCGCTTCGCGCTAACGCCAAACCCCCTAATGGGGGTTTTATTTTGCCTGACACTGTTGGCGCACTTTGGCCACCGCCTGATCGAGCTTGGTCCCATTAACCAAGCCATAAATAGGCTCGCGTGCGCGGCAGCGCTCGCTGTACACCAGCGTAAAAGGTACACCACCCGACACGTTGCCTATGGTCTTAAACCACTGGGCGCTGTCGCCTTTCAGCTGCCAAATCGGGTAGTCTATCGGCACTTCTTTGATGAATTTAGCAATATTTTGAGGCTCATCCAAGGCCACGCTCAAAACCCGCACTCGTGGCTTCAGCTGACTTTTTTGCTGTTTTTTCGACCACTGGTTCAGTTCGGGGATCTCTTTACGACAGGGCGCACACCACGTGGCCCAAACGTTCAGCACTTTAATGTCGGGGCTTTGATCAAATAAGGTTTGCGGTTTTTGGGTTTGCCAATCCACCAGCTGCGGCGCAGCTACCGCCGCGAATGGTAGCCCCAATAGCCAGCCCAATGCCACCATTTTTGCCGCCCATCGTTTGCTCATGCCCTGTCCTTTTTATGATGAAAAACAACCTGATTAGGTCGGCTTCATCATACCAAAGCCCGTCATAGGGCACCACCATCCACACCGATTAATCGTGTCAATCGACGCAATAAAATCCCATTGGTGTGTGCCGAGGCAGGGCGAGCAATGTTATAATTAGCCCATTATTGATTTGATTTACCTAGGATGTTTATGGCCATTACCCTCTACCACAACCCGCGCTGCTCTAAATCACGCGAAGCGCTGGCCGCTTTACAAAACTTAGGCCATGAGCCGAACGTGGTGCTGTATCTAGAGACGCCGCCAGACGCGGCGACATTGGCGTCATTGCTGACCAAGCTCAACCTACCCGCACGAGCGCTATTGCGTACCAAAGAAGCCGAATACGCTGAACTGGGCCTAGCTGATCCAGCCATCAGCGACGAAGCGCTGATGGCCGCCATGGCGGCCCACCCCAAACTGATCGAGCGGCCCATTGCCGTGATCGGTGAGCGCGCCGCCATTGGCCGCCCCCTAGATCAGATTTTGGCCCTGCTACCCTAAACCATGCCCTTATTGAAACATCGCCCCTATCGTTTTTTTAAAAACCTGCGCCGCGGCCTTTATTTAAGCCTATTGCTGTCGCTCGGGGCCTTTGCCTATGCCTGCTATTCGGTGTACGCCTATGCCGACTTAAGCACTGATGAGCACGCCGATGCGGCCATTGTGCTGGGCGCCGCAGCCTGGGGGAATAACCCCTCACCGGTGTTCAAAGAGCGCATCAATCACGCCATTGAGCTCTATCACAATAAACAGGTACAAATGCTGATCTTCACCGGCGGCACGCCCAAACCGGGCTTCCCCACCGAAGCAGAAGTGGCTAAAAACTATGCCGTAAAAAAAGGCGTGCCCAAAAGCGACATCATCATTGAGACCAATTCACGCACAACCTATCAAAACCTAGCGTTTGTGCAACAGGAAATTCGCGGCATCACTCACTTAAACCGCTTTATTTTGGTCAGCGACCCCTACCACATGGCCCGCGCCAAGCTGATGGCGGAAGATCTAAACCTCGACGCCCTCACCTCACCCACGCCGACCTCACGCTTTTCTCACGGCGAAAAACAGGCTAAATTCTTCTTCACCGAAGCGGCGCTGACCTTTGCCTATTATGGCGTGCGGCTGACACATTGGCTTTATTAAGCGACACCGTGCGCCCCTAGGCCATACAAGATGCCCTCAAGTGGTTAGATATTCGTTCGAAAACCCGTTAGAATGAGGGCAATCTTTCAATCAACACAGAAATGACTGAATGACTTACCTCATCCTTAAATCCCTGCACCTCTTTTTCATCATTGCGTGGTTTGCAGGGTTATTTTATTTGCCCCGCCTCTACGTGAACTTGGCCATGGCCAAAGACGACGCCACCTACGACCATTTACTGTTGATGGCAAATAAGCTGTATCGCTTCATGACGCCTTTCGGCCTATTGGCCCTGGTATTTGGCGTCTGGGTCATGTTTGCCATGGGCGTCTGGGGCGCAGGCGTGGTGTGGCCACACATTAAAATCACCATTGGTTTGGCCTTGGCCTTATACCATCTTTGGTGCTACCGTCTGTTGCTGCGCTTTCGCGCCAAAACCAATCAGCACAGCCACAAATGGTATCGGGTGTTTAATGAAGCCCCGGTGCTGTTGCTCATTTTGGCACTCTATATTGTGCTGTTTAAGCCATTTTAATCAGAAGGAATCGCATGAACATCGAAATCGAACGTCGCTTTTTGATCCACAGCGACGCCTGGCGTGGCCTAGGTAAGTTTGAACTCTTACAACAAGGCTATTTATCGGTCGACCCTGACCGTACCGTGCGTGTACGCACCGCCAACAACCAAGGTTGGTTAACCCTAAAGTCAGCCATTTCTAACGTGTCTCGACAAGAGTTTGAATACGAGATTCCGTTTGAAGAAGCGCAGGCCATCATGCAAAGCATGTGTCCCCTGACCGTGGCCAAATACCGACACCTGATTGAGTTCGGCGGCTTCACCTTTG
The DNA here is from genome assembly GCA_041228285.1 of Neisseriaceae bacterium CLB008. Classification (NCBI taxonomy): domain Bacteria; kingdom Pseudomonadati; phylum Pseudomonadota; class Betaproteobacteria; order Neisseriales; family Neisseriaceae; species Neisseriaceae bacterium CLB_ANTARCTIC_008. The sequence continues at coordinate 3,125,945 of CP166133.1, read as the reverse complement.
AAGTCGACGAGTTTTTAGGCGAAAATGCGCCTTTAATCGTGGCCGAAATCGAGCTACCCAGCGAGGACACCCCGTTTGAGCGCCCAGAATGGTTAGGTGAAGAGATCACCCATGATCCACGCTACACCAACTCATACCTCAGCAAAAACCCCTACGCCAGCTGGCCAGAAAACCAAACCCCTGCAAAATAATCGAAAGACCCTACTATGGATAAAAATGCTCAACTGTTTGAACGCGCCAAAAAAGTCATTCCTGGCGGTGTGAACTCTCCCGTACGGGCCTTTGGCAGCGTAGGCGGTGTGCCACGCTTCATCAAAAAAGCCGAAGGGGCCTACGTCTGGGATGAAAACGACAAGAAATATTTAGACTACGTTGGCTCTTGGGGCCCCGCCATTGTCGGCCATGCCCATCCAGAAATCATCGAAGCCGTACGCACCGTGGCCTTAGATGGCCTGTCTTTTGGCGCACCCACCGCCGCTGAAATCGACATCGCCGAAGCCATTTGCCACATTTTACCGAGCGTGGAGCAAGTGCGTTTGGTGAGCTCTGGCACCGAAGCCACCATGAGCGCCATTCGTCTGGCGCGTGGCTACACCGGTCGCGACGCCATCATCAAATTTGAAGGTTGCTACCACGGCCATTCCGACAGCCTATTGGTGAAAGCCGGCTCTGGCCTATTGACCTTTGGCAGCAACCCCAGCTCTGCTGGCGTGCCTGCTGACTTTACCAAGCACACCCAAGTCTTGGAATACAATAACGTCGCCCAGCTAGAAGAAACCTTCGCCAGCATGGGTGACAAAATCGCCTGCGTCATCGTCGAGCCCTTCGCCGGCAATATGAATCTGGTCCAACCCAGCAAAGCCTTTATTCAAGCCATGCGCGACCTAACCGAAAAACACGGTGCGGTGTTGATTTACGATGAAGTGATGACGGGCTTTCGCGTGGCCTTGGGCTGCGCCCAAAGCCTGCACGGCATTCGCCCTGACTTAACCACTATGGGTAAGGTCATCGGCGGCGGCATGCCACTGGCGGCATTTGGTGGCCGTGCCGACATCATGGCCCACATTTCACCTATGGGCGGCGTGTATCAAGCCGGTACGCTATCGGGCAACCCAGTGGCCGTGGCTGCAGGCTTAAAAAGCTTGGAAATCATTCAACGCCCAGGGTTTTACGAACACCTCAGCGCCATGACTGAGCGCCTAGCCGTCGGCCTAAAAGCCGCCGCCGACGAAGTAGGCCTGCCGTTCAGCAGCGCCGCCATCGGCGGCATGTTGGGCCTGTATTTCAGCAATGAGCTGCCACAAAACTACGGCGACGTGGCCAAAAGCAATGTGGCGCTGTTCACTCAATTCTTCCACGGCATGTTGGAACACGACATTTACCTTGCCCCTTCTGCCTACGAAGCGGCTTTTGTGTCTGCTGCCCACACGCCAGAATTGATTGACCACACCATCGCTGCAGCCAAGCAAGTGTTTGCCACCATGGTTTAAACCTAGCACAACAGCCCCAGCTCGTTGTCATGAGCTGGGGCTGTTTTTATTTATTTTATGGTATGATGAACCATCGGCATTTTAATCATCGTGTGCGGGTGCGCCCACAGCATCGTCACGTTAAAATAGGCCCCCTATGACTTCACCCACTCCTGCGCTTTCTTGGCGCCAACGGCTATGCCGTTTTATTAACACAGGCTTACCCAAAGCGGTACAGGCTGAAAAAAAATACGTCTTGTGGGCCCATTTATTTTTCTTTGGCCCGGCCATCAGCATGATGATTTGGATTGGTAACGACCCCAGCAATTTTGGCGTTTTTGCCAACGAAGCCAACAGCCGCACCAATTTGCTCACCCTATACCGTATGGTGGTTGAGGCCAGCTTGGGAGAATACGTGTGGATGGCCAGCATCCACCTCAACCATGTATTCACCATGATGGTGCAATTCTTGCTGGGAGGCTTTTTGCTCGGCCTGGGTACGGCGGCTAGCCTCATCAACCACGGCCTATATTTTGGCAGTATTTTAGGGCTATCGATGGACTTACCGCTGCCGTGGTTGTTCATCTATCACACTTTTTACCGAGGCGCTCTCGAGCTCCTCAGCATGATGCTGGCTGGCGCCAGCGGCCTACGCATCGGCATCACCCTATTGCGCGTCTGCTGCGGCCGCCGCGACTATAAACCAGGGCTACAGGCTGCTTTCACATTATTTTTAGGCGCCCTGTTCTTCTTCATCCTGACCCTACCGGCTGGCCTGGCGTTCTACCCTTTATCCAAGGCCCACATCCTAGTTAAAACCACCTTTAATCTGATTTTCTGGGTTGCCTGCTATGCCTATCTATTTTGGCCCAGAGGCCCTGTATCCCGCCCAGACGCTGCGACCGAAAACCAACCATGACCCTGCTCTTGACCCATCCTACTGCTGACCCCATAGAGGCACAGCGGCTCAGCCAAGCCTATGGCTTCACCCTTAGTCCTAACCTACCAGAACAGGGCGTCTACCTCTATTTAGACGAATATGAACTCAGCCTGAGGCACGCCCTTAAAAAGGGTCAGGTCAGCGTGAACTTCATTAGCGGTAGCCTCGACTACCGCCGCCAAAAAGGCGGCGGTGAGCTCATCAATAAAGCCATTAACCACAAGCAAAACCAATCCGTCTGGGACTTTACCGGCGGTCTAGGCCGCGACGCCTTCATCATGGCCAGCAGCGGCCTCAAGGTCACCGTATTTGAACGCCACCCCGCCGTGGCGGCTCTGTTGGCCGATGGCCTCAAGCGTGCCGCAGCCGTACCAGAGCTGGCGGCCATCATGGCCAACATCACGCTACACCATCTGGATGTCTTCGATCCTCAACTAAACTGGGCCCAAATCGGCCCGCAGCCAGATGTAGTGTATTTAGACCCGATGTACCCGGACAGCAAAAAAAGCGCGGCGGTCAAAAAAGAGATGGCTTATTTTCATGAACTGGTCGGGGCCGGCGACGACGCTGCCGCCCTGTTACCACTTGCCTTGGGCTTGGCTAAAAAGCGCGTCATCGTGAAACGCCCACGCTTGGGTGAATGGCTCAACCAAGCGGAACCCGCCTATCAATATCAGGGCAAAAGCACCCGCTTTGACGGTTACACACCGCCAAAACGATAGAGTACTTAATGAATATGGTTAAATTTTAATATATTTATTTAAAATAAAACCTGTTTGGAACCGAGACAGTAGTGCTAGAATGATTGCTTTACCTGTGCTTGGCTGTAGCGGCCCTGCGCCCATCATTCAGCCCAAGATAAGGATGTTTTATGGTTGTTTCTGCTTTCGATCACACGATACAAACGCAATTATTGCAACAAATGACGTCGGTGTTTCATGTGCCGATAGCAGACTATACGCCCCTCTTATTTCGTGGCCGCGCCTTAGGCAAGGTCGCTCCAAAGTGGAAAACCCACCTACTCAACGACGCCAGCGAGTGGGTCAGTGATGCGGGCGACCACCTCATCCTCAAAGACGAAGCATCCCTCACCGACATCGCCAACGGCCTGCAAAATGTGGCCATGGACTGGTATTTCACCGGCCTATTGAGCGGCTGGCGCAACGAATTTTTCTTGGTCCAAGACCCGCAAACCCACGAAGCCTTATTCCCGCTAGAGCGCTCGGCCTTTAGGCCCTTAGGCTTTCTCAGCCAAGCGGTCCACATCAACGGCCTCACTTTGATAGATGACGTACCCCATTTTTGGATCGGCACGCGCAGCCCATTTAAGGCCGTCGATCCCAATAAATTAGACAATCTGGTGGGCGGCGGCATCAGTGCGGGCGAAAGCATCCAAGAAGCCATGGTCAGAGAAGGCTGGGAAGAGGCCGGCCTGTGCGCCGAAGATTTAGGCCCTTTAGAACAGCAAAGCCGCTGCTTGAGCCTGCGGCCCGTCACCCGCGGCTTGCATCGTGAATACCTGCATATTTTTGACTGCTGGCTACCCGCCGGCACCACGCCGCAAAATCAAGACGGCGAAGTGGCTGAATTCAACCTCATGTCACCAGATGAGGTGGCCTTGGCCATCATCAATAAACGCTTCATGAATGACGCCACTCTAGCCACCTTAGACTGTTTCAAACGCCTAGGCTACCTCAGCCCAGAACATCCGTTGTGCGACTGGCTTAACCACTGCCAAACGGTTTCGGCCTAAGCCCACCATTTTTGCAGTAGCCACCACGCCAACGCCGTGGCGGCTACCGACAACAGCACATGCGCCAAAGCCAAGCTGATTGCCCCGGCGTATCGCTGCGCCTGCAGCAAGCCCAGCATTTCCAGAGAAAAACTGGAAAACGTGGTGAATCCACCACAAAAACCGGTGATCAACAGCACCCGCCAAACGGGGCTGGCCTCAGGCTTTTGCAATAAGACAAACGCCACCGCCCCAATCACAAAGCCCCCCAGCACGTTGACCACCAACGTCGGCCATTGAAACCAAGCGCCTTTACCCACTAATAGGCCAAATCCATAGCGTCCCAGCCCGCCGCCAGCGGCTCCAAGCGCCACCCACAGCCACAGCTGCTGTAGCAGGATCTTCACTCGTTGGCCTCAGCCAAACAGTCTTGCAACACCGCCACAAACTGCACCAAACCATCTTCGTCGTCTGGGCCAAAACGCCCCACGCTCGGGCTGTCTACGTCCAACACACCCCATACTTGGCCGTCGCGCATAATGGGCACCACTACTTCTGAGCGACTGCGCGCATCGCAGGCTATGTGGCCTGCAAAAGCATGTACGTCGTCTACTCGCTGCGTGGTTTGGGTTCTGGCCGCAGCGCCACACACGCCCTTGCTAAAAGGAATACTGCTGCAGGCTGGTAGCCCTTGAAAGGGGCCTAAATATAAAACGTTGGCGTCGGCCAAATAAAACCCCACCCAGTTCACATCGGTTAAAAACTGATTCAATAGCGCGCTGGCCTGGCTCAGCATGGTCACCGCCCGCGTTTCGCCGCTGAGTAAAGCCTGTAACTGCTGTGCCAGCTGGGCATAACGAGCCTTTAAATCGCCTTCATAGGCTGCTGTTTGAAAAGTGGACATGCCGTTAAAATCCTTCCATAAACGTGTAGCAATGGTCGCGTCTGCGACAAGAATAATCCTATTTTTGCCGCTTTTAGGCTATCATGCAACTGAACTTTTAAGCGCCTATCCTCTTCTAAATCAATTAAGAGGATCAATATAATCACGAGGCGCGTGGGCATGTCTGGGCGTCATAGTAAAAAGCAATCTATTTGATGGCCTTTTTCTATACCTCACACATCTTGCTTTATATCAGTAAATATTTGTAATGTAACCCTTTTATATGGCTTTATAAAAAAATCCACATTATAATCATTTCTGTAATGAAGAAAATAACAAGCCGCCACAGCGTAGGCCCACTTTCACTGCTGTAGGCGAATAGGCACGGCATAGACCACGCCATAACCAGGAGCTAACCATGACCACCAGACGTACCTTTTTATTGAAAATCTTACCTGCTGCCGGCGCTGCCGCCATGTTGGGTAACCGCGCCATCGCCGCACCTGCCGCGGTGAAAGAAACAGATCCTATGGCCGTTGCCCTAGGGTACAAAACCAACACCGCCGCCGTAGACAAAAAGAAATACCCCAAGCACAAAGCAGACCAAACCTGCGCCAACTGTGCACTATACCAAGGTGGCACGAAAGCCGTTGGCCCTTGCACCCTATTTGCCGGTAAAACCGTGACCAAAGAAGGTTGGTGTATGTCTTGGGCCAAAAAAGCCTAAGCCAAACCGCAAAAAAACCAGCTTCGGCTGGTTTTTTTATGCCTCTTTGATGGTGATGCGCAGAGAGTGGTCATCTGGGCATGAATCAGTTAGACTGTAAGGCTATTTTGACGCTGATTTTGACCCCTAACGGTAAGGTAACTGCATTGACCCACCCCGCTTATCCTGATACCCCACAGCCGCGCGATGAGGCCGCTACAGAAGCCCATCGCCTTGCGTTTCGTCACGCGATGGCTCAGCTCAGCGCTGCTGTCAATATTTTGACCACATCTGGCCCCGCTGGCGACTACGGCATCACCATGACCGCCATTTGCTCGGTGACCGACACGCCCCCCACTATTTTAGCCTGCATCAATGGCAAGAGCACCCTCAATGCCGTTCTACGCGAGCAAAACCCGGTATGCGTGTCTATTTTAGGCAGTCACCAACAAGACATGGCCAATCATTTTTCTGGCCAGACCGGCTTAAGCATGGCCGAACGCTTCGCCACTGAAGGCTGGCAACGAAACCCGCAGGGCCAATGGTACGTAAACGGCGCCATCGCCCATTTAAGCGGCAAGGTTAGCGACCTCAAAGAAGTCGGCACCCACACGGTGTTTCTCATTGAGCTAGACGATATTCAGTTTGGTGAGGCGCCTGAAGCCCTAGTCTATTTCGACCGCCAATATCAGGCCTTAGCCAAACAAAATACTTAACCGAATGCCCGCAAAAACCGCCAGAGACACCCTCTGGCGGTTTTTTTTGTCTCTATTTATAAGTATTTAAGCCACCATCAAAAAGCCATTTGCATTAAAAGCTTGCACCCGCTGAAAACTCATGCTTGAATGAAGCCATCCTACTATAAAAGTAGGAAGACATTATAAAGACAACTATTTTTGGAGAAATAGCTCATGGAAGCGCTACAGTCATTTTTTGATTATGTGGGCGGCCTCGTCTGGGGCCCCGTCATGCTGGTGCTGTTGGTGGGCACTGGTGTTTACCTCACCGTTAGATTGGCATTCTTGCAATTTCGCATGCTGCCCTTCGCCTTAAAGCAAGCGTTCTGTCCCTCAAAAACCCAAGACCATCAGCCTGGTGACGTGTCTCACTTTGGTGCATTGATGACGGCCTTATCGGCCACCATCGGCACGGGTAATATTGCCGGCGTGGCCACTGCCGTTGTATTAGGCGGCCCAGGTGCGGTTTTCTGGATGTGGATTACGGCCATTTTCGGCATGGCCACCAAATACGCGGAAGGGATTTTGGCGGTTAAATACCGTATTAAAGACGCCCGCGGTGAAATGGCCGGCGGTCCGATGTACTACATCGAGCGCGGCCTTAATATGAAGTGGTTGGCCATCTTGTTTGCCGCATTTGCCACCATCGCCTCATTCGGCATTGGCAGCTCGGTTCAATCAAACTCTGTGGCCCAATCCATTCAGGCCAGCTTTGGCGTCGACACCTGGATTACGGGCTTGGTCTTGACCATTTTCACCGCTATTGTGATTTTGGGCGGCATTAAAAGCATTGCCAAAGCGTCATCAATCATTGTACCGGTGATGGCCGTAGGCTATGTATTGGGCGGCCTAGCCATCATCTTCCTGAACATAGAAGCCTTTTGGCCTGCCGTTCAGCTGATTTTCAGCGATGCCTTCACTGGCCAAGCTGTTGCAGGTGGTGCCTTGGGCACGGTGATTCGCTTTGGTGTGGCACGTGGTGTGTTCTCTAACGAAGCCGGTATGGGTTCTGCGCCTATTGCCGCAGCGGCCGCAAAAACCGACCACGCTGGCCGTCAAGCCTTGGTGTCTATGACTGGCACCTTCTTAGACACCATCATTGTGTGTTCTATTACCGGTATTGCGCTGGTGATGGGTGGCCTTTACACCGGTGGCGAAACCGGCGCGGCCTTGACCACCATGACTTTTGACAAATTATTGCCAGGCCCTGGCGGCTACATCGTGACCTTTGGTTTGGTGTTCTTTGCCTACTCAACCATTTTAGGCTGGAGCTATTACGGTGAGAAATGTGCCGCCTACCTATTTGGCCCTAAATCAGTGTTTCCATACCGCATCGTGTACGTCATCACCGTGATGTTGGGTACCGTGGTGCACCTAGACTTGGTGTGGGCTGCTGCCGATACCTTTAACGGTCTCATGGCCATCCCGAACTTGATTGCGCTGTTGCTGTTGTCTGGCGTAGTGGTTAAAGAAACCAACGACTTCATTGCCAAACGTAAGAGCGGCGAATTGCCTTAAGCCATCACCTAAGACAAAAATTTAAAGGCCCCAAGCACTGCTTGGGGCCTTTTTTGAGCCTGGCGTAAACGTCTTTTATGCCTGCATTGAAGCCAGTAATTGATTTAAAAAGGCATCGCACTGCGCCAGCTGGTCTAGGCTAACAAACTCATCAGGCTTATGCGCCTGCTGAATGTCGCCGGGGCCACACACCAAGGTGGTGATGTTGGCCTGTTGGAACAACCCTGCTTCTGTGGTGTAAGCCACTTTGTGCTTTTGTTGGGCGTTGACCAATTTAGCCACCAGCTGCTTCAGAGCGGGGCTGCTGCCATCGGCTTCGTCTAGCGGCGGCACTTGATTCATTTGGCTCAGCTCAATGCGGGCATGGGGCACCACGGCCTGCATCTGGGCGACGGCTTGGGCCATATAGTCTTGGATGGGCGCCAAAATAGCGGCAGCGTCTAGGCCGGGGAGCTGGCGATACTCAAAAAAGAACTCACACAGCTCCGGCACAATGTTCATGGCCTGGCCGCCTTTAATCAGACCGGTGGATAAGGTAGTAAACGGGACGTCAAAATCGGCATCAAACGGACCATTGGCCTGATAGCGGCGCGCCTCATCATTGATGAAGCAGATGATGCGCGCGGCGTATTCGATGGCGTTGACGCCGCTGGGGGTTAAGGATGAGTGGGCCGCATGGCCGTGTACCGAGCATTTATAGCTATTGATGCCTTTATGGGCCACCACCATTTTCATACTGGTGGGCTCACCCACGATACAGGCGCTGGGGCTGAGGCCATGCTGCTGCAAGGCGTCAAGCATGACGGGGGCGCCCAGGCAGCCGATTTCCTCATCATAAGAAAACGCCAGATGCAGCGGCGTATTCAGCGGCTTGGCCAATGCAGCAGGCAATAGCGCGAGGCTGGCACCGATAAAACCCTTCATGTCACAGGTACCGCGGCCATACAGCTTGCCATCGGCAATGTGTGGCTCAAAAGGATTGCTTTGCCAGTTTTGGCCGCTGACGGGCACCACATCGGTATGTCCGGATAAAATGGTGCCGCCGGCGATGTTGCCTTGGGCATCGGGTAGGGTGACGAATAGGTTGGCCTTACTTTTATCATGGTTATAAGCCAGCCAAGGCGCCAGCCCTAAGCCCTTGAGATGGCTTTGAATCAGGTCGATTAACGCTAAGTTAGAAAACTTACTGGTGGTGTCGATGGCCACCAATGCCTTAGTCCAGTCTACGGTATTCATATTCTGCCTTTGTGGGTGTTTTGCTTAACCTTAGAGGATTCTGCCAGCGAAGGCAATCAAAAAACCAGCGCCCAAAAAAAGCCGCCTGATAAAGGCGGCTGGCGGTGTTTATGTGGTTTATTCGACCACGATTTTCGGCATGATGCCGCTGAAATCTTTGCCCTTCTTGGCTAGGCTGATGGCGATTTGGAGGGCCGCATCTTGATAGAGCTTGGCAATTTCGGTCTCTTTAGCCTGCATGCTCACAGCGTTACCTTCGTCCATGGCCAAGCGAATCGGTAGGGCCAAAGGCAACTTGCCCAATAACGGTACGCGTAGTTCGCCCGCTAAGGCTTCGGCGCCGCCGGTGCCAAAAATAGGCTCGGCGTGGCCGCATTGGCTACACACGTGCATGGACATGTTTTCCACCACGCCCATGATGCTGATGTTGACTTTTTCAAACATGGAAATGGCTTTTTTAGCGTCTAAAAGCGCGATGTCTTGAGGCGTGCTGACCACGACGGCACCCGTCACGGGGATTTTTTGCGACAGGGTCAGCTGAACGTCGCCGGTGCCTGGCGGCAGATCGATGAAGAGGTAGTCTAAATCGTCCCAAGCCGTTTGGAACAGCAGCTGTTGTAGGGCCTGGCTCACCATGGGACCACGCCAAATAATGGCTTCTTTTTCTTCCACCATAAAGCCAATCGACATCACCTGTACGTCACCATTGGCCACGACGGGCACAAAGTGGTCATTTTTTTGCAGCGGCTTTTCTTTGGCCACGCCCAGCATCGCTGGCTGGCTTGGGCCATAGATGTCGGCATCTAACACGCCCACGCGGGCGCCCATTTTACTCATGGCTAAAGCTAGGTTGGCGGTGGTGGTGGATTTGCCCACGCCGCCTTTACCAGACGCGATGGCGATGATGTTTTTTACGTTTTTAATCGTGCTCACGCCTTGCTGAACCTTGTGGGCGACGATGTGTTGGAACAGCTGTAATTTAATTTTATCAGCGTCAACCAAACCGGTTAAAGCGGCTTCTACCCAGGCGCCAATCTCGGTGGCAATGCCTTGGATGGGGTAGCCAAACTGTAATTTTAAGGCCACTGAGCCCGCGTCTTCGACCACACCCTGTACGACTTTTTCATCGCCAAAGCGTTGGTTGGTGTAGGGATTATGGATGGCCTCTAAGGCCTGTTTAATGGCATCTAAGTTCATGTGTGCTCCTGATATTGGTCATGCTGTGTGGCGCGCGTGGATCAGGGTCGCCATCTTTTGGCTGGCGCCTTGATGTTGTTGGATAAATGCGTGAGCGCGGTCTTTAAGGTCTTGGCGAACAAGGGGTTGGCCTAATAATTGGGCAACCTGATGTTGCCATGCTTGGGCCGATGATACTTGAATTGCGGCATTTGCGCTAAGGACATCTTGACTCACTTGCGCAAAATTATAGGTTGAAGGCCCAAACAGCGTAGGCAGGCCTGCGATCAGCGGCTCGATGATGCTTTGGCAGCCGGTGTCCACCAAACTGCCGCCCACGAAGGCCATATCGGCAGCTAAATAATAGGCAAAAAGCTCACCCATGCTGTCGCCCACCCACACCTGAGTGTCGGCAGCAATGGCCTGCTCATCGCTGCGACGCTGTACCTTAAACCCCAAGGCCTCGGCGCTGGCCACCACGGCATCAAAGCGCTCTACGTGGCGCGGTACGATGACTAAGAGGGCATTGTCGGGGTTGGCATAGGTTTGCCAGGCCTGAAGCAGCAGCTCAGCTTCATCTTGCTCATCGTTGACGTAGCGGGTGCTGGCGCACACGACGACGGGGCGCTGGCCGCTGCGTTGTCGAAAGGTGTGGCTCAAGGTGTGCATGGCAGGGGGGATGGGCATGTCGTATTTGCTGCTGCCGCACACGATGGGGCTGAGGGCGCCTAGCTGGCTCAGCCGTTCGGCATCGGTAGGCGCTTGGGCACAGACCAAGCCAAATTGCGCCACAGCTGGCTGAATTAAGGCTTTCACTTTTAAATAACCGGCCAATGAACGGGCCGATAGGCGGGCGTTGGCCAAACACATAAGCACGCCCTGAGCCTTGGCTTCATGCAAAAGATTAGGCCACAGCTCGGTTTCCATGATCACGCCAAACAGCGGTTGATGCTCTTGGAAAAACTGACGTACGTAGGCAGGCTTGTCATAGGGTAAATAGCGGCACTGGGCTTCGGGATACAATGCCTCAGCCGTTTGACGGCCAGTGGGCGTCATCTGGGTGAGCAGCAAGGGCGCATCTGGATAATAGGCTTTTAACGCCTGAATCAGGGGATAGGCCGCCCGCGTTTCACCAACCGACACCGCGTGTAGCCAAATCGGCCGCTGACAGGGCTGTGCCAACGGCGCCCCAAAGCGCTCCGACCAATGCTCTAGATAGGCCGGGGCGCGCTGGGCACGTTTACGTAAATAACGTTTCAACAGGCTAGGGGCGACGAGCCACAGGCCGTTATACAGGGTTAAAGCGATCCATCGCATGGCCAGCCCCTTTAATCGAAGCGAATGGTGTAGCGCGTTTCCGCACTGGACGAATCTTGACCGAGGCGAATAATGGCCTGCCATGCCTTACTGAATTGATACGCCATTTTCACGGCATTCTCCGCCGAATTCAGGCCGTATTCATAGCCCACGTAAATTTCATTGGTCAGATGTTTGCCCACGGTGATCATTTGCTCAGCCGGATTCATGGCGCCTTGGCTGTCACGGGTGGTGCGGTTAGCAATGCCAAAGTCGTCAAACAGGCCGATTTTGTCGTTAATCGAGCCGGCTAGGGCGGCACCTACGCTGGCCGCAATCGCCGCATCGTCCTCTTCGCCACCAGCCGCACGGCCCAACACCAGCCAAGCCAGCTTGTCTTTTTGACTCATCGGGGTATCCGCAATCAAGTTGATGCGCGGATTCAACACGTTGCCCGTCACTTCCACACCAGCGCCTACAGGCGACATTTTACGCTTGGCGCGGATGTTTAAGGCTGGGTTGTCGATAGGGCCCACAAACGCCACCACGCCTTTGTCGATTTCAAGATCCTGGCCGTAAGCCTTATAGCGGCCTTCCACCACGATCACCTGGCCAATGGCCTGAATCGGCTGCTTCGGCTTGGCGCGGATGTTGATTTTACCGCCCATGAGGATGTTCAAACCTTGACCGACAAAGCGAAAACGGTCATTGAGGTCTAAGGTCAAATCCATGAACACCGGCATCGGCGTGCCCTGTGCTTCTTGGGCGCGACCTTTAACCACCACATCGCTGCTCAATGAGGGTGCGCCGGCTTCGGGCAGGTCAATTCGGCCATGATCAACCTTAAGGTTACCCACCAGCTCAATGCCGATCATGTCGGCGTAGCGCAGCTTAGTGTCGCCGCTGATGACCACGCGGCGGTCTGATTTACTGAATAGGCTGTAGCGATCAAACACCACGTTGACGTTAACGTCGGGGCTGCGGTTGAGATTTTTAATCACGCCATTGGCGCTGATGTTGCCTTGAGCACTGTTAAATCGCAGCTGATCCAGCACCAGCTGTTGACCGCTGAAGTGGGCGCGCAAGGTGCCATCGGGGAAATGTAGGCCGCTATTAAAGTCGCGTAAATCCAGCCCGTCGCCGGCCATAGTGCCGCTGAGATTGGGCTGACTAATCGAGCCGCTGACGCCGACATTGGCATTGAAACGGCCGCGTACCTGTAGGCCAACGGGCAATAAATACCTAAATTGGTTAAGGTCGTCTGCCACCAGCTGTAGCTGGCCTTTGAGCGGCGCTGTCATGATGTTGCTGCCAAAGTTTTGGGCCAGAGACAGATTGGCTTTGGCGCTGGCAAACTTGGTGCGTAGGCCTGCATCTAGGGCGATTTGGCCGCGGCTCAAGGTGGCTTTAAGCACCAGATCGCGCAGCTCTAACGCCTGATTGCGGTAAGGCAAAATCACGTCGCCGCTTTCATGGCGTAAGGTGAGGTAGCCGCTGGCATTTTCAGTGTAGTTAAGATCCCAATCGCCACCAATAACCAGATTTTGCTGAATCGGGATGGGCACAATATTGGCCAACTGAGCTAGGGCCAGACGGCTAGCTTGACCTTTGGTGCTGACGCCTTTGGCCTTGCTCCAATTCAAGTGCTGTAGGCTGAGGCTGCCGCCCATAGCCGACCAGCGGGCTTGGCCCAGCTTCACTTCTTCGGCACCAGCGGTGAGCGACACAGGGTTTTGCAGTAAAAGATTGAAGGCGCCCTGAATGTTCAGCTTGCCGACGATGCCTTTCCAGACATAGTCGTCGCTGAGTCCACCGTTGGCGGCCACGTCTAAGGCATAATTTTTACCATCCACATTGGTGTTGGCTTTCGCACTGAGGCTGTGCTTATTGCCGGTGCCGTTGATGGCCAAGTTCAAGTTGTGAATTTGGGTGTCGTTTTTCTTGCCATTACTCAAGAATGCCAACTCATCCCCAGTGATGGCGACCTTAAGCGGCGCCTTCATATTCGGCGACACGGTGGTGTCCACGTTGAGCTGGCGAATCGACACAGCGTTGGCTACCTGGAGATTACGCGCTTGCCCTTTGAGGTTGGCGGTGAGGTTTTTAGGCTGGCCTTGGACAAAGCCTTTGGCTTCTACATAGCCTTTCAAACCAAAGCCAAATAGGTCAAGGTTGGGTGCCTGTACGTCTAGGTCGAGGCGGTCTTTGTCGGTGCCAAATGCGCCTTTGGCCTTAATGTGGTTATTGCCTAAATTGATTAAAGCATCAATATTGGGCAAATGGCCTTGGGCGTAGCGTAGATGGCTTTTACCGCTTAAGGGTGCGCCCGAGAGGCGGCTGGCTTGTAGCACGAGGTCAACGCTGATGTCTGGCTCGGGCGCAGGGTCTTTACCCTTGCCCTGCACAGCTAAAGCCCCTTTGGCGGTGAGGCTCAAGTTGACGTCACCCTGAGGGAGCTCGGGCATGATTTTGCTGGGGTCAAACTGTTTGGTGGTGAGGCTTAGGTTGATTGCCTTCTCATCAAACAAGGCCAATGTCCCTGCGACGTCTAAGCTGCCGCCTTGTTTGGGTTTGATAAAGGCTTCTTTAATGTTAAGCGTGGTTTTCTGGTCTGAATCTTGAGCCAGCAATAACAATCCTTCCGACACCACTTCGCGATCGGTGCGTAAGGCCCAACGGGTTTCTGGCGCAGCTAAAGGGCCGTTGACGCTGAGGTCACCATTTAGCGTCATCTTGAGACTGGATTCAACCACGTCTTGAATCGACAGATTGCTGATGTTGAGGCTGGTTTTTAAGGTTTTGGCGGCGGTGTCGATCACGCCTTGGGCGCTGAGGCGGCCTTCTTTCAGCGCGTGCACATCCAAGGCACTGACGTTGATGAGGCCGTCTTGATTGACGTTAAACTGGCCCAAAAGGGTTTGCACCGGCAGCCCATTTTGGCTAGGCGTATTGGGCTGGGTGTTGGCCAAGGTCAGCTGGCCATCCAGAGCATTGCCGCTGGCGTCTGGGCTGACAATGAGCGAAAAGGCCAGATTGGCGGCAGGAATGCTGCTTACAAACAACTGTGGGTTAATGTTACCGGCAGCAATGGTGATGCGGTTTACTTTATTTGCCAGCTCTGGCGCAAACGGCGTGGCGTCGATGTCGACGGTGGCGGCCACACCCTCGCCGCTAAAGCCCCCATTAATCAGCGGCTGCTCAAGGCTGCCGCCAAAATTCAGGCCGCCTTCAATGGCGACATCGTCTAGGGCACCGGTCATGGCCATTTTGCCCTTCAGAGCATATGGTGCCTCATTCTTAAGGCTCAGCTCGCCCTGATGGCTAGACCAAGGCGTGCGTAAGGCCACCAGCTTCAGCTCATGGCCATTATCTTGATAGCGATAGGCAATTTCACTGCTTTTCAGTAGCACCGTATTTTCTTCACCCATGGTGAGGCCAGCCAGACGAACGGCCTCAATATTGGCCTGTAGGCCCAATGGCAAACCAATATTTTGCGGCAACACCAAGGGCTCACTGGGCTTATCTGGTGTGGTTTTATGCAAATCTAGATGCACCACGCCAACGTCGAGTAGATTAACGTGCAGCATTCTTTGCCACAGCACTTTGGCCTGCCACTGAAACTGGATGTGTTCAATCGACACGGTGATGTCAGGGGTAGTGACCAGCATGTTTTTGGTGTCAAAGCCATCCCAAACTGAGCCATTCAGAGTATCGGCCTCAATGTTGACGCTGGCGAGCTTAGGAGCAGTAAAGACGGCAAAGCGCAGGCCCGAATTAGTGGCCAACAGCCAATACAGGGCCAGCACGATGAGGGGCAGCAAGAGCAGCGCCGCCAGCAGGCTGCGTTTTAACCACTTAAACCTTTTTTTAGGTGGCTGAGCTTCGGTGGGCGAAGTCGTGGCTAGATGTTCGGTTGCGTTGTTTTGGTCAGACATTAAAAAGTAGTTCCTAAGCTAATGTGCCAGCGTATTTTGTTGTCGTCATGGGCTCGGGCGATGTCAAAGGACACTGGCGCAACGGGGCTAAACCAGCGTACGCCCACGCCTGTGGCCTGCCGTAGTTTAAAATCCTTAGCCTTATTGGCGACGTCACCCATGTCTTGGAACAGGGCCAAAGAAAGGTTTTTACTCATGGGGTATTGGTATTCAATGCTGGCAACGCCAATGACTTTGCCCCCTAAAACGGAACGATTCGGGCCGTCGATACCAATACCCAGATATTCGTAACCACGAACCGAACCGGAGCCACCGGTACGGAATAATAGGTCGGTCGGCACCGACGCTTCATCTTTGGTGTGGACAATACCGGCCTGCGCGCGCAGCACCACCGTACCCAATTGGGCATTTTCTGGCGTGAAGTAATAGCTGGCGCGGGCATTAGCGCGCTGAATATTGGCGGTTGAAGCCAAGGTGCCCAAGGTAGACGACACGCTGCCTTCTAGGGTGTAGCCATGCAGGGGCCGTAGTCGAGTGGTCACTGCCTGCTGTTTCCACATCGCCGTGGCCAATAGGGCGCGGCTGTTGCCGAGGTTAGGGCCCCCCTCAATGCTGGCGGTCTCTAAGTAGTATTCTAGGCCAAACTGGGCATCAATATTGTTGTCATGGCGAACCCGCCAAACACCCACGTTGGCGGTTTTGGTTTTTACTTTTTGAATTTCGGTGTTTTTAAATCGAATACCGGCCGTGTGGTAATAGCCTTTTTCATTACGGGGCTGGCTGACGCCGAAGCCAACGGCCTGTTCGTATTTACTCAGGTCGGCGACGATGGAACCTACGTAGCCACGTTTAAACATATTGTAGTGATCGTAGCCAAAGTGGGTACCGATGCCCTCGTTGGTGTCGTATTTCAAACCCAGCTCGAGCTTTTGGCGCGGCACTTCCACCACGTTGACCTTAATGGGAACGTGGCGCTCCTGCAAGTTGTCAAAGTCGGCGTTGACCACCACGTTGGCATAGTGGTTGTCTTGCTCGAGCGCCTCTTGATAGTCCAGAATTTTTTCTAAATCGTAGTCATTACCGTAGCGAAAGTCGGCTAGGCCTAAAACAACCGATTCTGGATAGCGCTCGGTGCCAGAGACTTGAATGTGGCCAAAATACACAGGCTCATTGCTGTCTACCGTGACGCTGAGCTGCGCCGTTTGCGCATCGGGGTCGATGTAGGCTTGTGAAAACTTAAGCTGTGCCAAAGGGTATTTGTATTGAGTGATGCCGCGTAGAACCGCGGTCTTACTGCTGTCCCAATTGCTTTGATCGTAAGGGTTACCCACCGGTAAGGCCCAGTTGCTCATCGCCTTACGATAGTAGTCGCCTAGACTCTCGTCCTCGGTAACCGAACCTTCTAACAGCACCACTACGTCGTCAATCTTGACCCTAGGCCCTAGCGTCACGTAGACATCGTACTGGTCCTGAGTTTTCTTAATCGACACCGTGCTGTTGAAATAGCCTAGGGTTTCCAGCATTTCTTGCGCTTGCTTGGGGCCATCCTCAACCAAAAAGCCAATTTGTTCAGCGTCTAAGTCCTCCATCTCCCGCTGTTTAATCAACCCAAGGTGTTGGGTTAATAAAGCCTGGGCCTCATCGTCTTCGGCGTGCACCACCACCTCATAGGGCAAGGGTTTTTTGGTGTCGTCGTCCTTAGGCCGTTCGGCCGCAAAGGTGCTCAGCGCACTTAAAGTACAGACTAAAATAGGGAAATGCCGAAAAGAAAACATAGTCACTCGTGGTTACATAACAAGGTGTGGAAAGAATTTTAACATCATTTTCTGACAGGCAAGCGAATTAGGGTCAAAAAGATGAAATTTATCAGCCGTCTAAAATCGACTTTACCCAATATCATAAAGCCTTAGTCTCAATAAGGACATTTAAGTTTAGAAGGCATGGCACAAATGCATGGCTTATTCTACAATTGCGGCATGAATGATTCATCAATCAAAAGGATAACGGATGGAAAATAAAGGTCTTTTGGGGCTGCTGAAGCGCATTGGCATGGTTAACCTCATTTTTATCGGTTTAATACTGGGCGTGGTGCTGGCCTTGGTGTCACCATCGAGCGCACAGTCTGTGGCGCTATTGGGCGAACTCTTTGTGCGTGCACTGAAGGCCGTCGCACCGGTTTTGGTATTTGTGCTGGTGGCGTCTTCAGTGGCGCAACATCGTACGGGCCAGGCCAACAGCATCAAGCCAGTGTTGTTTTTATACCTAATCGGCACGTTCGCGGCCGCCTTGGTGGCCGTCGTGGCGAGCTTCATGTTCCCCACCACCCTCACTCTAGCCATTAACCAAACCGACGTGGTGCCGCCTTCTGGCATCATTGAAGTGCTACGGTCGGTTTTGTTAAGCTTGATTGATAATCCTGTGGCTGCTCTTTTAAACGGTAACTTCTTAGGCATATTGATGTGGGCCATTGGCTTGGGCTTAGCCCTACGTCAGGCCAGCGACAGCACTAAGAAAATGGTGTCTGATCTGTCTGAAAGCGTGACGCTAATCGTGCGCTGGGTGATCTGCATGGCGCCGATCGGTATTTTTGGCCTAGTGGCTTCCACCATCGCCACCGCAGGGCTAGAGGCTTTATTGGGCTATGCACAGCTATTGGCCGTGCTGTTGGGCAGCATGGCGGTATTGGCCTTGGTGGTCAATCCTTTAATTGTGTTTTGGAAAATTCGCCGCAATCCCTATCCTTTGGTTTGGCGTTGCCTGCGCGAAAGCGGTGTGACCGCCTTCTTTACCCGTAGCTCAGCTGCCAACATCCCAGTAAACATGGGGATGTGCCGCGACATGAACTTGGATAAAGACACCTATTCTGTATCGATTCCGTTGGGGGCCACGATCAATATGGGCGGCGCCGCCATCACCATTACCGTGTTGACGTTGGCAGCCGTGAATACGCTGGGCATTCAGGTCGACCTCGCCACGGCGCTATTGCTGAGCATCGTCGCTGCGGTGTGCGCTTGCGGCGCCTCTGGCGTGGCGGGCGGCTCACTGCTGTTGATTCCTTTGGCCTGTGGCCTATTTGGGATCTCGAATGACGTGGCCATGCAGGTCGTGGCCGTTGGCTTCATCATTGGCGTGCTGCAAGATTCGGCCGAAACCGCGATGAACTCATCGACCGACGTCTTGTTTACGGCAGCCGTGTGCTTGGCGGAGCAAGAAAAAAAATCGTCGTAACCTAAACGGCGCGAGAAAAGGGGGCTTAGCCCCTTTTTTTGCGCCTCAAGACCGCCTTAGACAAGTTTATTTGGGCCAGAAGCCGTTAGGGGCTGTCCATAATGCGCAATATATGGTTATTATATTCAGCAGACTTTCAGATTGCTGCTTATTTTTGGTCTGCTGGTCATATAAATAACATATTATGCTAAAATAAAAGACTATACTTAAAATTAGGACAAAAACTTAAGACAATCGCCGCTTTTGTGGCAGATTCGTTCAAGTCAACGTCCATATAGGAAGCTGTGTCGAACATGGCTTCTGGTGACAGATAAAAAGGAACGGGCATGACCATCACGCGCTTGAAAAATACTGACGACGTTAAAATTAAAGAAGTAAAAGAACTGTTGCCGCCGATTGCTCATCTGTATGAGCTGCCTATTACCGAGGAAGTGGCCGACCTGATTCACCAAACGCGAGAAGACATCGGCGCCTTAATCCATGGCCGTGACGATCGACTCTTGGTGGTGATCGGGCCTTGCTCGATTCACGACACCAAAGCCGCCTTAGAATACGCCGAACGGTTACTGCCTCTAAAACAAAAATACGCTCAAGAACTATTGATTGTGATGCGGGTGTATTTTGAAAAACCGCGCACCACTGTGGGCTGGAAAGGCTTAATTAACGACCCTAACCTAGACGGCAGCTACGACATCAATGCAG
The DNA here is from genome assembly GCA_041228285.1 of Neisseriaceae bacterium CLB008. NCBI lineage: Bacteria > Pseudomonadati > Pseudomonadota > Betaproteobacteria > Neisseriales > Neisseriaceae > Neisseriaceae bacterium CLB_ANTARCTIC_008. The sequence continues at coordinate 3,106,387 of CP166133.1, read as the reverse complement.
GCTTGCGTACCGCCCGTCAGCTGCTGTTGACCTTAAACAGTATGGGCATGCCGGCCTCAACTGAATTTTTAGACATGATTACCCCGCAATATTATGCCGATTTAATCAGCTGGGGCGCGATTGGTGCCCGCACGACAGAAAGCCAGGTGCATCGTGAATTAGCCTCTGGCCTATCTAGCCCTGTGGGCTTTAAAAATGGCACCGACGGCAACCTTAAAATTGCCATTGACGCCATTGGCGCCGCCAGCAAGCCGCACCACTTTTTATCCGTGACCAAAAGCGGCCATTCAGCCATTGTCCACACCGCCGGCAATCCTGATTGTCACGTGATTTTACGCGGCGGCAACAGCGGACCGAATTACGATGCTGCCAGCGTGGCTGAAGCAGTAGGCCAGCTACAAAAAGCAGGCGTCACGCCAAATTTAATGGTGGATTTCAGCCACGCCAACAGCAGCAAAGACTTTAAACGCCAGGTTCAAGTAGCCGAAAACGTGGCCGAGCAAATCGCTCAGGGTCAGCAGCACATCATGGGGGTGATGGTAGAAAGCCATTTAGTGGAAGGCCGCCAAGACCAGAAGGAAGGCCAAGCCTTAACCTATGGTCAAAGCATTACCGATGGCTGCATCGGCTGGGACGACACCGAACAATTGCTACAGATCTTGGCTAAAGCGGTGCAATCTCGCCGATAACAGGGTAAAATTTATCCCCAATAGCAAACCGCTTTAGTTTTTGAAGCGGTTTTATTTTTGTGGCAGCCGACCGTCTTGCAATTTTATTGCTTTTTAAGTTTATGATTTGCAATAGAGTAATGAGTGTAAGACAATTATGGCCATAAATTATTTATGATTTCATTTTGGATTAATTATGTCGTTTCAAAAACTTAAAGATATAGACGTGGCCGGTAAAACGGTCTTGATTCGTGTGGACATGAACGTACCGGTTAAAGATGGCCAATTGGGCGATGACACCAGAATTAAAGCCTCTTTACCCTCGATTCAACACTGTTTAGCTGAAGGCGCGGCGGTCATTTTGATGACCCACCTAGGCCGTCCCACCGAAGGCGAATTCAAACCTGAAGACAGCTTAAAACCTGTGGCCGCCCGCTTAGGCGAGCTATTAGGCCAAGACGTAGCCGTGCGCGACGATTGGCAACAGCAGGGCCTGAGCGTGGCCGCTGGCCAAGTGGTGATGTTGGAAAACGTGCGTTTGAACATCGGCGAGAAAAAGAATGACCCGCAGCTAGGCCAAGCCTATGCCCGTCTATGCGACGTGTTTGTCAACGATGCCTTTGGTACGGCTCACCGCGCCGAAGCTTCTACCCATGCCGTGGCGCAATACGCCCCTGTGGCGTGTGCCGGTCTATTGCTGACCGCTGAGCTAGAAGCCCTAGGTAAAGCCTTAGAAAATCCTAAGCGTCCTTTAGTAGCCATCGTGGCCGGCAGTAAGGTGTCGACCAAGCTGACCATCTTAGAAAGTTTGGCCGATAAAGTAGACCAGCTCATCGTTGGCGGCGGCATTGCCAATACCTTCTTACTGGCCAAAGGCCACGGGATTGGTAAGTCTTTGGTGGAAATTAAGCTGGTGAACGAAGCCAAAAACATCATGAACAAGATTGAAGCCAACGGGGGTTCTGTGCCGTTGCCAACCGACGTGTGCTGCGCGACTGAATGCTCAGAAACCGCTGAAGAGCGCGTGATTCCTTTAGATAAGGTGGGCATTGAAGACCGTATTTTGGACATTGGGCCAGACTCCTCTAAAGTGTTGGCCGACATCGTGGCCAAGGCGGGTACCGTGGTGTGGAACGGTCCTTTGGGCGTGTTTGAGTATGAGCAGTTTGCCTACGGCACCCAGGCTTTGGCTCAAGCGATCGCCAACAGTGACGCATTTTCAATCGCCGGCGGTGGCGACACCTTATCCGCGATTGCCAAATTTGGCGTGACCGATAAAATCAGCTACATCAGCACCGGTGGCGGCGCATTCTTAGAATTTCTTGAAGGCAAAGAGTTGCCAGCCGTGGCGATTTTAAAAGCCCGCGCTTAAATCATGAATCCATAGCCTAGGTCACTAGGCTATTTTTTCGTCCATACCATCGGTGATGGTGAACGTTACGAGAACCAAGATGTCTTTACAGCTGTGGCTATTATATTTTCCCATTTTAATTGTGCTGTCCGCCGCGCCTGGCCCTAATATGTTATTAGCGTTTCAGCATGGCAGCCTCTATGGGGTGAAAAAGACGCTGATGACGCTGGCCGGCTTGAGTACCGGCCTGTTTATTTTAATTGCGCTGTCCCTATCGGGGGTAGCGGCATTAAGCGCAGAGTACCCGCTAGCCTTTGAACTATTTAAGGCCTTAGGCGCCATTTATTTACTTTACCTAGGTTGGCAAAGCTGGCATCAGGGCCAAGTGAACATGAGTACGGAACCACAGGCGTATATTGTGCCGGTGCCGAAACGCATGTATCGACTGGGCTTGGCCGTGTCGCTGTCCAATCCTAAGGCGATTATTTTTTTTGCGGCCTTTTTGCCCAAATTTATCAACCACGACGCGCCACTTATGGCACAATATAGCGTCTTGCTGTTGACATTTTTTATTGTTGAAACCACTTGGCAACTGGTGTACGCCAGTAGCGGTAAAGCCTTATCGGCGTGGTTGTTACGAGGGCGTCGATGGCAATGGTTTAACCGTGCGTGCGCGCTGTTGTTCGCGTTAGTGGGCTGTACAATATTATGGGATGTTTTACATAAGTGGATGGGTTCATGATTAGAAACAACTATTTTAAACATTTTGCAACGTTTGGGATGATGATCTTCATTGGTCTGAATATGCTGCCCATCGGTAAGCTACGTGGCTATGAAGTCGGCGCCATTGTGCTGTTATTGACGGCGTTGGTGTTTCTATTCAGTCCCGCACGCAAAAAAATTCGGCTGAATCGCTCGGATAAATGGTTGTTATTAGCAGGTTTTACTTATGTTTTAGTCAGTTGTGCCGAAGTATGGTTAGACAATCAGCCCATCCGCGGCTACGACCATGCCTCTCGTTATCTCCTCAGCCTCCCCATCTTTCTGTTATTGCTGGTTTACCCCCCCCAGGCCAAACATTTTTTTCAAGCGGCCGCATTTGGCGGCCTTTTGTTGGGCATCACCAGTATTTACTATAGGCTGTTCTTAGGCCAACCTTCCACCATGGGCCTATTGTCCATTCAATACGCTTGTTTCAGCATGGTCATCGCCGCCATCTCTCTTTCCGGCATCGGTTATTTTTATCAGTGCCGCCGCGTAGCGTGCTGTTTGATGAGCTTATTGGGCAGCGCCTTAGCGGTAGTGGCGGTATTCTTATCGGGCTCCCGTGGTTCGTGGGCGTCCATTTTTATCATTTTAGCGCTGATGTTCTGGACCTATCGTCACATTTTAAAGTTAAAATTGATGATGCTGATTTTGGCTATTGTGATGGCCTTGTGCACCAGCCTTTATTGGGCGCCGCAAACCAAAGTGAAAGTCCGCGTTGAGCAAGCATTTGTGGACGTTGAACAGTGGCAGGATAATCAAATTCGCAGCTCTTTAGGCGATCGGTTTGTGATGTGGGACAATGCCATTGAGCTGGCTCAAGAGCGTTGGTTAACTGGCTGGGGCGCACAAGGCTTTATGGCTGAAAAAGAACGCCTGTATCAGCAAGGCGAACTATCGAAAGTTGTTCAAAGCTATGCTCATCCTCATCACGAATTTTTAAACGCGTGGGTGAAACGCGGCTTAGCGGGGGCCATCACCTTATTGCTGATGTACATTGTGCCTATTCTGACCTTCAAGCGCTATTTACATCAGGGCTATCCCGTGGCGCTCAGAAGCGTGGCCTTGGCCAGCATCAGCGTGCCGATTTGCTTCATGATTGCGGGCTTTAGCCAGACCATTTTTGCCCACAACAGCGGCGTGCTGTTTTATGTGGTGGCCATTACCATAAGCTGGAGCATCTTGAAGGGCGCGGTTTATGAGCAAACCGGCGCAGCGGCTTCAGGGCGCTAGTACAATAGGGCTTAAAAGCGATATAATGGCCCCCTCACATCTGAATTTAAACACTAAGGAGTCACCATGGCACTGGTATCAATGCGCCAATTACTGGACCATGCTGCAGAACATGCATACGGTTTGCCAGCATTTAACGTTAACAATTTGGAGCAAATGCGCGCCATCATGGAGGCTGCTGACAAGGTGAATGCCCCTGTGATCGTTCAGGCCAGCGCCGGTGCGCGTAAATATGCGGGTGCACCGTTTTTACGTCATTTGATTTTGGCCGCGGTTGAAGAATTCCCCCACATCCCAGTGGTGATGCATCAAGACCACGGCACCAGCCCCGCCATTTGCCAACGTTCGATTCAATTGGGCTTCAGCTCAGTGATGATGGACGGCAGCTTAATGTCTGATGGCAAAACCCCTGCTGATTACGACTACAACGTCGGCGTGACGCGTACCGTGGTTGATTTCGCCCATGCATGTGGCGTGTCGGTTGAAGGTGAGTTAGGCTGTCTGGGCAGCTTAGAAACCGGCATGGCCGGTGAAGAAGACGGCGTCGGCGCAGAAGGCGTGATGGATGAAAGCCAACTGTTGACCGATCCTGAAGAAGCGGCTGACTTTGTGAAAGCCACTGGCGTAGATGCTTTGGCGATTGCCATCGGGACCAGCCATGGTGCCTACAAATTCACCAAACAGCCTACTGGCGACGTTTTGCGTATTGACCGCATCAAGGCGATCCACGAACGCATCCCAAATACCCACTTGGTGATGCACGGCTCAAGCTCTGTGCCCCAAGAATGGTTGGCGGTGATCAATGAGTTCGGTGGCGACATGCCTGAAACCTACGGCGTGCCGGTGTCTGAAATCGTTGAAGGCATTAAAAACGGCGTGCGTAAAGTGAACATCGACACCGATTTGCGTTTGGCCAGCACGGGCGCGGTTCGTCGCTTCTTGGCACAAAACCCAAGCGAATTTGACCCACGTAAATTCTTGCAGGTGAGCACCAACGCCATGCGCGATCTATGCGTAGAACGCTACTTAGCCTTTGGTTGTGAAGGCATGGCGAGCAAGGTAAAACCTGTCTCATTAGACGCGATGTCTATGGCCTATGAGCGCGGCGAATTGAAACAGTTGGTTAAATAATCACCCGTTTAAACGTCAAAAAAGCGAGCCTAAGGCTCGCTTTTTTATGGTTTATGAGGCTGATCTCTACGAAGAGCAGGGCTAGGCCATCGTGGTTTACCGCCGTCGACCAGCATCGTGAACGGGGGAGAACATGATTTAAGTAGAAGCCTTTGCCTTCTTAATCGGCTTAGGCTGAATCGTCGCCGCCGCACCAGCAGAAGCGCAAATCACCGCCGCCAAAGCCAGCCACTGACCAAAGGACAGATACTCTTGTAGAAACACCAAGCCCAAGATGGCCGCCACCGCCGGCTCTAAGCTCATCAGCGTGCCAAACGTTTTGGCTGGCAGTCGCGTCAACGCCATCATTTCTAAAGTGTAAGGCACCGCCGTCGACATAATCGCCACGGCCACCGCCGTAGGCAAAATTGCACCATCAAACAGCGCCAAGCCATTATTCACAAAGCCCACTGGAAAAAAGATTAACGCACCAATCAAGCTACCGACCGCCACCGCGCTCGGACCATGCATGTGGCCTGCCTTTTGGCCAAAAATAATGTATACCGCCCAACAAACGCCCGCACCCAACGCATAGAGGCAACCGACAAGATCGGCCTCTTGGGCATTACCCAATGGCAATAAATAATAGAGGCCCACCACCACCAACAGCACCCATAAAAAGTCGATCGGACGCCGAGCAGAAAACATCGCCACCGCCAACGGCCCGGTAAATTCCAAAGCCACTGCGACGCCCAAAGGGACGGTATTGAGCGATTGATAAAACAAAAAATTCATTCCGCCCAAAGATAAGCCATAGATCAACAAAGGTTTTTTATCCACACCCCGTAGTTTAATACGCCAGGGCTTAAACACCACCGCCAGCATCACGCTGGCAATAGACAGGCGCAAGGCCGTCACGCCATGCGCCCCAATGACGGGGAATAAGCTCTTAGCGAGTAGGGCGCCTGATTGTATCGACAGCATTGCCGTCATTAAAATAGCAATGGGAAACCAGATGGCTTGTTTGGTAGCGGTCATGAATGGCTCTTGATAGATAAGTATGTGTAAACAGTCAGGAAAAGTAAGTTTTCCCGTCTCAGGCGCATCATCACCCTTACGCCTTAGACTGTCAATAAAAGCCCGCTCTTTTTTAAATCATTTGGCATTAAATAGACAGTCCAATCTCAAAAATAAAGCCATCATCATTAATGCCTTATTAATAAATAAAACCTTTTTGAATAATTAAACATCATTTAAAAATAATATTGTCATTTAAAATAAGTTGGCCTAAATATAATCCATTATCATAAAAATGTGCTTTTAACCGCTTAAGGCCAACATCAGGCTTTATTTAAACCATCCGCCGTCAAATCCCAAAATAACCCATTTCCCTCATCAAATCATTTATTATTACCTGAGCAAATGCTCGTATTATTTAATACTGGTGTCTCCAACGAACAATAACCCAATAGCCCTTCTCCAGAATGAATCTTATGCATGGAAAGCCCATCAACAGGCCCAAGATTCACCAAAAAATCAACCGATTGATTACAAAGAGATTTTGAAGAAGCATCCGTTTCACGTGGAACAACGTCAGCAATCCACCCTCAACCCGCCAAATATCGCCCAACGTCAATCATGCGCTGATTGCTGGATCCTACAAAAGGCTGCGTTAAGGTTTTTAGGCTTTGTTCAAAACGACCGTCAATCAACCAGTCTGAAGCCAATACCAATGGTCGACGCTCTGGATCCGCCAACAAGGCTTCAATGGTATAGCCTGTATAGGTCACCACATTTAGTCCCAAAGCTTTAACAGCCAAAGCTAGTTCTGTGCAGGCCGCAACCTGCTCAAATGGGTCACCGCCGCTGAGCGTTAGCCCATCCAAAAGAGGATTGTTCTGCACTAAAGACACGATCTTGCTCGTCTCCCATAAGTTCTGTGGGCGCATCGACCACGTTTTGGGATTATGGCAACCTCGACAGTGGTGGCGACAGCCCTGGGTAAATACGGTCAAGCGTAGCCCAGGTCCGTCAACGATGGATTCAGGCACCACGCCGGCGACATTTAACAGTAGCGCCATGGCCTATTGATGCTTCACTCGATCGCGCTCTTCCGCTCGCTTAGCGTCATTAAAGCGCGCTAACGTCCCCACCAAATAGCCGGTGATGCGACGGATGCGTTCAAATGCTGGGCCACCATCACCTTCGCTGCGGCCACACTGGGGGCATTCATCATCAATGATGCCGGTGAAGCCACACGCAGGATCACGGTCAACCGGATGGTTAATCGATCCATAGCCGATGCCTGCTTGCTTCATCGCCTGAATGATTTTTTCAAACGCGGACAGATTTTTACTGGGGTCACCGTCTAGCTCCACATAGGTGATGTGGCCCCCATTGGTCAATGCATGATAGGGCGCTTCGACGTTGATTTTGGCAAAAGCCGTGGTGGAATGATAGACCGGGACATGGAAGCTATTGGTGTAATAATCCCGATCCGTGACGCCAACAATGGTACCAAACCGACGCCGATCCATTTTGACAAAACGCCCCGCAGTGCCTTCTGCTGGCGTGGCAATCAAGGAATAATTCAAGCCATAGCGCTGAGCATATTCATCCATGCGCGCACGCATGTGGCCAATAATCGCCAAACCCAAGCGCTGCGCTTCGGCCGATTCGCCGTGATGGGCCCCACATAAGGCCTTAAGGCATTCTGCCAGGCCAATAAAGCCCACAGTCAGCGTACCGTGCTTTAATACCTCACCAATACGGTCTTCAGGGCCTAAATGCTGGGCATCCATCCACACGCCTTGGCCCATGAGGAAGGGAAAATTCTTTACTTTTTTCTGTGCCTGTATCTGATAGCGTGCCCACAGCTGAGCCACCACCAAATCAATTTTTTGGTCCAAGGACGCATAAAAACCGGCCACATCTTGCCGATGTAAGAGGCCTAGGCGTGGTAGGTTGATGGTGGTAAAGCTCAAATTACCGCGACCGCTGACAATGGCGCGCTCAGGATCATGCACATTACCCATCACCCGAGTACGACAGCCCATATAAGCAACTTCTGTCTCTGGCTGATCGGGACGATAGAACGCCGCATTAAAAGGCGCATCAATAAACGAAAAATTAGGAAATAGGCGTTTAGCGCTGACCTGACAGCTTAACTGCAATAAATCATAGTTAGGATCGCCCGGCAACCCATTCACGCCATCCTTCACCTTAAAGATTTGAATGGGGAAGATCGCAGTTTCACCTTGTCCTAGACCGCGCTCCGTTGCCAATAATAGGTTACGCACCACCATACGCCCAGCCGCCGATGTATCGGTACCATAGTTGATGGATGAAAACGGTATCTGTGCGCCCGCTCGAGAATGCATGGTGTTGAGATTATGAATCAAGGCTTCCATAGCTTGGAAGGTGCTCTTATCGGTGTCTTGCCAGCTAGCGGTCGCCACATGTGCCTGTAGCGTGTCGATGAGCCTTGTGGATAAGCCAAAGGCCTTGAGGATTTCTGCTTCAGCCTGTTGATAAGACGAGACATCAGCTAATCCAGGGCCGGCACCCAAGCGCGCCTGACACGCCTCTATCATTTTATTCACAGGCTCATGAGTCAACAAAGCCAGCGCTTTGGCCACATTATCCCGATAGTGCTTGGCATGGGTTTTATCCACACCCGCAGCCATGGCAAAATCAAACATGGGCACCGATTGGCCACCATGCTGATCATTTTGGTTAGACTGTATGGCGATGCAGGCTAGGGCAGAGTAGGCGTGAATGCTTTGCGGCTCACGTAAAAAGCCATGGCCCGTGCCAAAGCCGCCCGCAAACAGCGTTTTTAAGTCGATCTGACAACAGGTCGTGGTCAGAGTTAAAAAATCCAAATCGTGAATGTGAATGTCGCCCGTCTGATGCGCTTGGGCATGCTGTGGCTGCAGCACGAATAGATCGTAGTATTTCTTGGCGGCCTCAGAACCATATTTAAGCATGGTACCCATGGCCGTATCGGCATCAATATTGGCATTTTCCCGCTTTAAATCAGAATCCGCCGCATCAGTGCTGGAAAGGTCGGCAAACACCTGCATCAACGCCCCATTCATTTCGCGCATGCGCTGACGATTCGCCCGATACAGAATATACGCCTTAGCCGTCTTCGCGTGACCAGCTAAAATCAGCTGCCGCTCCACCTCATCTTGGATGGATTCAATCAGCACGCATTCCGACCCTAGAGCCGACACCACTTTTTCAGCCAGCTCATGGGCTTGACCTAGGTTGTCACCACCCACGGCCTCAGCCGCCTTAAAAATGGCCGCAGCTATTTTATCCACACAAAAAGGCTCTACCCGACCATCTCTTTTCTGTATCATCTCCGTCATGACTTCCTCCAAAATACACAATATATTGTGTTAATAATAATTAACAATACAAAATATGGTATCAGAAGCCCATTTTCATGCAGGCGTAAAAAAGCTTTGTTTGCGCTATCACAAATAACGATGTCTTCCACTCAATGCCCAAATCAAGCTCAATCCCTGTCAGAGTCTAGCCTCGACCACGATCAACCGTTTAAACAACACCAGCCGTATTTATGTTCCTGATGGCCGAACATGGTTTCACGTGAAACGTGATAATGGCCTAGGCCAGTTCAATGCAGGCTGCGCTTTAACCATGGTTTGTTGGCCGCTTGTAGGGTGGTGCAAAGCGCAGCGTGCCCACCGTTTTGAATCATTTGTTTCATAATGCTTCGGCTATTTCGCTATTGATTAGTTGTTTTGTTTCGCCCCTTGGGCGACGTCATTTCTTTTGGATGTCCAAAAGAAACGAAGCAAAGAAAAAACACCCCACTTTATCCGCCCGCTACGCGGGTGCCCTCGTTGGCCCGCGCATTGCCGGCGGCAAGAAGCCATGCTTGCCTTAACCGCCCCGGCCCTGCACGAACCGCCTCGGCGGCTAAAAAGGGGACGGTACTTCACCTAAGGGAGACGTGGTGAGTTGTCACACAAGGTAGCTAAAGGCAACCTTCAATCAATAGCAAGATAACCGAAGCAGTAGCGGTTGTTTTCATATTTAGATACCTCCTCATAATGCCAACAAACCATCCTATACAGCATGCACGGCGGGCTTTATAAACGCTGTCGCGATCAGCACAGCCCCAGCAAGCCTCATCCACACCATAAAAAAAGCGCTGCTCCATCGAGCAACGCTTGTCAGATTCACACAGCCATTCTTAGCCATACACCAAAGTTAATGCCCCCAGTAAGCAAAATAAGGCACAGGCGCCATAGCGCGCCAAATACAATGGGATGCGGTCCATAATCCATTTACCACAATACACCACCGGCACATTCGCCAACATCAGCCCCAAGGTGCTGCCTGCGACAACGGCCAATGGCGCCTGGTACTTTGCGGCCAACACAATGGTGGCGATTTGGGTTTTATCGCCGATTTCGGCAATGAAGAACAGCACGCAGGTCGCCACAAAGGCCCCGTATTTTAAGGCGCCACTGCTGGCATCCTCATCCTTATCGGGAATCAACACCCACAAGCCCACGGCAATAAAGCTTAAACCAACGGCCCAGGGAATGACGTTGGGCGGCACAAACTGAATCACCCAGTTGCCCACATAGGCAGAGACGGCATGGTTGATTAAGGTCGCCACCAGAATGCCCAATATAATGGCGTGGCGCTGGCTGAAACGAGCGGCTAGAAATAATGTCAGAAGTTGTGTTTTGTCACCGATCTCGGCAATGGCCACGGCTAGAGTAGAAGATAAGAAAGCTTCCATTGTTTTGACCTCGGTGGGCTTGATTTCGGCAAAAGACACGCATCATGCGCCCACCAAAAGCGCAATGCATGTCTTAAGTCTCATCAATCCCACTGAGTAGGACGTACTGACCATGAGCAAGTGGCTCAAATATGTTGATCAGCACTTTTGGCCAAATGTTGCGCCAAAAAGATTACTCCCCTAAGAGTTAGGCGGATTATAGCCAGCCCCTGTCAAAAACTCAAGCCTTATGTCCATCTTGTAGTATTTCAGCGATCTTAGCGAAGTTGGCCAACCTGTCTTGGTGATCATACATCTGAGCCGTCACCATCAGTTCGTCCGCCTGTGTTTGGGCTAACAGTGCTTGAATGCTGTGGCGCACCTGCGCCTCATCACCCACGATCGAGGCCCCCAGCATGCTGTCCATGTGCATCAATTCATGCGGCGCTGCCACGGCGGTAATGTCGTCAATCGGGGGCGGCAATAGCCCGCCTTGCTGACCTCTGAGCAAGCCTAAGAAACGCTGCTGTAAAGAGGAAAACTGGTATTGCGCCTTCAGCTTGGTATCGGCCACAAAAACATTGGTACCAAGGATGACGTGGGGCTTAGCCAATACGGCTGATGGTTCAAACAAGGACCGATACAAATCCAGTGCCTGCATCATCATCTTCGGCGCAAAATGCATCGCAAAAGCATACGGCAAACCCATCTTGGCCGCTAATTGGGCACTAAATAGGCTAGAGCCCAACAGATACAGCGGCACATTGGTGCCCTGTCCTGGCGTCGCGGTATAAGGCAATGAGCTGCTGTCGCTCAACAAGGCCTGTAATTCAGCCACATCTTGCGGAAACTGGTCGGCACTACCATTGATGTCGCGCCGCAGCGCCCTCATCGTGATCTGATCCGTTCCAGGCGCACGGCCTAGGCCAAGATCGATACGGCCGGGATATAGCGTCTCTAGGGTGCCAAATTGCTCAGCAATCACCATCGGTGAATGATTGGGTAACATCACGCCACCGGAGCCCACTCGGATGCTCTGGGTTTGGCTGGCAATGTGGCCGATCAACACCGACGTTGCCGAACTGGCAATGCTGCGCATATTGTGATGCTCTGCCACCCAGTAGCGATGGTAGCCCAAGGCCTCTGCCTGTTGTGCCACCGCAACGGAATGTGCAATGGCCTCAGCCACGCTACTGCCTTCGGTCACCGGCACCAAATCTAAAATTGAATACTGCACCATGCTGTTCTCCTTACCGCACATGCGCCTATGTCTACCCTTCGTCGTCTGCCACCATCGCCCGTTTGGCGTTGATCTGATAAGGGGTTAACACCGCATGCGCCATTAAATCCACAATCGGGCGGATTAAGCCATCTTTCGCCTTCCACACCTTAGGCGTGAGGCTGCCGGACACGCTAATGGTGTCGCCCTCATCTAAGGTCAACAAGGTGTGACACACCTGTTCGTCAAAAGCGATTAAATTCACCTGAATCATTTCGTTTTGGTAGGTCGCGGCCTGAAAACGAGCCGTCACAAAAGACTTATTCTGGCTGTCTAAACGTTTCATGGGTTTTGCGGTTAAACGGCCGCTGACTAAAGCATCAATCATGACAAACTTTCTACAAAAAAGCCCATGAATCAAGGCATGGGCTTAGTCTCATTGATTTAGGGTAAAGTGGGTGAGCGCGCTGAGGGGCTCGTTCACGTCAAAAATTTTACTGCGTATGCCGGTCACGCCAAATGACGTCAGGCGTGCCGTATGCATGCTTAAATAACGCTCTAAGCTGGCCAAATCCGCAAATAAATACACGCCGCCAGCCTCTTGGGTAGCGGCATTTTCCGTCCATATTTTCCAAATCATGCCCGGCTCGGTGGCGATGCTTTGAGCCAGCTCTTTAAAGGCTGCGCTCATCTCGGCACCAAACGGTCCATCGGTAGGAAAATCAATCTGCAATAATTTTTGCGACACAGTCATTCCTTTCATTCATCATCCACACGCCTAACTTAAGGCATGACGTAGCCATTGAGCCAATTCGCCGAGCTCCGATGCGCGCTGCGGCTGCATTGCCGCCTCATCAAGCACGACTTGAACAATCGCCTCTGGCTGATAAGCCGTGCCCACCAGCCGTTCGGCCAATGCTTCAAACACCTCAGGATAAAGGCTGTCGGTAAACAGCTGAGCACGTGATAGAAGGCCTCTATCCACATCAAAGAAGAGCTCAATGCCGCCCCAGCTAAAACGCTCACTCAACTCATGAATAAATGAGGGCGCTTGGCCAAAATTCCAGTCCCAACTGCTTTGTTTTTCAAATTGGGCCACAAAATTAGGCAAATCAGGCAATGCTGCCGGCGAAATATGTTCAGCCGCCACTCGCTCACCATAGTATTCAAAAAATGCCTCGGTGATGGCCGTCACGATGGCCTCATGCGACACATCTGGCACAATTTCAACCAGATTAGCCACTCGGGCGCGCACGGACGTGATGCCTTTGGCCTGTAGTTTTTTGGGGTCAGGGTTTAAGTAATCGCTTAATCGATTTAAGTCTGTCTCAATCAATAACGTGCCATGATGAAAGCCTCTATCTTTGGTTTCACGATAGGCCGAACCGGAGACCTTACGGTCTCCTTCAGCGGTTTTCACCAGCAAATCATTACGGCCTGAGGCTTCTGCATTCAAGCCCAATTTGGCCAAGGCGGCCAAGATCAAATTCGTCGACACCGTCTTATCGTAGCCAGGCTTGCCGGCCATAAAGGTAAAGCAGGTATTGCCTAAATCTTGAAAGACCGCACCACCGCCACTGCTGCGCCGGGCTAATTTCACCCCATCTGCCGCCATTTTACGGGTATTGCATTCTTTCCAAGGATTTTGGGCGCGCCCAATCACCACCGTATCGGCATTTCGCCATAAAAACAATACTTTATGGCCAGGGTCCATTTGGCGAAAAATGCACTCTTCAACCGCGAGGTTAAACCAAGGGTCGTAGGAGTCTGAAATCAACAGGCGTAATGAATTCATGATTGATGTGCTTTTAAAGCGATGTATTCTTTTTGGAATAAATACATTCGGTAGGCATTATGATAACGGCCCCAGACGAAAAACTCATCAATGAGTTCCCCCTCAATTCTGAAGCCCGATTGTTTATACACATGGATGGCTTTTTCATTCTCAACGTCTACAATCAAATATAGTTTGTGCATATTCAAGACGGAAAAAGCGTAGTCAATACCCAAGCGGGTCGCTACTTTAGAGTAGCCATGGCCCTGATGCTTAGGGTCGATGATGATTTGAAACTCGGTACGGCGATGAATGTAGTCAATTTCAACCAATTCTACCAGCCCTAAAATAGACTCATTGTTGTACACAATAAACCGCCGCTCGGTGCGATCGTGAATGTGTTTATTGTATAAATCCAGCAGCTCAACGTAAGACTCATAAGCCTCTTCAAACCAGTACGACATAATGTTGGCGTTGTTCTTTAGCGTGTGGACAAATGCTAAGTCTTCTCTTTCTAGTGGGCGTAACCGAACACCATCACTCATATTGCAATCCTTTTGTGTACAAGAAGCCTTCATTATAGAGGTTTTTACGCCATAAAGCGAAACCCTGAACGGTGCTTAACAGGTTTAACTTAGCCATGCCAAAACGCTATTTTGTGGATAAGTTAAGTTGTTTTGTGTATATCTATATTATTATTAATAATAACTTAACAGACTTAACCACAAAATCCATCCACACCTTGGTTTTATCAATATTGGTAATAAAATATTAATTTATTCTGTTTAAAGGTTAGATTTAATATCTCGCAAAATACTTATCCACAGGCTAAAATGTGGGCAATCAAGAGCCCTAGCCAGAGCCACCCAATGCGAGGGCTAGGGTGTCCATCGAGTATCCACTACGAAGCCATAGGCATTCTGAGCGCGTCGAATTCGACTGGCCAACACGAAATCTGAGTCAGGTGTGCGTCATTGGCGCTCAAAAAGTGCATTCAGCGCCCATTATGCTCTGCCATCAAGTCGAAACCACCGCCATAGAACCATCTGCAGTAACCGAAACCGTCCCTCGACAACAATCGTCTTGATACGGTCCCAAAACCGAGCCTCCTCTACAGCCCTTATTCCATGGCCTTCTAGCTAGGAACAGGCGGTTTTTTAAACAGGATTAAATTGACATAGGCATTTTCTAGAAAATCTTCTCAGCCTAAATACCTGTGGACAAGTCGGTTTTAGACAAGCTGTCCTGATCAAATAGCGCCGTAAAAACAATTGGCTAACGCCATCAGAAAGCGCTCACAAAATCTGAAATAAAAAGTGACAAGGGCATAGTTATTTTGGTTGCATAACTAAAACTTATCCACAACTCTCGCCTAAAACTCTGGGCTCACACACATTTTATCCACGAGTTATCGACAGATTAAATCACACCCTCTAGTCCAGCCTGGTTCGCTGAAAACGCCTCAAAATAGCCTTAAAAGCCTGATAAAATCGGGGTCCTTAGCAGTAAAATCGGCAGTCATGTCCTATAAAAGTTGATCACAGATAAGTTATCCACAGATTTTTAGCCCCAAATAGGGTCCTATACTTTCTGACGGTTATCATGGGCAAACCCTCATCGTCACTAAGGGCAGTCAGCATCGTTCGCACAAAAAAAACCCGATCCACTGATCGGGTTTTGACGAATCTATCGCACTTAATTAAATTTAATGCTCTGAATGATTTGTTCTGCTTGCGTATGATCCGCTGATTCTTGAGTGAGGGCACACACGGTGAAAATTTTGCTTTCACCTACGGCTAAGCGGCACACTTCAAAAGCCGTCACCCCACCTAAATCATTTTCCATAGAGTAGGTGGCTTGGTTATCCACGCCTTCTACCTCTTTAATGCTCATGTTTTTTACGCCGCTCATGCTTTTACTCACAGCTTCAACCTGCTGTGACAAGTCCTTGATGGTTACTTTGGCACCGGCCGGAATGGGCATGCTCAAGCCGTAGACCGCATTACCGCGGTCGTCGTTGCCCGCCATTTGCAATAAAGTAACGTTATCCACAGGCGTACCAGGCATACGCGCAGAAATCACGGCCGCCTTATCGGCGATTTTATCTTTAAAGCTCTCGCCCACGCTTAAGGTATAGGCGCCATCACTAGAGGTTACTTCTTTAAGTGATTCTTCTTTCGAACCAGAACAAGCAGTTAAAGAAACAGCCACTAATAGGGCGGCGGGTAAATAAGTGTATTGACGAATGGTCATATGGGTATCCTTTGGCATAGAAGCGTTTAATCGAAGCAATATGATGAACCCTCATCTTAACGCACTAAGCATAAAATATGCAAAACGAATGGCATTAATCATGAGTTGTCTATATTATGACTACTGTTATTGAATTAAGTTTGATCACATAGGCCTCAAATTTTACCTGACTGCCTCAAGTCTCTCGCAAAATTTGTCCCTACAGCATAAAAGACTGCTACATTAAAAATCCATAGATGATTGATGACAAATCATTATTTATCTATGCAATCAAATCAGGGAAATCAAATCAGAGAAATCAAATCAGGCTAAACTAGGCCATAACCAGCACAATCTTTTCACAGTCCAAAGAGTAGGGCGACACCACACTTTCACGGTACACTAGCGACATCCTTTAAGCCAGAACAGAGCCCAACCATGATTTTCAACCTAGAAGAACACGGCAGCGCCACCGCCTATCGATTACTGTCTGCCACCATTACGCCCAGGCCCATCGCCTGGGTCACCACCTTGGCCGCTGACGGTACCCCGAATGCTGCGCCCTTTAGTTTTTTCAACATCATGGGCCATAATCCACCTACCGTCGCCATTGGCTTGGTTCGCCAGGCCAACGGCCATGCAAAAGACACGGCGGCCAATATACTCGCCACCCAAGAGTTTGTGATCAACCTCGTCTGTGAGGCCCAAGTGGAGGCCATGAACGCCACCAGCGCGGCCTTCGGCCCCGAAGTCAATGAATTGGCTGCGGGCCAAATTACCACCCGTGCGGCCACCTATGTGGCCCCGCCCTTAATTGCCGACAGCCCCGTGTCGTTTGAATGCGTGAGCCAAGCCACCGTGGTCACAGGACCGAATCAAATGGTCGTGATTGGCCGAGTACGCGCCGTTCACGTGGCGGATGCCTATGTACAAGATGCAGAAAAAGGCTATGTCGATACGCTGGGTTTAAATCTGGTCAGCCGGCTACACAATAATTGGTATGGCCGCAGCACGGATTTATTCCCTCTAGACCGCCCATAATGAGCCTTAAGGCCGCAAAAAAACCATGCCTAAGCATGGTTTTTTTGCTTTGAATCAATAAGATATTACTTACCAATACAAAACCGACTAAAGATCACGCCAAGTAAATCATCAGCGGTGAATTCACCGGTGATTTCCCCCAGCGCCATCTGCGCCAAACGTAAGTGTTCAGCCAGCAACTCAATTTCCGTATCAATTTGGCTGGCAAACAGCAGCTCTTCTTGCGCCTGTAGCAACGCCTGAACATGGCGCTCACGCGCCAAAAAGAGGCCTTCTTGCTCACCTTGCCAACCCACTTGCGCCAACAGAGCCTGCTTGAGTAAATCCAAGCCTGCGCCTGTTTTGGCCGACAGCTTAATTAAATCTGAGCCTGTTTCACGTGAAACATGCGCCGGTTGCTCTTGAGTCAAATCAATTTTATTCTGTACTTCAATGCGCTTCAGCTGTTCCGGTAGCTTGGCCAAGATCGCCTCTGTCGTGGCGTTTAGGCCTTCACGTGGATCAACCAACACCAGCGCCACATCGGCCTGTTTGACCGCAGCTTCACTGCGCTCAATGCCAATTTTCTCCACCACGTCGTCGGTATCGCGTAGGCCAGCGGTGTCAATGATGTGTACCGGCACGCCATCAATGATGATGTGTTCCTTTACCGTATCACGCGTGGTGCCCGCGATGTCGGTGACAATGGCCACATCATCACCGGCTAAGGCGTTCAGCAGCGAAGACTTACCCACGTTGGGGGCACCCACCAATACGACCTGCATGCCTTCCCGCAGAATGGCGCCTTGGCTGGCGCTGGCCAAAACGCGCGTCAGCTGGCTCTGAATATCGGCCAGCTTACCTTTGGCATTCGCTGCCTCGAGAAAATCAATGTCTTCTTCTGGAAAATCTAAGGTGGCTTCCACCAACATACGCAGGGTGATCAGCTGATCGACCAGGGCATGAATGTGCTCAGAAAAAGCCCCTTTTAGCGACCGCAACGCCGATCTAGCCGCGCTTTGACTGCTGGCATCAATTAAATCCGCTACGCTTTCTGCTTGGGCCAAATCCAGCTTATTATTTAGAAATGCCCGTTTGGTGAATTCACCGGGCTGCGCCATCTGCGCGCCCAGTGCCAAACAGCGTTTCAGCAACATATTCAACACCACCGGCCCACCATGGCCCTGAAGCTCAATCACGTCTTCGCCAGTAAAGCTAGCTGGCGCTTTAAAATAGAGCATCAAACCATTATCAATGGCCTGACCGTCAGCATCATAAAAGTCGGTATACATCGCCATGCGTGGCTTAGGGGTTTTGCCTTGGCTTAAAGCCTCGGCCAGCGGCATCAGGTTCTGCCCAGATAGCCGAATCACGCCCACGCCGCCGCGCCCAGGCGCGGTGGCGATGGCCACAATGGTGGGGGGGGTTAAGCTCATGTTTACGCTTTTTTCATAAATTCAGATTTAAGCATCATGCTTTGGCCATCAACCTTACAATCAATGTCGTGATCGCCGTCCACAATGCGGATATTTTTCACCTTGGTGCCTTTTTTGATCACCATCGATGAACCCTTAACTTTTAAGTCTTTAATCAAAATCACGTCGTCTCCATCCTGTAATGGATTACCGTTGCTGTCTTTGACTACTTTCACGTCTTCTGCTTCAACGCTGTCCTCTTCACCCGTCCATTCATGGGTGCAATCAGGACACACAAACAAAGTGCCATCGTGGTAGGTATGGGCGAGGCCACAAACTGGACAATCAGGTACGCTATGCATTATCTTCCCTTTAAAAAAATACCGCTTCATTGTTATCGTCTTGGTATTGTACTTTAAATCGTCACAGCATAGTCTAACGCATGATTTTAAATGATTTTTCCAGCAAGCAATAAAAAAGTTGCCTCCAAATTGCAGGCAACTTTCTGTGATTTCGCTACATTTAACCGACTTGGATCAGCTCAACGTCAAACACCAAAGTGGCATGTGGTGGAATCACACCGCCAGCACCGCGTGCGCCGTAGCCCATTTCTGGTGGAATGGTCAATTTACGTTTGCCGCCCACTTTCATGCCGTTGAATCCTTCATCCCAACCTTGAATCACCATACCTACCCCAAGGGTAAAGCTCAATGGCTGTTTACGATCCAAGCTAGAATCAAACTTAGTACCGTCGGTTAAGTAACCTGAATAATGCACGGTAATCTCTTGGCCTTTAACGGCTTCTGCGCCGGTTCCCAACTCAATATCTTCAATCACTAGGCTCATTTTAAACTCCTCAATAATGAAGTCCTAATGGTAAACGAAATTGGTCGCTTCGGGTATCTTTAATGCGGCCAAGCCTGCCGTAGTCTGCTACGATAAGGCTCTTCACTCGTCGTCTTAGGAACCCACCATGACCTCCATCGTTTGCCTAGACCGCCACAGCATTGAGGCGCGTCCCTTTACCTTCAATTTCCCCCACCAGCTCACCGAGCATGAGGGCTGCACCCCTGACGCCGTAGCCGGGCTAATAGAGGGCCATGAAATTGTGATCAGCAACAAAATGCCCATTAATGCCGCCGACATGGACGCCAACCCACAGTTAAAGATGATTGCCATTGCCGCCACCGGCTATAACCACATCGACGTAGCTGCCGCACGCGAACGCGGCATCGTGGTGAGTAACATCCGCGCCTACGGCAACGATACCGTCGCCGAGCACGCCTTTATGTTGATGATTGCGCTGATGCGTCAATTGCCCGCTTACCAGCGTGACGTGGCCGCCGGCCTATGGCAAAAAGCCAATACCTTTTGCCACTTCGGCGCCCCCATGCGCGACCTCAGCGGCAAAACCCTGGCCATCTTTGGTAAAGGCGGCATCGGCCAAGCGTTGGCCAAACGTGCCTTGGCCTTTGACATGAACGTCATCTATGCCGAACACAAGCAAGCTAGCGGCTGCCGTACTGGCTACGTCTCATTTCAAGAGGCTTTAACCACGGCTGATGTGATCTCTTTACACTGTCCGTTAACGACCGAAACCGAAAACATGATTGACGAAACGGCTTTACAGCAGATGAAGCCAGGCGCCATTTTAATTAACGTCAGCCGCGGTGGTTTGGTCGACGAATTAGCGCTCGTAGCGGCGCTGAAATACGGCCAGCTAGGCGGTGCCGGCGTTGATGTGTTAACCGAAGAGCCGCCCGTTAACGGCAATCCACTGTTAAAAGCTTATTTACCCCACCTCATTGTGACCCCTCACATGGCCTGGGGCAGCGTTGAGGCCCGTAACCGCCTGTTTGACATGCTGTGCGACAACATCAATCAGTTTATGGCAGGCACGCCCATCAGCGTGGTCTAGAGTCATTTAAGCCGAGGATGAGGCGGTAAGCACACCACCAGCTTAGCGCCACCTAATAAGGCGGATCGATCAATACGCAGCGTGCCTTGATGCAGGGCGACAATTTTTTGCACCATTGCCAAACCTAAACCATAGCCAGGCTGTGGCGCTTCGACCGTAGGTACTCGAT
Source organism: Neisseriaceae bacterium CLB008 (assembly GCA_041228285.1). Classification (NCBI taxonomy): domain Bacteria; kingdom Pseudomonadati; phylum Pseudomonadota; class Betaproteobacteria; order Neisseriales; family Neisseriaceae; species Neisseriaceae bacterium CLB_ANTARCTIC_008. The sequence continues at coordinate 3,085,749 of CP166133.1, read as the reverse complement.
AAAAGGGCGCCAACACGCGCGCATACTCAATTTCAGGAATACCAGGGCCATCATCTTCAACGCACACCAGCAGGCTGTGATCGGATAGGCGTTGCGCAGAAAAACGGATGTTACTGTGTCCATACTTCACGGCATTACCCAATAGGTTTTTCCACACTCGCTCTAATAAAGCCACATCGCCTTCATACTGGCCTATGCCATCTGGGACAGCAACGGTGATGTGCTTATTTTGAGGCAGTAGGGGTGAAGCGGGCACACAGGCAAGCAAGGACGCCTGTACGTCAAATGATTGTGGACGACCTAAATACTGTTGGCCAACGGAAGCGAGCTGCAATAGCTCATCCACTAAGGTGGCCAATTCATCTACATCGCCAAGCAAGGCTTGAATCCTGGCCTTTTGTTCTGATGCGCCGTCATCCAGCAACACCAGGCCAAAGTTTAGGCGCGCAATCGGCGTTCTTAGTTCATGCGACACAGAATGAATCAGTTCACGCTGACCATTAACCAAATGCTCAATATAGCTCGCCATTCTATTAACCTTATACGCCACCATATAGGTGCTGGCGTAACGGCTCAGCCGCGCACGGGCCGAAAAGTCACCGGCCCCAATGCGGTCCATGGCCTGCATCAGCTTTTTTAATTCTGCCCAATGAAAAGCCGACCACACGGATAAAAAGAATAGAAATAAAGCCAAGACGCTCAAATTAGCCAATAACAAAAAGTCTTCTAACTCACCTAAATCATTAGCACCCGCCGTCACATCGGCCAAGTGCATGATTTGTCCGGTGGCTAATGGAAAATAATACTGCCCGCGTAAGTCCATCGAAGTGGCGACCTTAATCACCACTACCGTTTCTCCACGCTGTAATTGAGCGCGCTGCTCTGGCGTCAAAGCCGCGCCATCGGTTAAGCCAAAACTGCCTTGGTGACGACTCTGATAGGCCGCAATACGCTGATTTTGGGCTTCTGACCCAGCAACGGCCGTTAAGTAGTCCTGTAACACATAAATCTGCGCTTCTTTATCTTTAAGTAAAGCTTCTTCAACCTCATCTGCCATAAAAAAGTACAGCGCATAAACCACAATCATCAAGGCGGCAACCATCGACAATAAGGCTAATGGAAACACCCGTAACACTAAACGCCACATGATTTAATCCCATAAAGTGGGGCAAAATAAATAGCCCTCACCCCAAACCGTTTTGATTTTCTCACCTTGTTCGTCATCAAATTTACGCCGTAAACGCGAAATATGATTGTCAATGCTGCGATCTAAGCCATCAAACTCAAAGCCACGCAGTTTTTTAAACAGCTCATCCCGGCCCAGTGTTTCACCCGCTCGATCCGCCATCGTGATCAATAATTTATATTCAGAACTGCTTAAATCAACCACCTGACGACGCCAAGTAACGGTTCGATCAGCCTTAAAAATCAACAACTGCCCAAAGGCCAATGTTGATGTCGAGCCCATATGCACTGGCTGCTGACGACGCCTCAAGAGCGCCCGTAGGCGAGCCAATAAAACCCTAGGCTGTATCGGCTTATTCACGTAGTCATCCGCGCCTTGTTCTAGGCCCAGAACTTCATCAAACTGATCCTCGCGCGCCGTCAGCATTAAAATCGGCACCGTACTTACGGCCCTAATTTGGGCGCACACCAGCATGCCGTCTAAGCCAGGCAGCATTAAGTCCAAGACCACTAAATCAGGCTGAAGCGTTTGAAAATGGCTTAAAGCGCGATCCCCCCGATCCACAATACTCACCTTAAATTCATAAGTGGATAAATATTCTGCCATTAAGCTGGCCAGACGCACATCGTCCTCAACCAATAACACTGTATACATAACGTTCCTTTCACCCAGCTAGGCGCCTGAACATTATATAAAATTCACGCCTCAGAAACTGCTTTGACGACAATTCAGGACAATTTGACGACACGCCCCGACAATTCCACATCAATTTCTCAATATTTCAATCAGTTAGCCAATGCTAACCTAGCGCTTAACCTTATTTATTACGTTAAGAGGATTTGTCATGACCCCCACCCCTACATCTTGGCCATTAAGCCTCGCCTTACTGAGCCTGTCTACTGCACTTTGGGCCGCTCCCCCTTTAAACTCAAGCGTTCAAGAAGGGCGCTTCTATGCCGGCGTGGGCCTTGCAACGGCTCCTGAATACCTAGGCAGTAAACGGCTCAAGGTTGGCCCAGCGGTAGACATCGGCTATGATTTTGGCAATGGTTTAAGCGTGGGTAGCCAAGGCTTAGGCTTTCAATACGCCTATCCTTTAAATGCGTCTCTTTCTTTATTAGCCGGCGCCCATATTGGCTATCTTCCTGCACGTGAAGACAAAAAAGAACTCAAAGGCATGGGCAAAGTAAAAGGCTCCGTCACCAGCACCTTTAATACGGGCTTACAGCTAGATGATTATCTGGCCCTGCACGCTGGCGCAGAATTGGCCCTATCCGAAAGTAAAAATGGCCACAGCTATTATGTCCGAGCGGCCATCCCTGTACTCAAAAAAGAACACGACCAAATCACTCTGAGCGGGAGCGCCCATTATTTTGATCAAAAACGCATGCAGACGTATCTAGGCGTCAGCACCGTACAAAGCCGCCGCAGTGGCCATCAAGCTTATAGCCCCAAAGCCGGTATTGGCCAAGTAGGCGCTGAATTAGAATGGGTGCACCAGTTTAACGGCCCGTGGTCTCTGACCATGACGGGCGGCATGACACAGTTGGTGGGAGACGCTAAAGACAGCCCTCTGGCCAAACGCAAAACGGCCCCCGTGGCGTCTGTTTTGGCAACCTACACGTTTTAAGCCAGCCATCACAAAAAAGCCGACCTCTATGGGTCGGCTTTTTTAGGGTCACACTCTTTAATCCTCACTCAAACAGGTAAATTAAAGTAACCCATCCATTTCAATATAATTTTCTAAGGCCTTAATTCTATTTTCGGTCGCTTCAGTCAAACAACCCTGCCTCACTAAGGGAGCCATGCTTCCGCCGCGATAAAAATCAGCCTCATAAGTACAGCTTAAATCACGAAACTTAAGCCAGGCTTGCTGCGCCACCTTAAGCTGCTGTTTGCGCTGATCGTCTAATCCTTGGCGATGCTGTTGATACAGCTGATTTAATCGTTGATCTGCTTTTTTAAAATCCAAATAGGCGCATTCATTCATGTCCACCTGGGTAAGGGCACGATCGCAGTCTAGGGCATACACACCGCTGGCCAAACCAAGCGTGAAGAGGCCAATACATCCCTGGATCAAAAAACGTTGCATATTGTGAAGCATAGAAAACCTATTCGTCCTTTCCTGAAAATCACTTTAAAGGTGTAACTCTGTAAGCGTATGTATGACCGCTAAGAAAAAATGCAGCCTAACCCAAACCGCTATTTTTTTCGAATCAATTCATACAGCTCATAACCCGCTTTGTCTTTATTAGGCTGAATCAAAATCATCTGGTTGGCCGAGATTTTTCGAAGCACGCCCACGGCATTATGATTTTGATGAGCAGGTATATTATCTGGCTGGTTTAAATCATAGCTGCGTAAAGGATCGTCATTCACCGTAGCGCCACCAATAAACACCTTTTGTTGGCCCTGACCCTGATGCAGATAGCCACTCACACGCTGTGAGCCCGTTGTTTTTTGAAACCATAGGCCCTTAGCTGTTTGCTTGATTTGGCAGTTAAAGTATGGATAGCGCCCTAAGAATCGGGCACTGATCTGAGTCGAACGACACTGCCAGCGCCCGATCAACTCTTTATTTTTAATTAATTGAGGCTCAGCCTCTGCAAATTTAATCGCCGCCAAATAGGGCTCAACCTCATCGCTTGCCAACGCTTGGTTTTGATAAAGCCCCAAGGTTGTGTGCATGATTTGGTCTACTTCATCAATTAATTGAACATCAGCCTGGGTCACCATCCCTCGCCAAGCCGTATTTTTTGGGGCAGCAACCAATAAAGTCGCCATGAAACACATGGCCAAACCCGTTACGATACGCATCATCACCTCTATACAATCATTCGATCTGAATCCATTCACACGCCTTATCCACGCCTAGCGTTAAGCCAAACGAGCTGTGGGTAAGATAAGGCTGTGGTTAACTTTTCAAGCCACTGATGAAAGCCAACAATGGCATCTATGATCAAGCCTGTGCATAAAAAACCCACGGCCGTTACAAACCCCTGTGGGTAAGATAAAGTCCACAGCATGAAGACATCAATTGGGCGCTTTAACGCTGATGCTCTTGGGTGCATGACCACTGTGGACCAAAAAGCGTAAAAAATCCGAATAAGCAATGCACACCGTGGCGTGATTGACCAAAGGGTGAAAGCCCAATAATTCATCTTGCTTAATGTTTTGATCGAGCAACACCGTTACTTTATGCTCGGTATCAAATGGCAAAGCAAAAGGCGTCACGCATCCAGCCGCCACATTTAAGGTCGACGCCAGCGTCTGGGTAGACGCAAACGACAGCCTAGACTCACCAACTTGCTCGGCAATGTGGCTTAAATCTGCTGGCTGGTGTTCATCCATGACAACCAAGTATAAACGATTGCCTTTTTTATTCTTTAAAAATAAATTCTTAATGCCTTGATCAGGCAATTCAATGTTCATTTTGTAATAATCATCAATTGCCCCTAATGCCGGATGCTCAACCCTCACGTATGCAATGTCTAAATCCGTCAGCAAACTGAGTAAAGACTGTTCCGTCATGATGTCTTACCCTGCACGCGTGCCGTTAGGCACCATTTTTTCAGGCTGGGCGAGCACGGGCACAATGCCATCCTCATAGCCTATGTCAAACAGCATGCCTTCAGACATCTCGCCGGCCATTTCTCTGGGCGCCATGTTCACCACAAATAAAGCTTGTTTACCGACAATCTCCTGAGGATTGTCACGTTCACCACGCATCGCCGACAGAATAGAACGGCGAAAAGAACCAAAATCAACGCTTAATTTCAATAACTTACGCGATTTTTCAACGTCAGAAACGGCCGTAATGGTACCGACCCGAATATCCAGCTGATTCAACACATCAATTTCAATATTAGGCTTCACCTGACTCATGATTTTTCCTTGAATATAATAGATACTCTTACCATACTTCGATTAGTCATAATAAGGTTAGATCTTAATCAAGTTCATGAAATCCAGGCGGCACATCCTCAGGATTTTTAAAACTCACCCATTCAAACGCTTCAGGCTGAGCCATTAAAGCACGCATTAACTTATTATTGATGTCATGGCCAGATTTATAGCCCTCAAACGCCCCGATAATCGGGTGGGCAATCACGTATAAATCCCCCATGGCGTCTAGAATTTTATGCCGCACAAATTCATCAGCATAGCGTAAACCATCCGGATTTAAGACGTCGTCTTCATCAATCACAATGGCATTGGTTAAATTACCGCCCAAGCCTAAATTATGGCTACGCATGAATTCAACCTCTTGCATGAAGCCAAAGGTTCGCGCTCGCGCAATTTCATCTAAATAAGAAGCACCTGCAAAATCAATGGTAAAGGTTTGATTACCACGATTAATGACGGGATGATCAAAGTCGATGGTTAAAGTCATTTTAAATCCGTTATAAGGACTTAAACGAACCCATTTATCTGCTTCTTTAACCTCAACCACTTCTTTAATGCGTAAGAATCTTTTTAATTCCTGCTGATCAACAATGCCCGCATCCTGCAATAGGTATAAGAAAGGCAGGCTAGAGCCATCCATAATTGGGGTTTCAGGTGCATTTAATTCGATACACACATTGTCGATGCCAAAAGCGGCTAGGGCCGACATCATGTGCTCAATAGTCCCCACACGAACCCCAAGCGGCGTCACAATAGTGGAAGACAGACGAGTATCGTTAATTAATTCAGGCACCATTTTTATCCAAGCACCTTCATCACCGGTTAAATCCGTACGTCTGAACTGAATGCCACTATTGCTGGGCGCTGGTTTCAACGTTAATAACACCCGCTCACCTGAATGTAGGCCAACGCCAGTTGCGCTCACTTCTTTGGCTAAGGTTCTTTGTAACATAAGCTTCTCTTTACAATACATGACTATTCCTTTGATTCTAACAAATATTCACCCATTTATTTCATTATTTTAAAATCAAGAAGGGTCAGACCAAGGTCTGTCATAGCTTTTAACTATAACGGTATCTGATTAACTTCGGGGGTAAGCACAGCATAAGTTGAAACTTATCCACAGCAAAAACGATCGTCTAAAATTGTCTACAAAAGGTATACAGTGCACACCGATCTTATCCACAGCCTTAAAAAGCAACTAAGTTGCTCATTTTAAAAGTTGATTAAAGTTATGCACAGGAAAATCGTTTCTTTATCATTATCATCAGTATTTATATATAAAATCATTGATTGAATCATTAAAAACGAAAAAAAGAAAAAACATGAGACAATTAAGTTTTAGTCGATAAAAATAAACCCATCCAACGCTAAAAAAGCAATAACGGGGATAGAAAAGAAATAGGCAGGGGATAACAGAAAAGTTATCAACATGAAAAAAACGTCTGCAAAAGTATCCACAATACGCAACAATGGCTTAGACTAAGTTATACACAGGCTAAAAATAAAGCTAATACCTTGTAAAATAAAAGCATTAAAGGTTATCCACAGAAAAAACCAGACTTCATTAGCATCATCTTTTTTTAAATATTAAAATACTATATTAGTCATAAGCGTTACCCAAAACATAAAAGGGTTAATAAACAGGACACACATCATGAATTTAGCTCAATACTTACAACAAAACCGTATGCAACAATTACCTAAACTATTTTATGCACCGGTTAAAACAGAAAAACTAAATCAGCCCACGCTGTTATTAAGTAACCAACCTTTGGCAAACCAATTTAATTTAAGTCCTGCTGATTTTTTAGCTGGGGATAATTTAAAAGCGTTATCAGGTGACCCAAAAAGTTATCGACAGGCACCGATTGCTACCTTGTATTCAGGCCACCAATTTGGACATTACACGCCACAATTAGGCGATGGCAGAGCCGTCATCATTGGTGACCTTGTGGATAAATATAATGAACGGTGGGAATGCCAATTAAAAGGTGCTGGCCAAACGCCCTTTTCTAGGCATGCTGATGGTCGAGCCGTTTTACGCTCCAGTATCCGAGAATATTTATGTTCTGAAGCGATGGCAGCGCTACACATACCCACCACAAGGGCTTTAAGCTTGGTGGCCTCTGATGACCCTGTTTATCGTGAACGCGTTGAAACAGCGGCGATTGTGGCTCGGCTAGCGCCTAGTTTCATTCGCTTTGGCCACTTCGAAGTGTTTTACCATCGAAAGTTACACACAGATTTACAATTACTGGCTGATCATGTCATTGCTTTATATTATCCACAGTGCCTAAGCGCACCTAATCCCTACCTGGCTTTTTTTGAAGCTGTGAGTAAGATAACTGCCCACACCATTGCTCAGTGGCAGTCGGTTGGGTTTTGTCATGGCGTACTCAATACGGACAATATGTCTATATTGGGTTTGACCTTGGACTATGGCCCATTCGGTTTTTTAGACGGCTTTCATTTTCAACACATCTGTAATCATTCTGATCATGGCGGCCGCTATGCATTTAACCAACAGCCGTTTATTGGGCAGTGGAATTTATCTTGCTTGGCGTCAACCTTATTGCCATTTGTCCCTGAAGCAGAATTAGTAACGGTACTCAATCAATACGCTCAAGAATATCAACAAGCCTATGATCAACGGATGGCTGATAAATTGGGGTTACAAATAGTGCCAGAGGCGGGCTTTGTGCAGCGTTTATTAAAGATCATGGATGCACAGACGGTCGATTTTACGATTTTCTTTAGGCAGCTGGCCCAGTTTGACCCTCATCAAGGCACGTTACCGGACGCTGTAGCGGTTTTATTTACCGAACCTAGGGCTATGGACGAATGGTTAGCTGAGTACGCTCAGCGGCTGTTACAGGAGGGCAGGGCGCATTCAGTTAAAACAGAGGCGATGAATCAAGTTAATCCCAAATACATATTACGCAATCATTTACTGGAAATAGCCATCAAAAAAGCTGAAGATAAGGATTATAGTGAGTTAAATCAGTTGTCTATGATCATTTCTGACCCCTACGCCGAGTGGCCAGAATACGAACAGTATGCGGCATTACCGCCCATCTGGGCCAAAGACATCAGCATCAGCTGTTCCAGCTAATGGTTTCACGTGAAACAGTGCTGGAAACAGAATGGTACAATGAAGCTTATTTAAATTAAAAGAGACACCATGACGGTTTTAACTTATCAAACGTTGGCTGCCCCTTGCTATGCGGAGTTTAAAGACAAAGGCAGCAAATTTATGGCTTTTGCCCATCCGATCAGCAGCAGCGATGAGGTTAAAGCTTTATTGGAGCCACTAAAAAAAGAACATTTTAAAGCCGTGCATTTTTGTTATGCCTATCGCTTGGGCCCAGATGGGGCTGATTTTCGAGCCAATGATGATGGCGAGCCTTCAGGTAGCGCGGGTCGTCCTATTTTGGGCCAAATAGACAGTGCCGAATTGACCGATGTGGTGGTCATTGTGGTGCGTTATTTTGGCGGGACTTTATTAGGCGTGCCTGGGCTGATTCAGGCGTATAAAAGCGCCACAGCATTGGCGTTGGCTGAGGGGGAGGTGTTGTCGAAAAACGTCACCCATCATGCGTTGCTGTCGTTTGAATACGCCACCATGAATGACGTCATGCGCTTAATTAAAGGCCATGATGTGGCTGTTTTATCGCAAGAAATGACCTATGACTGCCGTTTAAAAGTCAGTATCCCGTTGGCACAAAAAGAAGCTTTTTTAAATGCCATCACTCACTTAAGAACGGTTAAAATAAGCTCAACTAACTCAGAATGTCTGCCTGAATGAAAAAAATACTGTTGTTGAAAATGTCGTCCATGGGGGATTTGATTCACTGTTTGCCGGCTTTAACCGACTTACAAAAAGCGCCAGAATGGGCGGATGCTGAAGTCACGTGGGTGGCTGAAGAAGCGTTTATTGACATTCCTACGCTACATCCACGCGTAAAAAACGTTGTGCCGGTGGCGTTAAGACGCTGGAAAAAACGGCTGGGCGATGCGCAAACGTGGCGTGATTATCGGGTATTAAAGCAAAGTTTACGCCAAGAGCATTGGGATGTGATTGTGGATTGCCAAGGTTTATTAAAAAGCGCATGGGTCGCGAGAATGGCTAAGCAACCGGTTAGTGGCTATGACAAACACAGCATTAAAGAGCCGGTGGCTGCTTTTTTTTATCAGCATCGCTACGCCGTATCTAAAACATTACCCGCCGTTGAACGCAATCGTCAGCTGCTGGCCCAAGCCCTAGGCTATCAAATCAGTGGCAAACCTGATTTTGGCTTACCCATATTGGCGCCGCATGCGCTAACGCCCGAACGTGCTTTTGTGACGCTGATTCACGGCACCAGCGCAGAAGCCAAAGAGTGGCCTGAAGCGGCATGGGTGGCGCTAGGGCAGCGATTAAATCAAAACGGCCTTGCCTGCGTGCTGTTTTGGGGCAATGAGCGTGAGCGTTTACGGGCAGAGCGCATTGCCGCGGCATTAGAGGATGGTTTAGTCATGCCTAAACTCAGCATTGCCGCCGCAGGACAAATTATTGCTGCTGCGGTGGCGGTCGTGGCGGTTGATACAGGCTTAGCCCATTTAGCCAACACCCAAAATCGCCCTCTAATTACCTTATATTTAGACAGTGAACCCGATTTAACCGGCGCCATCGCCACGGCTCATACCGATAAAGTCCGTAACTTAGGTGGCAAAGGGCAGCAGCCAAGCGTTGAAGACGTGTGGTCGATTTTGTGTCATTACGATTTATTTTAAAAAGCGTTTATGCAATTAACCATTGAAACCATCGGAGTAATTGAATCTCCGTATCAACAAAAATTTGGCATTGCTCGCCAGCCAGGCTTAGTCGATGCAGCTAAAGTTTGGCTGGTGTTCGCGCCTGAGTTTAATGAAGAATGCGTGCGCGGCTTAGCCGGCTTTGACTATGTTTGGGTGCATTTTGTGTTTCATGCAGCGATCAAAGACGGCTGGTCACCTTTGGTGAGGCCACCCCGTTTAGGGGGCAAGCAAAAAATGGGTGTATTTGCTACCCGTAGCCCCCATCGGCCTAATCATTTAGGCCTGTCTTTATTGCGTTTAGAGGCGGTGGACACCAGTAAAGGGGTGCGCTTATTGCTCAGCGGCGCTGATTTATTAGACGGCACGCCCGTGGTGGACATCAAGCCGTATATTCCGTTTGTTGAGGCCAAACCAGAGGCCCGAAGTGGATTCGTGTCGGGTTCGCCCCCATTATTGACGGTGGTGTGGTCTGAGTTAGCCATGACCCAATATGAGGATCAAGGGCTGACGCCTGAATTTAGAGCCTTGGTGAGTCAAAGCGTGGCACAAGACCCTCGTCCTGCCTATCAAGAAGACGAGCATCGAGTGTATGGCATGCTGTTGGCTGGAGTGAACGTGTCGTTTCAGATTAAGGCCGATGTAGCCACCATCGTGGCATTGGATGTCGCATAAAAAAACCTCGGTTAATCAACCGAGGTTTTTTATTTAGTTGGGCATGGAGCTGGTGAGGAGAATGCTGCCAAATAATAAGAAGATGATGAAGTATACTGCCAAGGCAATCACCATAATCAATAGGTTGGCCTTACAGAAGTTGGCCCGCCACTTTGGGCCCTCGCCAAAGGCCCACACCAACATCATGATTAGGTTAACCAAGGGAATCATTAAAATGATTAAGGTTAAGACCCATTCTTTAACTGACGGAGGGGCCTCCTGCGGCATCCCTAAATGGCCAGAAGCTGTTGATTGTGTGAAGCCGTGATTGTCGTTATTTGACATGGTAATCCTTAGCTAAATACACCTTATTTTAAAGGCGTGGTTTCCCCAGTTTGGGCATTGGTTTTTTCCAAGATTTTCACTAGGCTCCAGCGTTTACTCGGTGCATCGGCCGGTACCTGTTTTGGGTCTAGGTCTTGTACATGAACTTGTAACTTATATTGATAGCCTTCTTCATAATCAAAGCCTTGAATGCCGCCGTAAAAATAAGTCCATTCGCCATCGGCGCCTTCTTTAACCTGCATGCATTTCATCGGCCCTACGCCCACACAGTCGGCAAGTTTTGGCGCGACGTAAAGGGTTTTTTCCTGGTTCGCTTGAGCCGCCGTGGCGGCACAGCCGCTTAAGGCTAATAGGGCGGTTGCCCACATAATGGTTTTCATGAATTGATCTCCTTTAAGGCATGCAATTTATAAGGTTCGTCTGACGCAGCTTAAGTACGGGACATGGGGCATCTTTTGAATGCTTACAGCCATTTAAAATTAATATCTGTTTAGAATAGATAATCTAATAAACAATAAGTTCAGTCAATAAGATTATAGAATAAAAAAAGGTGGCCGTAACGGGCCACCTTTTTTTCTAGGCTTTTGTTTAACGAAGCTTTTTACCGGTTTTTAAATCAAAAATAGTGCTGGGACGGTGATCGCCGCCAATGCGCCCCGCAACCATCAGAGCCTCATGGCCAAATAGCTTTTGGGTTTGACGCGTGTTTTTACACGACACGCCGCCTGAAAAATTCGCCGACGTTGAAATCAAGGCGGTGTTTAACCGCTGACACAATTGTCGGGCCACGGGGTGAGCGTCTACACGCACGGCTAAAGTGGTGTTTTGTTGGCCACGCAAACTGGGTAGTACTCGCCCAGCGCTGGGGCATAAAAAGGTATAAGGCCCTGGCCAATATTGATTAACCTGAGCCTCTTGGGCTTGGCTCAGCGGCTGGATCAATCGATTGAATTGGCGTGAGTGCGCGCCAATGACGATTAAACCTTTATGTTGTGGTCTTTTTTTAAGCTTAATGATGTGGCGAATCGCCCGAGGGTGGGTGGGTAAGCCGCCCAAACCAAAGCAGGAACCGGTTGGGTAGGCAATCACGCCGCCCTGTTTTAAATGAGCTTTTAACGCTTGTAAATAGGCGTGGCTGGCGACGCGAGGAGCAAAGGGACGATGAGGGTGATTAGTCATGGTAGGGGTCTGATTCAGTGGCCGTCAGGCAAATATTGGCCTAGGGCCACTGAAATAAGGTTTAAAGTGCTTTGGCACCAATGTCGTGACGGTAGTGAGCGCCATCAAAGTGCAGTTCATTCACCACACGATAGGCCTGTTCTTGCGCTTTGGCAATGTTTTCACCCAGACCGACGGCACACAGAACACGGCCGCCGCTGCTGATCAAATCGCCATTGGCGTTGAATTGGGTACCGGCATGAAATACCTTACCCAATTCATTAGCAGATTCAATGCCGCTGATGGTGTCGCCTTTACGTGGCGCCTCTGGATAGCCTTGAGCCGCCAACACGACCCCAACGGCCACGCGTTCATCCCACTTGGCTTCTACTTCATTTAAACGGCCGTCGATGCCAGCTTGAATCAGGCTAGGGAAGTCTGATAATAAGCGGCTCATAATCGGTTGGGTTTCTGGGTCGCCAAAGCGGCAGTTAAATTCGATGGTGTAGGGTGCGCCGCTGGCATCAATCATCAGGCCGGCGTATAAAAAGCCCGTATAAGGATGGCCTTCTGCCGCCATACCGCGTACGGTAGGCATGATGATTTCATCCATGGTGCGTTGGTAGACAGCATCGGTCACCACTGGCGCTGGGCTGTAGGCGCCCATCCCGCCTGTATTTGGGCCTTGGTCTTGGTCGTGTAGGCGTTTGTGGTCTTGGCTGGTGGCCATTGGCAAAACATGTTCGCCGTCGACCATGACGATGAAGCTGGCTTCTTCACCGGTTAGGAAATCTTCAATCACCACGCGTGCGCCCGCATCCCCCATGCTGTTGCCCAGTAACATGTCGTCAATGGCGCTGTGCGCTTCTTCTAGGGTCATGGCCACGATGACGCCTTTACCCGCGGCTAGACCGTCGGCTTTGATCACAATCGGTGCGCCTTTAGCGTCTACATAGGCATGGGCTTCTGTCGCGACTTCAAAGGTTTGGTAGCCGGCGGTGGGGATGGCGTATTTGGCCATAAAGGCTTTGGCAAAATCTTTAGAACTTTCTAATTGGGCGGCAAATTGAGTGGGGCCAAAAATGGCTAAGCCAGCAGCGCGAAAATCATTGACCACGCCCGCAGCCAAGGGCGCTTCAGGACCCACGACGGTGAACACCACCTGTTCATCACGACAGAACTGAATCAGCTCATCATGTTGGCTTAAAGGGATGTTTTTTAATTTAGGTTCTTGGGCGGTACCGGCATTGCCTGGGGCCACAAAAACTTGGGTGACTTGCGTTGATTGAGCCAAACGCCATGCCAAAGCGTGTTCGCGGCCGCCTGAACCTAAAACCAAAACGTTCATGAGAATAATCCTTTAATTAGTGATTGAGCAGTAAGCGTGATGGGCTGTATTTTAAGCATGATTGGCTTAGGTTGAAAGGACTTCCCCTTTTTTCAGCCCAGATAAACGTAAAAAAGCGGTTGATGATGAAGAAATCAACCGCTTGTGGGGATGGTTAGCCTATTTAGCCAACATGGCCCGAATTTTAGGCAGCGCCGCTCGGGCGGCCTTTTCGCCTAATTCGATGGCTTCTTTTTTCTGGTCAAAGCCGCTGACGGCGCCCATAGACAAAACATTGGGTCGAATCACCACATCGGCCTTGGCCAATTCATTGTTTAAGGCCGAGGTGTTCATGATGTTGAGGCTTTGGTCTAAATAAGACCAAAAACCATCGCCTTTATTTTTACTGGGCTTCGCGGTGATGTCGACAGCAATCACTTTAGTTGCGCCTAGCTGGCGTGCAGCCGTTACGGGTACTGGTGCCACTAGGCCGCCATCGACGTATTGACGACCGCTGATGGTGGCGGGCTGAAAGACATTTGGAATGCTGGCTGAGGCGCGTACGGCTTGGCCGGCCTTACCCTTATTAAACACCACCATTTTACCGGTTGAAAAATCGGTGGCCACGGCCCCAAATTTAATCGGATAGTTTTGCATCAGCTGCTGTTTGGTTTTGACGTTAATGTATTGCGCCAGCTTTTCGCCTTTGATTAAGCCTTTAAAGGAGAGGGCAAAATCAATCACGTCGGCCTTATTCATGATTTCGGCCTCTAATTCTAGGCGATCAGGGCTCATGCCGGAGGCGTACATGCTGCCCACCACCGCGCCGGCACTGGTGCCGGTGACGATCTTAACCGGGATACCCGCTTCTTTTAATACCTTAATCACCCCAATGTGGGCAAACCCCTTAGATGCGCCGCCGCCTAAGGCTAAACCAATCACTGGGGTCGGTTTAGGGGCAACGGGCGCGGGTGCGTTGGTGACGCCACAGGCGGCCACAACCAAACTACTGAATAACACACTGATGCGTTTTAACATAACCAATATACTCGTAAAAAAACTACTATAAAGGCCTTAGGCCTCGGGACGTTTGGGGTAGAAGTTCACCACCGATTGTTGATCCGGTAAGGTGATTTTTTTCAACCCATGACCATAGACCACTTCTAAAGTGATTTGGTTGAGTTCACCCTGGTAAAAACCTTGATCAATGAGTGATTTTATCGAACTGTTGGCGCTGATGTCTTGATCAAATAGGTTTTGGGCCTGAAGAATGTGGTAGTCGCGCCAAAAAGAAGCCGCACTTTGATAGCTGAGGTTCATTTTTTCCATGTCCATCACGGGTTCGTTAAAACCGTTGTAAAACATCATGTCACCTAAATCATGCATGTCCCATAAACGTTTTGATTCGAGTACAATGTCATGTTTGGCTAAGTAGGCCACAATTTCTTGTAGCGTGTCTGGTCCGAAGGTGCTGAAAAACAGTAGACCCTCTTTTTTTAAGGCATCAGACCATTGAGGAAACACCGCGACAGGGTCGGCCGCCTGATACAGGGCTAAATTACTCCACACAAAATCGGCACTGGCTAGCGGTAAAGGCTGTTCAAGCGTCTGTTGAGTATGAGGTAAGCTTTTTTTGGTGAGTTTTTGCCACATAGATTGCTGCTTCTGATGATTGGCTTGGCTGTTGGCTAAAAACTCAGCCCGCGGATCAAAAATACTTAAGCGTGCATCGGGATAGCGTTGGCTTAAACGCTGTGGGCTTTCATTGAAATCGGCGCCCACCAGCAGGATGTGTTCGGGCTGTTTTTTGATCAGCAATAAGCGTTCGTCCATGCGCTTGGCGAGTTCGGCGTAAATAAACCAGTCTTTGGCTTGCCAGGGCGTGTCGGTTTGAGAGGTGGTGGTCATAATGTGGCCCAAAATTGAGTCAGCGCTTGGGCAAACTCATCTGCGTGTGAGAGAAAAGGTGCGTGTGAGGCACGTTCGAATAAATGCAGCTGGCTATTAGCTAGGTGCTGGTGTAGGTAGTGGCCCATCTTTGGTGGGGTAATGGCGTCTTTTTGGCCAAACAATAATAAGGAGGGCGCTTGAATCAACGCCAAAGAGGCACGCGCGTCAGAATTTTCAATGGCCTGTAGTGCCATGGCCAAAGCCGGCGGCGGGCCATATTGGCACACCAGCGGCAAAACCTGATCTAAGGTGGCTAGGTGTTCTTTGGCGTACAAAAATTGCAGCTGAAAAAACTGCGTCATGTATTTGTCGAAATCTTGATTGAACAGCGTCACCATTTTCGCCAAGGCCGGATTTGTGAGCCCTTCTGGATAATCGGCGCTGGCCATGAATTTAGCAAAACTTGCGGTTAAGCACAGGCTTTTTACCAAATGAGGATGGCGGGCGGCTAAATACAGGGCGATGTGGCCACCTAAAGACCAGCCAACTAAATGCACAGGCTCGGTTAAGGTGGCGGCTAATTCGTCGGCGATGGCTGCTACGTCAAACTTCGAAGGCATGGGTGTGCGGCCATGGCCAGGTAAGTCAGGGGTTAAATACACGCCGTCAGAAGGTAATCTGTGAATTAAATCAGCAAAAACATGGTGATTGGCCGCCCAGCCGTGGAGCAGCAAAATAGGGGAAGAAAGGGGCAACATGTTGAATAAAATACTCCGCAAAAGCCAACAAGGATTAAACCAAATCCTTGGATCAATCTGCGTATTATGCCACGAAAAAATTCACGCCAGCAGCTTAGGCGTGTGCGGCGCCTGTCAAAAGTGCCTGACGTTTACCGAAGACGTGTGCCCTTTATGTGCGCGTGGCAGCTTTGACAGCCAGCCTTGCGGCCAGTGTCAGCAAAAGCAGACATCGTTAACCCAGTGCTTTGCCAGCTACGATTATGCCTTTCCTTTGGCTGGGCTGGTACAGGCATTTAAATATCAAAAAAATCTCATGTTGGCGCATGCGCTCGGGCAATTAATGCAAGAAAGGCCGCCGCCGTTTATTGAAATGGATTTTCAACACGTACTGGCCGTGCCCATCAGCGCCGCAAAGTGGCGAATGCGTGGGTTTAATCAAAGTGAAGAGTTGGCAAAAAGCATTGCGAGACATTGGCAGATTCCTTTAATATCGTCGCATTTGTGTGATCGGGTGGATACCCCTTCACAATCACTATTAAATGAATCACAAAGAATTAAAAACGTGCAAGGCGTGTTTTCTTTTAATAGGGTAAAATTTAATGCAGATCAAGGTAAAATTTTGCTAATCGACGACGTTTTGACCACTTGTGCAACAGTTTCGGAAATGGCGGCTCAGCTCAAGCATCATGGGCGATTCGAGGTGTATGTGTGGGCCTTATTAAAAAAACAAATCGTAAAAATTTGACTAGACTGTTCTTTTTATTGCATATTGCCGAGTAATTATTATGTTCACAGTAGTACTGTATCAACCTGAGATCCCACCGAATACGGGCAACATCATCAGATTATGTGCCAACACCGGTGTGGATTTACATTTAGTGAAACCCTTAGGGTTTCCTCTTGATTCCAGCAAAATGCGTCGCGCAGGGCTGGATTATCATGAGTTTGCTCATGTAACGGTACACGAAGATTTTAACGCCTGTTTAACTGCGTTAGCGGGCAAAAGAATCTTTGCGTTAACCACAAAAGGTCACACCAGACCAGATCAAGTTCAGTTTCAGGAGGGCGATGTGTTTTTATTCGGCCCTGAAACCCGCGGTTTGCCAGCAGACATTCTGGATGAGCTACCCGCGGCGCAAAAGGTGAGATTACCCATGATGCCGGACAGCCGTAGTATGAATTTATCCAATACGGTTGCGGTTATGGTGTTTGAAGCTTGGCGACAATTGGACTATGTGGGTGGGCAATAACACTTTAAGGTTTATTTTAAAGTGACTAAAGACAGGGGGATCGTACGTTTAGGAGGTTAGTTTTCTGAATACGATTTTTTTAAGACTGATGATGTGTGTGGGCTTGTTGAGCTTCGCCGCCGTAGCGCCTGCCGCTAAAGTGGTTCAGCCTAAGCTTGCTGCAGCAGCTAAAAAAAATAATGTTGTTATCATCCCCAAAGAGCCCTTACATCGTGCCGCCAATATGAGCTACAAGGTCGCCGGTAAACGCTACACCCCCAGTAAGGAAATCGTGAAGTTTGCCCAAGAAGGCCGCGCCTCTTGGTATGGCAATCAATTCCACGGTCGCAAAACTACGTCAGAAGAAGTCTACAATATGTATGACTACACGGCTGCCCACCCCACTTTGCCGATCCCAAGTTATGTTAAAGTAACCAATTTGGCCAACAATAAAGAAGTGGTTGTGCGCATTAATGACCGTGGTCCTTTTAGCAAAAGCCGCATCATCGATTTATCTTACGCGGCTGCGAAAAAACTAGGCTACATCAATCAAGGCACTGCTGAAGTGCGGATTGAACAAGTCACGCCAGGCGAGCAAATTGCGGTCAATACTCAAGATCCTCGCTTCGTGCCGGTGATGGTGCGTCAGGAACAAGAGGCGGCAGATTTCGTGAAATACGTGAACGACGCCAACCGTAATAAAAAGCCTTTAGACGCGGTGAACCCTCGTGTCGATGCGCTAAAAGACAAAGTGATTTAATCGATTTTTGTCGTTCAAAAAAAAGACTGAGCTTTAAGCTCAGTCTTTTTTTATGCGTGTTTGGGGTGGGTTTTACTGTACCAGCCGCTGAGTAAATAGAGCACCACCGCAATCCACACCAGCACAAACCCCATAAAACGATTCCATTCAAAAGCCTCATTAAAGACCCATAGGCCCAAGATGAATTGAATAGTAGGGGAAATGTATTGGATGATGCCCAATAAGGATAGAGGGATGCGTTTCGCGCCGGCGGCAAACATCAATAGGGGGATGGAGGTCACCACGCCCGAAAACAGCAGCACCAGCATGCTCAACGTGGGTAGGCTAGCAAACATCACGCGGCCATGCAGGCCTTCATACATTAAATAGAGTGCCGCCAGCGGCGTCATTAAGAAGGTTTCCACTGCCAGCCCAGGAATGGCACCCAAAGGCGCCAGCTTGCGTAACAGGCCATAAAAACCAAAGGATAAAGTAAGGCCAATGGCAACATAAGGTACGGTGCCTGCTAACCAAGTCAGCCATAGGATGGCGCCGGTGGCGATAGCCATCGCAAAATACTGCAGGGTATTTAAAGATTCTTTAAAAAATACACGGCCCAAGAAAATGCTGAATAAAGGGGTCATGAAATAGCCCAAGCTCGCGTCTAAAACGTGGTGGTTGGCAATGGCCCAGAGATAGATAAGCCAGTTCATCGACAGCATAAAGGCCGATAGGCCCAAAATGGTTAAGGTTCTTTTTTGAGAAAAAGCTTTATAGACTGCTCGACCCTCTCTTAAAAAAATAACCAATAAGGTGGCAAATAAAGCCGACCAACAAATGCGCTGTGCCAAAGTTTGTAATGGGTCTAAGTCGCCCAGTGGATACCAATACAGGGGAAATAAGCCCCAGATGATGTAACAACCTATGGTGAAAAGAATGCCTTTTTTATATGCGGATGGATTAACCATGGTCGCGTTAGCCTTTTGTGTGTGTGAGAATGAGATGAGTGAGCCACAAGGATAAGACTTAGGGCCTAAAAAACCAAGGTGGGATGAATGAATTCAGCGCTTTTTTAAATGGATTGGTGAGATTGGTCTTTAAATAGTG
Organism: Neisseriaceae bacterium CLB008; assembly: GCA_041228285.1. Classification (NCBI taxonomy): domain Bacteria; kingdom Pseudomonadati; phylum Pseudomonadota; class Betaproteobacteria; order Neisseriales; family Neisseriaceae; species Neisseriaceae bacterium CLB_ANTARCTIC_008. The sequence goes on along the minus strand of CP166133.1, from coordinate 3,066,671 downwards.
ATGAATCGATCCATTAGGTGATCGATCTGCATCGACCTGCATCAACAAGATGGCTAAATGAGCTGCTGCTGGCTTAAGCGGGTCAATGCCTGCGCCATGGTTTGCATGCCTTGAGCCTGTTGCGTTTGTAAAATAGTGGGAATCTGGACCACTTTACGTTCGCGGATTAAGTGGGCAATAGCAGGCGTGTTGATCAAGACTTCAAAGGCTGCGATACGACCCGGCGGCTGCTTTTTCTTGACCAGCGTTTGCGAGACAATGGCCACGAGGCTGGCGGCAAGCTGGGCCTGAATCAGGTTTTTCTCCCTGTCGGGAAAGACGTCGAGAATTCGGTGAATGGTTTGGGCGGCGCTGGCGCTGTGTAGGGTGGCCAATACCAAATGGCCAGTCTCGGCGGCAGTGAGGGCTAGGCGAATGCTGTTTAAATCACGCAGCTCTCCCAATACCAATACGTCAGGATCGGCTCTGAGGGCTTGGTTTAAGGCTGCGGCTAAGGCCTCACTTTCTAGGCCTAAATCACGCTGCTGAATTAAGCTTTGGTCGCTTTGGTGTAGGTATTCAATGGGTGCTTCTAAAGTGAGGATGTGTTTTTGCTGGTGTTGGTTGATCGTGGCGATTAAAGCCGCTAAGGTGGTAGACTTTCCAGAGCCTGTCGGGCCTGTGCACAGAATCAAACCTTGGTGAGCATGGCTAAATGAGGCCAACGCGGGCGGGGCATGTAAGGCGGCCAGGCTAGGTGGCTTTGGGTTAAGGTAGCGAAACGCCAGGCTTGGGCCTAGGCATTGCTCAAAGGCATGACCACGAAAGCGTTGTCCAAAATCGCTGGTGTAGGCAAAATCCACCGCACCTTGCTGTTTTAGCCACTGCGCCTGGGGAGGATTCAGCGCTTGCGCTTGCAGCTGGTTCATTAAGGTTGGCGTGAGCCGTGGATGAGCCAAGGCAGTTAAGTCACCGTCTATGCGTAGATAGGGTGGGTGGCCACAGCTTAAGTGTAGATCAGAGGCCTGTTGCTGGTGACACATGAGCAACAGCGTCGTTAAGGTCAGCATGATGACGGCTTTAGGCTTAATAGAGGCCGATTATGACATTTAATTTTAATGAAACCAAGTCATTTGAGTGAGTATTGACATGAATCTACAACAACGTTATCAGCAACTCATGCAGCGGTTGCGTGCCGCCCAAGCGTCCTGTCAGCTCGTGGCGGTGAGCAAAACCTTCCCCAGCAGCGATATTGAAACGCTGTATGCAGAAGGGCAGCGAGATTTTGGTGAAAACTACGTGCAAGAGTGGTATGAAAAATCACAGGCCTTGCAAGGGCTCGACATTGTGTGGCATTTTATTGGCCCGCTCCAATCGAATAAAACCCGTCAGGTGGCAGAAGGCGCCCATTGGGTGCACACCATCGAGCGTTTAAAGATCGCTACGCGTCTGAACGATCAGCGTCCGGACAGCATGCCTGCGCTTCAAGTGTGTATTCAGGTCAATGTGTCTGCCGAAGCCAGTAAGAGTGGGGTAATGCCGAACGAAGTAGCGGCTTTGGCTAAGGAGATTGAAGCCTTACCGCGGTTACGCTTACGCGGTTTAATGTGCATTCCAGAAGCCACTGAGGATGAGGCAGCCTTGGCGCAGCAGTTTGCCGTCATGCAAACGCTTTTACACGACTTGAATCAGCAAGGCCATGCGTTAGACGTACTGTCTATGGGGATGTCGGCCGATTGGCCGCTGGCCGTTGCCTATGGGGCAACCCACATCCGCATTGGCCGAGAACTGTTTGGTCAGCGTGATTAGGCTTAAAAGACAACCGTAAAGATAACAACCATTACAAGGATAAAACATGATTTACTTTTTAGGCGGCGGTAATATGGCATCGGCCATCATCGCGGGTTTAGTGAAGGGCCCGCATCAAGTGGGCGTGATTGACACCAATGAGGCTAAGCTGGTTGAGCTGGCTGAACGGTATGGGGTTGAAACTTTCGCACAAGTCCCCACCTTAAGCGCTGCTGATGTGCTGGTGTTGGCGGTGAAACCGCAGGATTTGCAGGCCAGCTGTGCCCAGATCGAACCAAATGGGGCGTTGGTTGTGTCTATTGCTGCCGGCGTTGATCTGGCCACCTTAAGCCACTATTTACATCAGCATCAACGGTTGATCCGCGTCATGCCCAATACGCCGGCCCAGGTGGGTTTAGGCGTCAGCGGCGTGTATGCACCCGCTCACGTTAATGCCGATGATCGAGAAATGGCTGAAAGCATGATGGCTGCAGTGGGTGAGGTGATTCGTTTAGAAGAAGAAGACCAAATCCACGCCATTACCAGCATCAGCGGCAGTGGCCCTGCTTATGTGTTTTATTTACTCAATGCATTGGCTCAAGGGGCTCAGGCACAAGGCTTTGATGCCGATACGGCGCGGCAGCTGAGCTTGGCCACGTTTAAAGGAGCTGTGACCTTAGCTGAGCAAAGCGGCGAAGATTTTGGCGTGCTGCAGCAAAAGGTGACTTCAAAAGGCGGCACGACTCATGAAGCCATCGTGACCTTTACCGAGCGAGGAGTGGATGAAGGCATTAAGGCGGGCGTCGAAGCGTGTCGCAAACGCTCCGAAGCCATGCAGGCTGAATTCAAACAAGGGTAACCATGTTATTTTTAAAATTTATATTGCGAACCGGTGCCGATATTTTCGGTCTGATCTGCTTTATGCGCTTTTTTTTACAGATTGCCAAGATTCATTACGGCCATCAGTTGGCCCAGTTTTGCGTGAAGGGTTCTAACTGGATCGTGCTGCCGCTGCGCCGAGGCTTGCCCGCCATTAAACAGTGGGATACGGCTTCGGTGATAGCGGCGTGGGTGGTTTATTTTGTCTCATTTACACTCATCACGGTGTTGGGCATTATAGAAGGCGGTCATTTTAGTGGTAAATTGGTGTTATTTAACGTATTAATATCGGTACTCATGACGATTAAATCAGCGGCCTATGTGTTTATTGGTGCCTTGCTGTTGCAAGCCATACTCAGCATGACGGCGCCGACAGCCGATATCTTGCCTGCCTTACATCGTTTAACCGCCAAAAGCCGGGCGCCTTTTCATTTTTTACGCCTAGGGCAGTTCGATTTTTCGGGTACTGTGGTATTGTTGATTCTACTGTGGCTAACCGGCACCATTTTGCCGCTTCTGACTAGGCTCTTGGAAGGTTATTTATTTGTGTAATTAGAAGTAGTTAATAATAAAGATTTCAGGTAAGATCAAAAAAAATTAACCTTAGTTTTATTGCATAAAATACGGTTTTTTTTGATAAAAACTAACATTAATTGGTTGTGTATTGTGGTACGATGCGCAACTTTGGCATATAGGGCATCGTTCAGCCTCAGGCTGGGCCCTAAAATGTTTACTTAGAAGAGGTGGAAGCATTATGGCTAAATTAACCGAACAAGACATTGTCAACTGGAATGGCTCAGAAGACGATTACATGAATGAAGATCACTTAGAGTTTTTCAAAGAACTTTTGATTAGCTTACAAGAAGAAATGATTCATAACGCCAACGCAACAACCAATCATCTGAAAGAGCAAGTGTCTACGCCAGATCCTGCGGACCGAGCGACTCAAGAAGAAGAATACGCTTTGGAGTTGCGTACCCGCGATCGTGAGCGCAAGTTGCTGGTGAAGCTGCAAGCGTCTTTACGTCAAATTGAAGACGGCAGCTACGGCTTCTGTGTGGATACGGGTGAGCCGATTGGCTTGCGCCGCCTGTTGGCGCGGCCAACCGCCACTTTATCTCTAGAAGCGCAAGAGCGTCGCGAACAAATGAAAAAACAGTTTGCCGGTTAAATCACCGTCAGCAGTTCCGAAAAAAACGACTCGATAGAATGCGAGTCGTTTTTTTGTGCTTTTTAAAAGTAAAACCATTAAAATGATTCACTTAATTATTAATAATAAAGGGCCATTATGTTCCGGTTGTTTGAACGATTGATTAACCCCTATCCCAAAAAAGCCCCCAGTATTCCGCCTAAAGCTTTTTTTGCCTTTATTTGGCACTGTACGGAAGGCGTGCGTGGCCACATTGCCCTCATGAGCATTTGTTCCATTTTCTTTGGTATGTTTGAAGCCGCGTTATTTGCTATGCTGGGTCAGGTTGTTGACTGGTTGGCCAATACCAGCCCTGCTCGGCTGTGGCAGGACGAAGGCAAAAACATCATGATCCTCACGGCCATCATCATCGGCAGTATTGGCCTGGTGTCGGTACAAAGCATTTTGAAGCACCAGACCTTGATGAGCAACTTCCCAATGCGCCTGCGCTGGAACTTCCATCGCCTGATGTTGAACCAAAGCATGCATTTTTTCCAAGACGAGTTTGCTGGGCGCATTTCGGCCAAAGTGTTACAAACTGCTTTAGCCGTACGCGACGTGTGCTTAATTTTGACCGACATCATGGTGTTCATCCTGATTTACTTTGTCACCATGATTACCGTGGTCGGTGGTTTTAATACCCAAATGCTGTGGCCATTTTTGGCTTGGCTGGTGCTGTATGTCGCCGCGCTCTACTGGTTTGTGCCGCGCCTTGGACGGGTGTCTAAACATCAGGCCGACACGCGTTCATTGATGTCTGGGCGCATTACCGATGCCTACACCAACATCACCACGGTGAAGCTGTTCTCTCATTCTGGTAAAGAGGCCGATTACGCCAAAAGTGCTATGGATTCGTTCTTAGAGGCCGCTAAAGCCCAAATGCGCTTAATCAGCGGCATTGAAATCGTGAACCATATTTTAAGCGTGGGCCTGATTTTAAGCTCGGCTGGTATCGCACTGTGGTTGTGGTCACAGGGTCAAGTAGGCGTCGGCGCCGTGGCGGCGGCCACGGCCATGGCTTTACGTTTAAACGGCACGTCACATTGGATTATGTGGGAAATGACCTCGCTGTTTGAAAATGTGGGTACGGTTGAGGATGGCATCACCACCTTGACCCGTGAAGCCAAAGTGCAAGATCGCCCAGAGGCGGTGACCTTAAACGTACAGCAAGGGGAAGTCGTGTTTGAAAACGTGGGTTTTCGCTACGATAAAACTCAGCCGCGTGGCCTGATTCATGAACTTAGCCTACGCATTGAGGCCGGTGAAAAAATTGGCCTAGTGGGACGCTCAGGTGCCGGTAAATCCACGCTGATTAATTTATTGCTGCGCTTTCATGACATCGACTTTGGCCAGATTCGTATTGATGGCCAAGACATTGCCCAGGTTAGCCAAGACAGCCTACGCGGCCAAATTGGCATGGTGACCCAAGACACCTCGTTATTACACCGAAGCATTCGCGACAATATTATGTATGGCCGGCCTGATGCCAGTGAGGCCGAGATGATTGCGGCAGCTAAAAAAGCCGAGGCCCATGAGTTTATTATGGCCTTAAGCGACCCCAAAGGCCGTACGGGGTACGACGTGATGGTGGGCGAGCGGGGCATTAAGCTGTCTGGTGGTCAGCGTCAACGCATCGCCATTGCACGGGTGATGCTCAAAGACGCACCGATCTTACTCTTGGATGAGGCCACCAGCGCTTTAGATTCAGAAGTCGAGCACGCCATTCAAACCAGCCTGTATCAGTTGATGCAGGGTAAAACCGTGGTGGCAATTGCGCATCGCTTGTCGACCATTGCCGCCATGGATAGGCTGATTGTGTTGGATCAGGGCAAGATTGTTGAAGAAGGTAGCCATCAGCAATTATTGGCCAATGGTGGGCTGTATGCCCAGCTGTGGTCACATCAAAGTGGCGGCTTTTTGCCTGAGTAAGTAAAGCCTTTAAGAGGCAGCCCAAACCGCTTTAACCTAAGGGTTGAAGCGGTTTTTTTATGGCCATTTAACGCATAGCCCTAGGGCATTGATATAAGGCAACCCATTGGTTAATTAAATAGCCCTTTGAAAAACAAGCGTTTTTTTGTGATAGACTTAAGCGTTTATAATCAATATGGATAAGCATGCAAACAGATAAACCACAACAAACCGCATCGGTTGATCTGGCTAAGCCCGTGATCGATACCAGTATTGACCGTTTTACCTTTTACGGGGTGATTGTGATTTTACTCAGCGTGACGCTGCCCTTGGTGTTTTTTCCCACCCAAGGGGCCGAATGGGTCGCTTATGTGAAAGGGTTTGTCACTCAGAAGCTTGGGGTGATGTATTTGGGTATGGGGGTTTTATCGGTGATTTTCGTCACCTATATTGCGTTTTCCGACATTGGCAACATTAAGGCCGGTAAGCCAGAAGACGAGGTTGAGTTTAAAACGGCGTCCTGGGCCTCTATGCTGTTTTGTGCCGGTATTGGCGCCAGTATTTTGTATTGGGGCCTGATTGAATGGGCCTATTATTATCAAAGCCCACCGTTCGATCTCGTGCCGCGTTCGCCTGACGCCATCCGTTGGGCGTCGACCTACGGCATCTTTCACTGGGGGCCTGTGGCCTGGGCCATTTATCTGGTGCCCGCCATTCCCATCGCCTATTTCTACCACGTCCGCAATAAGCCCATCTTAAAAGTCAGCCAATGCTTGGCGCCAATCTTAGGCGATAAGCTGGCGGCTAGCCGCTGGGGCCGAACCGTTGACGTCTTTTTTGTGTTTGGCATGATCGGCGGTGGGGCAACGACTCTGGGCTTGGCTACACCGATGATTACCGAAGGCCTGCATGAACTCTTTGGCGTGCCCAAGGAGTTATGGGTACAGCTGTTGGTATTGTTATTTACCACGTTGATCTTTGCCTACAGTGCCTATCAAGGCATTAAAGGGGGGATTCAGTTTTTATCCAACATTAACTTTTATCTGGCCATCGCTTTCTTGCTGTTTGTGCTGGTGGTCGGCCCGACGGTGTTTATGCTCAACGTGGGCCTGGAAAGCCTAGGTCGCTCGATTAGCAATATGTTCCGCATGATGACATGGGTGGGCTCCTTCGGTGAGTTTACCGAACACGGCTTTAAGCGCACCACCTTCCCACAAGATTGGACCGTGTTTTACTGGGCCTGGTGGCTGGTGTTTGCGCCCACTATCGGCCTTTTTATTGCCCGCATTTCTAAAGGCCGCACCATTCGCCAAATTGTAGTCGGTTCCATCTTTTTTGGCAGCCTAGGCTGTTCGCTGTTTTTCATCATCCTGGGCAACTATGGTTTATACCTACAGTTAACCGGTGCCTTAGACGTGGTGACGATCTTGAATGAAGTCAGCCCAACGGCCGCGATTTTTGCTATTTTGCACACCTTGCCGATGGCCAAGCTGGTCGTGGCCGTGTTTACGCTCTTGGCCATTATTTTTACCGCCACTACGTTTGACTCGATTTCTTACATTCTAGCGGCAGTGGTGCAAAAAGAGGTGGATGATGAACCTCATCGTTGGAACCGATTGTTCTGGGCCTTTGCGCTGTGCTTTATGCCGGCTGTGCTGATGTTCTTTGGGGATTTAGCCACGCTGCAAACGGCGTCTATTTTCTCGGGGGCACCGCTGATCATCATCATGAGCGCCATGATGGTGGCCACCATTAAAGCTGCTAAGTATGATTTACACTTTCAGCCTGACTATAGCTTGAAGACGATTCACATTGAAGAGATCGCCGAAACGGCGCCATGGCAAGAGGGAGAAACCTCAACCGCGCCTGAGGGCTCTGTATTGCATACAGAGGCCGTCTACGAGGCGATCAGACAGCAACAGTGTGATGAGGCTGCTTGCGCTGAGGAAGACGCCGCCGCAGGCCTTAGCGACGATGAGCCGTCCGATCAAGCGCCGAAAAGCTAGGCGTGTGATGTAGGAGGGAAGGAACGCTGCTGAAGGGCAGCGTTTTTTTGTTTATACTATATATAGCTTAAAAATAGCTCATTCACTTTGTGCTGGTGTTTATTGATCAGTGAAGTGGTAGGGTGGGTCGAGACCCACCATCGCATTCTATTGCCCGTAGGTGGGCGCAAGCCCACCTACGGGTTTGGTTTTACTGCCAGCCAATGCAGATTTGCTGTCGTTTCCAAAGTTTTTCCCATTATTTTGCGCTTTTTTGCATTATTTTCGCCTTTTTGATTTAAATTTCAGCCACGGTTAACGCCAACAACCACAGGCTTTTCGCCGTTTTCCAGCACTGCCTATAAATTCTTTTAAAAAAGATGCCGCATAAAACCCAGTTAAAACAGTCTTTTGCTTATTTTTGGTGGTTTTTTAGCAAATTAATGGCAAATAGGGGTTGACGATTATCAGGGGTTCGTCCATAATTCGCTTCCTCTGCTGATGACGGAACGAAACAAACCCAGTCAGCAACGCTCTTTAACAGAACAGATAACCGATAAGTGTGAGTGCTTCGAGCCTCACACTGCAATTTAAGATTTATGTATGAGATAGAAATATCTCGTTAATGAATTTGAGAAAGCAGACCAGAATTAGTAATAGCTTAGAGATTAAACATAAGAGTTTGATCCTGGCTCAGATTGAACGCTGGCGGCATGCTTTACACATGCAAGTCGAACGGTAGCGGGGAAGAAGCTTGCTTCTTCTGCCGACGAGTGGCGAACGGGTGAGTAATATATCGGAACGTGCCAAGTAATGGGGGATAACTATCCGAAAGGATGGCTAATACCGCATACGCTCTACGGAGGAAAGCAGGGGATCTTCGGACCTTGCGTTATTTGAGCGGCCGATATCTGATTAGCTAGTTGGTGGGGTAAAAGCCTACCAAGGCAACGATCAGTAGCGGGTCTGAGAGGATGATCCGCCACACTGGGACTGAGACACGGCCCAGACTCCTACGGGAGGCAGCAGTGGGGAATTTTGGACAATGGGCGAAAGCCTGATCCAGCCATGCCGCGTGTATGAAGAAGGCCTTAGGGTTGTAAAGTACTTTTGTTAGGGAGGAAAAGCTATAGGTTAATACCCTGTAGTCATGACAGTACCTAAAGAATAAGCACCGGCTAACTACGTGCCAGCAGCCGCGGTAATACGTAGGGTGCAAGCGTTAATCGGAATTACTGGGCGTAAAGCGAGTGCAGGCGGTTTGTTAAGCTAGATGTGAAAGCCCCGGGCTCAACCTGGGAATTGCGTTTAGAACTGGCAAGCTAGAGTGTGTCAGAGGGGGGTAGAATTCCACGTGTAGCAGTGAAATGCGTAGAGATGTGGAGGAATACCGATGGCGAAGGCAGCCCCCTGGGATAACACTGACGCTCATACTCGAAAGCGTGGGTAGCAAACAGGATTAGATACCCTGGTAGTCCACGCCCTAAACGATGACAATTAGCTGTTGGGGAATTAAAAGTCCTTGGTAGCGTAGCTAACGCGTGAAATTGTCCGCCTGGGGAGTACGGTCGCAAGATTAAAACTCAAAGGAATTGACGGGGACCCGCACAAGCGGTGGATGATGTGGATTAATTCGATGCAACGCGAAGAACCTTACCTAGCCTTGACATGTACGGAAGTCCGATGAAAGTTGGATGTGCCTTCGGGAACCGTAACACAGGTGCTGCATGGCTGTCGTCAGCTCGTGTCGTGAGATGTTGGGTTAAGTCCCGCAACGAGCGCAACCCTTGTCATTAGTTGCTACCATTTAGTTGAGCACTCTAATGAGACTGCCGGTGACAAACCGGAGGAAGGTGGGGATGACGTCAAGTCCTCATGGCCCTTATGGCTAGGGCTTCACACGTCATACAATGGTCGGTACAGAGGGTAGCCAAGCCGCGAGGTGGAGCCAATCTCTTAAAGCCGATCGTAGTCCGGATCGCACTCTGCAACTCGAGTGCGTGAAGTCGGAATCGCTAGTAATCGCGGATCAGAATGTCGCGGTGAATACGTTCCCGGGTCTTGTACACACCGCCCGTCACACCATGGGAGTGGGGGATACCAGAAGTGGGTAGGATAACCGTAAGGAATCCGCTTACCACGGTATGCTTCATGACTGGGGTGAAGTCGTAACAAGGTAGCCGTAGGGGAACCTGCGGCTGGATCACCTCCTTTCTAGAGAAATAAAAAGTGGGGCAAAGAAGTACTCACACTTATCGGGAATCTGTAAGTAAAAGATGCGTAAAGTTAAGACACTTTAACGAGACCTAAGGGTTTGTAGCTCAGCTGGTTAGAGCACACGCTTGATAAGCGTGGGGTCGGAGGTTCAAGTCCTCCCAGACCCACCAATCATTAGGAATCATAGGGTATCAACCCCAAAGAGGGGGCATAGCTCAGTTGGTAGAGCACCTGCTTTGCAAGCAGGGGGTCATCGGTTCGATCCCGTTTGCCTCCACCACTGATTGACTTAACTTTGCAAACGAACCCGACGGTTCAAATTAAATCGTGAATGCGATTGACAAGCTTTGTAAAAAGCTTATAATGCGCAACTCAATTTAATTTGCACCGTCTCTTAGTCTCCGATTCATCGGAAACTTAAGCAGACAACGCATCGATCTTTAACAAATTAGAAGCCGAAATCAATCAATGTTAGTTTTACCGATTTCGTCACGTTAGCTAGCTAGTATTTATACTGAGTTAGCGGCAACACGAAATCAAAAATATATATTGGGTGATTGTATCGAAGTAGCTCATACGAAACTAACAAAAGGCGTATGAGATACACACAACAGCAGTAAGCTTTGTCAGAGTAGAAACTTAAGCAAGTGGAGGGGCGTCAACCCCCAAAGCAAGCAAAGTCAATAGGTTCTTGAAATGATAGAGTCAAGTGAATAAGTGCATCAGGTGGATGCCTTGGCGATTACAGGCGATGAAGGACGTGTAAGCCTGCGAAAAGCGTGGGGGAGCTGGCAATAGAGCTTTGATCCCACGATGTCCGAATGGGGAAACCCACCATGAGTGATCATGGTATCCATGACTGAATACATAGGTCATGTGAAGCGAACCTGGAGAACTGAACCATCTAAGTACCCAGAGGAAAAGAAATCAACCGAGATTCCGTAAGTAGTGGCGAGCGAACGCGGATCAGCCTGTACGTGATACATAGTGTGTTAGGAGAACAACCTGGAAAGGTTGGCCATAGTGGGTGATAGCCCCGTATCCGAAAACACATCATGCTTACTAAGCGTACGACAAGTAGGGCGGGACACGAGAAATCCTGTCTGAACATGGGGGGACCATCCTCCAAGGCTAAATACTCGTAATCGACCGATAGTGAACCAGTACCGTGAGGGAAAGGCGAAAAGAACCCCGGGAGGGGAGTGAAATAGAACCTGAAACCTGATGCATACAAACAGTGGGAGCGGACTTGTTCCGTGACTGCGTACCTTTTGTATAATGGGTCAACGACTTACATTCAGTAGCGAGCTTAACCGTATAGGGGAGGCGTAGGGAAACCGAGTCTTAATAGGGCGTCTAGTTGCTGGGTGTAGACCCGAAACCGAGTGATCTATCCATGGCCAGGATGAAGGTGCGGTAACACGCACTGGAGGTCCGAACCCACTAATGTTGCAAAATTAGGGGATGAGCTGTGGATAGGGGTGAAAGGCTAAACAAACTCGGAGATAGCTGGTTCTCCTCGAAAACTATTTAGGTAGTGCCTCAAGTATTACTTCTGGGGGTAAAGCACTGTTATGGCTAGGGGGTCATTGCGACTTACCAACCCATGGCAAACTCAGAATACCAGAAAGTACGAGCTTGGGAGACAGACAGTGGGTGCTAACGTCCATTGTCGAAAGGGAAACAACCCAGACCGCCAGCTAAGGTCCCAAATGATCAATTAAGTGGTAAACGAAGTGGGAAGGCTTAGACAGCCAGGATGTTGGCTTAGAAGCAGCCATCATTTAAAGAAAGCGTAATAGCTCACTGGTCGAGTCGTCCTGCGCGGAAGATGTAACGGGGCTCAAATTGATAACCGAAGCTGCGGATATGACACAATTTATTGTGCATATGGTAGAGGAGCGTTCTGTAGGCCGTTGAAGGTGGATTGAGAAGTCTGCTGGAGGTATCAGAAGTGCGAATGTTGACATGAGTAGCGATAATGCGGGTGAAAAGCCCGCACACCGAAAGCCCAAGGTTTCCTACGCAACGTTAATCGGCGTAGGGTGAGTCGGCCCCTAAGGCGAGGCAGAGATGCGTAGTCGATGGGAAACAGGTTAATATTCCTGTACTTTATATTAGTGCGATGTGGGGACGGAGAAGGTTAGGTCAGCAAACTGTTGGAATAGTTTGTTCAAGCCGGTAGGCGTGAAGGGTAGGCAAATCCGCCCTTCTTTAACGCCGAGAAGTGATAACGAGGATCTACGGATCTGAAGTGACTCATACCACGCTTCCAGGAAAAGCCACTAAGCTTCAGCTAATATAAAACCGTACCGCAAACCGACACAGGTGGGCAGGATGAGAATTCTAAGGTGCTTGAGAGAACTCAGGAGAAGGAACTCGGCAAATTGATACCGTAACTTCGGGAGAAGGTATGCCTTTGTTGGTGATTTGCTTGCGCAATGAGCTGACAGAGGCCGCAGAGAATAGGTGGCTGCGACTGTTTATTAAAAACACAGCACTGTGCCAACACGAAAGTGGACGTATACGGTGTGACGCCTGCCCGGTGCTGGAAGGTTAAATGAAGGGGTGCAAGCTCTGGATTGAAGCCCCAGTAAACGGCGGCCGTAACTATAACGGTCCTAAGGTAGCGAAATTCCTTGTCGGGTAAGTTCCGACCCGCACGAATGGCGTAACGATGGCCACACTGTCTCCTCCTGAGACTCAGCGAAGTTGAAGTGGTTGTGAAGATGCAATCTACCCGCTGCTAGACGGAAAGACCCCGTGAACCTTTACTGTAGCTTTACATTGGACTTTGAAGTGGTTTGTGTAGGATAGGTGGGAGGCTATGAAACCAGCACGCTAGTGTTGGTGGAGCCGTCCTTGAAATACCACCCTGACCCCTTTGAGGTTCTAACCCAGGTCCGTTATCCGGATCGGGGACCGTGTATGGTAGGCAGTTTGACTGGGGCGGTCTCCTCCCAAAGAGTAACGGAGGAGTTCGAAGGTTACCTAGGTACGGTCGGAAATCGTGCTGATAGTGCAATGGCAAAAGGTAGCTTAACTGCGAGACCGACAAGTCGAGCAGGTGCGAAAGCAGGACATAGTGATCCGGTGGTTCTGTATGGAAGGGCCATCGCTCAACGGATAAAAGGTACTCCGGGGATAACAGGCTGATTCCGCCCAAGAGTTCATATCGACGGCGGAGTTTGGCACCTCGATGTCGGCTCATCACATCCTGGGGCTGTAGTCGGTCCCAAGGGTATGGCTGTTCGCCATTTAAAGTGGTACGTGAGCTGGGTTTAAAACGTCGTGAGACAGTTTGGTCCCTATCTGCAGTGGGCGTTGGAAATTTGACAGGGGCTGCTCCTAGTACGAGAGGACCGGAGTGGACGAACCTCTGGTGTACCGGTTGTGACGCCAGTCGCATCGCCGGGTAGCTAAGTTCGGACGAGATAAGTGCTGAAAGCATATAAGCACGAAACTCTCCTGAAGATGAGATTTCCCTGAGGGTTTAACCCTCCTAAAGAGTCGTTCTAGACCAGGACGTTGATAGGTCAGGTGTGGAAGCACAGTAATGTGTGGAGCTAACTGATACTAATTGCTCGTGAGGCTTGACTCTATCATTTGAAGAACTTGTGTAAGACATAAGTGAAGAATTCAGATGAAGCTTACAGGCTGTATGTGTGTATATTACCCGATACATCACCTTATATATTGATACGATAAAATCGACTAAATTGATTAGGCTTTTAATTTGTTACCGTTTTTTGTTTGGCGGCCATAGCAAGTTGGTACCACTCCTTCCCATCCCGAACAGGACAGTGAAACGACTTAGCGCCGATGATAGTGTGGATGCCCATGTGAAAGTAGGTCACCGCCAAACTCCCCATACTTAAGCCCTGTTGCGATTGCAACAGGGCTTATTTTATTGGTAGTGCACAACCGTAGGGTAGTGCCCATACCGTAGGGTGGCGCAAATATGGTAGGGTGGCGCAAAGCGCAGCGTGCCCACCGATGGTGGCCTTAAGCCCTGCTGAAGCGCACAGCCTGACCCCGTACACCCAAAACAAAGCCCACCTGCCGGTGGGCTTTGTTGCGTCTGGCGTTTGGTGATTCATGGCTGTGCCGCTATAAGTCATGGTGGGTAGGCTGCGCTTTACCCACCCTACGCGGGGCCGTGCGGCCGGTAGGATGGGTCGTGACCCACGCGTTGAACCGATAGACACAGCCTTACCCCGTACACCCAAAACAAAGCCCACCTGACGGTGGGTTTTGTTGCGTCTGGCGTCTGGTGATTCATGGCTGTGCCGCTATAAGTCATGGTGGGTAGGCTACGCTTTACCCACCCTACGCGTGGCGGTGCGGCTGGTAGGGTGGGTGTACATAAAGCTGATCTGATGACTCATTTCAAAATGATGTCTCAAGGTATTATCGACTCAAAAAATTCACAGGTTTATTTTATCCACAACCTTTAAGCAGCGGTAGTGCTTAAGGGTGTAAACGCTTTAGCTGTGGATGATTTAAACCGATTATTCAAAGAAGTATGTTATCCACAGGCCTTGAGCCTAGTGATGATGAGCGTGCTAAGCCATGTTTCTAGACTTACTGCTGTTGATGATAGTGAGCCAAGTCTTGAGGGCTGATTTTGTGCCATTATGGCCATATGATGGGGATAAGTTAGTGTTATAGGGCTTGTTTTTATCGCGGCTAGGCATGACGTGAATTAAAATTAGCTGCTGAACCAAGCGTCTATAAGCATAGCTATAAACTGAGCGGGATTGTGTATAACTCTGTGGATATCATGTTGGTGTTATCTTTATATGATCTTTGTGCGTTAAAAAATGATTGTAAAACGATAATAAAAAGATTACTATAGGCACTTCTTAATGGAGAATCGCTTATGGAAACAAAAAAACTGGCTCAAATGGCCAAACGCATGGCCTTATTGACTTTGGTGCTCATGGCGGCCATGTTGCTGTTAAATACGGCCTATTGGGTATGGCCGAATCTGACCTCTGTTGACGGCGGTTACGGCTTTGGCTTTGGTTTAACCGATCGATTAGTGCCCTCGCTTGGCATTGACGTCGCGGCGATGCCTTGGTGGCAGATCTTGGGTGCCATGCTGATCTCTGGCCTACCGCTATGGGTTTTGGCATTGGGTTTGTATCAGCTATACTTGCTGTTTACCTGCTATGCGCGCGGTGATTACTTTACCGTGGGTGCGGCCGTACATTTAGGTAAGATGGGCAAGGCGGTGGCGCTGTGGGTGGTGCTGGTCTTTGTGTGTGAACCCTTGCTGAGCTTATGGCTGACCATGATGGCGCCACCGGGGCATCGTATGCTGAGCTTAAGCTTACAGCCCTCAGCCTTTGTGGCCTTGTTTATTGCGGCCAGCGTGGTGATGGTGGCGCGTATTTTAGGTGCTGCGAGTGAGGTGGCTGATGAAAACAAACAATTTATTTAAGGCGAAACATGGCGATTGAAATTCAATTGGATGTCATGCTGGCTAAGCGCAAAATGAAGTCTAAGGATTTGGCCGCGCTGGTGGGCATCACTGAGCAGAACCTCTCTTTGCTGAAGCAAGGAAAAGTGAAAGGCTTACGCTTTTCTACACTGCAAGCCATTTGCCAGCATTTGAACTGCCAGCCTGGTGACCTCTTGGTGTATCTACCCGATGAGGCAGAGGACATTGGCTAAGATAAGGTGCTATTTAAAACACGCTACGGCGTGTTTTTTTACGTGGGTAGGGTCCAGCCTGTTGGGTTGAGGTGGGCGCGTAAAAAGTCGATAAACACCCTGGTTTTTTGCGGCAGGTAGGCTTGATTCGGATACAAGAGTTGAATGCTTTGCTGTGGCAGGCGGTAATCTGGCAACACCTGAATCAGGCGGCCTTGGGTCAGATCGTCGGCAACCAGCCAAAAGGGGCAAATAGACACGCCCAGCGCCTCAAGGGTTAGGCTACGAATGGCGCTGGCGGTATTGGCTACGTAGCGTCCACTTGGTGGCGTTAGGCTGGCGTTGGCTAAAGTGGGGTGGGATAGCGGCCAGCTGCCATGAGCTTGAAGCGCGCTGTGGATAACCCACGGGCAGTGCTGTAAATCCTGTGGCTGGGTTAAGGGGTGGGCGTGCACAAACTCTGGTGCGGCCACCAGCACGATGTCGTAGTGGCCGAGGGTGCGGCTTTTAAAGGCGGAATCTTTGAGCGTGCCCAAGCGAATCACGAGGTCTAATTGATCATGGATGAGGTCGTTGAGGCTGGAATCGAAAGCAAAGTGGACGTCTAATGCTGGGTATTGGCGACAGAAGGTGCCGATGAGGGGTAAGACGTATTGGCTACCAAACTCATAAGTGGACGTGATTCTCAGGGTGCCGTTGATGGCGTGGTGGTCTTGCTGTACGCGTTCGAAGGCCTGGGCCATTTGGCCTTGGATGGCTTTAAAGTCATGATAAAAAGATTGGCCGGCTTCGGTTAGGGCGAGGCGGCGAGTGCTGCGTACCAAGAGGCTGACGCCTAGCTTTTGTTCTAAGGTTTTGACGTCAATACTGGCCATGGCTCGGCTGATGTTGAGGTGGTCGGCTGCCTTGGTAAAGGAGCCAAATTCCACCACCTGTAAAAACGTTTGGATTTGTTTTATTTGGCTTTGCATAATCGGCCTATTGTTTAATTGGATCAAACAATTATTTTAATCTAACTGCATCGACCTTGATAGCACTGACTCGTAAAATCGCAGCCTGGAGGAAACACCATGAGTTATCGACATCAGGTCGCGCTGATTTTCTTAATCGGCTTTTTCATTGATTGCATCAATATTTTTATGTCGGCCATTGCTTTACCCGACATTGCCGCCGCGATGGCGGTGTCGCCGGCATGGGTGACGTGGGTGACCAATGCCTATATTTTAGGCTTAACCGTGATCATGCCCTTGTCGCCCTGGCTGGCGGCGCGTTATGGCAGCCGGCGTTTACTGACCGCAGCCATGCTGATTTTTTCGGTGGCGGTGGCACTGTGTGGTCTGAGCCAAAGTTTTTATGGTTTGGTGCTGTGGCGCTTTGTGCAGGGCGTGGGTGGCGGTTTGCTGATTCCGGTTGGCCAGGCCTTAACCTTTGGCCTTTTTCAGGGACGACAGCGCAGCCAGATATCAACCGTGGTGATGGCGGTGGCGCTGTTGGCGCCGGCGCTGTCGCCCTCGATCGGTGGGGCGATTGTTGATCATGCTTCTTGGCGCTGGGTGTTTTTCAGTAATGTCCCCTTTTCACTGTTGGCGGCGAGCTTGGCCTGGCGATGGTTGCGCCCAGAGGCACCTCAAACAGTGGCCAAACCAGATGTATATGGCTTGGGGTTAATTGGCCTAGGCTTGGCGCTGCTGCTGTGGGCGCTGTCCTTATATGGCGATCAGGGGGAAGCGGCCTGGGCGTTGGGGCTGCTGGCCGTGAGCGTGATTTTTCTGTGGGCTTATCGGCGGCATGAGCAGCGCCAGCCAGATCGTGCCATCGTGGCGCTGAGGCTGTTGCGCAATCGGCCGCTGCGGGCGTCTATTGCGGTGTATTACGCGATACCTGGGATTTTTACCGGGGTGAACGTGTTGACGATTTTTTATTTGCAACAGTACATCGGCTTTAGCGCAGAGGTCACGGGCCGCTTTATGTTTGTGTATGCCGTTGGCGCGCTGATGGCCATGCTATTGGGTGGGCGTAGCTATGTTCGGCTAGGGCCACGGCTGCTGTTTGGCTTAGGTATTGTGGTACACAATCTCGGCATTGCCAGCCTGTTTTGGGTGGTCAGTCAAGCGGATTTGAGCCTCTTATTGGGCGCTTATGCGCTGATGGGCATCGGCGGGGGGCTGTGTGCCAATACGGCCCAAACCACGGCCTTAATCGATTTTGAAGGCGTTGACATGGCCAAAGCCAGCGTCATTTGGAACATCAATCGGCAGGTGTCGTTCAGCATTGGGGTGGCGCTTTTAACCATGATTCTGGGCATCTTTAGTCAGCACCTCGCGCCTGCATTGGCCTATCAATACACCTTTATTTTTGCCGCTCTGCTGGGATTATTGTCCCTCGTGGCGGTGGCTAAACTCAATAAACCAAGGAGCGTTGTATGAACCCTAAACTTAGCCCTGAAGCGTTGGCCCATCACAGCGTGGTGGCCTTACATGATTTGATTGCCGCCGTTTTTACCGGGGCAGCCTCTGCTCAGTCGGCTTATGCACAGCTGCTGCAGCATTTTGATCCTGAATTTAATATGGTGACCATTTCAGGCGCCAAGGTTAATTTAGCGGCAGTCACCCAGCTGTTTCACAGTGGATTGGGTAAGCGTCCTGACTTGGTGATCAGCATCAGCCACGTGACCACGTTGAGCGTGGCCGAAGATCAGGTGTGGGTGCAGTATCAAGAAACCCATACCTTAGGAGAGGTGGAGACGCGGCGTGTGGCGGTGGCGCAAGTTCAGGTGTCGGCGGATGGGCAGTGGCGGTGGCGCTATCTACACGAAACCCCCGTATTAGCTTAAATCACGCGTTTTATCGACCCCTGTGTGCCCTTAATGTGGTGTATAGGGGTTTTTTACGGCCTCGATAGTAAGGCGGATGCGGCGGTGGTCAGGTGGCTTAGTTTGGCGTACAGTAAATGGGTGAATGAATCCAAGGGCTGGCGGGGAAGATGCATGGGTCTGACGTACGTTGGCTTGATCAATTCTTTTTTTAAAGGACACCGTATTCATGAGTAATCGTATTGAACGAGATTCTATGGGCCCGATCGACGTGCCTGCCGCCCAATTATGGGGCGCTCAAACCCAACGTTCCTTAGAACACTTCCGTATTTCCACTGAAAAAATGCCTACCGCTTTGATTCACGCCTTGGCCCTGACCAAGCAGGCGGCTGCCGCCGTTAACTGTGATCTGGGCCTGTTGCCGAAAGAGCGTGCAGACGCCATCATTTCGGCCGCCGATGAGGTGTTGGCTAGCCAGCACCCGACAGAGTTTCCATTGGCGATTTGGCAAACCGGTTCGGGCACCCAAAGCAATATGAACATGAATGAGGTTTTGGCCAACCGTGGCTCTGAGCTATTGGGCGGTGAGCGCGGCATGGCGCGCGTGATTCACCCCAACGACGATGTGAACAAAAGCCAAAGTTCAAACGACGTGTTTCCCACGGCGATGCATGTGGCAGCGGTGTTGGCCGTGCGTGAGCAGTTATTGCCTGAGCTACACGCTTTACAGGCGGTTTTAGCGGGGAAGTCGGCCGCGTTTAAAGACGTGGTGAAGATTGGCCGGACCCACTTACAAGACGCTACCCCCTTAACCCTAGGCCAAGAGATTTCAGGCTGGGTGGCGATGTTGGGCAACAGCATCCGCCATATTGAACAAAGTCTGCCTCATCTGTCGGAACTGGCCTTAGGCGGTACGGCCGTGGGGACAGGCTTGAACACCCACCCTGAATACGCGGTTCGGGTGGCCAAACGATTGGCTGAATTAACCGGGGCGCCGTTTGTGACTGCGCCGAATAAGTTTGAAGCGTTAGCGACTTGTGATGCCTTGGTACACAGCCATGGGGCCTTGAAAGGCTTGGCGGCATCGTTGATGAAAATTGCCAACGACGTGCGCTGGCTGGCATCAGGCCCACGTTCGGGCATTGGCGAATTGTCTATTCCAGAAAACGAGCCAGGCAGCTCCATCATGCCGGGTAAGGTGAACCCGACTCAGTGTGAAGCGTTAACCATGCTGTGTGCGCAAGTGTTGGGCAACGATGTGGCCATCAATATTGGCGGGGCGTCGGGCAATTTTGAGCTGAACGTGTTCCGTCCGATGATCATTGATAATTTCTTGCAGTCGGTACGTTTATTGGCTGACGGTATGCGTAGCTTTAATGAGCATTGCGCCATCGGCATTGAGCCTAATCGTGAGCGCATTACCCAGCTATTGAACGATTCGTTGATGCTGGTGACGGCGTTGAACACCCACATTGGCTACGACAAGGCCGCTGAGATTGCCAAAAAAGCGCACAAAGAAGGCACGACGCTTAAAGCATCGGCCTTGGCTTTGGGCTATTTAACCGAGGCTGAGTTTGACGCTTGGGTACGCCCGGAAGACATGGTCGGCAGCATGAAGTAGGCTGTAAACATAAAAAACCCACCGCTTAGGTGGGTTTTTTGTTTGGGCCGTGGTTAGGATTCTAGCCCTTGCATGAAGGCCGTGAGGTTGTCGGCCAGCTTTTCGACCAGATAGCCGCCTTCGACCAAGACCATGGTGGGCTTATTGATGGCGGCGATTTTTTGCGCCAGGCGGCGAAAGCCTTCGGTGCTGACGGCGCTTTTAGACTGTGGGTCGTCGACGTAGACGTCGAAGCCAAGGATGTGCACCACCACGTCGGGGTTAAAGGTGTGGACGGCTTCAATGGCTTGGTCAACGTGCTGGAAAAAACCGGCTTCATCGATGCCGTGCGGCATGGGGAAGTTGAGGTTATAGCCTTCACCTGCGCCGCGGCCGCGTTCATTTTCAAAGCCGGCGACGGCAGGATAAAAATTAACCGGACTGCCGTGTACTGAGGTGTAGAGGACATCGCTACGGTCGTAGAAAATCTCCTGTACACCTTGGCCGTGGTGCATATCGGTGTCGATGATGGCCACTTTTTGATGAGTGGCCCGCATAAACTGGGCGGCAATGGCGGCGTTGTTCAGATAGCAAAAACCGCCGGCGCCGTCTTTACGGGCGTGGTGGCCGGCGGGGCGCGTGAGCGCTACCGCCATTGGAGCGCCATCCAGTAAGGATTGAGCAGCGCCTAGAGCAGTTTGAGCGGCCCAATAGGCCGAAGTCCAGGTGTGTTTGCCGATGGGGGCGCTGCCGTCGGCCAGATAGCGCCCGGCTTTGGCAAGGATGCCGATTAAAGGATTGTTTTCACGCACAAAAATATTTGATTGGACTTCTTCCCCCCAGTCTTCCGGCAAGTCATGCCATTCCTGATAGGCGGTTCTTAAAAAATGCACAAAGCCCAGATCGTGGACGGCGGTAATGGGGTCGATGCCAAAATCTTGTGGCTCGGTTAAGGTCAACGCTAGGCTGTCGATGGCTTTTAAAAACTCGCTCATGCGCTCGGGTTTTTCCTGTGGCGTGCGCATTTTGCCGCGCGAATAATAGTTGAGCGGCTGGTGTTTCATTTGTTCGGGGTGATAAAAAACGTTCATGTCGGGTCCTTAATCAACGGATTCGTAAAGTGGATAGCGGCGTGGATGCAAAATGGTGATCGACACGAGGCTAATCAGGGCTAAAAAGGTAAAAAATAGGGCCAAGGGCAGCCAGTTGCCGACGAACTGCTGGGCAATGGCGGTGGCGATAAGCGGGGTCAGGCCGCCGGCGATGGCGGCGCAAAACTGGTAGGCCATGGAGATGCCGGTGTAGCGTAGGTGGACGGGAAACAGGCTGCTGGTGTAGCCAGCGATTAAGGAGAAAAAGCTCGACATACACAGCATGGGCAAGGCCAGGCCGAGCACAATCCACGGCAGCTCACCCGTGTGCACCAAGATAAACATGGGGTAAGGCGTGAAGGCACATAGGGCTGAAATCAGCATGAGAAAACCGCGAGTGCCGCGTTTTTCGCCCCACCAGGCTGAAAAGGGGGTATTGATGAGGTGGAAAAACGCCACAATGAGGAGGGCGTTGAGCACCATGCTCTTGTCGATGCCGGCGTATTGAGTGGCGTAGGCGACCATAAAGGTGCTGACAAAGTAAAAGCCCGCCACGCTGATGACGTTGGCGCCCATGGCCAATAGGATCAGTTTTTTGGAATGAGCCAAGACGGCCATGATGGGGGCTTGGGTTGGGGTGGTTTGGGCGTCCTGTTCAGCCTTTTGTGCCAGAAACTCCGGCGATTCATGCACGCCGTTGCGCACCCAAAACCCCACCACCAGCAGCACAAAGCTGGCTAAAAACGGCAGCCGCCAGCCGTAGCTATTGAAGACGTCTTCAGGCATGCTGGAGATGAGCTTAAAGGCAAAGGTGGCGAGAATCAGGCCAGCGGGGCTGCCCAATTGGGCAAACGAAGCAAAAAAATTACGGCGCCCTTTCGGGGCGTGCTCGCCGGCAATTAAGACGGCACCGCCCCATTCGCCGCCAATGGCCAAGCCTTGGATGAGGCGCAGCACGACCAGTAAGATCGGCGCCCAAATACCGGCCTGGGCATAGGTGGGTAACAGACCGATGCCCACGGTGGCACCGCCCATCATGAATAGGGTGATCACCAGAGATTTTTTACGGCCGATTTTGTCGCCGATGTGGCCAAACACCACACCGCCTAAGGGCCGAATGAAAAGACCGATGGCAAAGGTGGCAAATGCCGCCATGGTGCCAATGAAGGTATTGTCGGTGGCAAAGAATAAATGGCCGAAGATCAGCGCTGAGGCCAAGGCGTAGATATAAAAGTCATACCATTCGATCATGGTGCCGACGAAGGCGGCCGTGGCCGCCCGCACCGGTTGTTTTTGTGGCAGTGTAGACAAGGGACGCTCCTTTGTGAAAGCTTTAGGGTGACAACGGTTTTTTGTGATTATTTTATGTCCAGCTATTCTGTTGTAACGTAAACCCTGTACCTGCTCAATGGTTTTATTTTAATATTCAACATTAAAAAAATTAATATAACAAAGGATGAGGCTGTGGATAAAAGATTTGCCGATCGGTTGAATTGGTCGTTATTGCATACGTTTATGGTGATTGTGCAAGAAGGCAGTATTAGTAAAGCTGCGGTGCGGTTGCACTTAACCCAATCGGCGGTGAGCCAAAGCCTGAAGCGTATGGAGGCGCAGCTAGGGCATCAATTGATTGAACGCACGCGGCAAAAGTTTTTGCTGACGCCTTTAGGCGAATCTTGCTTTCAAGCGGCCCGTTTGATGTATGGGGAAGTGGCCAATCTAGAGAGCCAAATCACCAGCCCTCATGCAGCTGAAGCGCTGGCTGGGCATTTAAAGCTGCTGGTGGTCAGCCGTATTCAAAGCCAGGCCTATGATGCTTTTTTAAGTGGATTTAAACAGCGCTATCCCTTGGTCAGCTTAGACATTGAGGTGATTAAAAGCGTCGATATTTTGCGTTATTTGACTCAGAAAACCACGGCGCTGGGGCTTGGTCTGTGTCGGGTGGCGCCGGATAAAATTGAGCAACGGCTGCTGTTTAATCAACGCTATGGCCTCTATTGTGGTCGTCACCATCCTTTATTTAATGAGCCCAATATCACCCAAGAGGTGTTACGCCGACAGGATTTTGTGGCTTTTCAAAGCGCACAAATTGGCGATGTGCTGTCGCCGTTAACGGTGTTTCGCGACAATCACGGCTACACGGGTAAGGTGATGGCGGTGACCAATAGTCTGGATGAGGTGGTGCGGCTGTTAAGCGCTGGTTACGGCATTGGCTGCTTGCCTGATCATGTGGCCCAAAGTGAATATGTGGCGCCGCTTTTACGCGCGCTGTTGCCGCAGGAGCCAGTGGCAACGATTCCGGTGTATTTACTCTGGCATAAGGAGCGGATGCTCAGCCAGGTGGAGCAGCGTTTCATTGAAGAACTGTCGCAGGTGTCTTTTGCCATAGACAGTCTTTACAAGACTTGATTAAAAGAGGTGATCTAATTGATTAAATTAGGTTATATTAACAGCATAAGCAAGAAGCTTTGATTGATTGAGCGGAGCTCAATAGCCATTAGCTATAATAAAAATAGTTTCAATAAGTTTTTTATTGGCTTACTATGAAGATAGTGCATTCGCATTAACCCATAATACTGATAAGGAGCACGACATGAACCAAAAAAAATCAGCCATTACCTTAACCCATGGCTCGGGCGCGCCCGTTGTGGACAACGATAACAGCCTCACCGCCGGCCCTAAAGGCCCGATTCTGTTACAGGATGCATGGCTGTTGGAAAAGCTGGCCCACTTTGACCGTGAGCGGATTCCTGAACGTGTCGTGCATGCCAAAGGGTCTGGCGCTTACGGTGTGTTTGAAGTGACGCACGACATCAGCCAATACACTAAGGCCAGTATTTTTAGCCAAGTGGGCAAAAAAACCGATATGTTCATTCGGATGTCGACGGTGGCGGGCGAGCGCGGTGCGGCCGATGCCGAGCGCGACGTGCGCGGCTTTGCGATGAAGTTTTACACCGATGAAGGCAATTGGGATTTGGTTGGTAACAATACGCCGGTATTCTTTATTCGTGATCCGCTTAAGTTTCCTGATTTCATCCACACCCAAAAGCGCGATCCTAAAACCAATCTGAGAGACAACACCGCCGCTTGGGATTTTTGGTCGCGTACGCCAGAGAGCTACCATCAAGTGCTGATCTTGATGTCGGATCGTGGTTTACCCACTGGCTTTAGAAACGTTGATGGTTTTGGTAGCCACACCTATAGCTTCATCAATGCTAAAAATGAGCGTTTTTGGGTGAAATTCCACTTTAAAAACCAGCAAGGCCATAAGCACTTTACCGATGCAGAAGCCGCTGACAAAGTCGGCCAGACGCGCGAATCAGCGCAAGAAGATTTATTTAATGCGATTGAGCAAGGCGACTATCCTGTTTGGAAGCTGTTTGTGCAAATCATGCCCGAAGCCGAAGCCAACAGCTACGCCATCCATCCGTTTGACCTGACCAAAGTATGGCCGCACGGCGATTATCCTTTGATTCCGGTGGGGCAGTTTACGCTGAACCGTAACCCTGAAAATTACTTTGCCGAAGTAGAGCAGGCTGCGTTTACCCCTGCCAATATTGTGCCAGGCATCGGCTACTCACCGGATCGCATGCTGCAAGGGCGGATTTTCTCCTATGGCGATACTCAGCGCTATCGCTTGGGCATCAACCACACCCAAATTCCCGTGAATGCACCACAATGCCCGTATCACAATACCCATAAAGACGGCGCCATGCGCGTAGACGGTAACGGTGGCGGTAACGTCAACTATGCGCCTAACCGTTTTAATGATTATGTGGCGACCGGCGATCAAGAGCCACCATTGGCCTTAGAAAAAACGGCTTTACACTTTGATTTTAGAGACTACGATACCGACTACTTTAGCCAGCCCGCAGCGCTCTATAACCTATTTGACGCGGGTCAGAAAGACCGCACCGCACAAAATATTGCCCGCCATATGACGGGCGTGAGTGATCCGCAGGTTGTGGATAAAGCCATCGATTTGTGGCGTCAGGTGGCGCCACAGTTGGGGGACGACGTGCGCAAGTATTTAACCCAATTCAAGGGTTAGACACGGTTTTTTAAGTTTATTTTAAAGAAAAGCCCAGCATTTGCTGGGCTTTTTTGTGGGTGTGGGTAACTCTGTGGATAAGTCTGTGGGTTAGCTGTGAGGGAAAAGGGCTTTGAAGGCCGCAATAGCCGTGCGGTAGTCTTCTGCCTCGGTAACGCCGCGCACTACGGCCACGCTACTCACGCCTGTGGACAGAACGCCGGGCGTGCGGTCTAAATCAATGCCGCCAATGGCCACGGTTGGGGTGTCGCCAGCTTGCTGTACATAGGCGCGTAGGCGCTCAAGGCCGCGCGGGCTGGCGCTCATTTTTTTGGTGGTGGTTGCGTAAATCGGGCCGCAGGCTACATAGCTTGGGTGAACGCTGAGGGCACGATCCATCTCTTCGGTGCTGTGGGTGCTTAAGCCTAGGCGTAGGCCGGCAGAGGCAATAGCGGCTAGGTCGGCCACGTCCATGTCTTCTTGGCCTAAGTGGACGCCGTAGGCGCCGCATTCGATGGCTAGCTGCCAATAGTCATTGACGAAAAACTGGCTGTTGCTGTTGCGGGTTAGATCAACGCAGGCTTGAATAGCGGTGCGTAAGTCTTCACCCTGTAAGTCTTTATTGCGTAGTTGAATGGTGTCGGCGCCAGCGTCAACGCAGCGAGCCACCCATTCGACGCTGGGTACCACGGCGTAAAAGCCTAAAGGCGCAATGCAAGGCGGAAAGTTAAACGGATTCATCATATAGATTCCTTGTGTGGGTAACGACGGAGCAAACGCCAAGCGGATGGCGCGCGCAGTCAGCGCAAGGCCCCAGTCGAGAAGGGCGCGACCCCGATTAGTGAGCCGCGCCCTCAGACGCTGCACGAGGCAGCGTGATTAGAAAAGAGGGATTACTGAGTGTGCCAAAAAGGCATGCCCACGGTGGGCGTACTGGCTTGAGCGGCTTGGCGCTCGGCCATTGGGCTGGCCAAATAAGCCGCTCGTCCGGCGCTGATGGCCTGGGCGAACGCTTGGGCCATCATGGCAGGGTCTCCAGCCTTAGACACGGCGGTGTTTAACAGCACCGCATCGAAGCCCCATTCCATGACTTGGCAGGCATGTGAGGGTAGGCCTATGCCGGCATCAATGATGAGGGGGGTATTGGGCAGTCGCTGGCGCAATAGCTTTAGGCCGTAGGGGTTGACCGGGCCTTTACCCGTGCCAATGGGCGCCGCCCAAGGCATCAATACCTGACAGCCCACATCGAGTAAACGACGGCAGGCAACGAGGTCTTCGGTACAGTAAGGTAACACATAAAAGCCCTCTTTGATCAATTCTTCTGCCGCCAGGGCTAATTTTTGCATGTCGGGCTGGAGGGTGTCGTCGTCGCCTAAAAGCTCGAGCTTAATCCAGTTGGTGCCAAACACTTCGCGCGCCATATGAGCAGTGGTGATGGCTTCGGTGACGTCAAAGCAGCCAGCAGTGTTGGGCAATAGCGGGGCGTCCATGGCCTGTAATAAAGCCCAGAAGGCCTGACCATTTTCAGCGCCGACCACGCCTTGGCGACGCAGTGCCGTGGTGATCATGGCCGGTTGGGTCAGGGCCACGGCTTCTTGGAGTACGGTTGGGGAGGGGTAGCTGGCCGTGCCCAACAGCAATCGACTATTAAATGTATGGCCATACAGCTTAAGGGTATCGTTCATGTGGCCTCCTTAGCCACCGACTACGGGCTGAACAACGTCGACATAGTCGTCGGCCTGCAGCCAGGTATCGGCATAGCGCCCTTTGGGCACAAAGGTTTTATTGAGGGCGACGGCAAATGGCGCTTGGGCGTCGATGGCGACGAGCAGTTCGGCCAAGCTGTAGCGTTCCGGTACGGTTTTGGCCTGGTGGTTGAGGTAAATATTCATGGTTGCTTCATCCAGGTAAATAAATCAGGGCGGGGTTGGCTGAGGGCCCAGTCGGGCGTGATGCGCTGGTGTAGGCGAGCCAGGATCAGTTGAGCGGCAGCATCAACCACCACCGGCGCAATCAAAAAGCCGTGGCGGTAGAGGCCGTTAACGTCAATGATGGGGCTGTCGGCGTGGTGACGAATTTCCGGTAGGTGATGCGACAGGGTTGGCCGACAGTGGCTGCTCATGTCCAGAATGCGCGCTTCGGCAAAGGCTGGGTGCAAGGTGTGTAATGCCGACAGCAGCTCTAGGGCCGAGCGTACCGACACATTAGATCGGTCTTCGCTTTCCAGTTCGGTGGCGCCAATCACAAAGAGGCCGTTTTGCTTGGGCGCACAGTAAATGGGATAGCGCGGATGCAACAGCCGCACTGGGCGATTGAGCGACACCTCGGGTGCCGACACGCGCACCACTTCACCACGTATGCCGCGTAGGGTAGACGATTTTGTCGGCGATTGGACGGTGTTCCAGCGTTTTTTGGCGCCAAAGCCGCGGCAGTCCACGATGAGGGTTGCTGGCTGAGGCAGCGCATCGGGGGTGACCGAAGTGTGCCAAGACAGCTGAACGTTGGGGCGTTGTGCTAAGTCGGCAAGTAAAGCCGACAGCACCTGACGGTTGTCCAATTGGCCTTCGCCTTTAAGGAGCAGCGCTTCTTTAAAGCGCGTGGCTAAGGCCGGCTCCAAAGCGGCCAGCTGGGCTTCACTTTGGCCGACGACTTGAGCGGCTAAGGCTTCAGGGCTTAAATAGCGCTGTAAGCGTCGATAAAACAGGCTGGCTTCGGCGCCGTCTTGTGGGTGCCAGACTAAAAGGCTGCCGGCCTGTTGAAAAAACACCGGCTGCGTCAGCTGCTGAATGATGTGTTGCCAGCGCTCGACGCTGGCTAAACCCATTTCGATGATCTGCGGCTCGGCTGCCGTGGCTTCCGCTAGGGGCGTGAGCATGGCTGCGGCCACATAAGCAGCGGCGCCTTCGCCTGCGGGGCTGCCAGCTTCATAGAGGTGGAGGGTGAGGTTGGCTTGGGCTAACTGCCAAGCCAATAAACGGCCCACCAAGCCGCCCCCGATGATGGCCACATCACAGGCGTGGCCATCATTGGGGTGGTTGGGGGCCGCTGCGTTGAGGGCGGTATTGATCATGGTTTAGCGATAAATTTCGGCGCCTGACTTCACGAATTCAATCGACTTTTCGATCATGCCTTTATTGGCGGCCTCGAGGCCATCAGCGTAGTCACGCACCTCTTGGCTGATTTTCATCGAACAGAATTTAGGCCCACACATAGAGCAAAAGTGGGCGATTTTGGCGCCTTCTGCCGGTAGGGTTTCGTCGTGATACTCACGCGCGCGTTCAGGGTCTAGGCCAAGGTTGAACTGGTCGATCCAGCGGAACTCAAAGCGGGCTTTCGAGAGGGCATTGTCGCGCATCTGCGCGCCTGGCCAGCCTTTGGCCAAGTCGGCGGCGTGGGCGGCCACTTTATAGGTGATGATGCCGGTGCGCACGTCTTCTTTATCGGGTAGGCCCAAATGCTCTTTGGGGGTGACGTAACACAACATGGCGGTGCCGTACCAGCCAATATTGGCCGCACCAATGCCGCTGGTGATGTGGTCGTAGCCGGGGGCAATGTCGGTGACCAAGGGGCCTAAGGTGTAGAACGGGGCCTCAAAGCAATGCTTTAATTCTTCGTCCATATTGGCCTGAATGCGCTGTAGCGGCACGTGGCCTGGGCCTTCAATCATCACCTGTACGTCGTGTTCCCATGCTTTGGCGGTCAATTCACCTAAGGTGTGCAATTCGCCAAACTGGGCTTCGTCGTTGGAGTCGGCTAAGCAGCCTGGGCGTAGGCCGTCGCCCAAAGAGAAGGACACATCATAGGCCTTCATGATCTCGCAGATCTCGTCAAAGTGGGTGTATAAGAAGTTTTCTTTGTGGTGAGCCAAACACCATTTGGCCATGATGGAGCCGCCGCGCGACACGATGCCGGTGATGCGCTTGGCCGTCATCGGTACGTAGCGCAGCAGCACGCCTGCGTGCAAAGTGAAGTAATCTACGCCTTGTTCGGCTTGTTCCACTAAGGTGTCGCGGAACATTTCCCAGGTTAAGTCTTCGGCAATGCCGCCAGTCTTGTCTAGGGCTTGGTAAATAGGCACGGTGCCGATTGGCACCGGTGAGTTGCGGATGATCCATTCACGGGTTTCGTGAATGTGTTTGCCTGTGGATAAATCCATAATGGTGTCGGCGCCCCAGCGCAGTGACCACACCATCTTTTCTACTTCTTCAGTGAGCGATGAGGTCACGGCAGAGTTACCCAAGTTGCCGTTGATTTTCACGCTGAAGTTACGGCCGATGATCATCGGCTCTAATTCTGGGTGGTTGATGTTGGCTGGGATGATGGCACGGCCAGAGGCCACTTCTTGGCGCACGAATTCAGGCGTGATGTCTTCAGGGCGTAGCGGAATATTGGCGCCAAAGCTAAAGCCTGGGTGCTGTTTGGCGATGTCTTGGTATTCGGCTTTGGCAAACAGCTCTTGTAGGTTCATGGATTCGCGTAAGGCGATGTATTCCATTTCTGGGGTGATGATGCCTTGACGCGCATAGTGCATCTGGGTCACGTTTTTGCCGGCAAGGGCACGGCGTGGTTGGGTGATGTGGTTAAAGCGTAGGTCGGCAGTGGCGGGGTCGTGGGCGCGGGCTAAGCCGTAGTCAGACGACAGGCCAGCCAAACGTTCGGTGTCGCCGCGCTCGGCAATCCACGCTTCACGCAGGGGGTTAATGCCTTTTTTGAGGTCGCAAGGCGAATTAGGGTCGCTGTAGGGGCCTGACGTGTCGTAGACGCGAATCGGTGGGTTAGGCGTAGTGCCTTTGTCGGTTTGGGTGTCGGTTTGGGCAATTTCGCGTACCGGTACCTGAATATCTGGGCGGCTGCCGGGCAAATAAATGCGGGTCGAGGCCGGGTAGGCAAACTGGCTGTTGATGTCTTGGCTTAGGGCGTCAAACGATTGTGACGGCTTATGGGTTTGGCTCATGCTTGTGCTCCACTAGGGTATGGTTTTTTAGGGACCAAAACAGGAGCATTAAAGCGCATACGCACCCAAACGCTGAGGCCAAAGCCAACGCGTTCAAGCATATGGGAAGACATGGCCGAGCGGCCACGTGCTTTAGGTTCTGAAATCTTCTCACGCCAGTATTATCTGGATCGAGTTAAAAGGGACTCTCTCAGCGCACATCAATGACCCGATGTTTTGCACCCCTGTTTCGTCTTTATTTATTTAAGCACGCTTGTGTAGAAGAAACAAGGCGTTAGCCCGAATGGGCGCTTTTTTGATGATAAGCCTTTGATCCTGATGGTAATTTATTCTTTTGGTGAGTCGTAGGATGATTTGGGGCGCTATGACGATGGCTCGGGGGCAGAAGGGGCGTGGCTTTGCCGCCAGAATCACGCGTTCAGACAGAAATAGGCAAACGTAAAGATGGGTTTAGCGTATAATCTAGGGTTTCCTTTTTCAAGATGTGCGGTTATGTCTATTCCTGCTATTTCCATAAAAAATGCACGCAAAACGTACGCGAATGGCTTCACAGCTTTGCAAGAGGTCAGTTTTGATGTGCAACAGGGTGAATTTTTTGCCCTTCTCGGGCCTAACGGCGCCGGTAAAACCACGTTGATCTCGGCCATGGCTGGCTTGGGCCGGCTGACTTCGGGCAGCATTGAAGTGATGGGCCATGACGTGGTCAAAGACGCGTATAAGGCGCGCATGAATTTAGGCGTGGTGCCGCAAGAGCTGGTGTTTGACCCGTTCTTTACGGTGCGTGAAGCGCTGAAGTTCCAGTCGGGCTATTTTGGAATCAAAAAAAACGACGACTGGATTGATGAAATTTTGTTTAAGCTAGGCCTGTCGGACAAGGCCAGCACCAATACCCGAGCCTTGTCTGGCGGCATGAAGCGCCGCGTAATGGTGGCTCAAGCCTTGGTGCATAAGCCGCCAGTAATTGTGCTGGATGAACCCACGGCCGGCGTAGACGTGGAGCTGCGGCAAAATCTATGGCAGTTTGTGAGCGAGCTCAACGAAGCCGGCCACAGCATTGTGCTGACCACCCATTATTTGGAAGAGGCCGAAGCCTTGTGTAGCCGGATTGCCATGATGAAGCGCGGCCAGCTGGTTGCTTTGGACGATAAAGAGCATTTGCTGCGCGGCGACGTGGGCGCGGCCAAGCGCATTTGGCTGAAAATTGATCAGGCCAAGCTGCCACCAGAAGTGGAAGCGCTGTGCGTGGCGGAAGACCAAGACGGGTTTATTTTAGAGCTGCCGACATGGGCAGGTCTAGAAGAGG
Organism: Neisseriaceae bacterium CLB008; assembly: GCA_041228285.1. Taxonomy (NCBI): domain Bacteria; kingdom Pseudomonadati; phylum Pseudomonadota; class Betaproteobacteria; order Neisseriales; family Neisseriaceae; species Neisseriaceae bacterium CLB_ANTARCTIC_008. Next base: position 3,035,278 of record CP166133.1, on the reverse strand, counting down.
TGTTGGGGGCCTTGCGTCAGGCCAACATCAACGTGGTGGACATGGATAATTATGAAACCGACCTAGAAGACGTGTTCTTACGGTTGGTTGAAGAGCCTAAGGCAAACGCGCTTAAGAAGGAGCCGCAATGATCATGACGGGTTTTTATACCTTATTCAAAAAAGAAATTTTACGTTTTTGGAAGGTGGGGTTTCAAACCCTGTCGGCGCCAGTGCTCAGCGCCTTGCTGTATCAATTGATTTTTTCGCACGTGATGCGTAATCAGCCGGAGGTTTGGCCCGGTGTCACCTATGCGGCTTTTTTGATTCCAGGCTTGGCGATGATGTCGATGACGCAAAATGCCTTTGCCAATGCTTCCAGTAGTTTGATACAGTCGCGCATTACCGGCAACCTAGTGTTTATTTTGCTGCCACCGATCTCGTCGACGGCATTTTTTGCCGCCTATGTTGGCGCCGCTATTGTGCGGGGCTTGCTGGTGGGTTTAGGCGTTCTGGTGGTGACCGCTTGGTTTGGCTTGACTTGGCCGGTGGCGCCGCTGTGGGCGCTGGTGTTTGCCTTCTTGGGCTGTGCCGTATTGGGCTCGTTTGGGCTATTGGCCGGGATTGTGGCCGAGAAGTTTGACCAGCTGGCGATGTTTCAAAACTTTTTGATCATGCCTTTGACCTTTTTGTCAGGGGTATTTTATTCGATTCAATCGCTGCCGCCTTTTTGGCGCAGCGTGAGCCATTTTAATCCGGTTTTTTACATGATTGATGGCTTTAGATATGGCTTTTTTGGGTATAGTGATGTGTCACCGTGGCTGTCTTTGGCAGTTGCCGGTTCGTTCTGGCTGGTGCTGAGCATTGCGATTACGCTCATGTTAAAATCAGGTTATAAGTTAAGGAGTTAGTATGTTAAGCCCCAGTGAAGTAAAAGAAATGATTGCCAACGTTGTGGCGTGTGAACACATTGAGGTTGAGGGCGATGGCCACCACTTCTTTGCCCACATCGTGAGCTCTAAATTTGAAGGCCTTGGCCGCTTGGCCCGTCATCGTTTGATTAAAGATGGCCTAGCCGACAAGATTGCCAGCAATGAGCTGCACGCATTATCAATTGCCAGCGCCTGCACCCCAACTGAGTGGGCGCAAAAATAAGCCGGAACAACTTGTCTGAACCAAAAGCGGGTAATGGGTTCATAAAGAAGATCATGCTTGTGTTTTTCTTATAAGGATTTTAAGTGGATAAATTAAGAATTGTGGGCAACGGCCCATTGAACGGCGAAATCACCATTTCAGGCGCCAAGAATGCGGCTTTGCCGATTTTGTGCGCTTCGTTGCTGACGAAAGACACCCTTAAGCTGACCAATGTACCGATGCTGCGTGACGTCATCACCACCCAAAAACTGCTGCAAGGCATGGGTGCCAAAGTGTTGACCGACAATGTAGAAACCTTCGAGTTGACCTGCGGCAGCGTGAATAACCTAGTGGCGCCCTATGATTTGGTGAAAACCATGCGCGCCTCGATTTTGGTGTTGGGCCCAACTTTGGCCCACTTTGGTGAAGTACAAGTGAGCCTGCCTGGCGGTTGCGCCATTGGTTCTCGTCCTGTCGATCAGCACATTAAAGGGCTGATTGCGATGGGCGCCGAGGTGAAGATTGAACACGGCTATGTGCATGCTAAGGCCAAACGCCTGAAAGGCGCGCGCATCGTGATGGACGTCGTCACCGTTACCGGTACCGAAAACCTCTTGATGGCGGCTACCTTGGCCGAAGGCACCACCGTATTGGAAAACTCAGCGATGGAGCCAGAAGTATCTGATTTGGCCGAATGCCTGAATAAAATGGGCGCTAAAATCACCGGCATCGGCACGCCGACGCTGACCATTGAAGGCGTAGAGTCTTTGCATGGCGCAGAACACAGCGTGGTGCCTGATCGTATTGAAGCCGGTACCTTCTTATGTGCCGTGGCCATGACCGGTGGTAAAGTGGTGTTGCGTAAAGCCGCGCCTAAAACCATGGAAGTGGTGTTGGATAAGCTGGTTGAGGCCGGTGCCATCATTGAAGCCGGAGACGACTGGATCAGCATCGACATGCAGCAGCGCCCTAAGGCGGTCAACCTACGCACCTTGCCTTATCCTGCCTTCCCCACCGACATGCAGGCGCAGTTTGTGGCCATGAACGCCATTGCCGAAGGCTCTGGCGTGGTGACCGAAACCATTTTTGAAAACCGCTTCATGCACGTGCCTGAGCTGAATCGCATGGGCGCCAACATCAGCACCGAAGGCAATACCGCCGTGATGCATGGCGTGACCGGCCTGTCTGGTACGACGGTTATGGCAACGGACCTACGCGCTTCAGCCTGTTTGGTGAATGCCGGCTTGGTGGCAGAAGGCGAAACCATTGTTGAGCGTATTTATCACTTAGACCGTGGTTACGAACACATTGAAACCAAGCTAGGTGGTGTGGGTGCCAAGATCGAGCGCATCAGTTAAACCATCCTTAAACTTAGTCACAGCCGCGATTAACCTCGCGGCTTTTTTGTGCCCATCACACCACAATAAAGCCTTTTTAGAGCCGTTTTCTATTATTCTTATGTCATTTTTATGGGCGTGTGCTAGCCTTAATTATCCCTAGTCAACGCACATGAGTGAGGAGGCCGTATGCACGCGCGCCGAAGCCAGCAAGGCTTTTCCCTGATTGAATTGATGATCGTGGTCGCCATCATTGCGGTCTTGACCGCGGCCGGCCTACCCACCTACCGACACTACATCAGCAAGGCTCAGATCACCCGCGCTTATGCTGAATTAAGCGGCATTCGTACCTGGGTCGACGTACGCTTATTTGAGGGCGGCGCACTGGGCGTGGCCGAACTGGATGCGTTTAACCAAGATGAGGGCGGTCTGTTGCTGCTGAGCCTGGCCGGCGGTGGCACCAGCCCGTTTGCCGACGGCAGTGGCCAGCTCATCGGTACGTTTAAGCCTGATGCGGGTGGCGGCTTGGCCGGTGGTCTGTTGCGTTTTGAACGCAATCAGCAAGGCCATTGGCGCTGCGTGGTCGATGGCCAAGGGGCGCAAAACGGCAGCCTGATGAATGCCAATACCGTCCCAAAGGATTGCCTCTTCGTCGAGTAATCAAGGGCATGCTCACCACAGCCGTCGGGGCCTTCGAGTTGATGGTCGCAGCAGGGGTGAAAATAATCCGCCCTAAACGGGGCAAAGTGGTGGGGAAACGACTATAATGGATGATTAACATTCGGTTTTTAAAAAGATTCATCGTTCATGCTGACCCAACTCGAAAAAAACGCCATTTCTGATCACTACAAGGCCATTTCCCAAAATTTGCCTGGTTTTTGCCCCCGCTCGTCTCAGCGCCAGATGATTGCGGCCGTGGCCAAGGCGTTTTCACGCAGCATCAAAAAGAGCGATGACGAAGAAGTGACCCGCCAAGGGGAAAGCATCGTGGTGATTGAAGGCCCCACCGGGGTCGGTAAAAGCTTGGCCTATCTTTTGGCCGGCGGCATCATGGCGCAAACCCGCGAGAAAAAGCTGGTAGTCAGCAGCGCCACCGTGGCGCTGCAAGAGCAGTTGGTGAATCGAGACCTGCCGTTTTTGATTGAAAAAAGCGGCCTAGAATTGACCTTTGCCCTAGCTAAGGGGCGCGGTCGCTATCTGTGCCCGTATCGCCTGTATCAGCTGACTCAAGACCATGCTCAAGGGGCGTTGATGGGCTTTGAAGAGCCCGCCGCGGTGTGGACGGATAAGCCCCGTCCTGAAGACGTGGCCCAGCTGCGCGAATTGGCCGACGCTTTTGGTCAGCGCCATTTCAATGGTGACCGCGACACCTGGCATGAAAACATTCCCGATGCGCTTTGGGCCAAGACCACGAATGATCGCCACGGCTGCCTTAAGGCGGCCTGTCCGAATAAGCCCGAATGCCCGTTTTATCTCGCCCGTGAAGTGTTGGAGACCGTCGATGTGGTGGTGGCCAACCATGACCTATTGTTGGCCGACATCAGCATGGGCGGCGGGGTGATTTTGCCGGCACCCAGCCAAAGCTTCTACTGCATCGATGAGGCCCATCATCTGGCCAAAAAAGCCCTCAATCAGTTTGCCGCTGAACACAGCCTGAATCAAAGCCAATGGTTCTTGGAGCGTTTGCCCAAGCTGACGGCGCAGCTGGCGTCGATCACCGATAAAGCCGAGCTGGCGAACAACGCTGACGATGCCGCCGAAGCTTTACTGGAGCATTTTTCTGAATGGATGTGGCAACTCAATGATGCGCCTCAGCTGTCGGGCAGCAACGATGTCGACATGCCCATTTGGCTATGGGACGACGGCGCTATTCCTGAGGCGCTGGCGGTGTTGGTACAGAATACCGCTATTTCAGCGCGTATGCTGGTGAAAAACCTGCATGGCTTAAGCGAAGCCTTGAGCAATACCCGTAAAGAAAAGGGCAGCGACAGCGCCCTGATCGACAAGGTGTCGAGCGAGGTCGGCATGGCCATCGCTCGCGCCGAGCAGATGAACGCGGTGTGGGACTTAATGGAAGAAGTGCCGAAAGAAAATGCCCCACCGTTGGCTAAATGGATCACCAGTAAGCGCCACGATAAGAACGACTACGTATTTAACGCTTCGCCGGTTTCGGCCGCCAGCCATTTGGCCAACAGCCTCTGGCAGCAGGCCGCGGGCGCACTGCTGACGTCGGCGACGCTGCAGTCGTTGGGTAACTTTGATTTATTGCTGAAGCAAACCGGCTTGCTGTGGTTTAAAGACACCGAAACCGTGGCCTTAGAGAGTCCGTTTAATTTTCAAGAGCAGGGCGAGCTGTATTTGCCGCCTATTCAAGCCAGCCCGAAAGACGCGCTGGCGCACACCAATGATTTGGTTGAATGGTTGCCTAAGCTGATCGATTTAACCCAGGGCGTAGGCTCTTTGGTGTTGTTCTCATCGCGTAAGCAGATGCAAGACGTGGCACTGCGCCTGCCAGACGATTATGTGGCCAAGCTGCTGGTTCAGGGCGACATGCCCAAAGCGACGTTACTGGCGCGCCACCATGAGGCCATTGCCAACCAAGAGGCCAGCATTATTTTTGGCCTCGACAGCTTTGCCGAAGGCTTGGATTTACCAGGACACGCCTGCGTGCACGTGATCATTGCCAAACTACCGTTTTCGATGCCGGATAATCCCATCGACAAAACCTTAAGCCGCTGGATTGAAAAAAATGGCGGCAATCCCTTTGTGGAGCTGACGGTGCCAGAAACCAGCATCAAGCTCATCCAAGCGGTGGGGCGCCTGATTCGAACCGAAACCGATCATGGTCGCGTGAGCATCCTCGACAATCGGGTGAAAACGGCCGGCTACGGCAAGCGCCTATTGGCGAGCTTGCCTAATTTTAAGCGGATCTGAGGGCTTAAATGTTGATTGTGTTAAAGGCTTTGGTATTGTTTCAGAACCTTAGGTATAATGAGCTCGCATCAGACATTAATGATTTTTATAAATTGGAAGCAATATGATTTGTAATCCGTATGAAATCGTGATTCAAGGCATCACCTCATCAGGGAAAACCTTTCGTCCATCCGATTGGGCAGATCGATTGTCAGGGATTTTATCTAATTTTGACAGCGCCAACCGCCTGTCTTATCACCACTATGTTCGACCCATGTTGTTGAATAATATTCGTTGTGTGGCCATCGATAAAAAATTAGAGAAGCTCAACCCACCAATGTTTCAGTTTTTAATGGATTTTGCCGGTGACAACGACCTGCGCGTGGTGGATTGTCGTACCCTTATCGATGAAGTTTATCAGCCAGAGGCACAAGGATAATCATGCCCCATTGCATCATTGAACAGTCGGCCGATTTGGCTGAACACTCAGCCGCGTTTTTAAGCGGCGTACACCAAACCGTATGCGACAGCGAGCTATTTGATTTAGACTCCGTAAAGTCTCGCCTGCGCGTTTATGAAGCTTTTTGTGCCGGTGCTGAAGCCGCGCCAGAATCCTTCGTGCACGTCACCATTAAGCTCTTGCAAGGCCGTAGCGCCGAGCAGAAAAAACTGCTGGCGGCAGCTGTGGTGTGTCATCTGTCTGGGCTAGGCTTGCCCTCGGGAGTGAGTTTGACGACCGACATCGTTGACATGGATGCAGTGGCCTACGCCAAATACATCATGCCCACCGAATAAATCGACGTTAAGATTAAAAAAAGCCGCTGAATCGTGAAGATTCAGCGGCTTTTATCATGGTGTGGGCTTAGCTTTTCAGCGCCGCTACCAATTCTGGTACGGCGGTGAATAGATCAGCTACCAAGCCATAGTCGGCCACGTTGAAGATCGGCGCATCAGGGTCTTTATTGATGGCGACGATGACTTTACTGTCCTGCATGCCGGCAATGTGCTGAATCGCACCCGACACGCCAATGGCGAAATACAGCTCAGGGGCCACGATCTTGCCGGTTTGGCCAACCTGGTAGTCGTTCGGTGCGTAGCCGGCGTCTACCGCAGCACGAGAGGCACCAATGGCGGCGCCTAAAGTGTCGGCTAATGGCGTCAGTACGCTGTCAAACTGGTCTTTGCTCTGTAGGGCACGACCGCCGCTGACGATGACGCGCGCCTGAGTCAACTCAGGACGGTCTGATTGGGTCAGTTCGCGGCTCACAAAGCGGCTGAGGTTTTTGGCTGGGGTGGCAGTTACTTCAGCAGCTTCGGCGCTGCCGCCTTCTGCTTTTGCAGCGTCAAAGGCGGTGGCGCGGATGGTCAACACCAGTTTCGCTTCTTCTGAGCGGACGGTTTCAAACGCGTTACCTGCGTAAATAGGGCGCTCAAAGGTTTGGCCATCGACGATTTTAGTCAAATCGGAGATTTGCGACACGTCCAGTAGGGCCGCAACGCGCGGCATCACGTTTTTACCAAACACGGTGGCGGTAGCGGCAAAGTATTGGTAGTCACCGGCCAAACTCACGATTAAGGGGGCTAGTTCTTCAGGCAGCTGGTGGGCAAAGTGAGCGGCTTTAGCCACCAATACTTTGTTCACGCCAGCCACGGCTTGGGCTTGAGCCACGACGGCGTCAGCGCCTTCACCGGCCACTAAAACGTGTACATCACCCAGTTTGGCTGCCGCTGTCACCGCGTGTAGGGTGGCTGGGGCCAGGGTTTGATTGTCGTGTTCTGCAATAATTAATGTGGTCATCTTGGGCTCCTTAAATCACTTTGGCTTCGGTTTTTAGTTTAGCCACCAGTTCGGCCACATCAGCTACTTTAATACCGGCGCTACGCGCTTGTGGTTCGGCTACTTTTTGTACGCTTAGGCGGGCTTTAGTGTCCACGCCTAGGCTGCCTAAATCAACTTTGTCCAAAGGTTTTTTCTTGGCCTGCATGATGTTGGGTAATTTCACGTAGCGCGGCTCGTTTAAGCGTAAGTCGGTGCTTAACACGCAAGGCAGGTTCAGGCTGAGGGTTTCTAAACCCCCGTCGATTTCGCGAGAAATCACCACTTCACCGTCTTTAAGCTCTACGCTGCTGATGAAGGTGCCTTGAGGCGCGTCCAATAGGGCGGCCAACATTTGAGCGGTTTGGTTGGCATCGTTGTCGATGGCCTGTTTGCCCAATAGGTAGACGTCAGGTTGTTCATTTTTGCCGATGGCGGCCAAGATTTTGGCCACGGCCAAAGGCTCCACTGCGTCGTTGGTTTCAACGTGTAAGGCACGATCAGCACCCATGGCCAGTGCGGTTCTTAGGGTTTCTTCGCACTGTTTCACACCGATAGACACCACCACTACCTCAGACAGTTTACCGGCTTCTTTTAGGCGAACGGCTTCTTCAACCGCAATTTCGTCAAAGGGGTTGATCGACATTTTTACGTTGGCGATATCGACATCACTGCCGTCGGCTTTAACGCGTACTTTTACGTTGTAGTCCACAACGCGCTTGACTGCGACTAATGCTTTCATAAGGCTCCTTTTATAGCTGCTGTATCTTTTTGAATAATGGGATAAGAACGGTTGGGCTGTGTTTTTGCAAAATCGTATCAAAACAAAAGGTTAAAAACGAATCGCGCAACGAAATCAATTCTCTTGCTTATTATGGTCGTTTTAAGAAGACTTGTACACCCAGCGGCGCGACCTTGGCTGGGGCGGTTGCGGTTCGGCCTGACCCAAGTCAAAGGTTGGCGCCCATTATTTCATGGCTAATCATAGCGGCGAACGGATTCCACGTTGACGTTCATGCCTGCCTCTACTATCATCGTCGACCGAGTAATTTATTGTATTGATTTGGCATAAATGTTATTAAGTTTTTTGTATTTAGTGGGCATCACGGCGGAAGCCATGACCGGTGCTTTGGCGGCTGGCCAGCGTAAAATGGATTGGTTTGGCGTCATCATCATCGCCTCAGTGACTGCGATTGGTGGAGGCACGGTTCGAGACATTCTGTTGGGCCATTATCCTTTAGGCTGGGTGGCCAAGCCTCAGTACATTGTGGTGGTGGCCGTGGCTGCCCTAATCACGATTGTGGTGGCACCGCTGATGCGGCATTTGCGGCGTTTGTTTTTGGTGTTGGATGCGATAGGTCTGATTGTCTTTGCCATTATTGGCGCTCAGGTGGCCTTGGATATGGGCTACAGCGTGATCATTGCCGCGATTGCGGCAGTGGTGACCGGCGTGTTTGGCGGCGTGCTGCGCGATTTACTGTGTCATCGCCTGCCGTTGGTGTTTCAAAAAGAGCTGTACGCCGGCATCGCTTTTGCGGTGGCATGGCTCTATATGGGTCTGCAGCAAACCGATTTGTCGCCGCACTGGGTGGTGTGGATTACTTTGGCAGTAGGCTTGGGGGCGCGGCTGTTGGCGCTGCGCTTTAAGCTGGGCCTGCCAGTGTTTCATTATGAGCAAAGGGGCCATTAGATAGTTGGGGACACAAAAAAACCGTGATCAAAGTCACGGTTTTTTTGTGTCAGGGCTTAGGGCAGATTAATTTTTGGTAAGGTTAAGTGATAACGGTAGGCGATAAAGCGTACGGCCAAGCCACCAAAAAAGACTAAATTCATGGTCATGGCGTTGAGCCAACCGATGGCGTCTAAGAGATAGAGGGAGAGGCTCACCAGAACCGCAATGGAGCCGTAAAAATCTTGGTGTAAAATGATGGGGATGTCGTTGACCAGAACGTCACGCACCATGCCGCCACCGACGGCGGTGACAAAGCCCAGTAAAATCACCCCAAACAGGTTTAAATCCAACAATAGACCGACTTGGGCGCCGGTGATGCTGAAGGCCACCAGGCCAATGGAGTCGGCCAGTAAAAACAGGCCGGCGCGCAGGCGGCTGGCTTTTAGATCGAGGTGTAATAAGGTTTTGACGATGAATAGGGTCAAAATAATTGCAATGAGCGAAGTGTTGTCGGAAAACACAATCGGCAAACGGCTCACCATGACGTCGCGGATCATGCCGCCGCCGATGGCGGTCAATAAGGCCAAGACCAAGACGCCGAGCCAGTCGAGCTGTTTGCGCACGCCCACCAAGAAACCCGATAGGGTGAAGGCGATGGTGCCGACGATGGAAATCACTTCGGTCATGAATAAATGAATATTGGTCAAAGGGGTTTGCTCCAGCCATGACGGCCATTAATTAGGCCCACTTCTTTTCGACAAAAAAGTGGGCCCGATCTTAAATGATGCTTTTCGTTAAAATAGGTTGTCGATGTTTTCAGACGTCACGGCTTTTTTCTGAGCCGGCTTATTGCGTGCTTCTTGTTGCTTTTGCTGCACCAGTTGATTGATTGGGTCAGCCTCTTTAGCAGCATTGGTCGCTTTTTGCGCGTTGCCGCCATTTTTGCCGTTTTGGCTTGGCTGCATCAGGGCGGCGGGCGATGTATTTTGAGGCTCAGATGTGGCCACCTGGGCCTCGCCATCTTTCGCCAACAGACCGTCTTGGGCGGCCTGCTTGGCTTTAAAAGCTTCGTTAATGCTTTCACCCGGGGTGAAGGTCGGCACTACGTCTTGCGCGCCTTTAGGCAATAAAATTTCCACCTGTTCGTCTGGTGACTGAGTGGTGATGTGTTCTTCTTCGTTCGCCTTAGGCAGGCTCATGACCAGATACACGATGGTCACAATGACGGCCACGATGGCGACCATAAAGGTTTTTAATAACCAGCCACTGCCTTTTTTAGGGGGCGTTGGGCTATGGCCAGTAGGTTGTTGTAGCTTGTGAAGGTCTTGTTGCGCACCCTTGACGTCTTGGGCATTGCCAGACAGCAATTTAGCCTTTAACTGGGCAAATGCAGAGTCCCCAATAGCGCCTTGCTGGCGTAAAGCCTGTAGCTGCATTAGGTCGGCAGAGTGTTCAGAAGTGGGTTGGTGTTCAGCCACGGGTGTATCCCTCAAATTAGCAATCACGTTTTGTGAAACACCGTATTATGACACAGCTTGTGCCGTAAGTCTCGATGTCTGTGCTTTTCACATTATGAATCATACTCTTATGGATGATGGCGTGGCAAGGCTTGGCGGCGGTTTTACGGGCAAAGAGGGCGGCGCTGACCAGAATGCTACACCGCCCCACGCTTAGCCACTAGGGTAGACACAGACGGCCTTTTATCGGTATAAACAAAGCATCATCAGCAGGCAGTTTTTATGGAGACAATATGAGTGCTCAGCAACCATCCGATTTGGCTTTAGCCACCCAGCTCGTTCACATGGGCACCGCGCCCAGCGATCAATACGGTTTTGTGAATACGCCGATTTACCGCGGTTCGACCGTGGTATACCCAGACTACCAGCATTTAAAACAGCGTGACATGCCTTTTGGTTATGGCACCGATGGCACGCCTACGATTAAAGCTTTAGAGGACGCGTGGACCACCCTAAGCGGTGCAGCGGGCACGGTGATTTCACCCTCAGGCCTAGGCTCGATTAGCTTGGCCTTATTGAGCGTGCTCAAGGCCGGCGATCATTTGCTGATGACCGATTCTGTTTATCGGCCCACGCGTATTTTATGCGAAGGTATGCTGAAGCGATTTGGGGTCGAAACCACTTACTACGATCCTACCTTAGGGGCGGACATCGAGGCGCTGATTCAGCCCAATACGCGGGTGATCTTTACCGAGTCGCCCGGCTCTCAGTCGTTAGAGATTCAAGACATTCCCGCCATCGTGGCGGTGGCTAAGGCCCATAACATCATCACCATGATGGACAATACCTGGGCCACGCCGATTTTCTTTAAGGCCCACGCCCATGGCATCGATCTGGTGATTGAGGCGGGGACGAAGTATTTAAGCGGCCATTCTGACTTATTAATGGGCTTGGTGTCGGCCAATGCTGTGACGTGGCCTGCGCTACGGGAAACCTACGATGCGATGGCGATGTGTCCTGGTCCAGAAGATTGCTTCTTGGCCCTACGCGGCTTACGCACCATGCATCTACGCTTGAAAGAGGCGGAAAAGCAAGGTTTGGCCATGGCCAAATGGCTACAGGCTCGCCCAGAAGTGGCCCAAGTCTTGCACCCCGCCTTGCCAGAAAGCCCCGGCCACGAGCTGTGGAAACGAGATTTTCTGGGCTCGTCAGGCTTGTTTTCGATTATTTTAAAGCCTGGCCAAACCGAGCAAGATTTGGCGGCGTTCTTAGATGGCCTCCAGCTCTTCCGTATGGGCTTTTCTTGGGGCGGTTACGAAAGCTTAATCATTCCGTTTGACTGCAAGCCTTACCGCACCGCTACCGCTTGGCAGCCCGGCGGCATCGCACTGCGCCTACAGATCGGGTTGGAAGCGATTGAAGATTTACAGGCTGATTTGGCCGCGGCGTTTGCCCGACTAAGCTAGGTTTTAATCTGCTACATTATTGTAAATTTTAATTAGCACCAAGTATAAGCATCTTTTTTACTGTTAAGTTATTTTCATGTGGCTTGGGTTTAATCTGCCACAAAAAACGCCAGCCGATGAGGGCTGGCGTTTTGCTTTTGATGTGTGGTTTGGGTGTTATTGTGGTTGGAATACGGGGCCTAGCGGCTTGAGGCGAATACCTGGACGCAGGTTTTGCCAAGGCAGGTCGACTGGATCGGCTAAGAGGGGGCCGGGCGCTTTGGCGATCAGCACGGCGGCGGCAATGGGTTCAAAGTCGGCCCTAAAATGCACCGAGCTTTTGACCACCACGATGGCCATGTCTTCGGGATGAACGCCGGCCATGCGAAATAGGTTGCGGTCGAGCATTTGCGCCTTGTCGGTGCTGACGACCACGGCAATGTCGTCAATCATCAAGCAGGCGCTGCGCCCAACGTCGACTAAAACGCCATGCATCATGGGGCCGCCGTATTGGCAGCGGCCGTCAGATAACGCTTTTACCGTAAACGTTGCGTGCAGCGGGCTATCCCCCTCGATGCCCGAGGTGCCGGCCAGTGCGAGCGTGATCTTGGCGCCTTCTCCCGCCGCATAAGCCGCCTCAACGGCCGCGGGGTCGACGATGAGGCCGATGGCGGCCTTTTGCGCTTTAGCCGCCACTAAGGCTTTGAGCACGCCCATGGTGTTGGCATCGCCGCCAGCGCCAGGATTGTCTTGGGTGTCGGCGATCACGATGGGTTTGTCTGCGTCTGCCGCCAGCGCCATGGCCTGCGCCACGGCTGCTTCAGGACTTAAAAATGAGATGTCCCACGCCGCTTCATTGTCGACGATTTGGGCGTAGATTTGATTGACTTTTGCTTGGGCCAATTCGGCCGTAGGCGCATAGCCCCACACCACGCCACCACATTCGCTAAAGTCGGCTGCTGGGAAGCCAGTGGCAAACGACATGGACAACATACTGGTGTGTTCTAGTTCGGCCACGGCGGCGTAAACGCTGCGGGCCGGTTCGACAAAGGTACATTGGGCATTGATTGGGGTGAGGAAGGGCAGGCGGCGGCTGACCAAAACGGCAGCTTCGCCCTTTAGACAGGCGTCTAGCTGTACCGCTGCGCGTGCGCCGGTTTCGGCCATGTCGACGTGGGGATAGGTGCGATAGGCCACCAAACGATCGGCGCTTTGGAGCATTAAGTCGGTTACGTTGGCGTGTAGATCGAGGCTGGCCACTAAGGGTTTTTCTGGGCCGATTAAGGCCCGTAGACGAGCGAGCAGTTCGCCTTCGCCATCATTAACGTGTTCACATACCATGGCGCCATGCAGGTCTAAATACACGGCATCGGGCTGATGCTGGGCCACGGCGGCGGTAATGTCGCCACAGATCCGTTCAAAGGCTGCTTCGGTCACGTGGGCTGATGGGGCCGCCGCACACCAAAGCACGGGTATTAACTCGTGGCCGTCTTGCTGGGCTTGTTTGATGAAGCCAGCGACGGGGATGTTCATGTCTGTTAAGGCAAACAAGTCCTCGCCGTGGCATAGGGGCGGGTAGCCGCCGCCGTGTTCGAATTTATCGTAGGTGGCCTTGGTCGGGGCAAACGTATTGGTTTCGTGTTGGAAACCAGCAATGATGATGCGCATGATCGGGTGTCCTCTTGTGTGTGTTGTGATGATCCCAATGCCGTCTTGATTAAGCCTCAAACGACATCAGGACGTTGATGAGGGTTAAGCTTTTTTCTTTTTCTGGGCCACGAACAGCAAGGTCAGCGCGCCTAGGGCCAAAACCCCAGCAATCGAGAACCAGCCTGCCATGAGTGAACCAGTGGCCTCTTTCACAAAGCCCATCAGCATCGGGCTGACCAAGCCGCCCAAAAGGCCGATGCTGTTGATGAGGGCAATGCCCCCAGCGGCGGCTGAGCCTTCCAAGTATTGTGATGGGATGGCCCAAAATACTGTGTAGGCTGCCCACATCAAGCCAGTGGCCAAGGAGATGGCGGCCAATGACACGGCAAAGTGGTCACCAAACACAATGGCCAAGCTTAGACCGATGGCGGCGAATAGAGCGGGTAAAGTACTGTGCCAGCGACGTTCTTGATGTTTGTCAGAGCTTTTGGCAAACCACCACATAAATAGGGCGGCGCAAAGATACGGAATGGCCGAATACAAGCCCACCTGCTTTAAGTCGGTGACGCCGCTGTTGCTGATAAGGGTGGGCAGCCAGAAGGCCACCGCATAAATGCCGCTGATGATACAAAAATAGGCAAAAGCCAATAGGTAGACCCAAGGATCACGTAAGACGGTTTTAAAGCCGTGGTGGCTGGTTTCTTTGGTTTGGCCAATGTCTTGGGCCAATAGGGTGCGTTCCGTTGGCGACAGCCATTTGGCTTGGCCAGGTTTGTCGTCTAGGTAAAAGAACGCCATTACGCCTAAGAACACGCAAGGCAGCCCTTCAATCAAGAACAACCATTGCCAGCCAGCCATGACAGTGCTGTCGCTCATGGTGGCCATGATCCAGGCCGAAACCGGGCCGCCGAGCATGCCGCCTAAAGGGCCAGCCAGCATCACAATCGACATCACGCGGGCCATGCGGGCGCCTGAATACCAATAGGTCAAATAGAAAATCATGCCGGGGGCAAAGCCGGCTTCAAACACGCCCAACAAGAAGCGCAGGATGTAAAAGCTGGTTTCGTTGGTGACAAACAGCATTGAGGCTGATGTCAGCCCCCACAACACCATGATGCGGGCGATGGATTTACGCGCACCAATTTTTTCCAGCAGCAAATTGCTGGGCACTTCAAACATCACGTAGCCCAAGAAGAAAATACCGGCGGCAAAGCCGTAGACGGCATCAGACATGCCAAGGTCGCTTTGCATTTGCAGTTTGGCAAAGCCAATATTGACGCGGTCTAAATAGGCAAAAAAGTAGCACAGCAGCAAAAAGGGCAGCAGGCGCAGATTAATCTTGGCGTAGATTTTGGTAAGGGCGGGGTTGCTGTTGGGCACAGAGCCCGCGGCGCTTGGGTTAGGGTTCATGGTAACTCCTCTAAGAGTATGTGTTTATTGTAGATTCATTTAACCCAATGAATCTTATGTGAAATCAGTATAGGCACAAAAATATTGCGCTTCAATGAACAAAGCGGTAGTTTAATGATGCTTAAAAGTCATCAAGGAAAGTCATCATGGCCATTCATTTTCCGTTCGGTACGGCACCGCAAGGGCTGAGCGAGCGGCGCTTACGTTATTTTTACGCCACGGTTCAGACCGGCTCCATGCGCCAAGCCGCCGACCAGTTAGACGTGGAACAATCGGTCATCAGCCGCCAGATCCAACAGTTGGAAACCGATTTAAACACTACTTTATTTGAGCGCCGCGGCAATCGCCTCAAGCCAACTGAGGCGGCTTGGGTGGTGATGGCCTATGTGAAAGAGCGGCTGGAAAAAGAAGAGGCGCTGATGAGTGCTTTGTATGAGCTCAGCCAATCGCGCCGTGGTCGGGTCAAGCTGGTGTCGGGCGAGGGCTTTGTGCCCGAGCTGATCAACCGCACCCTGTGTGATTTTGGCCACGACAACCCCAATATTGAGATTGCCTTGGATTTAATGAATATGAATGAGCTGGTGCGCCACGTGGCCGAGGATCGTGCCCACATCGGCCTCGCCTATGCGGCCACCTTGCCGCCCAATATTGAGGTGATGGCCGATCATTTGGAACCCATTTGCGTGTCGGTGCGCGCTGACCATCCTCTGGCTGCACATTCAGGGCCGATTGAGCTGAAGGCCTTGTTGCCCTACCGCGTCGGCATCATGCCGCCTGGATTTGGGTTTCGGCAAATGGTGGATGCGGCCGAGCTGCACGATCAGGTAAAGTTAACCCCTGGCTTGGTGACCAGTTCGGTGATGGCGCTGCGGCAGTTTGCCCGCGCTGGTCTGGGGGCAAGCCTGTTACGCGAACGCGACGTGGTTGAAGAAGTGGCCAGCGGGGAGTGTGTGGTGTTGCGCACCACCAATCCAGTTTTTGAAAGCGCGCGGGCGCAGCTCATTGTGCGGCGTAATCGATTGTTGCCGACCTCGGTGCAAGATTTACTCAAGGCGCTGATGGCATCGGAGCTGTTTCGCTGAGGGCATAGAGGCAATGTGCTGGTTTTTGACCTATCCCTGTATGGATGGTCCGATCTTTATTTATAATCATGGCTGTGATGAGGAGCCTTGGCATGAAAAAAATGACGCAACAGCCCCAGATAGATGGGTCGATCGGGTGGTTTGAAACCGCCGCTAACAAAAACGAAACCTTGGGTACGCCGTTAGCGGGCGAGGTAAGCTTTGACGTGGTGGTTATTGGCGGCGGATACACCGGCCTGTCGGTAGCGGCGCGGTTAAGCGAGCGAGACCCAGAATGCCGTATTGCGGTGGTTGATGCCCTTAAGATTGGCCAAGGCACGTCTGGGCGCAACGCCGGTTTCATCATTGACTTGCCTCACAACATCGACAGCAGTGCCCAAAACCTTGAACATGATTTATGGGTGCATCGCCTGAATACCTTTGCCATTGAGCGCTTACGCGGATTTAAAACCGAGTTTACGATTGATTGCCAGTGGGATGAGGCGGGGAAGTATATGGCGGCGCATGAGCCTGAGCACCTGCAAGGCCTAGAAGGGTTTATGAGCACCCTTAACAAGGGGCAGTTTGCCTACGAGTATCTTGAGGGTGAGGCGCTGGCCCAGCGCTTAGGCACGTCTTATTATCGAGCCGCCGTATACACGGCAGGCAATATTTTGATGAATCCAGCCGCGTTGATTCGCGGCATCGCCAAAGGCTTAAGCACTCGTATCAGCATTTATGAACGCACGCCGGTACACGCCATAGACTATGGGCAAACAGGCCAAGCGACGCGGCTCTATACGGCCAACGGCATCATCAATGCGACCAAGGTGGTGGTCACCGTCAGCGCATTTGCTGAGGCCTTTGGCCTTGCCAAGCATAGGCTGGCACCGGTGTTTACCTATGCCAGCCTAACCGATCCCTTACCTGCCTCTCAGGTGGATGCGCTGTTTTCAGGCGTGCGCGCTTGGGGCTTAACCTCGGCACATCCCGCTGGCAGCACCGTACGGCTAACTCCAGATAACCGCATCATGGTGCGCAACAGCTTCGATTTTGCCCCCAAGCTGAGCCACACCGAAGCCCAGCGCCAGCGTGCCCGAGAACAGCATAAACGTTCGTTTCAGGCGCGGTTTCCCGAGCTGAGTCAGGTGCCTTTTGCCCATACTTGGGGCGGCTTGCTGTGCATGACGCTGAATCATCATTCCGTGTTTCAACAAGTGGCCGACAATGTGTTTGTGGTGTGTGGCTGTAATGGAGTGGGGGTGGCCAGTGGTACCTATTTAGGCTATTACATGGCCGAGTACATGCATGGCACGGACAGCGAGGCGCTGCGTTTTATTCAGGCCAATAGCCAACCGCGATGGGTGCCACCGGATCCGATCCGCAGCCTGGGGGCGACCTTAACGCTAAAGAATGAGATGAGGAAGGCTAAGGGCGAAGTGTAAGTCGCGAACTTCAAGACGGTCGAGGCTGTGGTAAAAGAGGCACCCAAACAGGGGCGCCGCTTAATATAAATAGACGTCTATACGTTTAGATGGTTATTATGGTTGTTTTAAGCGGGATGCCGTGGTTTGAGGAGGCTAGGATGAGTGTGCATTTAGAAGGGGCGTTAAACCGTCAGCGCATGACGGGGTTTCAGTGGCAGATTGTGGGGCTGTGCGTGCTGTTGAACATTATTGATGGCTTTGACGTCATGGTGATGGCGTTTACCGCGGCAGCCGTGTCTGAACATTGGGGTTTATCGGGGACTGAGCTGGGTTTTTTGCTGAGCGTTGGCCTCTTGGGCATGACGGCGGGTTCATTGGTTTTGGCCCCCTGGGCTGATCGGTTAGGCCGTCGGCCTTTGATCATGATTTGTTTGTTGATTTCGGGCATGGGCATGGTGGCGTCTAGCTTTAGCCAAACGCACACCCAGCTTGGCTGGCTGCGCTTTGTGACGGGCTTGGGCATTGGCGGTATTTTGGCCAGTGCCAACGTCATTGCCTGTGAGTATGCATCGGCCAAGTGGCGTAACTTTGCCATCAGCCTGTTGTCGGTAGGCTATGCCCTTGGCGCCACGTTTGGTGGACTGGTGGCGGTGTATCTGGTGTCCCGCTTCGGCTGGCAAAGCGTGTTTATGGTGGGCGGCGTGGCCACGCTGTTGATGGTGTTGTGGGTGTATTGGGCGCTACCTGAGTCGTTGGCTTTTTTGTTGGCCAAGCGTCCGCGCCATGCCTTGAGCAAGGTGAATGATCTGAATGCCCGGTTGCAGTTGCCGCCTTTAGCCGAGTTGCCGTTGGTGCCGAGCGCGCAGGCGGCGGCCAAACAATCCTTGAGCGCTTTGTTAAATCGTGAATTTAGAGGGGCCAGCCTAGGCTTGTGGGTGACTTTTTTCTTAACCATGTTTGGTTTTTATTTTGTCATGAGTTGGACGCCTAAGCTATTAACGGTCTCAGGGCTTTCGGCTGAGCAGGGCATGACGGGCGGCATTTTATTAAGCATAGGCGGTATTTTTGGTGCCGTTTTGTATGGTTTAGTGACCACCCGCTTTTCGGTATTTCATACTCAGCTGGTGTTCTTTATTTTGACGGCAGTGCTGATGGTGGGTTTTGTGTACAGCATTGACCTAGGGGCATTGGCTTTTCTATTTGGTTTGGGCTTGGGCGTTTGTGTGAACGGATGCGTGGCCAGCCTGTATGCAAAGGCCCCGACGCTGTATCCTTCTCATATTCGTACCACCGGGGTTGGATTCGGTATTGGGGTTGGCCGCATTGGCGGTATTTTGTCGCCTATGGTGGCCGGCTCTTTGCTTGATCAAAACTGGACCCCGACCACCTTGTACGGCGTGTATGCCCTATTGTTTTTATTGGCGCTGCTGGGCTTGCTGTACATGCATACTCAATCGGGATTGGTCACGCGTAAAGGCGCGTAGGCTGTGCCTCATGCCGCCGCCTTCTGCAAAGATGATGGAGGTTTGGGTGTTGACAATGAGGGGGAATCTTGTTTATATTTAAGATATATAGACGTCTATACGTCCAAAAAAGGGAGGCAGTATGAGCAATACAACAACGGCGGCTAAGCAGCGCTACGCCGGCTATAAAGCAGATCATGTGGGCAGTTTTTTACGCCCAGAGTCAATTAAGCAAGGGCGTTTAGATTTGGCCGCAGGCAAAATCAGCCCAGAACAGCTACGGGCGATTGAAGATCAAGAGATCATCAAACTCGTGGCCGAGCAAAAAAAAGTTGGCATTCAGGCCATTACCGACGGCGAGCTACGGCGGGCATGGTGGCATTTCGACTTCATGGAAAACCTAGTGGGTGCCGAAGGCTACGAGGCCGAGCAGGGCATGGCGTTTAAGGGTGTGGTCACCAAACCTCATAATGTACGCGTTGTGGGGCGCTTAGATTTTGATGAACACCATCCTCATTTAGCCGATTATCGGTTTTTGCATGGAGCCGTAGGCGATGGTGGCGAGTTTGTGGCCAAAATGACCCTACCCAGCCCCAATATGATGATGCGCCCTAATATTCGCAACAACGCCTATTATGGTGACGACATTGAGGGCTATGTTCGGGATTTAGGTTTGGCGTATCGAAAAGCGATTAAGGTATTTTATGATTTAGGTTGCCGTTATTTACAGTTAGATGACGTCTTTTGGGCCTATTTATGCAGTGCCGAGCAGTGCGAAAAAGAGCGTGCTTTAGGCATGGACCCTCAGCGCTTAGCGCAGTATTGTGTGGACACTTTAAACATTGCGCTCGAAGACAAGCCGGATGATCTCGTCATTGGCATGCACATCTGTCGCGGTAATTTTTCCTCAACCTGGCATTATGAGGGCGGATATGACGTGATTGAAGACTTTATTTTTAAGAATTTGGTGAATATTGATCGTTATTTCTTGGAATATGACACTGAGCGTGCCGGTGGGTTTGCGCCCCTCGCCAAGCTGAATGGTTCTGATGCCGAAGTGGTTTTGGGCTTGGTGACCTCCAAAGTGGGCGAGCTTGAATCAAAAAAAGACATTTTGGCGCGCATTCATGAGGCTGCTCAATACCTACCGTTGTCACAGTTGGCCTTGAGCCCACAGTGCGGTTTTTCTTCAACGGAAGAGGGCAATAAAGTGTCGATTCAGTCGCAGTGGGATAAATTGACTTTTATTCGTGAGGTGGCTCAGACGGTTTGGCCCGTTTAAACGGTTATTAAGCGCTGTTCGAGTAAGCCCATGATGCCCTATTGAGGGGTCATGGGCTTTTACTTGTGTCTGCACTAGAAGGTTGGATTAAATTTGGCATTCGGGGGTGGTGACCACCAGCCCATCGAGTTCCGCCGTGACCGTGATCTGACAGGACAGGCGCGAGTTGGGCTGCTGATTCATCACAAATTTCAGCATATTTTGTTCTTTTTCGGCAATGGGGGGCAGCTTGTCTAGCCACGCCTCATCGACGTAGACATGGCAGGTGGCGCAGGCACAGGCGCCCCCACAATAGGCTTCAATGCCTTCTAGGTCGTGGTTCACGGCGCCGAGCATCACCGAATCGCCAATGGCGACGTCAAGCGTACGGGCATGGCCCTGATGGTCAATATAGGTAACGGTGGTCATAAACAGGCCTGTGGTGGTTACGTCGCAAAAGTTGCGGCTAATGCTATCAAAAAAGTGAACTAGGTGCCAGTCATGTACGGCACGGGCATGGTGCGACTGTGAGGGTGGCCAGATGGGGGCTGCCTCAGTAGCGTGCGGGGGATGGTGACGATTTTTTAAATGACAATGGCGTTTTGTGTTAAGGTCGATAGTGTGATTGTGTGGCTCATTTTTAGCGGTGGGTGGGCTCAAACGGGGCATGACCATGAAGCAAACACACGAAGGCGATGGGCTGCCCTTAGCGCACATGCTGCGTGGCTATCGTTGGCAGACGTTGCGGCAAGATCTAGGGGCGGGCCTAACCGTGGGCATGATTGCGGTGCCGCTGTCGATGGCCTTAGCAATTGGCACCGGCGTGCCGCCACAATATGGCTTATACACCGCCGTGGTGGCGGGGTTTGTCATCGCCCTGTGCGGCGGCTCACGCTTTAACGTTTCGGGCCCGACGGCGGCCTTTGTGGTGGTGTTACAGCCCATTGTCGCCACGTTCGGCTTCAGCGGCTTGCTGATGGCCAGTTTTTTGGCGGGCATGGTTTTGGTGGTCTTGGGCCTATTGCGGCTGGGGCGATTCGTGTATTGGGTGCCAGAACCCATCATCAGCGGGTTCAGTGCCGGTATTGCGGTGGTGATTGTGGTGGCGCAACTGCCTGACTTTTTAGGCGTGACGGGGGCCGCCAGTGGTGATGTGGTGAGCCGTATAGGCCACGTTGTGGCCCAGCTGGGGCATGTTTCCGTAGTGGACGTCTGCCTCGGGGCGCTGACTCTAGCGGGGCTGCTGCTGTGGCCGCGTTGGGTTCGTCGGCTACCGCCACACGTGGTGGTGATGGGCGCCAGTGCGCTATTGGGCATGGCGTTCACGGGGCTGGGGTGGCCGCCACGCACCATTGCCTCGGTGTTTACGTATTGGTTGGAAGGCGTGGCCTATGCCGGCATCCCGTCGATGTTGCCGACGCTGGTGTGGCCGTGGCAGTCGGAAGACGGCCAATCGTGGTGGGCCGCCAGCGGGCTATGGGCCCTGGCGCCGAGCGTGTTGGCCATTGCTTTTTTGGGTGCGGTTGAATCCTTGCTGTGTGCGGTGGTGGCCGATGGTCTGACCAACACGCGGCATCGGCCGAACGCCGAGCTGGTCGGTCAGGGACTAGGCAATATGGTGGCGCCGTTTGTGGGCGGCTTTGCCGCTACCGGTGCCTTGGCGCGTACGGCGGCCAATATTCGCGCTGGGGCGCAAACGCCAGTGGCGGCGATGATTCATGCCCTGTTTGTATTGCTGAGCCTGTTGCTGCTGGCGCCGTGGTTGGGCTATTTACCCATGGCCAGCTTGGCGGCCCTATTGTGGCTGGTGGCTTGGCATATGGCCAATGTTTCGGCGCTGCGTCGCCTGTGGCGGATTGCGCCCGTCGGGGATCGTTGGATTTTGGTGACGTGTTTGGCGCTGACGGTGGGCTTTGGCATGGTGGTGGGGGTACTGGCGGCCATGGGTTTGGCGCTTTTGTGGCTGTGGGTGCAGCTGTGGCGCTTACCTGCATCATTGCCTTCATCTGGGCCGATGCCCCTATCTGAATCGGTGTGTTTAGATGTCCTGAGGGGGCCGCTGTTTTTTGGTTCGGCGCAGGCGCGGCTAGGCGCCGTGTCGCAGCGACTGGCCGTACGGCCAGAGGTTAAAGGCGTGGTTTTAATCGGTGTGAACGTGGCGTTTATTGACGTCACGGGGCTGTTGGCGCTGGCGGCGTTTGTGGACGAACAGCAGGCCTACGGCCGTAGGGTGGTGTTGGTGGGCTGGAGCGCTCAGGTGCGGGAAGGCTGTCAGCGTGCGGGGCTGGTGTCATCCGAACGCATGGGCTTGTATTGGGCCGAGGATCAGGCGGCGGCGCTGCGGTTGTTGACGAGGTTGGGCGCCTAGGTTAAATACTGGGCACAAAAAAGGGCTTAGAGCAAACTCTAAGCCCTGCTTAAGCTTACCGCTTAAAAATCAAACTTCATGCTCATGTAGTAAGCGCGACCAGCTTCGTTATAGGTACGGGCGGTGGCAGAGCCACTTTCAGAGGTTTCGCGATACAGTTTTTTATCAAATAAATTGCTGATGCCGCCGTGAATCTGGGCATGTTTATTGAATTTATAACCAGCGCTTAGGCCCACAATGGTGTAGGGGTCTTGCTTGGAAATGACGGCTATCTTGCCATCAACCGTGGTGTTACTGTTGCTGGTGGGGTATTTTTTCGGCTCTTGCTTACCGTAATGGGTCACGGTTAATAAGGCATTAAAGCGTTCGGAAATCTCCCAATCGAAGCTAGAGTTGATGGTGTATTTCGGAATAATGGATAAGGGGTTGCCCGTGGTTTTGTCCTCAGACTTATGCATATAGGTAAAATTGTTGTGCCACATTAGGCCGGTGGTGAGTGGTACGGCAATGTTGCCCTCAAGGCCTTCAATTACGGCTTTGCCCGTATTCTCCCAGCGTAAGATCTTGGCGCCAGAGGCAGAGGTGCCCACAATCTCGCTACCAGAGACAATCTTATTGTCGTAGTCGTTTCTAAACCAGGTGAGTGACGCGTTCCAGCGGTCTTTGGCGAACTGAATCCCTACCTCTTTATTGATTGAGGTTTCTGGGTCAAGGTTTTCGTTACCCAATAGATAGCAAGGCCCTGTTATGCCAGTTGGGCAGCCTGTCCCTTTCGTCAAGAGCATGTAGTTGGGGGCACTTTGGTATAGGTTAGGCGCTTTATAGGCCTTGGCGATGCCGCCTTTTAGGGTAAAGTAGTCGCCCAGTTTTTGTGCCACGTTTAGGCTGGGGCTCCAGTTGTTGCCGGCCTTGGAGTGGTGATCAAAACGCACGCCCGGAATCAATTGAGTGGTGTTGGTTAAAGAAATGTTGTCCTCTAGGTATAAGGCCCAGGCCGAAGCGTCCATTTTGGCTGAACGGGCATTAGGAACCTCGGGGATTGATGAGTTCTGTGCCGTGCTGGAAGGGTCGTTAAAGGTATCTTTAGACCATTCGGCCCCAATGGTGGCCACGTGGGCCACGCCTAGGTCAAACGGAATGTTGGCTTCACCGCTGAAGCGGGTGGTTTTGAGTTCAGAATCTACAATCGAACCATCGCCTTGAATCGAGCCTTCACCCCCACCAGCCATGCCTTCTTTCATGCGCGAGTTAATGGTCTTGTCGTATTGTGCCATCAGCTTGGAGTCACCCCAGTCCCACGAACCATCATGGGTGAGTGAGAAGCTCTTGCGGTACATGCGGTTGGTTTCTTGACCGTAGATGAAATCGTTTTTATGGACGCCGCCAAACTGGGTGTCGCCGGCGTAGATATTGCCTTGGCGGCTGTAGTTGGCGTCGAAGGTGAGGTATTGCTGCGGATCGATTTTCCACACCAGTTTGCCGGAGACATCTTTGTTTTCAACGCCTTCACGGCCGGCTTGGCGCTCACCGTGGATTAGGGGGTTGATGTCGGCCGCATCGCCTTTGGTTTTGTTGTAGTTACCGTAGACGCGGTAAGACAAAGTGTCTTCAATAATGGGGGCACTGAGGTTGAAACCAATACGGTGGGTCATGCCTTCTTTACTGTTTTCGGGCAGATTGGTGTACCAGTTGGCTGAGCCCTTAAATTCTTTCGAAACGCGCTTGGTGGTGATGTTGACCACGCCGCCAGCCGCGCCGGAGCCATAACGAGCGGCGGCAGGGCCGCGGATGACCTCGATGGATTCAATTTCTTCAACCGGCACCCAGTTGGAGTCGCCACGGGTGTCGCGTTCGCCGCCCCAGCTATAGCGAGTGGCGTTGCGTGAGCTCACCGGCTTGCCGTCAATCAGGATCAAGGTGTTTTCAGGGCCCATGCCGCGGATGTCAATTTGACGATTATTGCCGCGCGCGTTGGAGGCGGTATTACCCGTTAGATTGACACCCGGCATGGTGCGAATTAAGTCTTTAATGTCGTTAACCGGGGGGCGTTTTTCAATTTCTTTGGCGTCAATTTTAGACACGCCGAGCGATTGTTTCAGCTGTCTTTCGGCCGTGACCACGACGGTGCTGAGCTCTGCCGTGTCCTCTTCTTCGGCGGCGTGAGCCAAAGTGGGTACGGCGCTAAAAGACAGGGCCAAAATGGCAGTAGCCAATAAAGTGCGTTTGCTGGCAGGTGACGTGAACGTCGAGTTTTCCCTAATGTGAGACATGATAACTATGGTCCTTATTGCGTGAGTGAGTGTAGTCTTTCTTTAAAAAAGTGAGTTTTTTTAAACACAAAGCGGACAGCATATCATTTACTAATAGAAATAAGAATTATTATTAATCGCATTTGCAATAAAGAGACAGATTGGGGGAGACTATGGTTAGGGATGAGCGGTGGCACAGAGCGTGTCTAGGATAGGCAAAGCGCAGACTGTTTATCGTCTGTTCTTCATTCTAAGCATCAAATCGAGAGGGGGACCGAATTGATGGCTCAGAGGACATGGGGCAACCGAGCAGAATCATGCAGCGTGTGGGCCAAAGGCACGATAGAGCATGGTTAGTTTATTGATTTTAAATAGCTAAGTGATAGATTAAAGGGGGCGCATCAGGTATAGGCGAAAAAAAACCAGCTCGTGAGCTGGATTTTTAATCTTAACCTTGTGTTGCAGACCAAAGCGATTGAGCTTTGGTGCCCAGGGACGGACTCGAACCGTCACACCTTGCGGCGGGGGATTTTGAGTCCCCTGCGTCTACCAATTTCGCCACCTGGGCAGGTGAAGATTTGTTTGAGGAGCGTATTATAGCTGAAAACAGATCACTGTAAAGGCCTTTTTTAATCTTTTTTCAAGCTTAAGGCGTAATCGTATAATACCTTTTTGTTTTCATTGGTGATTTTGCTGCCGAGCTCGGCTGCTTGTTTGGTGGGTAGTTGCGCCGCCAGCACCTTCATCACGTGTTCTGTGGCTTCAGATAGCGCACTTTGGGTTACGGCAGGGGCTGCATCCAAAATCAACACCATCTCGCCGCGGGTTTGGTTGCGGTCGGCTTTTACTGCGGCCAGCACTTCAGCTACGGTGCCGTCAATGAAGGTTTCGAAGGTTTTGGTGATTTCGCGCGCCATCACTAAGCGGCGATCAGGGCCAAGTACCTCTAGCATGTCGGCGAGGGTGGCTTCGATGCGGTGAGGGGTTTCGTACATGATGACGGTGTAGGGGGTTTCTTGCCATTTTTGCAACAGAGTTTGGCGCTCTTTGGTTTTTGGGGGCAAAAAGCCGGCAAAATAAAAGTTGGCGCTGGTCATGCCGGCTACGCTCAAAGCGGCAATCACGGCGCTGGGGCCGACGATGGGAGAAACCTTATAGCCTTTAGCGCGAATGGCTTGGGCCAGCTTAGCGCCTGGGTCGCAAATGGCGGGCGTGCCCGCATCGGAGACCTGTACCACCACTTGGTCGTTGGCCAGCGCTTCAGCCACCTTGTCGACCATTTGGCGCTCATTGTGTTCGCGTACGCTGATGAGTTTACTTTTGATGCCGTAGGCCGCTAATAGTTGGCCAGT
This sequence comes from Neisseriaceae bacterium CLB008, assembly GCA_041228285.1. Classification (NCBI taxonomy): domain Bacteria; kingdom Pseudomonadati; phylum Pseudomonadota; class Betaproteobacteria; order Neisseriales; family Neisseriaceae; species Neisseriaceae bacterium CLB_ANTARCTIC_008. The sequence goes on along the minus strand of CP166133.1, from coordinate 3,009,285 downwards.
GACGCGGGTGTCTTCGGCGCAGATTAAGTCGGCGCGTTCTAAAACCGCCAGCGCGCGTAGGGTGATGTCACTTAAGTTTCCAATTGGGGTGGCTAACACATATAATGTTTGTGTTTGAATGGTTGCTTGCGCTTGTGAATAATGTGTTTGCACGCCAGGGCTTTCTCTTGAAAAATGGGGAACCAGCCCTTAACTATACCACTGATGCGCCGCATCATCTTGACAATCATGTGGGCCGCGAGACGGATTAAAATCGATCGGCTGCCCAGATGAAAGGCCGCTGATGAAACTAAATCATCCTGTAGGTGCCCAAGCAGAAGACCGTGCGCTGGCGTTTTTAGGCCAGCAAGGCTTGCTGCTGGTGGCGCGTAATTGGCATTGTGCTTACGGTGAAGTGGATTTGGTGATGAAAGAAGGCAACACGTGGGTCTTTATTGAAGTAAAATATCGTCAACGGGCCCATTTTGGTGGCGTGGCCTACAGCATTACCCCGCGTAAGCTGGCAAAGTTACAGCGAACCATACTGCATTACATGCAGGTGAATAAGATACACAACGCGCCGTGTCGATTGGACGCGGTATTGTGCCAAGCGCAGGATGCGCCGGTTTGGCTAAAAAACATATTGGAATAAACAATGAGCATAGTTGATAGAGTCAGTGCCCACTTTGCCGAGAGCATTGAAGCAAAAAAACAGTGTCAAGACATCCTGCCTGAAGCGGTGGCCGAAGGCGTTCAGCTGATGGTGAACACCTTGATGATGGAAGGCAAACTATTGGCTTGCGGTAACGGTGGATCTGCCGCCGACGCCCAGCATTTTGCCGCCGAAATGGTGGGCCGGTTTGAACAAGAGCGCCCAGGCTTGGCGGCCATTTCTTTGGCGACCGACACCTCAGCCTTAACCGCCATCGGTAACGATTACGAATTCGACCTGATTTTTTCGAAACAAGTACGTGCTCTGGGTAAAGAAAATGACGTGTTGCTGGCCATTTCTACGTCGGGCAACTCGGCCAACGTGGTGGAAGCGGTGAAAGCGGCCCACGAAAAAGGCATGAAGGTGATTGCGCTGACCGGTAAAGACGGCGGCAAAATCGCGGCTTTACTAAATGGCGACGACGTATTGCTCAACGTGCCGCATCCGCGCACGGCCCGGGTGCAGGAAATTCACATTTTATTGATTCACGCCTTATGTGATGGCGTGGACTACATGCTGTTGGGCGCAGATTAAGCCAACAACCAAACCAGTAGAGGATGCTTTATGAAAAGTTGGATCAAGACTTTAGTCGTCAGCGCCGTGATGGTGAGTGGCCTAACTGGCTGTCCTGCATTTATTGTGGGCGGTGCTGCCGTGGGTGGCTTAGCCGCTACTGATCGGCGCAGCGTCGGCGCACAAACCGATGACAGCGTGATTGAGGCCCAAGTAGCCGCCAGCATCGCCAATTATTGGCAGGCCAACCCTGTTGCTGCTGGCCAGCCTCAGCCCAATGTGAAGGTCATCAGCTACAACCGTCATGGCCTATTGTTGGGCTATGTCACCAGCGAAGCTGAAAAAACCATGGCCGAACGCGCTCTGCGCGCCCAGCCTAATGTGGCCAAGATCTACAACTACATTAACGTTGCGCCTGGCGATCGTAAATTTGGTGACGTCAGCCAAGACACGTGGATTACCTCAAAGATCCGCACCAACTTGCTGAATGCGAAAGGGTTTATTCCTAACCGCGTCAAAGTGGTGACCTATGATGGCGTTACCTACGTGTTCGGGATCTTAACGCCCGCAGAACAGGCTGCCGCCACGGCACAAATCAGTGCGACTTCTGGCGTACAGCGCGTGGTGACGCTGTTTGAAACCTTTACCGAGACAGAACAGCCGGCCGCCGAAGCCGCGCCGGCATCTTAATGCCTCAGTGAGCATGAACAAGCAGTAATGCCCAGCATTACTGCTTTTTTTTGGTTTGGGCTTGAGGTGGGGCCAATAAGTCTAAAAGTGTCTGAGCTTGCTCAGGGCTTAAGGCGGCCTTTGCTAAGCCGACAGTGGCCACGCCTAAGGCTTGATAAAGCGGGGTTTCTGCCGGGGTTAAGGCGTCAAGATGGCTGGCGACAGTGGCGGCATCGCCGCGCACAATTGGGCCGGTTAAGGCGGCCTTAGGCCCCAAAGCTTGATAGTTGTGGAAACTTTGCTGCATTAAACCACTCACTAAAGCACGACTTTGTGATTGGGGTAGGCCTAGTGGCGCTAAAACGTCTTCGGCAAAACCGGCTAAGGTCACCAAGAAATTGGCGCTGATGGATAAGGCTGCATGATAGCGTGCTTTATGCGCTGCATCGAGGTAGAAGGGCTGTAGGCCTAAGGCTTCGGCCAGCTGCGTCATAAAGGCCTGTTGCGCTGGCTCGGCTTCAATGGCCACTAGGTGGCCAGCCAACGTACGAATGCTGGCGTCGACGTCGGCAAAGGCAAAAACAGGGTGTAAGCTGGCGGTTTGAACGCCTTTAGCAGCTAAGCTGGCTAAGGCGCTGCGGCTTTTAGCACCGCTACAGTGACACACCAAGGTTTGTGGTGACAGCCAGGCACAGGCGGCCAGGGCTTCGGCACTCGATTCAATGGCGTCGTCGGGGGTGCTGATTAAGACCACATCTGCTGCGGGCAAGTTGCTGATTTGTGTTACTATTTTTGCTGTGGTAAAACGGTGCGTCCACGGCGCGGCCTCAAGATTGCAGCGGCGGACAATATGGCTCAGTTGCAGTAGGCCAGATTGCTGCCACAGATGGCCCAAGGTTTGGCCGACGCGGCCTGCCCCAATAATGTGAAAAGTAAGCGACATCTCGGTTTCCTCGGCTTAATTGCTCATTGAATCTTTAAGATTATAAATGGTAAACTTGAGTGATTGAAAAAAACTATATAAAGTTAAAAAGTGACCCTATGAAATCGGTTTTAGAGGTTAAATCAGCGCGACTTGATGCTTTATGCATCCAGCTGAAAACAACAGACGCTGAACGGCTGGCTCAAGAGCTGGCGGTTCGATTCAAACAGTTGACCGATGTGGGCAGCGTGCCCTTCGTCTTAGACGTGAATGAGCTGGAAGACGTATGGTCTGTTGACTTTGTCCAGCTATTGGCCTTATTTACGCAATATGGTTTGCGCATCATTGGCCTTCGCCACTATGATAAGCAGGTGTCGGCCTTAGCCGCCAAACACCAACTGGCGTTTAGCCTGTTGCCAGAAACCAAAGCCGATGAGGCCATCCAAGCCTTAGTGGGCGAGGCCAAGGAGGCCAGCGACGAGGCCGCCGCGGCAGAAAGCGCAGCCGCAACCGCAGCGGCTACGCCTGAGCGCCAGCCAACGGTGGTCATTAGCCGGCCGATTCGTACCGGCCAGCAGGTGTATGCACAAGGTGCAGACCTCATTGTGTTAGATATGGTATCCGAAGGGGCAGAAGTGATTGCCGATGGCAATATTCACGTGTATGCACCGCTTCGGGGCCGTGCTTTAGCGGGGGCTAACGGCAACCGCGAAGCCAGAATTTTCGCTCAAGACATGCAGGCTGAACTGGTGTCGATCGCGGGGATTTACCGTAGTATTGAGCAGGATTTGCCTGAAAGCTTGGCCAATAAGCCTACGCAGATTTATCTCGAAGAAAATCGTTTAGTGATGAGTGCGTTAAGCACCAAATAGAAAAAGGAACTCTATTGTGGCAAAAATTATTGTCGTAACATCCGGTAAAGGTGGCGTAGGCAAAACCACAACCAGCGCCAGCATCGCAGCAGGATTAGCTTTACGCGGTCACAAGACCGCCGTGATTGACTTCGACGTGGGTTTGCGTAACCTTGACTTGATCATGGGGTGTGAGCGCCGAGTGGTGTATGACTTAATTAACGTGACTCAGGGTGAAGCCACGCTGAACCAGGCGCTGATTAAAGACAAGCATTGTGATAATTTATACATTTTACCTGCGTCACAAACCCGCGATAAAGATGCGTTGAAGCGCGAAGGGGTTGAAAAAGTATTGAAAGAACTCACTGAGAAAATGGATTTTGAGTTCGTGATTTGTGATTCACCGGCCGGCATCGAACAGGGCGCCTTGATGGCTTTGTATTTTGCCGATGAAGCGATTGTGACCACCAATCCTGAAGTGTCGAGCGTACGTGACTCAGACCGCATTTTAGGCATTTTAGGCAGCAAAAGCCGTCGGGCAGAAGAAAGCCAAGAGCCAGTGAAAGAGCATTTGTTGATTACCCGCTACTCACCAGAGCGTGTGGAAAAAGGCGAAATGCTGTCGGTTGAAGACATTTGTGACATTTTACGCATTCCTTTGATTGGGGTGATTCCTGAGTCGCAAACGGTTCTGCAAGCGTCGAATGCAGGCTCGCCAGCGATTCACATGGAAGGCACACCTGCGGCAGAAGCCTATCAGGATGTGGTGGCGCGTTTATTGGGCGAAAATCGCCCGATGCGCTTTACTGAAGCGGATAAAAAAGGCTTCTTCTCACGTTTATTTGGAGGGTAGGCATGTCCATCATTGCTAAGTTGTTTGGTAAGCGAGAAAAAAGTGCCAGCGTGGCGCGCGACCGTTTGCAAATCATCATCGCACAAGAGCGGGTAAAAAGTCAGGCACCTGACTATTTGCCTACATTACAACGTGAGCTTTTGGAAGTGTTGTCTAAATATGTGACCGTGTCCCCCGAGGACATTCGGATTGCACATGAGAAGCAAGACGGCATGGACGTATTGGAATTGAATATTACCCTACCAGAGGACAATACCAGTACGGCCACAGAGGCAGCAAAGGCATAACATGACGTTAACTGAGCTACGCTATATTGTGGCGGTTTCTCAAGAGAAACATTTTGGCCGTGCGGCACAACGCTGCTTTGTCAGCCAGCCCACGCTTTCAATTGCGATTAAAAAGCTGGAAGAAGAGTTAGGGGTGACCCTGTTCGACCGCAGCAGTAATGAAATCATTACCACCGATGCGGGCGAGCGCATTGTGGCGCAGGCCCAGCGTGTTTTGGATGAGGCCGACCTCATTAAAAGCTTGGCCAGTAAAGAGCAAGATGAATTAGAGGGCGCGTTTAAACTGGGCCTGATCTTTACTGTGGCGCCGTATCTATTGCCCAAATTGATTATGGCGCTGCGTGATTCAGCCCCGTTCATGCCGTTGATGCTGGAAGAAAACACCACTCAGGTGCTGACGGAAAGCCTCAAGCGCGGTGAGTTGGACGCCATTGTCGTGGCCGAGCCGTTCCAAGAGCCCGGCGTGGTGACTTACCCCTTATACGATGAGCCGTTTTTCATCATTACCCCTAAGGGCCATCCGTTCGAAGAACTGGATTCGGTCAGCACGGAAGTGTTCTCAAAAGAGCAGGTTTTGCTTTTGACCGAGGGCAACTGCATGCGGGACCAGGTTTTGGACAACTGTACTGAGTTGGCGAGCCGGCAAAAAATCTTGGGCTTAACCAATACGCTTCAAGGCAGCTCGATCAATACCATTCGCCACATGGTGGCCAGTGGTTTAGGGATCAGCGTGTTGCCGGCAACGGCTTTAACCGAGAATGATCATATGTTGTTCAGCATCATTCCGTTTGATATGCCGATTCCGTCACGTAAAGTGGTGTTGGCGGCTAGGCGGCATTTTGTCAGGCCCAAGGCCTTAGAAGCCATCCGTCAGGCGGTGTATGATTCCCACCTCGCCGGCGTTAAGTTCCTACGCGATTAGGCAAAATTAAAGTCAAGACTCGAAGTCTTGGCTTTTTTTTATGCCGATGATTTGATATAAGTAGTAAAGTCCGTGATCAATTAATGCTAGAGTGATCCGATGATAGGATGAGCATGCTATGGCTCATCACCACAGCGGTCATTGCTGGCCCCTAAAACTACCTAGGAGAATAATAATGAGTTACCAAGCCCCTTTAAATGATTTACGTTTTGCCCTGCACACCCACGCCAAGATTTCAGAGATTCTTACCTTGCCGATTGGCCTAGGCTTAGATGATGAAACCATTGACGCCATTTTGGAAGAAGCAGGCAAATTCAGCGAACAAGAGCTGGCCCCCACTAACCGTTTAGGCGACGTCAACGGCGCCAAAATCGTTGACGGTAAAGTCGTTAGCCATGAATCATTGCGCGCCGCGTTTGAAGCCTATCGCGCCGCAGGCTGGAGCGGCCTACGCGCCCCTGCCGACTATGGTGGTCAAGGATTGCCCTCAGTGGTGTCAACGGCGTGTGAAGAGCTGTTTACTTCGGCTAACCTGGCGTTCTCCTTGATGCCCATGTTGACCATGGGCGCGGCTGAGGCGCTATTGCACCACGCCAGCGACGACATCAAGCAAACGTATTTACCCAAAATGAGCGAAGGCCTATGGTCGGGTACCATGAATTTGACCGAGCCACAGGCAGGCTCAGACTTAGCTCAAGTAGCTGCTAAAGCCATCCCCAATGACGACGGCAGCTATGCCATTACCGGCCAAAAAATCTTCATTACTTGGGGTGAGCATGAGTTGACCGAAAACATCATTCACTTGGTGTTGGCGCGTTTGCCAGATGCCCCTGCGGGCGTGAAGGGCATTTCGCTGTTTGTGGTGCCAAAATTCTTGGTGACCGATAGTGGTGATGTGGGTGAGCGCAACACTTTAGAAGTGGTGTCGTTGGAGCACAAAATGGGTATTCATGCGAGCCCGACCTGCGTGATGCAGTTTAACGGCGCCAAAGGCTTCTTAGTCGGCACGGCCAACCGCGGTTTGAACCATATGTTTACCATGATGAACCATGCCCGCTTAGGCGTGGGCGTGGAAGGCCATGCCGTGGCCGAACGCGCCTACCAAATGGCGGTGGCCTATGCTAAAGAGCGTGTTCAAAGCCGCGCCGTGGATGGTGACAGTCATGATGCCGTGGCGATTATTCAGCACCCAGACGTGCGCCGTCTGCTGTTGACCCAAAAAGCCACCATTGAAGCCCAGCGCGCCTTGATCTTTGTGGCCGCCAACCTTTTAGATAAGGCCACCGACCACCCCGTAGCGAGCGAAAAGGCCTTGGCCTTGCAAACGCTGAGCTTCTTAATTCCCATCATTAAAGCCTGGTGTACGGAAAACGCCAACGTGCTGACCAATCAGGCATTGCAGGTGTTTGGCGGCATGGGCTATATCGAAGAGACCGGCGTGGCGCAATTGGTGCGCGATGCCCGTATTACCGCCATCTATGAAGGCACCACCGGGATTCAAGCCTTAGACTTAGTGGGCCGTAAAACCGCCATGGATCAAGGCGCTGCGGCTAAAGTCTTTTTGGCTGAAGGGGTGCGCATTGCCGAAGGTTTGGCCAAGGCTGGTGAGGCGCGTTTAGCCGAAGCCTTGAGCCACGCTTTAAACTTGGCGAAAGAGTCGGCCACCTATGTGGTGATGGCATTTGGCCAAGGTAAAGCGGCAGACGCCGCTGCCGGCAGTGTGCCGTTTTTGATGCAAATGGGGGTGACCTTGGGCGCCATCGAGATGGGCCGAGCCTATTTAGCCAGTAAAGAGGCGCTGCAAGACCCCGTAGCGGCCATGTTGCCAGAGTCTTTTTATGCTGAAAAACAACAGACGGTGGCGGTGTATTTTGACCACATTTTGGTACAGATCGAAACCTACAGCCGTCAATTGTTAAATGGATCAGATAGCATTTTAAAGTACAACTTGGATTCTTTCTGATGTAGCCGCTGCCTTTGGGCGGGTCAGAGCAAACCACCTTCGGGTGGTTTTTTTGTGGCATCAGTCAGTTACCCTTGCTGTAAATAGCCTTTTGTCATTTTAATTTATTCGATAATAGATATTTAAACACCTGATTTTTTTAAATAAATAGATCAAATTTTAACAAAACCCAACTTTTCCTTTACGCAAATTAACATTTTACTCTGTTAGGATAAGAATCCTATTAGTCATGGGATAATTCTTATCATAAAGGTCAGAGTATGAACGGGTCACCAAAACAGGCATTGGGCGAATTTATTCGCGCACAGCGAGAACGAATTTTACCAGTACAGGTGGGCTTGCCTTCCGGTACGCGCCGCCGTACGCCTGGGCTTAGGCGTGAAGAGGTGGCAGCATTGAGCGGCATCAGCACCACTTGGTTGGCTTGGCTAGAGCAGGGCCGTACCGAAACGGCGTCGGCGAAGGCCTTGTCGCGTTTGGCCAAGGCCTTACTGATGACGCCGGCTGAGCAAAAACACCTGTTTGAATTGGCTGGCCTACACCTAGACCCGAAAGAGCCGACCCAAAAGCGAGAGGTTGAGCCATTGTCGAGCGTGTTGCAAAAAACTGTCGATAATATTTTGGTGCCTGCTATGGTCTATGACCGCTATTGGGATTTAGCCTATGCTAACGCCACTGCGGCAGATTTGTTTGCCCACTGGTTTGAGCAAGAAAAAGCCGGCATTAACCTTTTAGATTATTTGTTTTTAGACCCACACAGCAAGTACTTCATGGGCGATTGGGCGGCCTTGGCCGACCGCGTCGTCGTGCAGTTACGCGCCGAATTCAATAACCATGCCGACGACGAGGCGTTACAGGCTTATGTACGGGGTTGGATGGGTAAGAGTCCGGAGTTTGCCGCGTTTTGGAACGAAACCGACGACGCTGCGTTAACCAAGAGCAGCCACCTGCGTAAGATCAAGCATCAGGTCAGCGGTGAGATGACGTATCACTCGGTGACCCTCAACCTAACAGAGGCTCCGGGTTTGAAGCTGGTTGTCTTAAATCCTTGTCATTAAAAAAATAATGAGGGAACTTATTAGACAACGTTGGTTCTTATGGATAGTCTAATTGAGTTCTCATCAGCTCAATAGGTTAAACACAATGGCAGTTAGCAGCCCCTCTATAGGCACACCATTATTTTATGGTGTGTTTTTTGTTGCCGTCCTCATCATGATCGCCATCGACATGTTGTCGTTGAAGAAAAATGGCCCCCATAAAGTCAGCATTAAAGAAGCCTTAATCTGGACCTTGGTCTGGATTGCCGTTTCCTGTAGCTTTGGCATTTGGTTGTATTTTGAACTAGCGGGTAACCCTCTGTTTGGCCCTGTGGTGGCGAAGGAAAAAACCCTCGAGTTCTTTACCGGCTACGTGATTGAAAAAGCCTTGTCGGTGGACAATCTGTTTGTGTTCCTGATGATTTTTTCATTCTTTAAAGTGCCGCCGCAGTTCCAGCACCGTGTGCTGCTCTACGGTATTTTTGGCGCCATCGTCTTACGCGCCGTGATGGTGTTCTTAGGCGCCTATCTGGTGCGCGAATTTGCCTGGATTTTGTATGTGTTTGGTGCTTTTTTGGTGTACACCGGCCTGCATATGTTTAAGCCTGAGCCAGAAGAAGCCCCAGACCTTTCGCAGAACAAAGCGCTCAAATGGATTTCTGCTCGTTTGCGCATGGTGGATGGTTTTCGCGAGGAGAAATTTTTCGTGGTGGAAAACGGCATTCGTTATGCCACACCGTTGTTCTTGGTATTGATCATGGTGGAATTGAGCGACGTGGTGTTTGCCGTCGACAGCATTCCGGCGATTTTTGCGATTACGACCGACCCCTTCATTGTGTTGACGTCTAATATTTTCGCCATCTTAGGTCTGCGTGCGATGTATTTCTTATTGGCCGACATGGCCGATCGCTTCCATCTGTTGCGCTATGGTTTGGCGGTGGTGCTGACCTTCATCGGTGTGAAGATGCTGATTGCGAAGTTTTACCACATTCCGGTCGGGATTTCTTTAAGCTTCGTGTTCTTGACCATTTTCTTGTCGATCATTGTGTCGTTGATTGCCACCAAGAAAAAAGCCTAAACGACGATTGTCAAAACGCCCCAATCATATTGGGGCGTTTTTTTATGCCTGAATCTCTGGTTCATGCAGCCATTCGTAGCGGCTAAGATCAATGCTGTCATCGGCCGCAAACACAATCCCTTCTGCCATAAGGGCCTTTTTTTGACGTTGATGATCCTGGCCGCTCAATGAGATTTGGCCGTGTCGATTGACCACACGGTGCCACGGTAGCGTGTGGCCGTCGGGCAGATGTTTGAGGATGGCACCGACTTGCCGCGCCGCTCGGGCGCTGCCTGAGCGACGGGCCACTGTGCCATAACTACAGACATGGCCATAAGGAATGCTGGCGACGGTGTGTAAGACGCGCTGTTTAAAGCTGTCTAGGGGATGGGCGTAAAGTGGCTCATTCATGCCGTTTTCACCTGTCGTGGCGGCAGGCCCATGATGGTGACCCACTCTTGGTTTAGAAAGCGCTCTTCGATCGGCAACCAGCCTTTACGGGCGTACAGAGCCTGTTGATCGGGCGTGTATAAATAGAGGGTTTGGTCTGGGTGTTGGGTTTGAAAATGCTCGACCAAACCGCGAATTAAAGCGCTGGCCACACCTTGACCACGGGCTTCGGGGTGGGTGAAAATTTCACCGATCCACCAGGGGCGTTGTGGTTGGTCGTTGAGCTCATAGGCAATGATGCTGGCTGTGCCTAAGAGGGCCTGTTCTGATTCATCCAGCGCCAGCCACACCTGCTCTCCCGTGGCGTTGCGGCTGCGTTGAGTGAGGCGCGCGGCGGTTTGTGTTGGCTCGGCCCATTGCGCCCAGGCGCCCCATTCTTGCTGCAGCAATAGGCTAAGGGGCTGGGTGTGTTCGGTGGCGAGGGCGAGAGAAATGAGCTGCATGATGGGCCTTGGGTTTATTTGGTGGCTTCGAAGGTGATGAGACGCTCGGTGGCGCTCGGGGCTTGGCCAAATTGATAGCCGGCAGACACGACAATGTCACGAAAGCCTAATCGCTGTAGTAGCTGTTTAAACTCTTCAATGCCGTACCAGCGCATGTCAAAGCGCTGTAACTCCGTCGCCACCAGCGTGCCTTGTCGCCAAGCTTCATACTTGAGTAGGGTATGAGTCGTTTGCTCGACCCAGTTCATTTCTTGGGCGTGGTGGGTGAGGGTGATGCCATAGTCTGGCGCCAGCTCAAAGGTGCTGACGGTTTGCTGGTGGTTTTGCCAGTCTACGGGCAAGTCTAAATCCAGAATCAGGCGGCCGTTAGGCTGTAGCGATTGCTGAAAATGGGCCAAAATACGTTCAGCCGCCTGCCGGTCGGTGATGAGGCCAAAGGAACCGGTCGGGACAATAATGGCTTCATAAGTATGCGGGTAGGGGTAGGTGCCCATGTCGCCTTGATAAAGCATGGGCTGTATATTGGCCTCTTGGCAATTGTGCTGACACATAGCCAACATGTCGGCCGATAGATCAATGCCGTCGATGTTGAGACCAGATTGATAAAAAGGGATCAGCATGCGGCCGTTGCCCACGCCGGCCTCTAGTATTGGGCCGGTGACGCTGCTCAGGCGGCTGTGGTAATAGTCAATGTCGCCCGCAATGGCGTGGCCAACGGGCTTGGTGTGTTCGTAAATTTGGGCGCATAAAGGGCCGTATTGGGCGTACATATGGCGAGATTTCTGGTTTATTAGGAATGATTTGATGATAAAGGAGGCTGGGGCGTTTTGCCAGAGGACGCTTGGCGTGGCTTAGGAAGGCTAAATCGAGCGTTATCTGAGCGTTATTTAAGCCATTGATTTAAATATTATTTAAATGGTTTATGGATTAAGGGAGGGCGGCTGTGCCCAAAAAACAACAGCCATTGATCTGTCGATCAATGGCTGTGGTCGCAATAGGGTGCGTAAAAGTCGGTCGATAAGCCGGGTTCTGTCTAGGACAGTCATTCATCTAGGCGTACCGTTACCAGCACGCTCAAGCAACCTACCCGAAGACGATACGAGCCGCATCATGGCCTTCTGTTTGGTCTTGCTCCAAATGGGGTTTAGCTTGCCGCTTCGGTTACCCGTTGCGCGGTGCGCTCTTACCGCACCTTCTCACCCTTACCTGTGCTTCCGAAGAAGCCATCGGCGGTCTAAGTCTCTGCACCACTTTCCGTTGCCTTTCGACACCCAGCCGTTAGCTGGCATTTTGCTCTATGGAGCCCGGACTTTCCTCCCCGTGTAAACACGCGACGACTGTCTGGCCAACTTTTACGCCGGCAGATTTTAACACGGCTGGCCTATTAGGGGCGGGTTTATTTTACCTTGGGAATGCCCAAAGCCGCCCAACCGTCGTGGCCCATCTCTTCTAAGAGGGCGATGTTGCGCTCAAAAATAGCGTCAGCGTTGGGGATGGCGGCCACGGCCTTGTCGATGCTGCTTTCGCGAATGAGGTGGAGCGTTGGGTAGGGGGCGCGATTGGTGTAATTGCTGATGTCGTCTGGCTCGGTACCGTCGAATTGAAACTCAGGATGAAAAGGGGCAATTTGCAGAATGCCGCTTAAATCGTGTTCTTCAATAGCCTGATCGGCCACAAACACCATGTCGTTGAAGGTTAAAAAATCGTCGAATAGGCTGGGGTGAACCAATAGCGTGGTGTCGGTCACGTTTGGATCGCATTCGGCTAAATGGTCTAGCTCACGGTCTAAGTCTTCTAAAAACCCATCTAAGTGTTTGGCGTGGCTCACCACGATGCGGACTTGGTCTTTAACGTAGACGGCTTTGGCAAAAGGGCACAGATTAAGGCCAATGATGGCTTTTTCGAGCCAGGTTTTGGTGTGTTCGATGACGGTAACGTCGGTGGGGGCGGTAGACATGATGTAGGGCCAAAACGCAAAAGTTGAAAGGCCTTCATCATAGCAAAGGCTGCCTGAAAAAGGGACATTCAGGCAGCCTTAATCACGTTGTCGTTGCGCTTAATCTAAATGTAGATGAGCCAGCGGCAATGACGTGGTGGATTTGATTTCTTTGAGGACGAAGCTTGATTTTGCATCGTTGACGCCAGGTTGAGACAATAAAGTGTCCAACACAAAGTGGGAGAAATCTTCCATGTCGACAAAGAAGGTGTGCAGTAGATAGTCGGTTTCGCCGGTCAAAGCAAAGCAAGACAATACTTCAGGCCATTCTTGTACCGCTTCATCGAAGAGGCCGCGGGCGTTGTCGCCCTTATTTAACGACACCCGAATGATGGCTTGCAAGCCTAGGCCCATGCTTTGAGGCTCTAGTAAGGCGGCATAGCGGCGAATCACGCCCGCATCTTCTAGCTGTTTCAAGCGGCGCAGGCAAGGTGACGGGGACAAAGCCACACGTTCAGACAACTCTACGTTGGTCAGGCGACCATTCTCTTGTAGTACTTGTAAGATCTTAAGATCGGTTTTATCTAAAATCACATTTTTCATGAAGCTTTCTCCTGAGCCCAATCTTATTGTTGGGCTACGAATGGGTGTCACTAGAAAAGTAAACGTTGGTATTAGTATATATAGGGAAAGAATACCTGAAAAAGCGAGGCTGAAGCAAGAATATGTTTTCGGGGGTGGTGTTTATAAAACAATATGGCAATGAGTGGCGTTGCCACGTGGCCCGACGATGCTTTGTAAACCCTGCCCTGATTGTGTCACCGTCGCCTTGCAATCACCAGTGAGAGGATGGTAATTGATGCCTATAGGTTCTGTTCCCGGCGTCTATAATAGAGGAATAAAAGCATAATTTGCAAAAATATCTAACATATTTTATCAATTTTAGTTACTTTGTGAGCGCGTCATGCTCCGAGAGGGTGAATTTTACGCCGTGCTTTTCTGCGTCGGCGCGCGCTTTGGCTTGCCAAAAACAGGCAAACAAAAGATAATAGTGTCAGTTTAGCAGGAGAGCGTGCATAGGCACCACCGAAGGCGCATACACCCTTGTAATCGCTCAGGTAACCGGACTGTTAAATATCGAGCGTTGATGCGCTCAAGCAAATCTGGAGAGTGGCCAAGCCTGGCCCACCGAAGGGGGAAAGAAGCCAAGTGTCGTAAAAAAGCGGCACGGGTTTCGAAAATCTCAGGTTTCAGGACAGATAGGGTACGCACCTTTATTGATAAAAAGGGCGTTCTTATTTACATTGGAGCCATCAAAATGTCACAACTTTTACACACCCCGTTCTACCAAGCCCACGTTGATGCCGGTGCCAAACTGGTTGATTTTAGCGGTTGGGAATTACCCATTCATTACGGTTCACAAATTAAAGAGCACGAAGCGGTACGTACCGATGCAGGCATGTTTGACGTGTCTCACATGACCATTACCGATGTGGTTGGCGAACAGGCTCAAGCCTGGTTGCAAAAACTGCTGGCCAACGACGTGGCTAAATTGAAAGTCGTGGGTAAGGCCCTTTATTCACCCATGTTGAATGAACAAGGTGGGGTGATCGACGACTTAATCGTGTACTTGACCGAAGGTGGCTACCGCATTATTTCTAACGCTGCGACCCGTGAAAAAGACGTGGCGTGGTTCCAAAAAACAGCCGCGCCTTTTGGCGTGCAGCTAAGCGTACGCACCGACCTAGCCATTTTGGCGGTACAAGGCCCGAACGCAATTGCCAAACTAGAAGCCGTGAAGCCAGAATGGAAAGAAATCGTTGATGGTTTGAGCCTATTCCAAGGCGCTCAGTTGGCCAACGATTGGTTTGTAGCCCGTACTGGCTACACCGGTGAAGACGGTGTGGAAGTACTGTTGCCGAATCAAGAAGCGCTGGCGTTCTTTGCCGCCCTACAGGGCGCAGGCGTCGTGCCTTGTGGTCTGGGCGCGCGTGACACCTTACGTTTAGAAGCTGGCATGAACTTATATGGCCACGACATGGATGAAGACATCACGCCGCTAGAAGCCGGTATGGGTTGGACCATTGCGTGGAATGACCGTGATTTCATTGGTAAAGCGGCGCTAGAAGCCAAAAAAGCCACTGGCGTGGAAGTGAAGCAAGTGGGTTTAGTGATGAGTACCCGCGGCGTGTTGCGTGAAGGCATGGAAGTGAACATTCCAAACGTGGGCACTGGCGTGATCACCAGCGGTACGTTCTCACCCAGCTTGAAATTATCGATCGCGATTGCCCGCGTGCCTGCCGCCACAACGGATATGGCCCAAGTTGACATTCGCGGTACCTTAACCGATGTACGCGTGATTAAGTTGCCATTCGTTCGTCAAGGCAAGGCAATGTTTGAATTGTAAGCATACTTCGGGCGGGCGCAGAGCATCTGTGGCCGGCCTGAATGTTGGCTATTGAGTTTGGTTTTCGTTTAATGATTGTGTCTTTTATACATACACTGGAGAATTAAGATGAGCAATATTCCTGCAGATTTAAAATACGTTGAGTCACACGAGTGGTTGAAATTGGAAGCCGACGGCACTGTGACCGTGGGCATTACCGAGCACGCACAAGAAGCTTTGGGCGACATCGTGTTTGTTGAATTGCCAAACGTGGGTGATGACTTAGGCGCTGACGACCAAGCTGGCGTGGTTGAATCGGTTAAAGCCGCTTCTGACATCTACGCACCGATCGACGGCGAAATCGTGGCCATCAACGAAGAGTTGATCGCCAGCCCTGATTTGGCCAACACCGATCCTTACGGCGCAGGCTGGTTCTTCCGCGTGAAGCCACGCAATGCGGCTGACCTAGACGGTTTGATGAGCGCAGAACAATACGCTGCTGAAATCGCCTAATATCCTTGAAGCCCGCTGTTGCGGGCTTTGTTTTGCCTTGCATGTCAAACGATTAACGTTTGGTCATTCTTGATTATAAAAGGGTTTAACTCATGAGTATTCAATCATTGTTCTTCAATGAAGAGTTCGTTGGCCGCCACATTGGCACCTCTGCCGCCGAACAAAGCAGCATGTTGGCCGATTTAGGCTTGAACAGCATGGCCGAGTTTGTGGCCCAAACCGTACCGGACAGCGTGTTGATGCCGCAGCCGTTTGGTTTGCCTGACAGCCTAAGCGAAGCCGATGCCTTGGCTAAACTAAAAGCCATTGCCAGCAAAAACAAAATTTTTAAAAGCTACATCGGTATGGGCTATTACCCAACCCGTTTGCCTAACGTTATTGCGCGTAACGTGTTGGAAAACCCAGGCTGGTATACAGCCTATACGCCTTACCAAGCTGAAGTGTCACAAGGCCGCTTAGAAGCTTTGTTGAACTTCCAACAGGTGTGTATTGATTTATCAGGTTTAGAAGTATCTGGCGCGTCTTTATTGGACGAAGCCACCGCTGCTGCTGAAGCCATGTCTATGGCCAAACGTGTGTCGCGCTCTAAGTCTAACCAGTTCTTTGTGGACAACCGCGTGTTGCCACAAACCTTGGCGGTGATGCAAACCCGCGCCAAATACTTTGAATTCGACCTAGTCGTGGGCGATTTGGCTCAGGCTGCTGAAGGCGACTACTTTGGTGCTTTATTCCAATACGTGGGCGTGAACGGCGACGTGGTGGATTTGACCGACGTGATTGCTGCGGTTAAAGCCAAAGGCGCTTTGGCCTGTGTGGCCGCCGACATCATGAGCTTGGTATTGTTGAAATCACCAGGTGAAATGGGCGCCGACGTGGCCTTGGGCAACACCCAACGTTTTGGCGTGCCGATGGGCTTTGGTGGCCCTCACGCAGCATACTTCGCCTTTAAAGACAGCATGAAACGCTCTGCCCCTGGTCGTTTGATCGGTGTATCGGTTGATGCCGGCGGCAAACCAGCCTTGCGCATGGCTTTGCAAACGCGTGAGCAACACATTCGTCGCGAAAAAGCCAACTCTAACATCTGTACCTCGCAAGTATTATTGGCTAACTTGGCCGGTATGTATGCTGTCTACCATGGTCCAGAAGGCGTGAAACGTATTGCTAACCGTATCCACAGCTTGGCCAGCGCATTTGCCAACACCGTTGTGGCCGCCGGTGGCAAAGTGGTGCATGAGGTTTTATTTGACACCGTTCAGGTTGATTTGGGTGCTAAAGCCGCCGACGTTTACGCCGCTGCGCAAGCTGCGGGTTACAACCTGCGCCAAGTGTCTAGCAGCGTATTGGCCGTCGCCTTCCATGAAGAGTCTAGCCTAGACGACCTAAACCAATTGACCCAGCTGTTCGTAGGTAAAGACGCGTTGATCGACAGCATCACGACCCGCTTGCCTGCGGCCGTATTGCGTACCGACGCGATCTTGTCTCATCCTGTGTTCAATAGCTACCACACCGAACACGAAATGCTGCGTTACTTAAAACGCCTAGAAAGCAAAGACATTGCGCTGAACTTCAGCATGATTTCATTGGGCAGCTGTACCATGAAGCTGAACGCCACGGCCGAAATGTTGCCGATTACTTGGCCTGAATTCTCAAACATGCATCCGTTTGCGCCGAAAGACCAAACCGAAGGCTATATGGGCATGTTGGATGGCTTAGCAGAACAGCTGAAAACCATCACCGGTTTTGACGCCATGTCGCTACAGCCTAACTCTGGCGCCCAAGGTGAATACGCTGGCCTAGTGGTGATTCGTCGCTATCATGAGTCTCGTGGCGAAGGCCATCGCGACGTGTGCTTGATTCCTCGCTCTGCCCACGGCACCAACCCAGCCTCAGCCCAAATGGCCGGCATGAAAGTGGTGATCGTGGCCTGTGACGAATTGGGTAACGTGGACGTGGAAGACCTAAAAGCCAAAGCTGCTGAGCATTCGGCTAATTTGGGTGCGTTGATGATTACCTATCCATCAACCCACGGTGTGTTTGAAGCGTCGATTCGTGAAATTTGCAGCATCATTCACGCCAACGGCGGTCAAGTGTACATGGACGGTGCGAACATGAACGCCCAAGTGGGCATCATGCAGCCTGCCGAAGTCGGCGCGGACGTATTACACATGAACCTGCACAAAACCTTCTGCATCCCTCACGGCGGTGGCGGTCCTGGCATGGGCCCAATCGGCATGAAAGCGCATTTAGCGCCGTTCATGGCCAGCAACATCGTGGCGCCGATTGACGGCTTAGACGCTGAGTTTGGTGCGATTTCTGCTGCGCCTTACGGCAGCGCCAGCATCTTGCCGATCACTTGGATGTACATCACCATGATGGGTAAAAATCTGCGTCAGGCAACTGAAGCGGCTTTGCTACACGCCAACTACATCGCGCATCATTTGAAAAATGATTACCCTGTGCTGTACACAGGCCAAAACGACAAAGTGGCGCACGAATGCATCATTGACATCCGTCCTTTGAAAGAAGCCAGCGGCATCACTGAAGTGGACATTGCCAAGCGTTTGATGGACTTCGGCTTCCACGCCCCAACCATGTCGTTCCCTGTTGCCGGTACTTTGATGATTGAGCCGACCGAAAGCGAAAGCCAAGCCGAAATCGACCGCTTTATTGCGGCGATGAAGCAAATCAAAAAAGAAGTGTTGAAAGTGCAAGCCGGTGAATGGCCACTAGAGGACAATCCTTTGGTGCATGCTCCACACACGCACGCCAACGTGATTGCCGACGAGTGGACCCACGTTTACAGCCGTGCAGAAGCCGTGTATCCATTGCCATTCGTGGCGGCCAATAAATACTGGCCGACCGTGAACCGCGTGGACGACGTGTACGGTGACCGTAACTTGATGTGCAGCTGCCCTAGCCCTTCTGAATACGAAGACTAAGCGTACGCTTTTCACGTTCAGCAAAACCCCGTCATAGACGGGGTTTTTTTATGGGCGGCTAGGGCGGTGTGAGCTGATGCTGGCTGCGATGGGGTTGGCCAAAGTCATCCAAAGTGGTGAGGGTGATGGTTTGACCGATCTTTAGAGCGGCTGTGCGGCTCAAAGGGTGGCGCTGGGTGCTATTTGGGGCCACCATCACCGGTTCGGCCAACAGTTTCTGGCCGCTTTGCCAGCGGCTAACCGTCACATGATAGGGCGTTGGGTTGCGGATCAGCAGCTGGGCGTGGGGCGCATCTAGCGCAATGCTCAGCTTGGTACCGCCGCCTAGTCGGTTGTTGTTGAGGTGTTTGGGACGTAAAAATAATTTCACCATGCTTAAATACTGCATGGTATCGGGTTTACTCAGGGCCTTGAGCGGGGTTTCTAAAAAGTAAAAGTAATACACTGCTTCTTGGGTCTTGGGGCAGGTCTGCGGCGTACCGGTATACAGCAGTACCGCTTTTTGCGGGGTTTTGGGCTGCATTTTAAACTGGGCTGGCAGTACCATAAAGGGCGCTTGTGCCTGATCAGGCAGCAGCTGGTGCGGGGCTTCATCCACCCAAGTGGTCAGAACGCTGGGGCTTTTGACGTAGTCGGCTAAAAAAGTGAGGGTTTGCTTTTGCTGTTGGCAATAGTGAAACAGGCGCGTACCCATAAGGGTAGCGCTCGCCTGGGTGTGAAGCGGCCAGCCTAAGAGCCATAGGCAGGCCACCGCAAAGGCAGTGAGTCGACGCATGATGTGTGTGGTTTCGGCTCTGGGCCTGAATGGTTTTTATAAGTAAGCGGCAAACACCACATTGGGGTTTGCTGGCTCGATTTTACCACTGTCTACACGCGCGAGTTCACCTTTTTCTAAGTGGTCGCTGTTGATTAAATGCACCGACATGTGTTCTTTGATGTTGGCGGCACAGGCTTCAACGGCCACGGCTTCGGCTGATTTGACGACAGGTGCTTCTACATTAAGGCTACAAGAAAGATCGACGACCTTACCTGAAATGGCGATGTTGCCACCATCGGCGGCCATGACGGCGCCAGATAAGACCAAAAGCAATAGGGCGGGTAGGTATTTTTTCATTTTTGACTCCCCCGGAATCGTTGTCGGTATCCTGCTGTACGCCTTTATTATTAGGGGTCTTGCTCATAAAATAAAGCTTTCTTTAAAGAAAGTCTGATAAAAAGTAAAACTATATTGAAAAATGCGAGTGAGGGCAGTAAATGCTTGATCATATGATGAAATGAGTTAAACTGAATGGTTGTTGCTGGGTTTGTGGCGGCTGGCAAAATAGCCCTTGCCATGATTAATGATAATCAGTATTATTAACGTCATTGATTAGACGAAACAAAGGGCAGCCTCATGTACATTTGCATCTGTAATGGGATCACGGACACACAAATTAAAGCAGAAGTCAGCGCTGGTGCGACCAGCTTAGCCGACCTCCAGGCCAGCTTAGGCGTGGCGACCTGCTGTGGCTGTTGCTCTGATGCGGCCAGCGCCTATCTGCCCGGGACTCAATCAGCTGGCGCCTCTATTCCCGCATTTTCAGCCTGCGCCTGTGCCGCAGCGGCCATTGCCTAGGCCCCGATTAAGCGAATTCTGAATAAAAACAAAGCCCTGTTGCGCGATTGCAACAGGGCTTTGTGGTTAAAACGCCACTCAGTCTTCTTGAGCCGACGTCTGTAGATAGTTCATCAAGCCTACTTCGTTGATCAGCTCTTGTTGGGTTTCTAGCCAATCGAAGTATTCTTCGTTGGTGTCCAGCTGAACCGCTAAGAGGTCACGCGAAACGTAGTCTTGCTTTTCTTCACATAGGGCAATCGCCGTCACCAAGGCTTCGTGCTTATTGGTTTCTAGCTGTAGATCGCAGGCGATGATTTCAGGCACGCTTTCGCCAATCAATAGCTTGCCTAGTTCCTGTAGATTGGGTAGGCCTTCCAACAGCAGCACGCGTTCAATGATTTTGTCGGCGTCCTTCATGTCCTGAATCGATTTTTTATAAATCTGTTCGCCTAGCTCGGTAAAGCCCCAGTTTTTCAAAATGCGCGCATGTAAGAAATATTGGTTAATGGCGATTAACAGCAGGCCCAAATTTTTATTGAGCTGCTGAATCACGATGCGGTCACCTTTCATGGTCACTCCTTTTTGTGTGGATTAGAACTGGCTTTGCAAGTAGTTTTGCAGGCCCACCATGTCGATGAGGCGTAGCTGCTGTTCTAACCAGTGGGCGTGGTCTTCTTCAGTGTCTTGCAACTGGGTTACCAGCATTTCACGGGTGACGTAGTCCTGCTTGCTTTCACACAGGGCAATGCCTTTTTTCAAGGCGCCGCGGACTTCTTCTTCCAGGTTTAAATCCAAGCGCAGCATTTCGGGTACGTCTTTACCGACATTAATCGCGCTGGGCACCATTTTAGGCGTGCCTTCCAGCATTAAAATACGGGTGATGATTTGTTGCGCATGATTGGTTTCATCAGCCATTTCATGGTTGATGCGCGCAAAAAGTTTTTGATAACCCCATTCGGCATACATAGAAGAGTGAATGAAGTATTGGTCACGTGCCGCAAGCTCCCCTGCCAGCAAGACGTTTAAATAGTCAATGACTTCTGGATTACCTTTCATGTCATACCCTTTCATATTAATTTGTTCAATTGTTTCACCATTATAACCGATTTAGATTAAAGAACTCTTTAATAATAACTATAGAAAAACCCGCCAGACGGCGGGTTGCGGGTGATTCCTATTTATCCGACGGCGGGGATGACGCCGATCATCTGCAGCAGCTGTGAGCCGATGATGGCGCAGCCAATGATGAAGACCAGAACCAGGGTGGCCTTACCCCCTTTGACCACGTAGTCGCTGCCGGTGGGCATTTGTTGGCGTTTGGCCCACACCATGGCGACCGGTAAAAAAACGGCTAAAATGGTTAACGCAATGGCGGCATAGCCTAGCGCGGTGATGAAGCCTTGGGGATAGAAAAGAGCAAAGCCTAATGGTGGGACAAAGGTGATCAGGGCAACCTGAAGGCGGTGGCTGCCGCTGCGATTGCGGTTGAGCGAGTCGGCAATAAAGTCGAACAGGCCTAGGCTCACGCCTAAGAATGAGGTGGCCAGAGCCAAATCGGCGAACACGGTGACGGCTTTATTCACCATCGGCGTTTGTAATGATTGGCTGATGGCGCTCATGAACTGGCTCAGGCCAGGGCTGCCAAAGAGCTCTGCTTGGGTGAAAATGCCTTGAATGGCCACCTGCCACAGCAGATACACAATGAGCGGCAAAGCCGAGCCAAAAATCATGATTTTGCGTAAGGCCTTGATGTCTTTACCGACGTATTGCACCACGGAGGGGATGCTGCCGTGAAAGCCAAAAGACGTAAAAATCACCGGCAGCGACGAAATCAACAGGCCTTGCTGCAGCGGCATGGCCATTAGGTTCTCGGCCTGTACGTGCGGTAATAAGAGGCTGAGCATGATCACCAAGGCGATGATTTTTAAGGTGAATAGCACACGGTTGACGATGTCGACCGAGTGCGTGCCGATCGACACCACCAATGCCACCACCACGGTGAAGAATACCGTGCCCCACGTGTGTTGCTGAACGTTAAACCAGGCGTTGATTTTGTCGTTAAACTGGGAGCCGCCGCCGGCAATGTAGGCGGCGCACAGTGCGTAAAAGAGGAACAGCACGGCAAATGTGGCCAGATAGCGGCCTTTTTTACCCAGAAATTGATGCGCCAGCGTGTGTAAGGTGGCGTCAACGGGCGCGTGCTGGTGGACTTCCAGCATCAGCATAGCGGTGTAGGTCATCAATAGCCAAATGCCGCACATAATAAGGGTGGCTGGCCAAAAGCCGATGCCGGCGGAGGCCAGCGGAAGCGCCAGCATCCCTGCACCAATGGTGGTGCCGGCAATGATTAAGGTACTGCCTAATACTCTATTTGTCGTCATGATGGATCTTATTCGGAAAGAGACACGGTTGCCCCAGGGTTAGGAATAGTGAAGGCCCATAATGGGCATGGTGAGTGAGTATAGCATTCGTATAATCGGATTAACAGACGGGGTTTTTTGCGCCCAGGGCAGGGCTTAGATCTTAGACGGCATAAAAAAACCACCCTGAGGTTAGGGTGGTGTGGGCATAGACGTATGGCTTAGCGTTATTTAGGCGCGGGCGCTTTCTTGCCCTTGCTTTGTTCATACAGCGGCATCAGCGTCGGGATGAATTTTTGCAGTTCTTTTTGGCGTGCCTCGCTGGCGGGGTGGGTTGAGAACATACCACCGCTGGCGCCTAGGGCAGCCATTTTTTGCCACAGAGTGACCGCCGCCTCAGGGTTGTAGCCTGCACGCGCCATCATTTCAAGTCCAATGCGGTCGGCTTCGGTTTCCATGGTGCGTGAAAACGGTAGGGTGACGGCCAAGTTACCCACTTGGGCTGCTAGGTCGGTTTGGCTGCTGGACAAGCCTGCGAGCTTACCCACCAGGCTTAAGCCTTGGCTTTTTGCGAAGTCTTGTGACACCTGTTCACGGCTGTGCTCGCGCAAGACGTGGGCCATTTCGTGGCCGACGATGGCGGCCAGTTCGTCATCGCTGAGTTTTAGCTGGTTCACGATGCCGGTGTAGACCACCATCTTGCCGCCGGGCATGGCGAAGGCGTTGACTTCATTGCTTTTGATGACTTCAATTTGCCAATTAAACTGATCGGCGTCTGGGCGGAACACCGTAGTGTGTGGCACCAAGCGGTTGAACACGGTTTTGACGCGTTTGGCCGTAGGCGAAGACGTATCCAGCAGGCCTTTTTGACGGGCTTCGGCAGTCAGCTGCTTGAATTGCTGCGCAGATTCAGCGTTCAGCTCTTCGCTAGGAATCAGCAGCAGCTGTTTGCGATTGCTGCCGGTGAGGTCGGCGCCTGTTGTACTCATGCAGCCGCTTAAGGCGCCCCCGATAACCAGGGCCGCCACTAATGAAGTGAGGTGGTTTTTTTTCATGGTGTACTTTGTCCGTAAACGTGCCAATATCATAATCGAATCATGCCGGCTTAGGCAAATGACTGCATCTTAAATTTCAATCATTTCAAAATCATCTTTGCGTGCATCGCAGTCTGGACAAGTCCAGTTCGGCGGAACGTCTTCCCATTTAGTGCCCGGTGCGATGTTGTCGTCCGGCATGCCTTGGGCTTCGTCATAAATAAACCCACAAATCAAACACATCCACGTTTTCATATTGTTTCCTTTGTTTTCATACTTTAAGGTCGTTCAGTCAGCCGCGAGGCTAGGCGCTCGCGGCGGGTTATTTAGCTGGCGGTTGGGCCGGCGTCGGCGGCTGTTGCGTCAGCCACTTCTGGCGTTTCTGCTGCGGCGCTCACCAGAGGCTCTGGCGTACTCACCACGCTTAAAAACTGCATTTGGGCGGTTTGGTGAACCAGATCAATGTGCTGAACGCTGAGCTTCACCACTGATTTGGGTACGGTGCCTTGCGGCAGGCCAATGATACGCTGAACCATCGGCAGCCCTTGGATGCGTACTAGGTCTTCTTTCAGCACCAAGGCCGTGAGCTCGGTGATGGCTTCCTGTTTCAGATAGCGCAAACACCAATAATGTTCCATGGTTCTTTGGAAATCGTTGTAGGCGCTGTAGGTGGCTTCAAAGTCACGTAACACGGCAAACAGCATGCTGTCGCCGCTTTGGTAGCGCATCGGCTTCTGTCCGATGAGGCCCAAAATTTGGCTTTGGTTGATGTAGTCGACGGCGCGGCGTAGCGGTGAGGTACACCAAGCGTAATGTGACACGCCCATGCCTACGTGGGGCTCAGACTGCGTACTCATGCGCACCTTACCGGTGGGCTGGATACGGAAAATCCCTGGCGTTTCGTTGTCGTCCAACATTTTGGCCCAGTGGCTGTTGGCCAAAATCATGATTTCACTGACCAGCAGGTCGATGGGGGCACCGCGCTGGCGCTTAGTGATGCTGACGTGCTCATCAGCATCAATGTCGATGCCGTAGTCGAACTGTACCGGACGGCTCGGGTCGTGTTTGCCGCGGGCAGTTTCCAGGTGTACGGCCAGCTGATGCAGCCACAGCAATTCGGTTTTATAGGCAAAGTCCGGCAACGTGGCCGGTGTGGCCAGCGTCTCTTGATTAAATACAGGCTCAATTTCGTGCAGGCGAATATTGGCGTCAATCCACACGCTTTCTATTTTGCATTCTGGCGTGCTTAGGGTGTTGTCTGGCATCACGTCGATGTAGAGGCTTAATGCAGGACAATGACGGCCGGCGTCTAAGGTGAAGTGTTGCACCCATTCGTCTGGCAGCATGGTGATTTTGTCGCCAGGATAGTAGACCGTGCTGAGGCGATTAAAAATCAGGCGTTCGATGTCGCTGTCGGCGCTGATGGCTAGGCTGGGCACCGCAATGTGAATGCCTAAGCGGGTGCTGCCGTTGGCCTGTGGCGTCACGGAAATAGCGTCGTCGATTTCGGTGGTGCTGATGTCGTCAATCGAGAAGGCCTTAATGCCTACCGCTTCAGGCAGGTTTGGCAAAGTCGGAATCGGCAACTCTGGGAAGGCGGTGCCTTTGGCAAAGTGCTGGAGTAAAAAGCCTTGCAGTAAATAGTCAGGAATCGACGGTAGGCCACCTACGCTTTGGGCTAAGGCCAGCGGCGATTGTTTGCTGCGATCGGCGGCCAAGGCAAAGGCTTTGTAGGTCAGGCTTTGCTTATTGGGCAGATGCAAGATGGTCATCAAATCGGCTTTGATCGCCTCTGGCAACTCTTGTTGGCACAGGGCGTCGGCCCAGGCTTCGATTTGGGCTTCTTCTTGCTTCTTGCGCTCGATGGCGGCCAGGGCCGCTTTTAAGGTGTCTTCTGGTGCAGCTTTAAAAAAGCCTTTGGCTTTTTTGTAAAAATACATCGGCGCCGCATAGATTTTCATATAGGTGGCGGCCAATTCAATGTTGTTGGGCTTATGTCCAAAGTACTCTTCGGCAATGTCGACGGCGCTGAATTCCTCTTCGCCACACACTTCCCACAGAAAATCGACGTCGACGTCTTCGGCCGTGGCCGTGGCCTGAGCCAAGAAAGGCTCAAGGGCGCCGTCAAACTCTAAGAAGACGTTATTGGCTTTGATTTTGGCGCGTTTGCCGTGTTGGGTGTCGACCTGGTAAGAGGCGTCGTTTTTGGTCACAATGCTGGCGACCTTAAACTGGCCACTTTCTTCATAAAAAATATTCATAGGGTTGTGAAGCTTTGCTTGGTGAAGAGTAAGAAGGGATTATATAACAAAAAAAGGCTGCCTAAATCAGACAGCCTTAATTGATTCATGGGTTAGCTGATGCGCATGCCTGGTTGGGCACCGCTGTCGACGTCGAGCAAGAACAAGCCGTCTTTGCTGTCTGTACCAGAAGCGCACACAATCATGCCTTCAGAGACGCCAAAGCGCATTTTACGCGGGGCCAGATTGGCCACCACGATCACTTGACGGCCGACTAATTCAGCCGGGTCTTGGTAGGCGGCCTTGATGCCTGAGAAAATGGTGCGCTCTTCAAAGCCCAAGTCGACGGTAAACTGCAACAGCTTGTCGCTGCCTTCAACCGCCTGGCAGGCTTTAACGGTGGCCACGCGCAGGTCTACTTTGGCAAAATCATCGATGCTGATGGTGTCGGCCACAGGCTCATGGTTGGCAGCGTTCATCACGTTGGCCGTGGCCTGTAACGCCTGTTTATTGGCTTCAACCAGCTTGGTTACTAGCTCAGGCTCGATGCGCTGCATCAGGTGTTTGTAAGCGTTAATGCCTTGTGCTGGCAAAATGACCTTGCTGTCGGCCCAGGTAAGCGGGGCAATGTTTAAGAAGGCTTCCACCTCTTCGGCGACTTTGGGCAGCACGGGTTTTAAATACACCGTTAAGATTTTAAAGGCGTTGATTAATTCACTGCACACTTCGTGCAGGCGCGTCTCTTGGCCTTCTTGCTTGGCCAGCTCCCACGGTTTATTGGCATCAACGTAGGCGTTGACCTTGTCGGCCAAGGCCATGATGTCGCGCAAAGCCTTACCGTATTCACGGCCTTCGTAGTCGGCGGCGATGCCGTCAGAGGCGGCGGTTAGCTGGGCCAGTAGTGCGCTTTGGCCCATGTCTAAGATCTGGCCGTCGAAGCGCTTGGTGATGAAACCAGCGGCGCGCGCGGCGATGTTCAAGTATTTGCCTACTAGGTTGCTGTTGACGCGCGAAATGAAGTCTTCCAAGTTCAAGTCGATGTCTTCAATGTGGCTGTTGAGTTTGGCGGCGATGTAGTAGCGCATCCATTCTGGGTTCAGCTTGCAGTCTAGGTAAGACTTAGCGGTGATGAAGGTGCCGCGTGATTTAGACATTTTGGCGCCATCTACGGTCAGGAAGCCGTGGGCAAATACTGAGGTTGGCGCCCGTAAGTTGGCGAACTTCAAAGTAGCTGGCCAGAATAAGGCGTGGAAATACAGGATGTCCTTACCGATGAAATGGTACATTTCCGTGGTGGTGTCAGGCTTGAAGTATTCGTCAAAGTCGATGCCCTGCTTGTCGCAGTAGTTTTTAAACGAAGCCATGTAGCCAATCGGGGCGTCTAGCCAAACGTAGAAGTATTTACCGGGTGCATCTGGGATTTCAATGCCAAAATAGGGCGCATCGCGGGAAATGTCCCAGTCTTGCAGGCCGCCTTCTAGCCACTCTTGCATTTTATTGCGGCCTTGAGCCTGTAGGTGATCTTGCTCTTGGCCGTTGATCAAGGTGGTGCTGCCGCTGGTCCATTCTTTTAAATAGGCTTCGCAGTCGCTTAAGCGGAAGAAAATGTGTTCACTTTCTTTCAATACCGGCGCTGCGCCGGTGATGGCCGAATAGGGCTTAATCAGCTCGGTTGGACGGTAGGTGGTGCCACACACTTCGCAGTTGTCGCCATATTGATCTTGACTGTGGCATTTTGGACACTCACCTTTGACGAAGCGATCCGGCAGGAACATGTTCTGCTCAGGGTCGTACAGCTGCTCAATGGTGCGGGTGGTGATTTTGCCGTTGGCCTTTAGGGTTTTGTACACCGATTGCGACAGCGCAAAGTTTTCTTCTGAATGGGTGGTGTAATAATTGTCGTAGCCGATGTGAAAGCCGGTGAAGTCGGCCAAGTGTTCGGCACGCATTTCATCGATCAAGGCTTCTGGCGTGATGCCGCGACGCTGGGCGGCCAGCATCACTGGCGAGCCATGGGTGTCGTCGGCGCAGATATAATGACACTCGTTGCCCCACATTTTATGAAAACGGACCCAAATATCGGTTTGAATGTGCTCAACCATGTGGCCCAAGTGGATGCTGCCATTGGCATAAGGAAGGGCACTGGTGACCAAAATCTTTCGTTTTGTACTCATTTTGAATCCGTTCATCTGTAAAAATAAAAAGCAAGGTTTTCGATTATAGCAGAGGCGGGAATAGATGGGGGACTCTGCCGAGGATAGGGGGTGTTCAAGCTTCTGAGATGCGGTACACTAGGCTGAACCCATCATTTGATAGACAAAAAGGGTTTAAATAATGAGCACAGGAGGCATGATGAACAAAACGTTAGCGATGGTTTTATGCCTAGGGTTATTTGCCTGTAGCGATCAGGCAAGCACCGAGTGGCAAAAAAAGTATGACACGCTGAATGCCGAATACCAGCAGTTGAAAACCGAGCATGAGGCATTGGTGGCCAAGGTCGAACCTAAAACGGCGGCTTCAGGCGATGATTTGATGGTAGAAATTGAAGCTGAGAAACGTGCGCGTTATAGTGCCGTAGCAGCAGCTTTAAAAGCCCAGCCCGAAGCGATTCCACTGAAGGCCGAATTGGGCGGCACCATGTTCTTTACCGACATTAAAACGCTCAACGATGAGTGGGTGTACGGGGCTTATGAGGATGGCCATGTGGCTGGATCAGCCTTGTTTGCCTATCGCGTTGACGATGGCCAAAAAGTGGCCTTTAAAGTAGTCAATGAACTCACTGAGTAAAGGTGAGAAAAAGTAAAGGTGAAAAAAACGCCTGAATCATCGATTCAGGCGTTTTTTTGTGGTCGAGGCTTAGGCCTGATTGGGCAGTTCTTTTTCGATCAGCTGATGCAGGTCGGCAAAGTTAGGTTCGCCTACAATGGTGGTGATGATGTCACCGCTGCTGTTGATCAATACCGACGTGGGCGTGAGTTGGACGTTGCCATAGGCTTTGGCCACGGCACCGGTTTTGTCTTTGGTGACGGTGAACCCAGACATGTCGTATTTGGTTAGGAATTCTTTAATGTGGTCTTCAGGATCATATTCCATGGCGATGGCAATGGTTTGGTAGCCTTGATCACCGTATTTTTTCTGGGTGGCGATCAGCTCGGGCATTTCGGCCACGCAGCCGACGCAAGAGGTGGCCCAGAAGTTCACCAAGGTCACCTTACCAGCAAACTGCTGTTCGCTCACGGCCTGGCCGTTAAAGTCGATGAGGCTAAAGGCAGGAGCCTGTTGCTTGTTGCTGCTGATGGCAAACCACACTAAGGCGGCCACGATCACCAGCAGAAGAGGGAGAAGAATTTTTTTCATGCTTACGCTGCGTCAATTAAAGATTGTAAAAGGTCGGCGATGTCGCCTTGAAGCTGGACGGCTTTATTGGCCTTAGGATCAACCACCACAAAGGTAATGTCGGCATCGGCGACGACGGTGTCGGTGCCTTTTAACACGATGGTTTGGTTGATGATGGCGCTGCGGTTGCCCACGTGCTTGAAGCCGGTTTTGACCGTCAAGGCGTCGTTCATCACGGCACCGCGACGGTAGTTAATGTTGATGTTGACCACGATCAAGCTGAGTCCGCAGGCCAAAAAGCCCTCTAGTACCTTGGCATCTTCAAAATAGGCCCAGCGGGCCTCTTCTAGAAATTCTAGATAGCGCGCATTGTTCACGTGCTGGTACAGGTCTAAATGGTAGCCGCGGACTTTAATGTCGGTTTCATGCGCCATGCTTAATCCTCAGGCTGATCAAGCACGATGGCTTCAAACGGCTCACGTTCTAATTCGGTGCGGCCAAGGTCGGTGACGATGGTGGATAAGTGTAGGTCAAACCATTCCCCAAAAATATCAGGGTGTAGGTCTGGCCAGGTGTCTTGCTCTTCACACCAGTCGGCCAGCTCGGCGCTGAAGATTTCGTCTAGGCGCGCTTCAACTTTGTCCCAAGCGTCGTCAATGTCTTCGCAAGGATCCAGTAAATAAGCGTTAGGATCGGCTTGTAGGTCTTCCAGGCACAGGCCTTCAACGTCAATGCCAGGTAGGTCTTGAAGCCATGCCCAGAAGGGCGCTTGGGGGATCAGTAAAATAATACTGCGGTTAACTTCATACATGGCGTCTACCTTTTTAAAAGAAACAAAAACCTCATCTAAGCGTTAGCTTAAACAGTTGTGGCCGTGGGGGCAAGTTTATGGCCCTTTTTTTAGCCTTAGGGTGCGGTTTGGCGGCGGGCTTCGTCTTCACGCAGCCAGTCGTTGATGTCGATGACGCGCGTCTCGGTGGCGTCTGGATAGGCTGTGACCGTCGAGTGCTCTACTTCTGTGGCCGCGGCAACGGCGTCAGCCGGCAGGGCGTCTAGGCTGTGGCCTTCTTGGTCATGCTCGGGCGTCACTAAATCATCGATGTCGAAATCGTCGTTGGCACCGTAGGGTACGGCACCCACGATGGCGCGGCTACGGTAGGCCATATAGGCGTCGCGAATGTAGGCGTAATGGTCGACGGCAGCCTCTTCGGCGCTGTCGGTGAGGTCAAGCAATGCCTCACGATCACCCACGGCACCCACCACGCGGGTTGAATTGCCTAAGGTGTTGTCGCGCAAAATATAGCCATCAGCTGGCGCCACTAAAAAAACCGTGCTGCCGATAGAATCACGTACGGTAGATGGGCCGATTAATGGGTAGACAAAATAATTGCTGTTTTTCCAGCCCCACGACGCAAACGTGTCGCCCAAGGTACTTTTATGGCTGGGGATTTGTGCTTCAGTGGCGATGTCGAGCAGGCCGCCGAGGCCAAAAGTGGTGTTGATCCCAAAGCGGACGATGTCGGTGCCGGCTTTTTCAATGTCTAAACGCAATAGGTTACTGCCAAAGCTGTACAGATCGCGTAGGTTATTAAAAAAGTTATTCACACCCTTACGCACGGGTGACGGCGTCACGGCACGATAGCCTTTGGCCACGGGCGTCAGCACGGCTTTGTCGATGCTGGTGTTGATGCTGAACATCACCCGGTTATACGACTCATAGGGGTCGTTGGGATTGGTTTCGGCCAAAACAGGCTGGCTGACGAGGAGTAGGCCAAGGGTGAGGGTGCTGAGCAATTTTTTCATGAGGCGGTAATCACTGTGTCTAATTCATAAAGCGTGTTTAACGCCCGAACAGCCTCGGGCAGGTTGCGCACGTTTAAGGGGGTTAAGCCTGCTTGCTGGCGCGCTTTGAGGACGGCCAGTAGCAGGCCTACACAGGCCGAATCGGCTTGGCGCACACCGGCAAGGTTAAGGCTCTGAATGCGGCTTTGCTGACAGCCTTTGACCACTTGGGCCAAAAGGCTGGGGCTTAGAGTTTGCATCGAGACTTCGCCGCTGAGGCTGATTTCTGGGGCTTCGATTTGGACCTGTAACATGGCTATTGACCGTTTTTGCTGCGCAGCTGTTTGATCAAACCATCGATGCCGTTTTGGCGGATTTCATCGTTAAACTGGTTGCGGTAAACGGTGACCAAGCTGGCGCCTTCAACGCTGATGTTGTACACGCGGTAGCGATCGCCGCTCTTGTACATGGTGTAGTCCATTAGGGCTGGTTTACTGTCGTTTTTGGTAGCGAATACTTCGGTGCTGACCACGATTTCACGACCGTTGTTGTTAACCTTAGGATTGTCTTTTACATTCACCACGGCGTTTTTAAATTTCAACATGGTGCCAGAGTAGGTGCGAATCAACAGGGTTTGAAACTCTTTAGACAGCTGCTGCTGCTGAGCCGGGGTGGCGGTGCGCCAAGGGCGGCCAACGGCTAGGGCGGTCATGCGCTGAAAGTCAAAGAAGGGCAGCGCATAGCGCTCGGCTTCGCCGCGCACCTGAAGGTCGTTGCTGCCGTTAGATTTTTTCAAGATGCTCAAAACTTGATCGGCGTTTTGACGCACCTGTTTGACGGCCTCTTGTGGGCTGGCAAAGGCCATGGTGATGCTGAGTAAACCAATGCTGATGGCTTGTAGAAAAGCGTGTTTCATTGTCGTTCCTTTATAAGTAAAGTGTGTTAGTTTTGGTCTGCGTTTTTCTCAGCAAAGCTGGTCATAAACTTGCCAATTAATTGTTCTAATACCAAGGCGGAGCTGGTTAAGGCGATGGTGTCGCCGTTTTGTAAATCGTCTGCTTCAGCGCCCTGCATCAAGCCGATGTATTGCTCGCCCAATAGGCCGGAGGTCAAGATTTCGGCAGAGGCGTCGGTGCTGAATTGATACTGGCCATCCATGTTTAAGGTCACCACGGCCTGATAAGTGTCGTGGTCTAGGCTGATGTCTTGGACACGGCCTACCAGTACGCCAGATGCTTTCACCGGGGCTTTAGGTTTCAGGCCGCCAATGTCGGAGAAGTTGGCCTTGAGGGTATAGCTTTGGCCACTGCTGCTGCCGGGCACCAGATTGGCCACGTTAAAGGATAAGAATACCAAGGCTGCCAAACCGATGGCGACAAATAGACCCACCCATAATTCTAAAGTTTTTTGTTTCATCACAAGGTTACTCTGTAAACATAAATGCGGTTAAAATAAAATCAAGTGCCAAAATGGTCAGGGCACTGGTGACAACGGTTTTAGTGGTGGCGCGTAAGACGCCTTCTGCCGTGGGTTTAGCATGAAACCCTTGATAAACGGCAATGAGGGTCACGGCGGCGCCAAACACAATCGACTTAATCACGCCATTGACAACATCATAGGAAAAAGACACATTACTTTGCATTTGAGACCAAAAAATGCCGCTGTCTAGGCCTAGAAATTCGACCCCAATCAGGTAGGCACCAAAAATCCCCATCACGTTACAAATGCCGGCCAATAGAGGCATGGAAATCACCCCTGCCCAGAAGCGCGGTGCGACCACGCGCGCCATCGGATTAATGGCCATCACGCTCATGGCTTCGAGTTGCTCCGTGGTTTTCATCAGACCAATCTCGCTGGTCATGGCGCTGCCGGCGCTGCTGGCAAACAGCAGTGCCGCTAAAACGGGGCCCAGCTCGCGCAGCAGCGACAGAGCCACCACTGCCCCAAGGGCGTCGGCTGATTTAAACTTGGCTAAGGTGGTGTAGCCCTGTAGCCCCAACACCATGCCCACAAACAGGCCAGACACGGCGACAATGATGATGGACAACACGCCGGCAAAATAAACCTGGCGGATGGTTAGGCGCGCGCGCGTCAGGCTGGTGCCTGAATGGCGCAACAAGGCCAATAAAAATAGAAAGATTGCCCCTAGGCCCTGAATGGCATCAAGGACGTAGCGGCCGATACGGCGAAAAAAGGCATTCATGCATTGGGTCTCATTAAATCTTGCTCTAAACTGCGCTGGGTTTGAAAACGATAGTCTACTGGGCCTTCAGGCGCACCGTGAATAAACTGCTGCACCCACGTATTGTCGGTTTGGTAGGTTTCTTCAGGGGTGCCAGAAAACACCACCGAGCCATTGGCCAAGAAAATCACGTGATCGACAATTTTTAACGATTGGGTAATGTCGTGGGTCACCATGACGCTGGTGGCCTTTAAAGCCTTATTAATTCGGGCAATCAAATGGGCAATCACGCCCAGCGAAATGGGGTCAAGGCCGGTAAACGGTTCGTCGTACAGCATCAGCTCGGGGTCGAGCGCAATGGTGCGGGCCAGGGCCACGCGTCGCGCCATACCGCCTGACAGCTCGGTAGGCATCAAGGCACCGGTGCCGCGTAGGCCAACGGCGTTGAGCTTGAGGGTGACGAGGTCACGAATCAGGTCGGCGGGCAGCTGGGTGTGTTCTTTCAAGGGAAAGGCCACGTTCTCAAAGACAGACAGATCGGTAAATAGGGCGCCAAACTGGAACAGCACCCCCATTTGGCGACGATGTTCGTATAAGGCCTGTTCGCTGAACTGGCTTAAATCTTGGCCATGCACCAAAACCTGGCCGCTGACGGGCTTGATTTGGCCGGTAATGAGGCGTAACAGCGTGGTTTTGCCACTGCCTGAGCCGCCCATGATGGCGGCAAAATGGCCTTGCTCGATGCACAGATTGACGTCGGTTAAGATCGGTCGGCTGGCGTCGTAGGCAAAACAAACCTGCTTGAATTCAATGTAAGGCGTACTCATAAGGGTTTACTTTATAGGTGTGGGCTTTAGCGTTATTAAATGCTAATCATCTGCCATTTAAACAAGGGCTAAGGCCTTATGTCAACTCGGTTTTTTGCTTGCGCACAGGTGCGCTGCTTGGTCAAGGGCTGCCATGAGGCTGCCGGTTTCGGCTTTGCCGCTGGCCGCTAGGTCTAAGGCGGTGCCATGATCGACCGAAGTACGCACAAACGGCAGCCCTAGGGTGATGTTTACCCCTTGGCCAAAACTGGCGTATTTTAGCACGGGCAGGCCTTGGTCATGGTACATGGCCAGCACGGCATCGGCGTCTTGTAGCATAAATGGTTGGAATAGGGTGTCGGCGGGGTAGCTGCCGTGCACATTCATGCCGATTGCCTGACATTGCTGGATCACTGGATCGATGATGGTGACCTCTTCCGTGCCTAAATGGCCTGATTCGCCGGCGTGAGGATTGAGGCCGGCGACCAGAATTTTGGGCTGGGCAATGCCAAATTTAGTTTGTAAGTCGTGGTTCAAAATAAACAGCACTTCATGCAATAAAGTGGCGTTCAACAGGCTGCTGACCTGGTTGAGCGGGCAGTGAGTGGTGGCCAGTGCCACGCGTAGGCCGCCGCCGACTAACATCATCACCACGCGTTCGGTGTGGCTTTTTTCGGCCAAATATTCGGTATGCCCTGTAAAGGGAATGCCGGCTTCGTTGATGACGCCTTTGTGTACCGGGGCCGTCACCATGGCGTCAAACTCGCCATTTTGAATGCCCAAATAGGCTCTGTCCAATAGATTTAATACATATTGACCATTGTTTTTATTCAAGGTTCCGGGGCTGACCGGTTCGGCTACGGGGCAGTGCAAGACTTCTAAGCTGCCAGCTGGGCAGTGTGCCGCAGGATAATCGAGCAGCGTGACCTTGAGGCCTAAGGCCGCCGCACGCTCGGCCAAAACGGTTTTGTCCGCCAACACCACGCAGCGGTAAGGCAGGTTTTGGTTGGCTAGGCTCAGGCAGATGTCTGGGCCAATGCCGGCGGGTTCGCCGCTGGTGAGGGCAAGGGTGAGGGGCTGAGTCATGAGGCTTCCTATCCTGTTTGAACAAAAAAACTGCCTGACAATGCCAGGCAGCCTTTACATGCGGGGTTTTATCGGCCTAGGCGAATGTCGATGTGGGTGCTGTCGCGCATTTGGCTCATCCATGAACGATAAATTTGATCCGCTTTACGATCGCCAATGCGCTGGCGCACGATGTTGCGCAGTTCGGCTTCGGCGGCATTTTCTTGGCGGGTGTTCACCAGCTGTAAGATTTGCCAGCCGTAAGGGGTTTGGATCGGGTCGCTGAATTCGGAAGGCTTCAGTTTTTGCAGCGCTTGTTCGATTTCTGGCGACAGCGTCCCTTGATTCACCCAGCCTAGGTCACCGCCGGAGGCGGCATTGGCGTCTTGAGAATATTGGCGGGCGACGGCTTCAAAACGCTCACCTTGTTGTAGGCGTTTGTGTAAGGCGTCGATCTGTTTTTTGGTGGCTTCAGCCGTGGATTGGCCATCGATTTTTAATAAGATGCTGTTGACCTGATATTGGGTCGTGGTGGCGCCGCTGGGCAAGTTTTGCTTGGCGAAGTTGGCCACTTGAGCGCTCTTCATTTCTTGGTCTACTTCACTTTCGGTGATGTGGACGCGGCTGAAGATTTCCTGTTGAGTGATCTTCTGACGCATGAGGTTGTTGGTCAACATTTCTCTAAACTGACGCTCGTTGATGCCTTCTTTTTTTAGTTGGGCCTGTAGCTGCGGCAGGGTCAGTTTATTGCTTTGGGCCAGGTTCATCATGGCTTCGTTCAGCTCTTCATTGGTGACGCGTACGCCATTGCGCCGCGCGTGCTGCACCAAAATAGACTCGTCAACGAGTTGCTGTAGCGCCTGTTGCTCAATGGCGCCCGGCGGTGGGGTTTGGCCTTTAGGCACGGTTTGGCGAATTTCGCTGCTGATTTTTGCCAGCTCTTGGGCGGTGATGACTTCGCCATCGACGACGGCCACAATGGTGTCGACTTCACGAACGGCGGCATGGGCGCTGGCTAGGCTGGCACCCAATAATAAAGCGGATACAATTTTTTTCATAACTAACGGGCCTCGTTAACATTGCTGTAGCCAGGGATGGCCAGACGTAGGGTTTCTAGTGGGCTCTTGCCTGCTTTGCCTAAGTCTTTCAGTTGTAATTGGAAGAAAATGGCATTTTTGTAGATGTCTTTGCCGGTCTTGGCTTCGACGTTTTTAATGTAGCGTTGACCGACTACGCTGGCACTCCAGCAACCACAATCACTTAGGTATTCTACGCCAAGTAGTGATTCTAACGACTTATTGTCGCTAAGAGAATAGTTTTGTCGTGCGACAACGGCATAGTTTCGGTTGATCGGCCATTGGCCAGCTAGGTCAACCTGCTTCATTTCGCCCCAGTAGCCAGGGTAGATTTCTTCGTTACGGCCATAGCGGTAGCGCAGACTGACCACTTTACCTGGCTCCGGGTTATAGCTCAGGCTGACGTTGTAGCTCTTGGTGCTTCTGAGGCTTTGGTCGTAGTGATAATCGGTGTCAAAGCGAATGTCGCGGGTGATGTCGCCGCCGGCAAACGCCATGAAGTCTGATTTACTGTCGTTGCGCTTGTTCACCGCCCCAGCAAGGTTGACGTCGTCGTTTTTAATGTAAAAACGTTGGCCAATACCGGCACGTAAGTGCTCGATACCGGTTTCATCGGCAATTAAGCGCGTGGTCAATGCCGTTGAGACATGGTTGGCGGCGTTGATGCGGTCTTGGCCGGAATAGCGGTTTTCACGGAACAGCTGTGAGAAGTTAAATTCGTTTTCCGAAGCGTCAAAATTAGGTAAGTCGTTTTGGCTCTTGGTTGGGATGTAGGTGTAGAACAAGCGTGGTTCTAGCGTTTGGGTGTAGGCACCATCAAAGAGCGTGGTTTCGCGGTCAAAGTATAGGCCGCTGTCGACGCTGAAAATCGGCAAGGTACGTGACACGTTGCGTGATTTTTGCTGACGGAAGTCGTCTAGCTGATATTGGGTAGCGTGTAGCGACATTTTGGGTCGTACAAAGCCCCAGCTGTTGTTGAAGTCCCATTTAACTGTGGGCATCACCACCAAGCGTTTACCGGTTTGTTTGGTGTCGCTGTCAAAGCGCGTGGCCTCGGCAAACAACGACACGTTGGCGTCGCCTAGGCTACGCTGCCAGTTGAAAGACAGGCGCGGCAAGATGGCGTAAGGCTCATCGACGCGGCGGGTATCGTTTTGTAAGGTTTGGTGGTCTTGCACCATTAGCTGGGCGCTGCCGCTGCCGCCCCAAGCCTGGAAGTAATGATTTAACCAGGCTTGACGATTTAGGTTGGTGTTTTCGGCAATCGACAGACGGTTGCCGAAGTCGCGGAAGTAGTCGTCGTCAGACACTTGGTTGTAGTCTAGGCCAAATAACCAGTTCGAAGCCAAGCGCTGGTCGTGCTGCATCGACAGCGAATAACGGTTGCTTTCGTCGGCCTTACGGTCGTTATTGAGGTATTCGGCCTGGATGTTGCCCTTATAGTCGGGCTGTAGGTAGCGGAACTCACCGCCCACCATTAGGCCACGATCCTGAATGAAGTGAGGCGAAACGGTTAAGTCATAGTTGGGCGCAAGGTTAAAGTAATAGGGCGTGATCAGCTCAAAGCCGTCGGAGCCAAATTTGACCGACGGGGCCAATAGGCCGCTCTTGCGACTGCCGTCGAGCGGGAAGTCGATCCAAGGCGTGTAGAGCAGCGGCACGCCTTTAAAAATCAGCTTGGCGTTGCGCGCCACGCCAATATTGGTGTTGTAGTTGGCGTCGATGGATTCGGCTTGTAAAAACCAGCTGTGGTCGCCTGGGCGGCAGGTGTTGACCTTGGCGTCGTTGAGCTGATATTGCTTGTCGCCTTTAAAATCTAAGGTGTCGCCCACGCCTTGGAGGCGGGCGTTGCTGTCTTCGGCGTCGCTTTCAAAACGGGCATTCTTGGCCTGACCTTCCGCGCTGTCTAGGTTGTAGTCTAGGTCGTCGCCTTCAATATTGGCCGTGGGCTGTGATAGGGTAAAGCGTTGGCCTGCCTTTACATTGGTGCTGGTCTGATCGTAGTCGATCCAGTCGGCGTTTAAGACTTGATCATTGCGCTCAACGATGACGCTGCCTTTGGCGTGGGTTTTGATTTGCGACTGACCGTCAAGCTCATCTGCCGTAACACGGGTATAATCCAAAGGGAGTTGATCCCCACCGCTGGTTTGCGCGGGGGTCACAAAATGGGTTGCTTGCTCTTGAGTGGGTGAGCAGCCATCTTCGGTGCCAGACACCGAAAATGGATTCGCCAAAACGCCTTGGGCGGCACCAAAGCCTAGTGCAATAAATAGGGCCAGGGGCCTTAATTGAAATGGTTTAAACAAAAACATATCCCTTTGTTCGTTTTGGCGGTTAAAATCATTCTATTTTAACGTGAAAATCATCATGCAACGACAACAAGATTTAAAAAATTGGTTAACCGAGCTTTATCCCGATCAACCTTTCGAGCTGACATTTGCTGCGGCAGATGCAGATTTTCGCCGTTATTTCCGCGCTATTTTTGCCGACGGCCGCACCGTGATTTGTATGGATGCGCCACCGGAAAAGATGAGCATTGCGCCTTATATTAAAGTGCAGGCCATTTTTCAAATGGTGAATGTGCCCACCATTTTAGCGCATGATGAGCGTTTAGGCTTCATGGCATTACAAGACTTAGGCCAGATTACCTATTTGGCCGCTTTAGAGCACGACGGCCGCGAAGAGGTTCACAAAACTTTATTGCTTGAGGCCATTGATACCTTGATTGCTTTGCAAAAAGAAAGCAAGCCTGGGGTGTTGCCAGAGTACGACAATGATTTGTTGCAAAAAGAGCTCAGTTTGTTCCCTGACTGGTATGCGGCCAAAGAATTGGGCACGCCGTTTAACTTTAAACAGCGCCAGCTATGGCAAGAAGGCGTGGCAGCGCTGATGCCGATGTTGACTAGCCAACCGTCGGTGTTTGTGCACCGTGACTTCATCGTGCGCAACCTGATGTTGACCGATGGTGTACCAGGGGTGTTGGATTTTCAAGACGCCGTTTATGGCCCCATCACCTATGACTTAGTGTCGCTTTTGCGCGATGCGTTTATTTCTTGGCCGGAAGATTTTGTGTTGGATTTGGTGGTGCGCTATTGGGAAAAAGCCCGTGCCGCAGGCCTGCCCGTGGCGGCCGACATCGACACGTTCTACCGTCAGTTTGAATACATGGGCGTACAGCGCCATCTGAAAGTGGCGGGGATTTTTGCCCGTCTGTACCACCGTGACGGCAAAGAAAAATACCGCGCCGAAATCCCACGCTTCTTGAATTACTTAAAGCGGGCAACGCGTCGCTATGTGGAATTGGCCCCGCTGTATTTGTTGATTGTGGACCTAGTGGGTGATGATGAACTTCAAACCGGCTATACGTTTTAGGCGCTAGGGTAAGGGATATTTCAGTTGAACAGTGAGACAAAGCCATGATGAAGGCCATGATTTTAGCCGCCGGGCGCGGCGAACGGATGCGTCCTTTAACCGACGTTGACCCTAAGCCCTTGCTGAAGGTGGGTGAACACCCACTGATTGTCTGGCACATTTTGCGCCTGAAGGCCGCTGGTGTTGACCAAATCGTCATCAACCATGCGTGGTTGGGCCATCGGTTGGAAGCCTATTTGGGCAACGGCAGCGCCTTTGGCGTTGACATTGCCTATTCGCCTGAACCAGCCGGCGGTTTAGAAACGGCGGGGGGGATTGCCACAGCGCTGCCGCTACTGGGTGAACAAGCGTTCATGGTGGTGAACGGTGACGTGTTGATGGACCTTGATTTTGCTGCGCTGGCGGCGCAGTCGTGCGATGGCGTTTCGCGCTTGGCCCACGTGCTGTTGGTGGATAATCCTGAGCATCACCCAGAAGGCGATTTTGGCCTTTTGGCCAATGGCCTGGTGGCGCCAAATACAGACCGCGGCGCGGCGCTGACTTTTAGCGGCGCGGGCGTCTATCACCCTCATTTGCTGCAAGGTTTGGCACCGATGGTCAGCGCGAAGCTGGCGCCGTATTTACGTACCGCCATGGCCGCCGACTTAGTCAGTGGCGAGTATCATCAGGGCACGTGGTTTGACGTGGGCACGCCTGAGCGGCTGGAACAGGCTCAGGCTTTGGTCACGGCGCCAGCGTGGGCATCATGCGCATCTTAGGCATTGACCCTGGCAGCCGTTTTACTGGCTTTGGGGTGATCGATGTGATTGGGCGCGAGCATCATTATGTGGCTTCAGGCGTGATTAAAACCGTCCCTAAATCAGCGCTGAGTGACCGCATTCAGGTCATTGTCACCCATTTATGGGAGGTGATCGACACCTATCGGCCCGATCAGGCGGCGTTAGAGCATGTGTTTGTGAACGTGAACCCTGCTGCCACCCTTAAGTTGGGCCAGGCGCGTGGTGCCGCCATTGCGGCGGTGGTGACGCGAGACGTGCCGCTGGCTGAATACACCGCTTTGCAGGTGAAGCAGGCGGTGGTGGGGCAAGGTAAAGCCGCCAAAGAACAGGTGCAAGACATGGTGGTGCGGATGCTGTCGTTAAACGGTACGCCGCAAGAGGACGCGGCCGATGCTTTGGCCGTGGCGCTCACCCATGCCTTGCGTAATCAAGGTCTGGCGGCCAAGCTGCCTGCCGGCCTACAGATTAAGGGCGGGCGCTTTGCTTAGCCGAATAAAGGAAAGAATGTGATTAGTCGTTTAAATGGTCGTTTGATCGAGAAAATGCCGCCGCAAATCGTCATTGACGTGCAAGGCGTGGGCTATGAAGTCGACGTGTCGATGCAAACCTATTATGTATTGCCTGCTCTGAATGAAACCACTAGCTTATACACCCAGCTGGTGGTGCGTGAAGACGCCCATTTGCTGTTTGGCTTTGCCACCCGCGAAGAGCGCGCGACCTTTCGCCAGCTGGTGAAGGTCAGCGGCATCGGCGCGAAGACAGCGATGGGGATTTTGTCGGCGTTGAGCAGCGATGATTTGGCCAATGCGATTGAGCGCGAAGATTTAAAATGTCTCTCTAGCGTTCCGGGCATTGGCAAGAAAACCGCCGAACGGATGGTGTTGGAGCTGCGCGGTAAGCTCAGCAGCCTCAACCCAGTGGGCGGCCTGTTTGGTGCCAGTGGCCAGGCGGCGCAAAGCCACGACGATGTGGTCAGCACTTTGTTGGCTTTAGGGTATACCGAGAAAGAAGCGCGTGCGGCGGTGAAAAACCTCCCGCAAGGTGTGGACGTCAGCGAAGGCGTGCGTTTGGCTTTGAAAAACATCACTAAATAATCCCCGTGTCGGCGCCTAAACCGCCGCGTCAAAGCAGCCCTGAGTCAAATCAGGGCTGCTTTTTTTGTGGGCGTGCAGATGAGGAAGCGGCCATAACGGCGGTGTCGAGGCAGGCGCGACGCAATGCTCCAATTGAGAATCATTCTTGACAACGAGCGGGTATTTGATTATGATTCGAAACATCCTACCTTTGAGTCTAAATGAAATGATGATAAAACAGAAGCCCGTTCGTTCTGCCCAAATCGCGGCACAGATGGAGGCATTGATTGTAGATGGCACCTGGCCGTTGGACAGCCAAATTCCGACTGAGCCTGAGTTGATGGCTCAGTTTGACGTGGGTCGCAACACTTTACGCGAGGCCATTCGAGCCTTAGCCCACGCTGGCTTGGTGTCGATTAAGCAGGGCTGTGGCACCTATGTGAGGGCCACTAATCCTTTGGATACGGTGTTGACTAAGGCCGTGGCTCAAACCTCGTTTGAGCATGCTATGGAAGTGCGGCTGGCCTTAGAGACGAGTGCAGCCCTGTGGGCTGGCCAGCGCCGCACCGACGCTGATGTGGCGATGCTGCGTCAATGTCGTCAAGAAGTGGCTGATGCGGCGGCCGCAGGCGAGCGGCAGGCGTATTTAGCCGCCGACATGCGGCTGCATCACGCCATTGTGGCGGCGGCGCACAATCCCTTATTGAGCCATCTGTATGAATCATTGGCTGGGGTGATCCAGGCCAATGTAGCCCACATTGTGAACGTAGTCGGCGTGGACGAAGGCTATCACACCCATACCGATTTAGTGGAGGCCATCATCGCAGGCGAGGGTGAACGAGCCCAGGCCGAAGTCTTGAGCAGTACCCATCGATTCCAACAATTAATTAAAGAGCAAGCATCGTTATGAGCGTTTCAGAGCATCCACATCAATCTACTCATCCCACCACCTTAAAAAGCACTCTTGGCCTCTTGATTGGCGTGCTGCTGGTGGCTTTGTGCCTACGGGCACCGATTACCGGCGTGGGCCCGTTACTGCAAGAAATTCAGCAGGGCTTGGGCTTAAGCAATACGCTGGCTGGCGCCGTGACCACGGTGCCGTTATTGGCCTTTGGCGTGTTTTCGGTGTTTGCACCGCTGCTGGCGCGCCGCTTCGGCGTTGAGCGAGTCATTTTTGCGGCGACTTTGCTGCTGGTGATCGGCATTCCTTTACGTTCTATGGGCGGTATCACCCTATTGTTTATCGGCACCACGGTGTTAAGTCTAGGCATCGCCTTGGGCAATGTGTTGTTGCCAGGCATCGTCAAACACCATTTTGCTTTAAAAGTGGGTTTGGTGACGGCCATGTATTCTCTGGGCATGAATGTGGTGGGGGCGGTGTCGTCCGGCATCAGCGTGCCGCTGTCGCAAAATCTAGGTTGGGGCTGGCAGGGCGCACTCTTAAGTTGGCTGGTGGTGGCTGTCTTGGCCTTGATTGGTTGGCTACCGCAGCTGAAGCGGGCGCCCAAACCCACACCGACCAAGCTCAGTCCTGAAGCTGTGGCCGCCGCTAAAAATAAGCCGCGGGTGAATTTATGGCGCTCGCGCTTGGCCTGGCAAGTAACGCTGTTAATGGGCTTGCAGTCGCTGGTGTTTTATACCCTCTTGAGCTGGTTGCCGCATATTTTGGCCGAACAGGGCATTGACCCAGTACATGCTGGCCTGATGTTGACCACGATTCAGCTGGCGCTGCTGCCGGTGGCATTTAT
Source organism: Neisseriaceae bacterium CLB008 (assembly GCA_041228285.1). Taxonomy (NCBI): domain Bacteria; kingdom Pseudomonadati; phylum Pseudomonadota; class Betaproteobacteria; order Neisseriales; family Neisseriaceae; species Neisseriaceae bacterium CLB_ANTARCTIC_008. Next base: position 2,966,403 of record CP166133.1, on the reverse strand, counting down.
TGTGCCTTTGATTGCGGCCAAGGTTAGCGAGCAAAAGCATTTGGTTTTGGGCAGTGCCGTGTTTATGGCCTTGAGCGTTTTGGGCTTGTTAAGCGGTTTTTCTAGCCTGAATATCCTGTGGATGGTGTTCATGGGCATTGGTCTTGGCGGTTGCTTCAGCCTCAGCATGATGTTTTTTAGCCTGCGCACCCGTAATATGGATGAGGCATCAGGCCTATCGGGCATGGCGCAGTCGGTGGGTTATTTGTTGGCGGCCTTTGGCCCAGTGCTGTTTGGCTGGGTCCATGACGTCACCGGCGGCTGGGCGGCCTCTTTGTGGCTGGTGATGGTGGTGATTGCCATCATGGGCGTTGCGGGTTGGCGTGCCGGCCACGATGTCAAAGTGTCTTAAACTAATTTTGGGCTTTAACTTAAAGGCGTCTGTTTACAGGCGCTTTTTTTGCGTTTATCGGCCTTGCCGCTGGCGCCGTTCGAAACATTTAATTTAAACTGAGGGCTTGACGTGATGTGATTGGCGCCTATGGCGCCGATTTTTAAGGATGCTATGACAACCCACCCCCATGCTGCTGCATTTGAAGCGGCTTTTTTAGCTAATCTGCGCCAGTTGGCACCGTATTTACATGAAGACCTCACCGAGCAAAATGAATGGTATGAAGTGGCTCTGGCTGCTTGGCAGGCTGAGGATTTAGTCACCGAGCTTTCGACCGTAGGTCAGCCCAGCGACGATTTGATGGCGGCACTGTTATACCTTACACATGAAGCTGGCGCTGGTCTTGGTAGCCTCTGGCACCACATTGACTGGAAAGACACTGAAACGCTGGTGGCGTTTGCCGAGGCGTGCGCCGCGTCGGTTCTGCCTCAGGGTTTGCAATGGTCGGTGGCCGATCCGGCCGCCAGTCTGAATGCCGAAGACGTGTTGCGGGAGGCCAATCAGCAGCTCATCGACAGTGGCCATCAGCTCTATAATATGGACGGCCAAGGAGACGCTTATTTCCCGGTTTGGGTGAAGGATCAAGCGGGTTTTTTGGCTTTGGCTGAGCGATTGAATTTAACCGTAGAGACATTTTTGGCGCCGCCATCGGTGCTTGAGGCGCCCGTGTCGACTGGCGGTAGCCGTGCGGGTCGCATTTTGGCGTGGTTACTGTTGCCGCCAGTTTTATTGGGTTTTGCGCTGTATCGGCTCGTGTGCGGTGTGGTGTATTGGCTGAGGCGCGGTTAGTTGCGCGGCCAGAGCCTGTGCGTACTGCAGGCTAGGCCTCAATAACCGCTGTGGCAGGGGCGATTATTTTAAATTTAAAAAGTATTTGACTGGTCGTTCCAGAATTCATATCATGTGGCTCCGATTGAGTTTAAGTGCCCCTTATGAGTACCGATAAACAAGCCGCGCCAGGTCGTCCCAGACAGTTTGCCGATGAGGACATCATTGATGCCGCCGTGGCCGTGTTTGGCGCTCATGGTTACGCAGGCACGTCAGCACAGGCTTTATGCGAAGGCACGGGCCTAGGCCGGGGCAGTTTGTATAATGCGTTTGGCAGCAAGCAAGCGCTGTACGAGCAGGCACTGCTGCGCAGCCATGAGCAAACCATGGCGGCACAGTTGGCCATTTTAAATCAACCGACCCAGGTTAAAGCGCGGCTAGAAGCGCTGCTACAGTGGGGCATTGCAGAAGACCTGCATCAACCTGACCAACATCATGCGATGGTGCTGTTCGCGGGTTTAGAGCGCGGCAGTAAGGACGAGGCGGTGGCCCGTCTCAATCAAGAGTATCGACAACGTTTAGAGCAAGCCCTGATTGACGCCATCAGCGAAGGTCAAAGCAGTGGCGAGCTCCCTCAACATACGCCTGCCATACAAATGGCAAGGGCTTTTCTGGCTGGCTATTATGGGTTACGCGTGCTGGGTAAGAACAGCACTGATGCCGTTATGCTGGCGGATGTCGTCATGGGCCTTTTGGCGCCTTTATCAATTAAATAAGTAGAAATTGTCCGTCAAAGGAGACGAGGTTTTATCATTGTTGTTTATATTGTAACGTTCGTTCCAATATGGAAAGGAAGTAGGCGGATTAATGCCATTGGTTGTGTATATTTTAGGATTAACCATTTTTTCAGTCGGTACAGCAGAGCTGATGGTGGCGGGCATGATGTCCACACTGTCTGCTGCATTTGGGGTGTCGGTGGGCGAGGTAGGTCATCTGATTTCTTATTATGCTTTTGGTATGATGCTGGGTGGGCCGATCTTGACCTTCATTCTACTGCGATTGAGCATCCCTTATAAGCCAGCTTTGCTGTGGTTACTGGGCCTATATATTGTGGTGCAGGCCTTGGGCGCGCTGGTGTCAGACTACCAAACATTGGTGATGGTGCGCGTGTTGACCGGCATCATTGGATCGGGCTGTTTGAGCCTGTCTTTGGCCACCAGCATGAGCCTCGTGGCGTTGACCGATCGGGCACGCGCCGCATCGATCGTGCTGGGAGGGTTTATGGTGGCCAACGTTTTTGGTGTGCCGCTGGCCACGGTGATCAATCAGCATTGGGGCTGGCGCATCAGTTTTTTCTTAGTGGCTCTGCTGGTTTTGCTGTGTGCCCTAAGCTTGATCCGGCTATTGCCCGCGCTGGGCAGCGGCAGCGTCAGCATGGCGGTTGAGCTCAAAGCATTTAAGCAAAAAGCCTATTGGAAGGCTTGTGCGACCAGCTGTTTGATTTTGGGTGCCAGCTTTGCCGCCTTCAGCTATTTTGTGCCCGTTTTTCAAGCCATTTCTGGTTTCAGCATGACGGCGATTCCCTTTGTGTTAGGTCTGTATGGCTTGGCTAATCTAGTGGGTAATATGGTGACGGGCCGCTTGGCCCACCGCCACAGTTTGGCGATCATGCTGGTGGGCTTGAGTACGTTGAGCGTCTCATTATTGGGCATGGCGCTGTTTGCTGAATCGCAGTGGTTGACCCTTTTGTTTGTGGTGCTGATTGGCCTATCTGGGGTGCCGATGAATCCTGCCATGATGGCCAGAGTGGTGAGCGTGGCGCATCCTGGGCCGTTGGTGAATGCCGTTCATACCTCGGTGATTAATATTGGCCTGGGCGGTGGGTCTTACTTAGGTGGCTTGGCCATTACGTCGGGCTACGGTTTGCGTTCACCGCTGTGGGTGGGCATGGTGCTGGCGGCTTTAGGCCTATGTTCTATCTTGCCGTATGCGCGTCGACGTAGCCAAGGCTGGGCTTAATCTGATCCATCAGCTCAGCGCTGATGGGGCGGCTCGGTGCTGATTTAGGCTACGCAAAAAGGGCTGTCAGTGGTAGGATAACCTTGATGCATCAATTGCTTGCTATTGAATGGTCGGCAGCAGCAAACGTACGTTCTTTGGGGAAAGGCTTGGCTATGTGATGAATAATTTACCGCTGTCCGTATGTGAGCCTCATTTTGCGCCTTTATTAAAATGCTTCAGCAAGCATTTATTTGCCTCTGTCGAGGCGCAGCAATCATGGCATGAAACCTGTCAGCGGCTATGGCCACAGATGCTGGCTCCAGACGTGCAACAGCTGTTGTGGGAAACCAGAGCGTTGGCGAATGCAGACAGTCTATGGCGCGTCATGGATCGCAGTGATGGGCAGGCGGCGCTGACCTTCATTGAAGTCAGTACACGGCGCCTATTGCCTGGCGGGATGCGGTGGTCGGTGGCCAGGCCAGAAGAAGTGTTAGACGTTGAGACCCTGTTTATTGAGGCCAACCGACAGCTGCGCTCAAGCGGCCAGCAGTTTTATCAATGTCCTTTGGCCAATGGCATGCTGGTGTCTATTTTAGTCGTGGATGACGCTGACTTTACGGCGTTGGCGCAGCGCTTAGGCTTAAGCCATGGTCGTTTTGATGCAGGGGTGCCCATTCATGCCGACCATGAGGGCGGCTATGGCATCAAGCAAATTCTGTTTTGGGTGATGTATGTGTTGCTGGTGCTGTGGGGCGTTTATCATTTAGGCCATTGGCTGTTTGTGTGGCTGTGGCATTGGTTTGATTAAGCGGTTCTAAAACATAAAACCCCTCGGGCTTAGGCGCGAGGGGTTTTTATAATGGCGAGGGTTTAGTCTTCTAAACGCAGCTCGGCGGCGCGGGCGTGGGCCACAAGGCTTTCACCGCGGGCCAAAACGCTGGCGATTTTGCCCAGTTTTTGAGCGCCGGCCTGAGACACCTGAATCAGACTAGAGCGCTTTTGAAAGTCGTATACCCCTAAAGGCGAGGCAAAGCGTGCGGTACGGCTGGTGGGCAACACGTGGTTGGGACCAGCGCAGTAGTCGCCGAGGCTTTCGCTGGTGTAAGGGCCCATGAAGATGGCCCCTGCGTGTTTGATCTGGTCGACCAAGGCTTCAGGATGGGCTACCGACAGCTCTAAGTGCTCGGGCGCAATGTAGTTGGCTATGGTGCAGGCTTCGGCCAAGTCTGTGGCCAAAATCATGGCGCCGCGGTTGGCCAAAGACGCTTGGATGATGTCTTGGCGTGGCATTTCGGCCATGAGGCGATCCATGCTGGCCGCGACTTCGGCTAAATAATCTGCGTCGGGGCTGATCAAAATGGCTTGCGCAATTTCATCGTGTTCGGCTTGGCTAAAGAGGTCCATAGCCACCCAGTCGGCCGGCGTACTGCCGTCGGCGATCACCAGAATTTCGCTGGGGCCGGCCACCATGTCGATGCCGACCACGCCAAAGACGCGGCGTTTGGCCGCGGCCACGAAGGCGTTGCCTGGGCCGGTAATCTTGTCGACTTGAGGCACGGTTTCGGTGCCATAGGCTAGAGCGGCCACGGCTTGAGCACCGCCTAGGGTAAAGATTTTGGTGACGCCGGCAATATATGCCGCGCCGAGGACGATGTCGTTGCGCTCGCCTTTAGGCGTGGGCACCACCATGATGATTTCTTCGACGCCCGCTACGTGGGCAGGCATCGCATTCATCAATACCGAGCTTGGGTAGGCGGCTTTACCGCCAGGCACGTAAATGCCCACGCGGTCTAGCGGCGTGACTTTTTGGCCCAATAGGGTGCCGTCTTCATCGGTGTAGGTCCACGTGCTTTGCTTTTGGTGCTCGTGGTAGTCACGCACGCGCTTGGCGGCGGTTTCTAAGGCGTGTTGTACCTCAGGGCTGAGGCGCTGAAACGCCGCTGCCAGCTGGTCTTGCGACAGGGTGAGGTCGGCCATGCTGGTGGCGTTCATGTGGTCGAAGCGGTTGGTGTAGTCGACCAAGGCGGCATCGCCACGGCTTTGTACATCGGCGCAAATGTCGGCCACGATTTGGTCGATTTTTGGGTCTTGTGCGGTTTCAAACGCCAACAGCGCTTTCAATTCGGCGTCGAAGTTGGCGGCAGTGGTGTTCAGCTGTTTCATGCCGCGCCCTCCGCTGCTGCGGTAGCGTTCACTACGCTGGCAAAAGCGTCAATAATTGGCTGGATGGCATGGTGTTTCAGCTTCAGCGCAGCTTTATTCACCACCAAACGACTAGAAATATCGATGATGGGCTCAACGGCGGCCAAGTCATTGGCTTTGAGGGTGCCGCCGGTGGACACCAAGTCGACAATGGCGTCGGACAGACCCACCAGTGGGCCTAATTCCATTGAGCCGTATAGCTTAATGATGTCGACGTGGACGCCTTTGGCGTCAAAGTGATCGCGGGCAATATTGGGGTATTTGGTGGCCACGCTCAGGCGAGAGCCGGGCTGAGAAGCGGCTTCGTAATCAAAGCCGTTGCGCACCGCCACCATCATGCGGCATTTGGCAATGTTCAGATCAAGGGGCTGGTACAGGCCTGCACCACCGTGTTCGATCAATACGTCTTTACCGGCAATGCCTAAATCGGCGGCGCCGTATTGAACATAGGTCGGCACGTCGGAGGCGCGCACAATCACCAAGCGAATATTGTCGTGGTTGGTGTTGATGATTAATTTACGTGAGGCTTCAGGGTTTTCTAGGGGCTCAATGCCCGCAGCGGCCAAAAGCGGTAAGGTTTCTTCAAAAATTCGCCCTTTGGAGAGCGCAATGGTTAGCGGTGTCATGTCCTGATTCTTTTAGTGGATTGAGCCCGTCCGTGTGAGGAGGGCTTCTAGATAAAGAGTAAAGTTAAGCGGTCATTCTAGCAAGGTTTTGAGGTCATGGGTCAAGTCTTCTGCGCTAATGCCGTGTGGTTCATACAGCCGCGCTTGGCCTTTGGTGTCAATCAGGTAGCTGCCGGTGCTGTGGTCCATGACGTAGTCGCCGTCGTCGCGCTCGACCTTGGTGGCGGTGATTTTATAGGCGCGCATGACCTGAGCCAGTGCTTCGGGGTGGGCGCTGCTCAGACCGATAAATTGGGGGTTAAATAAGGTGACGTATTCGCCCAATACCGCTGGCGTGTCGCGCTCTGGATCAACGCTGACCATCACCACCGCAACCTTGGCCTGCTCTTCCGGCGTTAAGGCGCTGAGGCTTTGGGCGTAGGTTAAGAGGTTAGTGGGGCAAATATCGGGGCAGTGGCTGTAGCCGAAGGACAGTAACACCACCTTGCCGGCGAAGTCGCTGAGCGATACGTCTTGGCCGTTTTGGCCGGTTAAGGTAAAGGGGCCGCCAATGTTTTCCGCCCGAATGTCGCTGCCTATGGTTTTAACCACGTTTGGGGCGTTCGTTGTTGGGGTTGGCTCAGAGCCAGAACAGGCGCTGAGTAAGACCAGTGTGGCGACAGCCAAGGGCGTCAAAATTGTGTGAAAAGACATGCCATCCATCCTTAAATCCGAGTAGTATGAGAATATTGTGACACACTCGTGCCTGCTTGTGCGCCTAAATTGGCGCGGTTTTGATCAGGGCCTGTGTGTCTTGGGCTGCCGTCAGGAGGCTTGTGGCGGTATTGTGCCTTAATTGCGTCATGATCTCTTACTGAAAGGACGTTCTATGTTGACTTTGTACACCATGCCCGGCGCCTGTTCTACCGCCGATCACATTGCCTTAATTTGGGCCAATGTCCCTCATCAAATCAAAATCGTCAGCCGCGAAGACATTAAAAGCCCTGCTTATTTGGCTAAAAACAGCAGTGGGGCCGTGCCGCTCTTAGAGGAAGGCGATTGGGTGTTGACCCAAAACCTCGCGATTCTGACCTACATCGCAGCTTTGGCTCCCGCGGCGCGCTTAGGCGCCGAAGGCGACGCCCGCTCACAAGCTGAGTTCTATCGTGCGCTGGGTTATTTGAACAGCGACTTTCACGGCAGCTTCAGTACCGTTTTTGGCGCAGAACGAACCGGTGCCGATGCCGACCAAACCGACAAAATTCGCGCTCAGGGCGGCCAAAAAGTGGCGGCTCATTTAGCCAAGCTAGATGCGCAGCTGGCTGGCCAGCGCTATTTCTTTGGCGGTCGCCGTACCGTGTGCGACGCATACTTATTGGTGATGTTGGGCTGGGTAGCTCACGCTATTGAAGGCCTTTTACCGCAGTATCCCAATGTCCAGGCTTATTATGACTTATGGGCGCAAGATGAGGGCGTGCAGGCTGCGCTAAAAGCTGAGGGATTGCTCGGTTAATGAGAATCAAGGCGTCAAAACCCCTGAGCCGCTCGAACGCTGTGGCTCAGGGGTGGTTTTTGTGGTTTTAAGCATCAAGCAACAGTATAAAAAAGAAACACCATAAAAAAGAAACACCATAAAAAAGAAATCATAGAGGAGAAACCATGCCAATCAAAATAGCCTTCAGTGGCTTTGTGGCGCTGATGGTGGCCATGGGCATTGGCCGCTTTGCCTACACGCCACAGGTGCCTTTGATGATGTTAGAAGGACAGCTCACCTTAACCAGCGCCGGCGTGGTGGCCGCGTTCAATTATTTAGGCTATTTGGTCGGCGCATTTGATGCCATGCGGGCACAGCGGCGTTTGGAGTGGCGGCTGTGGTTGGGCCTATGGGGGGCGGTGTTGCTGACGCTGCTGTCGGCGTTTGCCTCAGGCCCGTGGGGGCATAGTCTATTGCGCTTTCTCATTGGCTGCGCCAGCGGCTGGGCCATGGTGCTGCTGTCGGCCTGGTGTAACGATCAGCTGGCCCAGCTGCACAGGCCGGCCTTGAGTGCGGCGGTCTTTGCCGGGCCGGGTACGGGCATCGCCTTGAGTGGGCTATTGGCCATCGGCATTCATCACTGGGGCTTGAGCGCCAGCCAAGGCTGGTGGGTGTATGGCCTTGCGGCCGTTTTTTTGGCCTTATTGGTGGTGTCGCAGCTGCCGCGGCGCGGCGCGTTTCAACGACCGAATACGCTGGCGGCGCCGCTGCAATTGACGGTGCCGCTGAAGCGCCTAGTGTGGGCGTATGGATTAGCGGGTTTTGGCTATATTTTACCGGCCACTTTTTTGTCACAAATGGCGGTACAGCGGTTTCCTGACAGTCTGTTCACTCAGTTTGTATGGCCTATTTTTGGCGCCATGTCGGTGGGCGGCGTGCTGATGGGCATTCTCACGCGGCGCTGGATGACCACGGCCAAACGTTTGACCTTGGTGCTGTGGCTACAGGCTCTGGGTATTTTAGCGGTGCTACTGATGCCTAGCATTTGGGGCCTGATTTGGGCTGCGGTGCTGGTGGGTGGCGGGTTCTTGAGCATTGTGCAATTGGCCTTGCAGTATGGGCGTGAATTAGCGCCTGACCATGGCCGCTACTTGGCCGGGCTACTAACCACGGCCTATGCCGTAGGCCAGCTGGTGGGGCCGATGCTGTCGGCGGCATCGAGCGCACTGACGGGCAGTCTTACGCCGGCATTGATAGTGGCCTTACTGGGCTTGCTGTGGGCAGGGGCATTGGTATTGCTGCCGATTAAAAACGTTAAGGAGCGAGCATGAGCCATATTAAAACCGCTGAATTTTTGCCCGATCGGGCCTGGGCGGCTTTGCCGATTGCGACCATGGACGGCGTCACCGTACGCCTACACTGGACCGATCAGCCCTATGTGTGGCACCAAAACGATGGTCAAGAAGTGTTTGCCGTACTGCAAGGCGCAGTCGACATGCATTACCGTGAGGCGGGGGAGGTACGCATCGCCCACATGGTGGCCGGCGACGTATTTTATGCCGCCGTCGGCTGTGAACATGTGGCGCATCCACAAGGGGCGGCGCATGTGTTGGTGGTGGAAAAAGAGGGCAGTATTTAAGAGGGCTGAATCAGGCTGGGTTAGGCTTTTCCTGATCCAAAATTTGCAGGCTTTGAATAAAGGCCGCCAACGTATCGGTGCCCATTTTTTCCATGGCGCTGGCGCGTTGCACTTCGACGGTGCGCACCGACACGCACAGCTCATCGGCAATCATGCGGTTGGTTTTACCCGCCGCCACCAGCTGCGCTACGCCTTGCTCTTTCGGGCTGAGTAAGGCATAGCGTTGGCCGATTCGATACGCTTCGTGGCGGTTGTGGGTGTGTTCCGCTGCGTGCTGCATGGCATTCATCAGTTGGCCCATGGCCACGGGCTTTTGTAAAAAGTCTACCGCGCCTGCTTTTAATTCATTCACGGCCATGGTGACTTCACCGTGGCCGGTCAAAATAATCACCGCTAAGGTGCTGTCGAGCGCGCGTAGCTGCTCGTGAACTTGGCTGCCGGTCAGATTGGGCATGCGCATGTCTAAAATGGCCACGCCTTGATCGTGTAAGGGCGCACCGTTTAAAAAACTTTGGCCATCGGCCCAGCAAGTGGGCTCATAGCCTAGGCTTTCTAATAAAAAATGGCAGGCTTCACGAACCGATAGGTCGTCGTCAACGATGTGTACTTTTAACATGTCAGTTCTCTTAAAATCAGCGCTAAGGATACCATTAAGACAGCTCGGGTGGGAGGGTGAGGGTGATCACTGCGCCTTGACCATCGAGGCGGTTGCCTAAAGTGAATGAACCGCCTTGCGATAAGATCAAGCGTTCACAAATGACCAGCCCTAGGCCCAGACCATCGCTTTTGGTGGTGCGAAACGGCACAAATGGAAACGCCAGCTGAGCTTCGGAAAACCCGTCACCGTTGTCGGTGAGGGTGATTTTGACCTGACCTTCCTGCCGAAAGGCGGCAATGGTGATGTGGTTGGCCTGTGCTTGAATGCTGTTGAGTAAGCAATTGCACAATACTTGTTCTAGCACGCTGGGCACCATGTGAACGGTGAGGTCGGGGTCAGCTTGAATTTTGATTTGGCAAGATTTATGCCGATTTTGCATTTGGATGAAGGTCACGGTTTGTCGGCACAGTTGGTCGACCTTGACCGCCACCGCTGGCTGTTGGCCTTCGCGTTTGGCCCAGCTGCGTAAATTGTCCATGATGTCGGTACAGCGCTGTACTTGATCGATGATTTTGTTAAAAATCGGCAGGGTTGTATTGTCTGGATCGCTGGCCTGAAGGCGATAGGCGCTGCCTTCGGCGTAGTGGCGGATGGCCGACAGCGGCTGATTGATCTCGTGGGCAAAGCCTGAGGCCATTTCGCCGAGGATGCTGATGCGGTCTTCATGGGCCAAAACCTGTTCGTATTCGCGCATGCGCTGATAGGCCTGTTCCAGCTGCTTGCTTTTGCGGTGGGCCATATAGCCAATCCAGATGTGGTTTAAGCAGACCAGCACCAAAAAGGCCACAAACAGCGCCAGCTCGGTGGAGTATTGCTGGGCCCAAAACGTCATGTTTTGCCAGAACGTCTGCTGATGGGGGTGGCGGTTGATGCTGCGTAAAATGTCTTCAGCCAGCATGGTCGACACCGGCGGCGTCCACTGGGGCAAATCGGGCGGCGATTGGCTTAAGAGTAAGCTGGTTAGCTTACTGGACAGTTCTAAGGGAAAGTTAGGCATGGCCGCCAGCGCCCAGTTGGGCAGCAGCAGCGTGCTGGAGAGGCAGCCAATGCGGTTGGGCATTGACCCTAATACTCGGAAGTCGGCGAGGTTGAGCTGGCCTTCGGCGGCCATGTTTTCCAATAGGCATACGGGGGCAATCGCCGCATCTGCTTGACGGCTGCCTAGGGCCTCGAGGGTACGATCGACGGGGAACCCAGTAAAGCGCACTTGATAGTCTTTGTGCGCGCGGAGGCCATGATCCAAGAAGACCTTGAAGCCCAATAAAAAGCCGCCAAATGCCTGCTCGTCTACCGCCACCACGCGCTGGCCGCGTAGTGATTCTATGGTGGTGTAGGGGCTGCTTTTGCGTACCAAAATCACGCTGCCGGTGCGCCCTTCGTTGGGCATGCTGCTGTGGATTTGGCGCAGGTCGCGCAGCGTCACCAGCCAATGCACGGGCTGTTCCGACGACAGCTGTAAAAACTGCGCCTGATTGCTCAATACCAAATCGACTTTACCTTCTTCTACCGCGCTTTTTAACCCCTTCAAATCCAGCGGCACCAGCTCGAAGCGCTCCCCCGGGATGGACTGGTTTAGCCAATCTAACCAAGGTTGCCAGTCGGCTTCGGTGCGCGCCAAGCCGCGCTGCGCCAAAATGCCCAGATGCCAGGTTTTGGCTTCGGCCAAGAGCGGCAGTAGGCCGGCGCCTAGGCACAGCAGGAGTTGGGCGTATAAGCCTAATTTTCTGAGAATCTTCAATTGTTTATTTGCCTTTTATCAAGACCCTACTGACTATGTGGAAAACCACAATAGTATAAACCTAGGGATAAGACAAAATAAGGTAGATTGTGACTGAACGCAAGTTTGATTGAGGAGTAAGGCATGGACGTACTGAGACGGGGATTCTTGAAAAACATGGCCACGCTGAGCGCCGGCGCAGCGCTGGTGCCCTTGGCCGAGGCTGGCATGGGCGATCAGCCAGCCCGTCGTGAAGGCGATGCCAGCAAGCGTTATGGCATGCTGGTGGATTTACGTCGCTGCATCGGCTGCCAAGCCTGTACCGTCAGCTGTTCGGTCGAAAACCAAATGCCGCCAGGACAGTTTCGCACCACGGTGCGCCAATACCAAGTGGTGGAAGCAAAAACCGGGCGCGCCACCAACGTGGTGTTGCCGCGCTTGTGTAACCATTGCGACAACCCTCCTTGCATTCCGGTGTGTCCCGTGCAGGCCACGTTTCAACGTCAAGACGGCATCGTAGTGGTGGACAATAAGCGCTGCGTGGGCTGCGCTTATTGCGTGCAAGCCTGCCCCTACGAAGCGCGCTTCATCAATCACGATACAGGGACGGCCGATAAGTGTAACTTCTGCGCCCATCGTCTAGAAGCTGGCCTCCTGCCCGGCTGCGTTGAGTCTTGCGTGGGCGGTGCCCGCATCATTGGGGACTTAAAAGACCCCACCAGCACCATCAGCAAAATGCTCAAGACGCATCAAGCGCAGATTAAGGTACTCAAGCCCGAACAGGGCACGGTGCCGCAGGTCTTTTATTTAGGTTTGGACGATGCTTTTGTGAGCAATGTAAAAGGCCAAGCCATGTTGTGGGAGGAGGTACACGTATGATCCGCGAACTCATCGCTCAACCCCAGGAAATTGCCTGGCTGCCGTGGGCCGTCCAATATTTCTTTTTCATCGGCGTGGCCGCCTGCTGTGCCTTGGTGGCGATTGCTTGCCGCTGGGTTTATCGTGGCCAACGCTTAAAAACCGAATTGATCGCGCTGGCCATTGGCGCCAGTACCGGCATTGTGGGGCCGATCGCCCTGAGCGCCGACGTGCATCAACCAGGGCGGATTTGGCATTTTTATGCCCACGTTACCCCCTGGTCGTGGATGTCGATCGGGGCCTTTTTTGTGCCGCTGTTTGTGACCTTTTTGCTGGTGTATTTTGTGCTGCTTTTACGCCACATGAGCATGGGTAAGGCGCTACCCAAATGGTTGCGTTGGCTCCAGTGGGGGCGTTTCCAAGCGAGTCGTTATTTAGGCGTGGTGTCGCTGGCACTGTTGATTAGCACGGTGTTGGTGCTGCTTTATACCGGTAAGGAGGTCAACGTGCTGAAAGCGCAGCCGCTGTGGCACAGCCCTTGGCTGCCGTGGGTGCTGTTCTTGACCGCGCTGCAAACCGTGCCCATGTTGATTAACACCTGGTTTGCCTGGGCCAAGCAAGACGTCGACACCCGCTGGCTCAGCTGGTTGCAGGTGGGCGCCTTACTGGCGCTGATGGGCTGTATTTTGGCCTGGTTGTTGGGCGATAACCCTGCTGGTGCTGCCTTCCGTAGCCTGCCGGAGCAAGGTTCGGTGTGGTGGACCATAGGCCTAAGCCTCTTCGCCTACTGGGTACTGCTTTTGGGCTATGGCGTGGGCCAGCTCAGCGGCCGCGTGTCCTCACGGCCGTGGTTGAGTAGCGTGATGGCCTTGGCGGCATTGTCGTTGTGCTGGACCGTGCGCTGGGGCATCTTGATGCAGTCGCAAACCCTGCCGAAATATAACGTGTTTATTAATCCCTACGACTTACCTTGGGGCTTTGACGGCCTATTGGGGATTATGTCGACTTTTGGCCTGTGGTTAACCCTGTTAATCATCATCTGGGCCCTAGTCCAAGATTGGTTACCTGTATTGAATCGGAGTGCGCAACATGGCTAATTTAGACAAGAAAAAACGCTTATTGCTGAAGGGCGGCCTAGCCGCCGGCGGCGCTGTAACCTTTGCCGCAGGCTATAGCAAAACCGCTAAAGACATGGTGGTGGGCCTGGTAAAGGGCACATCTGCCGAGCCAACCCTAGACCGCATCACCGGCAACGCCTTAACCCCTGAAGGGCGCATCGGCGCCGCAGGCTGGGACAAAACCCGCGACCAAGTGGTGTCGCACACCCAATGTTTTGGCTGCTGGACGCTGTGTGGCCTGAGGGTGCGCGTGGACAAGCCGAATAATAAAGTGCTGCGGGTCATGGGCAACCCCTACCATCCGCTGTCGCACGACCATCATTTTGGCTATCAAACCCCGATTGCCGACGCCTTTCAACGGCTCGGTGGCGAAACCGGCCTAGAAGAGCGCTCAACCGCCTGTGCGCGTGGCGCCGCTATTTTAGAAAGTCTAGACAGCCCTTACCGCATCACCGAGCCGCTTAAGCGCGTGGGTAAGCGCGGTGAAGGCAAATGGCAGCGCATCAGCTTTGAGCAGCTGGTAGACGAAGTCGTCAACGGCGGTGATTTATTTGGCGAAGGCCACGTCGAGGGATTGAAAGCCATTCGCGACCTAGACACCTTAATCGATCCGGCCAACCCTGAGTTTGGGCCAAAGGCCAACCAGCTCTTGGTGTCTAGCGCTGGTGAAGAAGGCCGCGAGGTGTTTTTAAAACGCTTTGTGCAAAGCGCCTACGGCAGTAAAAACTTCGCCAACCACGGCTCTTACTGTGGTTTGGCCTACCGTTCAGGTTCGGGCGCCTTGATGAACGATCAAGACAGCAATAAGCATGCCAAACCAGACTGGGATCATCTCGAGTTTGGCCTGTTCATGGGCACCTCGCCAGCACAATCGGGCAACCCGTTTAAGCGTCAAGGCCGTCAGTTGACCAATGCGCGCCGCCGCGATGATTTTAGCTATGTGGTGATTGCGCCCAATTTACCGTTGAGCAACACTTTGGCCACCCCGAATAATACGTGGATTCCCATTCAGCCCGGCACCGACGTGTCGTTGGCGATGGCGATGATCCGCTGGATTTTTGACCACAATCGCTTTAACGCTGAATACTTGAGCCTGCCTAGCCAAGCGGCCATGGCAGAGCACAACGACAAAAGCTGGAGCAATGCCACCCATCTGGTGATCAGCGCTGCCGACCACCCTAAAAATGGCCATATGCTGCGCCTACAGGACGTGACCGGCGCCGAGCCAGGTATGGACGAAGAAGGCAAGCCGCTGGACAGCCCTGCGATGGTGAAAGACGCCGTCAGCGGCGCGATCCGCTCGGCCGAAGGCAGCGGCTTAGGCACTTTGTGGGTGGACGAAGCGGTGATCCTGGCCGACGGCAGTAGTGTGGCGGTGAAGTCTAGCCTGACCTTGCTGCGCGAATCGGCTAATCGCTTTAGCCTCGCCGAATACAGCCAACAGTGTGGTGTGTCGGTGGCCACCATCGAAGCTTTGGCTAAAAAGTTTACCAGCCATGGCCGTAAGGCGGCGGTGATCTCTCACGGCGGTATGATGAGCGGCAACGGGTTTTATTCTACCTGGGCCATCTTGATGCTGAACGTCCTCATCGGCAATATGAACTATAAAGGCGGCATGGGCGTCAGCGGCGGTAAGTTTAAAGAGTGCGTTGACGGCGCCCGCTACCACCTAGCCAGCTTTGACGGCATGGTGAAACCCAAAGGCATCTTGCTGTCGCGCGCCAAAAAAGCCTATGAAACCACCAGTGAATTTAAGGCCAAGCAGGCGGCAGGCACCAACCCGTACCCAGCCAAAATGCCTTGGTATCCGTTTGCCGGTGGCCAGCTGTCAGAAATGCTGGTGTCGGCCACCGAAGGCTATCCTTACCCGCTTAAAGCGTGGGTGAGCCACATGACCAATCCGGTATATGGCATGGCTGGCTTGAAAAATGGCGTAGTGGAGAAATTAAAAGACCCTAAAGTGTTGCCGCTGTTCGTGGCCGTCGACGCCTTTATTAACGAAACCACCGCTCTAGCCGACTACATCGTGCCCGACACCCATAACTTTGAAAGCTGGGGCTGGGCGGCCCCATGGGCGGGCGTACCGGCCAAGAGCAGCACCGCTCGCTGGCCCATTGTGACCCCAAAAACCGGCGTGACCGCCAGCGGCGACACCGTGGCTATGGAAAGCTTCATTATTGCCTTGGCCAAAAAAATGAGCCTGCCTGGCTATGGCGACAACGTGATTGCCGACGTTGAGGGCCAGCTGCATCCCTTGAACAACGCCGCCGACTTCTTCTTGCGCGCAGGCGCCAACGTGGCTTTTGATGGCGAACAGCCTGTGCCCGAAACCAATGCTGAAGAGCTATATTTGACCGGTGTCGACAGGTTGCTGCCCGAGATTCAACGCTGTTTGAAACCAGAAGAGCAGCTGCGGGTGGGCTATGTTTTGACTCGCGGCGGTCGCTTTGCGCCGAACGAAAAAGGGTGGAACGGTGACGGCATGGGCCCGCAGTGGTACCGTACCTTGCAGGTGTGGAATGAAAATGTAGGTAAGCAGCGTCACGCCATCAGTGGCGAGCAATACAGCGGCTGCCCCACCTATTACCCCACCCGTTTTGCCGATGGCTCAGACATGCGCAGCCATTATCCACAGCAAGAGTGGCCGCTGAAGCTGACCTCGTTTAAATCGCACCTGATGAGTAGCGGCAGCGGATCCGTCATGCGCTTACGCATGATTAAACCGTCCAATATCGTTGGCATCAGCGCCGTCGATGCGGCTAAGTGGGGCGTCGACAATGGCGACACGGTGAACATTGTGACCCCTAGCGGTAAAAAAGCCGCCGAGGTGAACGTGTTGGATGGGGTGATGCCTGGCGTTTTGGCCATTGAGCATGGCTATGGCCACACCGAAATGGGCGCCCGTACCCATTACGTTGATGGTCAAGCCTTGCCCAGCAATGCCTACATCGGTAGCGGTCTGAACCTGAACGACTTAGGCATCGTCGACCCAACCCGCAATGAACCATCGCCGTGGCTGGATTGGATTACCGGCGCCGTGGTGCGTCAAGGCATCCCCGCCCGATTGGAAAAAGTGTAAGTGAAGTAGCATCTGTGTTCGTGGTTTGATCCCAGCCTTCGGGCTGGGTTTTTTTATGTCCGCAACAGCTGCGTAGGCAGCTGTGTCACCAGGTGATCAACAGCGGCTCTGATTTTGAGGGGCAGATGAGGGTGCGGCTGCCACAGGGCGTGCACTTGAAAGTCGGTTGGCGAGGCCTGCGGCAGGAGTAAGGGGATAGCGTGTAATTGGCCCTTGGCTAAAGCTGTTTTGACCAGCCAGTCGGGCAGATAAGCGATGCCTAAGCCGCTGATGGCGGCGTCGGCAATGGCTTGAATGTCATCAAAATAAAAACGGGCCGGCTGAGGACGGCTCAGGTCATTAAACCATGGGCTGTTTAGGCTGCCGCGGCGATACATCAAGGCTTCGTGCTGATTGAGCTGATCTAGGGTCTTGGGTTCGCCGTGTTGGCTTAAATACTGGGGCGAGGCGCACAGCACCATACTGTAGGTGACTAGGTGACGGGCGACTAAATGGCCACTGTGCTCAAAGCCGCGATGGCGGATGACGAGGTCAAAGCCATCGGCATTGAGGTCAACGAAGCGATCGTTAAACGACAGCGTCAGCGCCAGCTGTGGGTGCTGTTGGGCTAAGTCGAGCAGCAGCGGTGCCACACACAGACGCCCAAACAGGACCGGCATTGACACCCGCAGCTGGCCTTTAACCGTTTGTTGGTCTTCATCGATTAAGGCTTGTGCCGCATTGAGTTCGGCGACGGCCCGTAGACAATGTTCATAAAAGAGGCTGCCTGCCTCGGTCAACCGCAGACTTCGGGTGGTGCGGTGAAACAGGCGCGCATTCAGTTGGGCTTCGAGTCGGCTAATGGTTTTGCCCACCGCCGAGCGCGACAGATGAACGCGTTCAGCCGCTTGGGCAAAGCTGCCGGCCTCAACGGCGGCGATAAAGACGGTAATGCCGCCGAGGTTAGGCGTGATGGGCGTGCTCATTGGTTCGTTTTTGTCCTCAATCTATGGTTTTATTGTCGCCACTGGCGTGTCTAGATCAACGATACACTGTTGTTTCCTTATTGACCATTACAGTAAAGGCATGAATATGAAACAGCAGATGCAACAATGGCGGCTCGCCAACAACGGCCTCGAACATTTAGCTCAGGTCGCCGCGCCGATCCCAGAGCCTGGCCCCGGCGAAGTCAGGGTAAAAGTCACCGCGGTGGCGCTCAACCATCGTGACCTCACCGTGATCAACGACTGGACGTGGCCATCGTTTCCGCTGGTGTTGGGCTCAGACATGGCGGGCGTTGTGGATAAACTGGGCTCAGGCGACAGCCCATATCAGATTGGCGACCGGGTGATTTCTAGCTTTACACCGTCTTGGCTAGACGGCAAGTTGACCGGCCTAGCCAGCGGCGGCATTAATCTCGACCTAGGCGGCGGCCTACAGGGTGTTTTGGCTGAATACATCGTCTTACCCGTCAGTGGCCTTGTGCCTGCGCCCACCACCCTAACCGACGTCGAAGCCAGCACCTTAACCTGCGCCGGCTTAACGGCTTGGTTTGCCCTGATTGAAAAAGGGGGTCTTAAAGCCGGTGATCGGGTTTTGATTCAAGGCACCGGCGGCGTGGCGCTGTTTGCCCTGCAATTGGCCAAGGCGCATGGCGCCGAAGTGTTCATTACCTCGGGTGATGCAGAAAAAGGCGCCCGTGCGCGTGCTCTAGGGGCCGATCATGTCTTAGATCGGCACGGCGATTGGGTGGCCGAAGTGTTGGCTTTAACCCACAATCAGGGGGTCGAACAGGTGTTGAACAATGTGGGCGGCGCCAATCTGGCGCAGGCCCTGAAGGTGGTGGCGGTGGAAGGCTATATCGCCATGATTGGGGCCATGGGCGACGATGACCTACGCGGTTCAGTGAGTCAGCTGTTGATCAAATCACCCACGATTAAAGGCATCCACGTCGGCCATCGTCGCGCCTTAGCCGATTTGGTTCAGGCCGTTGATGCCACCCACCTCAAACCGGTAATTGACAGCACTTATACCTGGGCGCAGCTGCCGGCAGCGCTAGCGCATTTGGCTCGTGGACCCTTTGGCAAAATTGTCATCACGTTATAAAGCTGCGCCTTCGTACAGAGCTTTCCTTTAGGGTGTAGGGTGGGTCGAGACCCACGCGCAGGTATGGTTAGTGTGATAGAAGCTTGGGATGGCTAGGTAGCTGTGTTTGACCCATCCTATGCCATTGTGATTGATTTGAAAAACGACCCTCATAGGGTCGTTTTTTTGTCTGCCGTGGCGGCGATTAAGTCGTACCGTGTTCTTTGGCCATACTGTCGCGAAAATGCCGACAGCCTTGCATCAGTAAGCCAATGGTTAATATGGAGGCCACCAGATTGACGATGGAGATTGAATGACCGACCAGCAGCGGTGAACCAAAGACATTGTCGGTAATCAAGGCTACGACGGTGGTGCCTACGCCAAGCCCGATGAGGTTGGATACCAATAAGAATAGGGCTGACACCTGTGCGCGTAATTGATTGGGTGCCAGTACCTGCATGGATTGAGCCGATGTGGATAAGGGAAAAGAGGCGAAAAACATGGCGATGGCCAAGAGGGTGAGTGAGAGGCCGAGGCTATCGACTTGAGTAAAAAAAATGGCCGGCAGCAGTAAGCCAATGCCACCTAAGTAGCCCGCTTTCAAACCGGCATCGGTGTGGCCTTTTTTGGTAAACCAATCAATCAACCAACCGCTAAAAAATACGCCACTGGTGTTGGCCACTAAGAGGGTGATACCCAAATAATAGCCAGTTTGGCTGGGACTGAGGCCAAAGTGGCGAATGTAAAATGCGGGCGACCAGCCCAAAAGGCTATATAGTGTCATGGCATAAAATGAAAAGCCTATGAAGTGATAAAAAAATGTTTTTCGGTGGCCGTTGATGAAGGCCAATGTACGGCCAAAGCTCGGCTTTATGGCTTGGCCTTGGGCGCCTATTTTCAGCCCTTGGCGTTGTGGGTCACGAATGGTGAAATACATCAAAACAGCTAAAAAGACGCCAGGTAAACCAACCATGATGAAGGTGGCCTGCCACGGCCGCATGCTGCCTAAAAGGGGCACCATGACGTTGTCTAAATCTTTAATTAGGCTGATGACGTAGCCGCCGATGAGAAAGGCGACACCGCCCCCAATAAATGCGCCTGTGGAGTAAATCGCCACCGCCCGTCCTAACTTGGCCTTGGGGAACATATCGGCAGCCATAGAATAAAATGCGGGGGAAAGTGCGGCTTCGCCGACGCCGACGCCCATGCGGGCTAAAAAGAGGTGGAGGAAGTTTTTGCTTAAGCCACAGGCTGCGGTGGCTAGGCTCCAGAACACCACGCCAATGGCCATGATTTTAGACCGAGAATAGCGATCCGCCAAAATGGCGATGGGTGCACCCATAAATGCGTAAAAAAGTGAGAAAGCAAGGCCACTGAGTAGGCTAAATTGAGTGTCACTGAGCTGTAAGTCTTGCTTGATGGGTTCAATCATTAGGGAAATGATTTGGCGATCCACAAAGGACAAAATGTAAGCAATCATACAAATAAACACAACATACCATTCATAGACATAGCGTTGGCGATTAGGGTTTGGCACCGCTGACCTTGGAGGCGTTTGGGAAGATTGGGTATTCATGGTTAATCCTCTATTGATGGGTATAGATTATTGTTTATGGGTGATTCGATGGACGAGCGAGCCCCTGACGCTGATGTGGCGTCATTGAGGTCGTGGTCAGTAAGGGGCTGCCGCAACGCTTGGGCGCACTGCTTTCAAACAACGGCACACGAGCGTTAAAGGGAAAGGGGTATAGCTCTTAGGCTTACGGCTGGGGAAGATGGGGCATGGTGTTCTCCTTGAGTAGGGTCTTCTCTTTTGTATGGCCGCGTCTGAATAAGGTATTCAGACGCGGTTTTTTTATGATCATTTGATGGTTCATCATGGACACAGACTTTAGCACCTGTTTCACAGCACTCTAGTCAAACACACTGTGTGAGTCAATAGAAAAAATAGGCAAATAATAAATAAAAATTACATGAATAATCTAGTAAATAAAAAAAGGGGCCTTGTCTTTGGTTTAAATGTTTAAATAATTTTATCTTGTTATTACATAAAGTTAACTTCATGAAAATAAATCTCAATTATATTGATTGACTTTTATCAAAAATATAATCAAACTAAAAATAGTTGAAAATTCACATAATAAAACGGTGCTTGAAACCCGATAAGCAGGCTAAGAATCAGAGGAGAAATAATGAATATAATGTCAAAGTCATTGGATTTGGGTGGGCCGTTGTGGACGGTCATGCTGAAGGACACCATTGACGTGGCTGGCCATGTCACCATGGCCAGCTCGCCAGCCTTAGCACAGGCGCCCGCTGCCACAGTACATGCCCCCATCGTGGCTCAGCTTTTGCAATCGGGTTGCCACATCATCGGTAAGGTTAATCTGCATGAATTAGCCTTTGGCACCACGGGCGTCAACCATTGGACGGGTACCGTCATTAACCCCCGTTTCCCTAAGCTCATTCCAGGAGGCTCATCAAGCGGCTCTGCCGCCGCGGTTGCAGCGGGCTTGGCCGACATCAGCATCGGTACCGACACCGGTGGCTCTATTCGCATTCCGGCCTGCTGCTGTGGCGTATATGGACTGAAGCCCACTTTTGGCCGCATTGCGCATCAGGGCGTTATGCCTGAGCAAACCAGCCTAGACGCCATTGGGCCATTGGCCGACAGCATGCCGATGTTGGTCAATGCCATGACTGCACTTGACCCTAGTTTTCAGGGTCTGCCCATGATTCACCACTTTACCGTTGCCGTTGTCACGGTGGCGGCCAGCCCTGAAGTGGGCGATGCCGTGGCCCACGCCTTGGCACGGCTAAATGTGCCGCAAACCCCGGTGACGCTGGAACAGTTGGGTGAGGCTTACGATGCTGGTATGACCATCATTAACCATGAAGCGTGGCAGAGCTGCGGTCACCTGGTGGCTTCTGGTTTAGTGGGTATTGACGTGGCGCAACGCTTATTGAAGGCGCAGCACACTACGGTAGCCGCGGTGGCCGCAGCCGAAGCGATCAGGGTGAGCTTTAGTGCCGCCGTCGATGCCTTATTACAGCAATATGATGTCATTGCGTTGCCAACCATGCCTGATGTGCCCGTGGCGGTTGCGGATGCCGATGATTTGGCCGCGCTGTTGGGCATGACCGCTTTGGTACGGCCCTTTAATTTATCAGGACACCCAGCTATTTCACTGCCACTTTTAAGCGCCAATGGTCTACCTGTTGGATTGCAGCTGGTGGGTGTCAAAGGGCAAGACGAGCGCCTGTGCGCCATTGCCAGCAGTATCGCTGAACAACTCAACCTCAAGCCTCATCAAGCCATGGCTCAAACTCAGAGGAGCGCCTCATGAATACCTTATTAGAACAGACTGCGTTGCCAACAAAGGCCAGCCAGTTACCTGACTTATTGATTGATATTCGTCGTCGCGCGCAGAACGATGAATTTGATGCTCAGGCCTGTATTTCACCAGACGTGATTGAGCAGTTTAAGCACATTGGCGTGTACCGTGCTTTGGTGCCGAAATGTTTTGGTGGTGAAGAATGGACGCCGATGCAGTTTTGTACGCTCATCGAACAGCTTTCCTGCGCCGATGGCTCTGCGGGGTGGGTAGCCAGTTTTGGCATGAGCCCCGCCTATTTAGGCGTGTTGCCCGAAGCCACGTTAAGCCAGATTTATGCCCAAGGCCCTGATGTGGTGTTTGCCGGTGGTATTTTTCCCCCTCAGCCAGCGGTGACGGTAGCAGGAGGCTATCGGGTCAGCGGTCGCTGGCAGTATTCCAGTGGCTGTAAGAGCGCCGACATCGTGGGCGTGGGCATTAGCCCCGTTAAAGCCGACAACAGCTTAGGCCTACCGCATATGGCCGTGCTGCCACGGGCGCAAATTGAGATTGAAGAAACCTGGGACACCGTTGGTTTAAAAGGTACGGGCAGCCATGACTTGGTCGTGAACGACGTGTGGGTGGCTGAAGATTGGACCATGGTGCGCGGGTCGGCATCGACGCGCCCAGAGCCTTTTTTCCGTTATCCAGCGCTGTCGTTTGCCACCCAGGTGCTGTCGGTGGTGGCTTTAGGCATCGCCCGAGCGGCCATCGACGAGCTGGTGACGATGTCGGCCAATAGCCGCTCCATCACGGGTGGGCCCAGTATGGGTCAGCGCCCGCTGACCCAGTTTAACGTGGCGCAAGCCGAAGCCGATTGGCGCGCCGCGCGCAGTTGGTTTTATGAAGCGATGAGCCTTGCCTGGGACAGTGTTTTGGCCGGAGACGCCGTGAGCCCAGAGCAGATCAACGCCCTGCGTCTGTCTTCTACCCACGCCACCCGCGTGGCGGCCAAAGTCAGCCGAGACATTCAGCTGCTGTCAGGCATGGCGGGTATTTATCGTAACCACCCCTTAAGCCGCTACGTCAACGATACCAATGTGATTACCCAACATGCCTTTATGGGCGACTTAACCTATCAAAACGCCGGCGCCATGCTGTTTGGGCAAGTGCCTTTAGGCGGCTATTTATAACCTTGAGGAGCATAGAAATGACACCCAAAAATACCTTACGCGTGCTGTTGTGTATGGGCATTAACCAGAATTTTTTTGATGCGCCAACGGCCGAGGCCAAAGACGTGTGGGCCGCTTTTGGCGACATGTGGCAAGGCGTGCATGAGCTGCCAGGGGTCACCGTCTTGGGCAATATGGACGACGACCGTAGCATGGTTGGCCCCAGCACGGGCGCGCCTTGGACCACCTATATCTTGGCAGACTTTCCCGATTTAGACACCGTCCATCAGGCTTGTAATTTATTTCGCACCACGGCCGTAGGCGACGGGACTTATCGGCTTTGGAAATACTGCAAGGTTGAAGCCCGCGTTGGGCGCGAGCTCATCATTCAACGTTAGTGTCAAAGGAGCCATGATGGACAGCGCCTTAGCCCCTATTTTACAGCGCCTGCACCGTTTAGAAGCCGCCGCTGCCAGCCGTGCCTGCTTGACCCGCTATATGCAGCTATGTGACGAGCTCACCGACGCGACGCCCTGGTCAGAGTTGGCTAATTTATTTGCACAAGAAGCCGTTTGGGAAGGGGTGGGCGCTCGCTATTCGGCAACCTTTGGGCGTCATGAAGGCAGAGCCGCCATTATGGCCATGTTGCAAAGCTACGTGGCTGGGTCGACTCATTTTCAGATGAATGCGCATTTTTTAACCTCAGAACACATTGTGTTAAACGAGGCAGGTGATCAGGCTTTTGGCCATTGGCTGATGTTACAAACCTCGCGCTTTCACGATGGGCGCTCACACCTGACCAGCGCGCAGCTGTCGGTGCGGTTTATTCAAGAAAACGAGCGCTGGTGCATGAGCCAGTTTCAAACCAAAAATATTTTTAGTCGTCCCATCAGCGCCTGGGACAGCGACACGGCTTTAACCGTACCGGCTATGGCCGTCAGCCAGCCGTCACGATCATAACAAGCCTTTTATGGCATGAATACCATGTCTGCTAAGGGCAAGAAGGAGAGAAACCATGAGTGAATTAACCCTGAACGCCATGTCTTGTGGCACACGCTATGAATCGTTGGTGCAGTTTGATCGCGTTCATACCTCGCTTTATACCGAAGCCGAGATCTTTAAGGACGAAATGGATAAGGTGTTTGCCAACACCTGGGTGTGGGTGGGCCACGACAGCGAGATTCCCGAGTCCGGCAGCTATAAAACAGCCTTTGTTGGCCAGCAGCCAGTGATTTTGGTGCGTGACCGTAAAAAAAACGTGCACGTGCTGTTAAACCGTTGTCGCCACCGTGCCGCCACCGTGTGTGAGCATAAAAAAGGCAAAACCAACAGTTTTGTGTGTCCTTACCACGGCTGGAGCTATGCCCTAGATGGCTCTTTGCGAGGGGTGCCGCATCCAGAAAGCTATGCCGACCTACTGGACAAAGACCAGCTGCCTTTGGTGAGCCTAAAGGTTGAGTCGTATCAGGGCATGATTTTCGCCACTTTTAAAGACGACATCGAATCGCTGAGTGACTACTTGGGCCCCGCCAAAAAGTGGATGGATTTGTTCATGAAGCAGGGCGCAGGCTATCCGATTAAGGTCAGCGGCGAGCATCGCTTTCGTTTTCCAGGGAACTGGAAGATTCAGTTAGAAAACACCACCGATGCCTATCACTTCCCCCTGGTACACAAATCATTTTTGTCTTCGGTGGATGAAGAAACCATGAAGCTGTTTGATTTTGTTGAAGGGCCCGGCTACGTGGAAGACCTTGGCAATGGCCACAGTGTGATGGTGATGATTCCTGATCTGGTTGATTTAGAGGCCGATTTGGCGCGACCGATTCCCGAGCGCTTTGAAGATTTGGCCAACGAGTTACGCAGCGAAGGGCATGAGGAGGCACAGGTGCGCAGAATCGTTCGTGCCGTCGGCGGTTCAGGCTTTAACCTGAATATTTTCCCAAATATTGCCTGCTCGATGGCTTTTTTCCGAATGTTACAACCGATTAGCGTGGATGAAACCGAAATTCATCACTATGCGCTGACCATGGACGGCGGCCCAGCCGCAGCCAATCGTTATCGCTTGCGCCTGCATGAACATTTCCAAGGGCCCTTGGGCTTCGGTACCCCAGACGACTCAGAGGCCTGGGAAAGGGTGCAAAGAGGGGCATCGGCGGGTAAAGACTTATGGATTATGTTACACCGTGGCCTGCCGGGTGAAGTGAAGACAGAAGATGGGTTAAAGAGTGACGTCAGTGCCGAAACCGGCATGCGTTCAGCCTACCAGCAGTGGAAAAAATTGATGTCGGTGTAAAGGATAAAGACATGAACACACAGTTATTAAATGAAGCCAGCGCATTTATTTGGCAAGAAGCCGATATGTTAGATCATGGTGAATTTCAGCCGTGGTTAGATCTATGGACGAAAGAAGGCGTGTACATCATCCCCATCGACCCGACCGAGACCGACCATGAGAATCATTTGAATTACGCCTACGACGATCACCACATGCGTAGTCTCAGGGTACAGCGGCTCAATAGCGGTGAGTCAATCTCGGTGGCCCCGCGCGCGATTACCGTGCGCCACGTGTCCCGATTTCGGATATTGGCCGACAAAGACGGCGTGGTGACGGTACGCTGCGCGCAAAGCCTGCGCGAATACCGTAAAGAAAGGCTCAAGCATTACACCGCCGACGTGCTGTTTGAGCTGGTGCGGGATCAAGAAGGCTCAGGCTTTAAGATCCAGCGTAAGGTCATTAACCTAATTAACGCAACCGATACCCTAGCGGGCATAGGCTATATTTTATAAGGGGGCGTTATGGCTCAAATTGCATTGGTGACGGGCGCCGCTGCGGGATTGGGCGAGGTGATCGCACAGACCTTATTACAGCAAGGGTTTTATGTGGTTTTTACCGATAAAGACGTTGTGGCGGCACAGGCCAGTGCAGCGCGTGCCGCCGCCCAAGTCGGGGTGGGCCCAGCGGCCGTTTTGGCTTTGGCCTTAGACGTCACTCAAGCCGCTGACTTTGAGCGGGTTCTGGCCGAAGTGTTGGCTCAGTGGGGCGATTTACATGTGGTGGTGAACAATGCGGCCATGACGCAAACCACCAAGGTGATGGCGATTAGTGCGGCGGAATTTGATCAGGTCACTCAGGTGAACCAGCGCGGGACGTTCCTAGCCTGCCAGTGTTTTGGCCAGTATTTAGCCAGCCAAGGCTATGGGCGCATCGTCAACATGGCGTCTTTGGCCGGCCAAAATGGCGGTACCGCCACCGGCGCTCATTATGCCGCCAGTAAGGGCGCCATCATTACCCTGACCAAAGTGTTTGCCAAAGAGTGGGCCGCCAGCGGCGTCACCGTTAATGCCGTGTCGCCAGGGCCCATGGACTCTCCAGCGGTGCATCGTGCCGTACCGACCGAGCAGTTGGCCAATATTGTGCAGCATATTCCCGTACTGCGTTTGGGTGACATGGCTTTTGTTGGCCAAACGGTGGCTCTCTTGGCAAGCCCCGCCGCCGGCTTTACCACCGGCGCCACGTGGGACATTAACGGTGGCCTGTGGATGCGCTAACACCCTAAACAGAGAGAGGAGTAGGTGAGTGAGAGATGACCTATTAACCGTGGTGGTCAAAAAAAGTGAGCTGCAAGGCCATAACGTGCTGGTGTTGGAATTGGCTGATGTGGCAGGGGCGCCTTTGCCGCTGGCCGAAGCGGGTGCCCATATCGACGTTCATTTGGCCCATAATTTGGTGCGTCAATATTCGCTGTGCCACGATCCGCTAGATCAGCAGACCTATCGCTTAGGGGTGTTGAAAGACCCTCAATCACGCGGCGGCTCGGTGGCGGCACATGCCGCACTGCGAGTGGGGCACCAGATTCAAATTAGCCCACCGCGTAATTTGTTTGCGTTACACGCAGAGGCCCAGCATACGGTTTTGATTGGCGGCGGGATTGGGGTCACCCCCATGATCGCGATGGCTTACAGCCTGTGGCATCAAGGCAAATCATTTGAGTTGCACTACTGCGGCAAGGATCAAACACAGTGTGCGTTTATTGATGAGCTGGCGCAAGCACCCTTCAAAAACCATGTACAAGGCCATTTTAAAGCACAAGGAGGTGATCATCGCCAAGCCTTGCGACAGATGTTTTTGACCCCTCAAAAAGAGGCCCATGTTTATGTGTGCGGGCCGGTCGGGCTGATGCAGTGGGTTGAGGCAGAAGCCTTAGCAGCAGGTTATGAACCCGAACGTATTCATCAAGAATATTTTCAAGTAGACGCAGACCTTAGCGGCAGCGCCTTTGAAATAGAGGCCAAGCGTAGCGGCCTCATCATTCAGGTGGGCGCAGATGAAACCATTGTGGCGGCCTTGGCCAAACACCATATTGAGGTTGAAGTGTCGTGTGAGCAGGGGATTTGTGGTACCTGCCTGTGTGACGTGCTTGAGGGCGAACCCGAGCACAGAGACGTGTATTTAACCGACGAAGAAAAGCAAGACAATGATCAAATCATGTTGTGCTGTTCCCGAGCCAAATCAGCCCGATTGGTGCTCGACATTTAAAATGAAAGGAATGTCTATGGACGCGTTAAAATTTCGTGACGCCATGTCTTTTTTAAGTGGGGCGGTCAACATCATCACCACCAATGGGCCTTCTGGCCGTTATGGTTTTACCGCCTCGGCGGTGTGCAGCGTCACCGACCAGCCGCCTACGTTGCTGGTGTGTATGAACAATGGTTCAGCCTCGCATGCCCATTTTAAAAATAATGCCTTTTTAGGCGTGAATGTTTTACGTGCTGGCCATGAAGTCATTTCGCAGGCCTTTGCTAATCGTCACATCAGTATGGAAGAGCGTTTTTCTGTGGGTGACTGGGACGTTTTGCAAAGCGGTGCACCGACCTTAATCGAAGCTTTGGTGAATTTTGACTGCCGCATCGTGGCCTGCCATGAAGTGGGTACCCACACGATTTTTTACGCAGAGGTGCTGGATCTGCGCTGTGGCGGCCAAAGTGATCGTCAGCAAGGTTTGGTGTATTTCAACCGCTGCTATCACCACGTCGGTAAATTGATTCACGCCGGCTAGGCCTTTCGCCAACGGGTGGTTAGCCCAATCCGATCACTTTAAATCTTAATGCTCAATTTTTGAACCGGGAGTAGTGGTTGGGTTGATTTGTGCTGGATCGGGATATCTCAGCGAGCGCTCAATACAACGATTGATGAACGCTGAGCATGACTTTCTCCCCCTCGGTCGGTTGATGCTGGTCGAGGTTTTTTTTCGCCCATGAGGGCGCTGGATTTACGTGAATATTCAAGAAATATTGGTGGCGGTTCGACGCTTTGGCCTATAATAAAGACTATTATTTTTGCGCTAGGTCATCATGAAAAATAAAACGCCCACTTCTTTTAACGACCCTGAATATGATTTAGAAGATTTTCCATTTTATTGGATCTCACGCGTCAACGGTCGCTATGTACAAGCCATAGAAGAGTCTCTCAAGGCTCTGGATTTAGATAATTCTCGCCGCCGCGTTCTGGTGGTTTTGTCTAAGCGCGATAATGTGAGTATTTCTGACATTGTCGATCACACCATCATGAAAATTTCTACGGTCACGAAAATCGTGTACCGTTTAAAGGACGACGGTTTGGTGGATACCTATAGCTGTCCTGATGATGCACGCATCACGCGGGTGCAACTGACAGACAAAGGGGCGGCCATTGTGGCTCAGGTGAATGACGCCTGCGCGCGCGTGTTGAGCCATAGTTTTGAAGGCTTAACCAAGATTCAGCTGGCACGCTTAAATACCATGTTGATTAAGTTATTTGAGAATTTAGCCGATTAGGCCTACGCCACTGCAACGATAAAACCCCAGACTAGGTCTGGGGTTTTATTGGTTTGAAGCTTAAACGGCCTCTAGGTTGGCGTACTGGGTGTCTAGCCACTTCACCCCTTCGCGGCCGAAGTTAATGTGGAGTTTGGCGCTGTCTCCATTAGCCTCGGCATCGATGATGACACCGGTGCCGAACTTGGCGTGGCGCACGTTTTGGCCAATCTCAAAGCCGGCGTAGATTTGGGTTTGTTTGAGGTTTTTGGCCAGTGCCGTCGTTTGGGTGCGCGGTTTTTGATAGGGGTTGGTGTAGGCCACGTCGGCGTGGTCATAAGTGGCCGAGGTTTTGTGTACCAAAACAGGGGGGATCTCATCAATAAAGCGTGATAAGAGGCCGAAGTGGGTCTTGCCGTGCAGCATACGCTGCTGGGCAGCGCTTAAATACAGCCGCTTGCGCGCGCGGGTGATGGCCACATACATCAGCCGGCGCTCTTCGGCGAGGCCGCCGTGTTCGGCTAGGCTGTATTCGCTGGGAAAGAGACCCTCTTCGAGGCCGGTTAAGAACACGGCGTCAAATTCCAAGCCTTTGGCGGCGTGGATGGTCATCATCTGTAAGGCTTCTACGCCTTCAATGGCTTGATGTTCGCCCGACTCTAAGGCGGCATTGCTTAAAAAAGCCAACAGCGGCGACACCGGTTCGGTGCTTTCGGCCTCGGGCGCTTCAAACATGACGTCGTTGGGGTCAAAGGTGGTGGCCGCGCTGATTAATTCGTTTAAGTTGTCTAGGCGATCCTGGCTTTCTTTGGGATTGTTTTCGTAAAAACCGTATAAGCCTGATTGATGAATCACCTCACGCATTAAGTCTGGCAAGATGCTGCTTTGGGCGACTTGTTTGAGGGCGTCGACCAATAAAATAAACGCGCCTATTTTAGAGGCTGGCTTGTTTTGCGCCTGCATGCAGGCGGCCTGCCACAGCGACACGCCGTGGGTTTGGGCCAGCGCCTGTAGGGCCTCGACCGAGCGGGTACCGATGCCGCGTGCGGGCACGTTGATCACCCGCAGTAGGGCGTTGTCGTCGTGTTCGTTGGCCACGAGGCGCAAATAGGCCAGGGCGTGTTTGATCTCTTGGCGCTCGAAGAAGCGTAGGCCGCCATAGATTTTGTACGGAACGCCAGCGCGGAATAGGATTTGCTCAATCACTCGCGATTGGGCGTTGCTGCGGTAGAGGATGGCCATATTGCTTAAGGCCCAGCCTTCGCGCTCGAGGCTCTTGGCTTCGTCACAAACCAGCTGTGCCTCTTCAAAATCATTATTGGCAAAATGCAGGCGGATTTTCTCGCCGTCACCGGCTTCGGTGTGCAGATTTTTACCTAAACGGTCATCATTGTGCTCGATCACCGCATTGGCGGCGGCCAGAATGTTGCCGACGCTACGGTAGTTTTGCTCGAGTTTGATCGGCGCCTCAATATTGAATTCACGCATTAAGTCGTTCATATTGCCGACGTTGGCGCCGCGAAACGCGTAGATGCTTTGGTCATCATCACCCACGGCAAACAAGGCGGTATTCGGGCCAGCCAGCAGCTTCAGCCACTTATATTGTAGTTTATTGGTGTCTTGAAATTCGTCCACCAGAATGTGGCTGAAACGATTTTGGTAATGGGTGCGTAACGGTTCGTTGTTGACCAAAACTTCGTAGCTACGCAGCAGCAGTTCAGAAAAATCCACCACGCCTTCGCGTTGACACTGTTGATCGTAGACGTCAAACAGCTGAATCATCAGCTTCATATGGGCGTCGGGCGCTGACAGCATGCTGGCGCGAAAGCCAGCTTCTTTTTGGCTGCTGATGAAGCCTTGTAGGCTACGCGGCTGGACTTTGTCTTCTGACACTTGATGTTCTTTTAGCAAACGCTTAATCATCGATAGCTGATCTGAGCTGTCTAGAATTTGAAACGTGCTGGGTAGGTTAGCGTCTTTGGCGTGTAGGCGTAAAAACCGATGGCACAGGCCGTGAAACGTGCCCATCCACATGGCCCGTACGTTAAACGGCACCATCGCTCCCAGTCGGGCCTGCATTTCCTTGGCGGCCTTATTGGTAAAGGTTACGGCCAAAATGCTGTGGCTACTGGCGCGGTGGTTGTGCAGCAGCCAGGCAATGCGGGTGGTCAGCACCCGAGTTTTGCCGCTGCCGGCGCCGGCCAACACGAGGCAGGGTTCGTCTGGCCAAGTAATGGCGGCCAGCTGTTGATCATTAAGGTTGGCGAGTAGGGAGGGATTGGGCGTATTCATCAGGCTATTGTAGCGTAAAAATAGCCGTTTGCATTGTGTGCAAACGGCTAGGGTGTGCAAAAGGGTGAGTCGATTAGCCGCCCACCACCACGATGTTTAAAAAGGCAGGGTTAATGCGGCGTTGCCACACTTCTTTAATCTGCTCCGGGGTCACTTTGGCGACGGCTTTGGGGTAGTCGTCTAAGTAGGTCAAGGGCAGATTGTATTGGCCGATGAGGCTTAAATAGCTCAGCAGTTTGGCGTTGGTGTCTATGCGTAGCGGGAAGCCGCCAATCATATTGTCCTGTGCCTGTTTGACTTCAGTAGCGCTGGGGCCCTGTTTTAAATAGTCGGTCAGCACTTTTTGGCTTAAGGCCAAGGCTTCTTCGGTGGTGGCTTTCTTGGTTTTTAAGCCAATGCTGAAGGTGCCTTTTTCTAAGCTGGGGCTGAACGAGCTAGATACGCCGTAGGTCAAGCCACGGTTGTCGCGGAGCTCTTTCATCAAGCGCGACTCAAAGCCACCGCCGCCCAAAATGTAGTTACCGACCATGAAGGCGTAGTAATCAGGGTCGTCGCGGGTGATGACGGGGTAGCCCATCACAATGCTGGCTTGGCTAGAAGGGTGGGCGATGTTGCGGCGTTGTCCTTTTTTATCGGTGTCGACTTTCGGCAAAGTCCGCAGCTCTGAGGCCTTGGCCGGTAGGCCTTGCAATAGGCGTTCGGCTAGGGTGTTGGCTTGGGCTTTGCTGAGGTCGCCGACGATGGACACAATGGCGTTGTCTTGCGCGTAATAGGCTTGATGAAAGCGCACTAAGTCGTCACGGCTGATGGCGCGAATGCTGGCTTCGGTGGTTTTGGCGCCATAGCCATAAGGATGGTCGCCGTAGTTAAGCGTGGCGTAGGCGCGGGCGCTTAAAAATCCGGGGCTGGTTTCGCCTTGCTTCAGGCTTAACACTGCACGGTCTTGCTCGCGTTTTAAAATGGCGGCGTCAAAGCGTGGCTTGGTCAACACCAAATTAGTGAGGGCGACGGTTGGATTAAGGACGTCTTTTTTGCTCAGGCTGCGAAAGCCCACGCCTGCACTTTCAGTACCCGCGGCGCTGCTGATGCTGACGGCTAAATCTGCGGTGCGCTCGTTGAAGGCTTCCTCATCTAAGTCGCCGGCGCCTGCGTCCATTAGGCCACCGGTAAAGCCGGCTACACCTAGTTTGGCGGGATCGTCCTGCATGCCGCCGGCGTTAAACGACACGCTGACGTCAACAATGGGGTTTTGATGGCTCTCAATGAATAAAACTTTGGCGCCATTTTTAAGCTGCCAGCTTTGAATGTCAACGGCGTGTGCTGCCATGGAGGCGGTGGCGAAAAGGGCCACAAGGCCTAAGGTTTGGATGCGCATAGGATGATGGCCTTTCTATGGTTTAGGAGCAGGGTTGATCGGTTCAGGCTTGAGCGTGACCACGGTGAGTCGGTCGTCAATCAGCGATTGCGCTGCGGCCTGAATGTCTTTACTGGTGATTTTTTGCATGTTTTTCTTCATCGTGGCTTCGGCTTCATGCCCAAAGCCCACCATTTCTAAATAGCCCATGCTTAGGGCTTGGCCTTCCATCGAGTCTTTTTTGTACACGTCAGAAGCATCCATTTGGTTACGGATGCGTTTTAATTCCGCATCGGATACGCCTTTTTGGGCGATCTCGCTGACCACTGCTTTTAGAGCGGCTTCAATATCGGCTAGATTTTGGCCTTGAATGGGCATGGCGGTCAGGGTAAACAGGCTCGCGCCGCGGTTGAATAAGTCATAGCCGGCGCTGACGCTGAGGGCGATTTTGTCTTCACGCACCAATTTTTTACTGAGGCGGCTGGCTTCATGGCCGTCTAAAACCGCAGCCAGCATAGCCAGCGCATAGGGTTCTTTGTCGTTTAGCTTGATGAGTTTGGGGACTTTATAGGCCAAGGCCAGAATCGGCAGTTCGGAAGGCGCGCTGACCTCAACCCGTTTAATGCCTTTTTGGGCGGGCTCTAGCTGCGGTTTGCGTAGCGGCAGGGTTTGTGGCTTCAGGCCGCCAAACTCACGTTTGATGACGGCTAAGGTTTCCTCGGCGTTGACGTCACCGACGATGATGACGGTGGCGTTATTGGGGGCATACCACTGTTTGTACCAGTCCCGTAAATCGTTTGCCTGCATGTGGTCAAGGTCGTTCATCCAACCAATAACGGGTAGGCGAGATGGGCTGGCGATAAAGGCGTTGGCCAAGAGGCCTTCCCACAGTACGCCGCCAGGCGTGTCGTCGGTGCGCATGCGGCGTTCTTCTTTGATGACGTCCATCTCGTTGGTAAATGCTTCATCGCTGAAATTCAAATTGGCCATGCGGTCAGCTTCCAGCTTCAGCATTTGCGGCAAGGCACTGGCGGCCGTGGTTTCGTAATACACGGTTTGGTCTTGGCTGGTGAAGGCGTTGAATTGGCCACCGGTGGCGGCCACTAGACGACTGAATTCACCGGCGGGCACGCTGTCGGTGCCTTTAAACATCAGGTGTTCCAGCGCATGGCTGAGGCCTGTGGTGCCGTTGAGCTCGTCTACGCTGCCGACGCGATACCAGATTTGGGACACGGCTACGGGAGCACGATGATCTTCTTTAATGATGACTTTAAGGCCGTTGTCTAGGGACTGCGTTAAGGTTTTTGCCTGTATGGGCAGGGCGGTCATGCCCAATAGTGTGATTAATGTGAAACAAATCTGACGCATTTATTTATCCCCTCATGATTTACCGATACAATGGTAGGTATTTACAGCCTTATTTCAAGACAAGCAGAATTATGTTTAGTTTCTTTAGAAGAAAAAAGTCGAAGCCGGATCAAACCGAAGCGCAAAGCCCAGCCACCGAGGTGGTGGAACCCATTAGCCTGCCTGAAGAGGCCGCGCCTAGTCCAGAGTATGAAGAATCCCATGGGGATACGCAACCTTTGGTTGAAGATGCGGCTGTGGGGGACCCAGTTGATGGCTCCGTGTCACCAGAGCCAGAACCAGAACCAGAGCTAGAACCAGAGCCAGAACCAGAACCAGAACCAGAGCCAGAGCCAGAACCAGAGCCAGAACCAGAGCCAGAACCAGAGCCAGAACCAGAGCCAGAACCAGAACCAGAACCAGAGCCAGAGCCAGAGCCAGAGCCAGAACCAGAGCCAGAACCAGAACCAGAACCAGAACCAGAACCAGAGCCAGAGCCAGAGCCAGAGCCAGAGCCAGAACCAGAACCAGAACCAGAACCAGAACCAGAACCCGTGGCGGTATCGGCAATCGCCGAAGCCAAGACCAAGTTGAGCTGGGCGCAGCGCCTGAAGCAAGGCTTGAGCAAGTCGCGCAATAAGCTGGGCAAATCTTTGGCCAGCGTATTTGGCGGCGGCCAAATAGATGAAGAGCTGTATGAGGATTTGGAATCGGTGCTGTTGACCAGCGACATGGGCATCGAGGCCACCGAGCATTTATTGGCCGAGGTGCGTGACCGCGTGAGCTTACGCGGCCTTAAAAATGCGACCGAGCTACGTACCGCGCTGCAAGAAGCTTTAACTGAGCTTATTTTGCCGCTGGAGCAACCTTTGGTCTTGCCCAAGCAAGAGGGGCCTTATGTGATTATGATGGCGGGGGTGAACGGTGCGGGCAAAACCACGTCTATTGGTAAGCTGGCTAAATACTTCCAGCTACAGGGCAAGAGCGTGTTGTTGGCCGCGGGCGATACCTTCCGGGCGGCTGCGCGTGAACAGCTGATGGAGTGGGGTGAGCGCAACAACGTCACCGTGATCAGCCAAGGCGGTGGTGATTCGGCCGCAGTGTGTTACGACGCGATTCAGGCAGCTAAGGCGCGCAACATCGATGTGGTGTTGGCCGATACGGCTGGTCGATTGCCTACACAGCTGAATTTGATGGAAGAAATTAAAAAAGTAAAACGTGTGGTTCAAAAAGCCATTCCCGAAGCGCCCCATGAAATCATCTTGGTTTTGGACGCCAACATCGGCCAAAATGCCTTAAACCAAGTGGCGGCGTTTGATGATGCTTTGGGTTTAACGGGCT
Organism: Neisseriaceae bacterium CLB008; assembly: GCA_041228285.1. Lineage (NCBI taxonomy): Bacteria > Pseudomonadati > Pseudomonadota > Betaproteobacteria > Neisseriales > Neisseriaceae > Neisseriaceae bacterium CLB_ANTARCTIC_008. The sequence goes on along the minus strand of CP166133.1, from coordinate 2,931,177 downwards.
TGATCTTATCCAAGCTAGACGGTACAGCCAAAGGCGGTGTGATTGCGGCCTTGGCCAAAACCCGACCCATTCCGGTGCGCTTCATCGGCGTGGGTGAGGGCATTGATGATCTACGCCCCTTCGTGGCTAAAGACTATGTAGAGGCTCTTTTGGGCCAAGATGAGCAGGCCTAACCAACGGCGGTTCTTAACCCTGACAGAAAGTATGCAAAGATGATTCGTTTTGAACAAGTGAGCAAAACCTATCCGGGTGGCTTTACGGCGTTAAAGAATTTAAGCTTTGAAGTACATCATGGTGAAATGGTGTTCTTGGCCGGCCACTCTGGTGCGGGCAAGTCCACGATTTTAAAATTAATTTCAGGGATTACCAAGCCGTCTTCGGGCAAGGTGATGTTTAATAACCAAGATTTGAGCAAGCTGAATGACAATCAGCTGGGTTATATGCGTCAGCACATCGGCATCGTGTTTCAAGACCACAAAATTTTGTTTGACCGCAACGTCATCGACAATGTGTTGCTGCCTTTGCAAATTGCTGGCTATTCACGCGATCAAGCCATTGAGCGCGCCTTAGTGGCGATTGATAAAGTGGGTTTAAAAGGTAAAGAGCTGGCGCGCCCAGAAAGCCTGTCCGGTGGCGAGCAGCAGCGTTTGTGCATTGCCCGAGCGGTGGTGAATAAGCCCAGTTTGCTGATTGCCGACGAGCCCTCTGCTAACCTGGATCGTGCTTACGCCTTAGACATTATGGAATTGTTTCGCTCCTTCCATCAGGCGGGCGTGACCGTGTTGGTGTCGGCTCATGATGAAACCTTAATGGCCGATTATGGCCACCGAATTTTGCGACTCAAAGAAGGGCAGTTAAGCGCATGAGGCTATTCACTTTACACTTTATGGCGGCGAAGCGTGCCTTGGTGGCGCTGTGGCAGCAGCCGTTTGGCAGCCTGTTTACTTTTGCCATGCTGGCGGTGGCCATGACTCTGCCGCTGGCCCTTTACTTAGGCGTACAAAGCAGCTCACCGTTTATTGGTAAACTGGCCAAAACGCCACAGGTGACGGTATACATGGATCGACAGGTGTCCGAAGATGATTTACGCAACGTGGAGCAATCCCTAGCGGCCCTAAGCACGATTGCCAAGGTAGATTTCGTCAGTAAAGACGAAGCCTTGGATCAGCTTGAATTGGGCATGGGCGAAAATGATTTGGTGTCGTTGATGGATGGCAATCCGCTGCCGCATGCGTTTGTGGTGACCCCAAAGAAAATGGACACCGCCGACCTTTTGACCTTAAAAGATGAGTTGGCCACGTTGCCGATGGTGGATCAGGCCCACGTCGACGCCGAATGGGCGCAGACCATCCAAAAAATCATGCGCCTTCTGAATCAACTGACGCTATTCTTGGCCATTACTTTGAGTTTGGCCTTTGTGCTGGTGGCGCATAACACCATCCGTTTGCAAATTCTGTCGAAAAAAGAAGAGATTGAAGTCACCAAGCTTTTGGGCGCATCGTCTTCGTTTATTCGGCGGCCGTTTTTGTATCAGGCCATTTGGCAGGGCGTGTTTTCTAGTCTGCTGAGTTTGATCCTGTGTTCGTGGATTGTGGGCGGCGCTCAAAAGCTGTTTGATGAAGCGTTTAGCGCCTATGGCGTGGTGTTCCAATGGCGGTTTTTCAGCGTGCCTGAAGTACTGGTGGTATTTGTGGTGGCCAGCCTCTTGGGGGTCATTGGTGCCTATTTGGCCACGCAACAGCATTTGAGTAGTTACAAATCTAAGGCTTAAGGGGTTTATGATTGAAAAAAGCCGCGCTTAACGATGACGTTAAGCGCGGCTTTTTGGTGAGCCAGCATCAGCCGATGTGGATGCCGTCACGCAGTAGGCGTTGGCCAAAGTAGGCCACTAACAGCACCACAAAGCCCGCAAACAGAGTAATGCCAAAGGCACTGGTGGTGCCAAAATAGTCGATGACTGAGCCCGCAATGGCGGCGCCCACGGCCACACCAATGCCTAAACCTGTCACCATCCAGGTCAGGCCTTCGGTTAGCTTGGCTTCGGGCACAATTTTCTGCACCAGGCCCATGGCGATGATCATGGTGGGGGAAAAGAACACACCGGCGATTAGCACCGCGCCAGAGAGGAACCAGATGTCGCTGGCAAAAAAGAACGGAATCGCCGTGATGGCCGTGGCCAAAGAGGCCCATAGGAACAGCGTCGGCAGCGGCGTTTTGATTTTTAAGGTGCCAAAAATCAGGCCGGCGACGCAGGAGCTTAAGGCATAGGCGGACAGCACCAGGCTAGCCGCAGCCGGTATGCCTTGCTCTTTGGCGAAGGCCACGGCAATCACATCGATGGTGCCGACAATGGTGCCCAATGCGATCAGCGCCAACACCAAGATTTTTACTGAATGTAAGGTCAATACCGAACGGCCTCGCGGGCCATCGGCATGCATGACCGGCGGTTCGGTGGCCTTTTGCGACACAAATACATACACCCCAACGGCCAGCAGCACCGCCGCCATCAAAATACCGGCTTCAGGGAAGAGGGCCACGCTCAGGCCCACGGAAATGGGTGGGCCGACGATGAAGCAAATCTCATCCAGCACAGATTCAAATGAAAACGCCGTGTGCAGCTTAGAGCTGCCGCGATACAACTGCGTCCAGCGAGCACGCACCATGGCCGACATGCTGGGCATACAGCCTGCCAGTGCGGCAAACAGATACAGCGTCCATTGCGGTGCATTAAAGCGGGTGGCCCCAAAGAGGGCGACCAGGGCCAAGACGCACACCAAAGTCACCCAGGGCAATACCTTGCTCTGGCCAACGCGGTCGACGGCACGTGAAATTTGTGGCGCTAAAATGGCCATGGAAAACGCAAACGTGGCCGCCACGGCGCCAGCGAGCCAGTAAGAATCATGCGTCTGAGACAGCATGGTGATGATGCCAATGCCGGTCATCGAGAGCGGCATACGAGCAAAAAAGCCGGCGCTGGAAAAAGCTTTCGTGCCCGGCTGCTGAAATAAAATACTGTATGGATTAGCCATACTGGCTCCAGTGAAGAATGAAAACGTGAAATCGTCCGCTACTGTAATTGACATACGTCGTGTATGTCAATTAAAATATGAGTCATTCTAAAAGAGGTAAGTTGATGATTCGTAAAACCCGCGCCGAAACCATGCAAGAGACGCGCAGCAAACTTTTGGCCACTGCAAGGCAGTGGTTTACAGAAAAAGGCTATGCCGAGACGGTGATGGACGAGCTCACGGCTGCCGCCGGCTTGACGCGCGGCGCCCTTTATCATCATTTTGGCAACAAAGAAGGCCTGTTTTTAGCCGTGGCCTTGATGTTGGATGAGGAGTTGAATCAACGCTTAGACACACTGTCGGCGGCTCAGCCCACGGTATGGACTGCGCTATTGGCGCGCTGTGATGAATATTTGGCCATGAGCTTAGAGCCTGAAGTACAGCGGATTTTGCTGCGCGATGCGCCCGCCGTACTCAGCGCCGACGATTTAGAGGCCAGCCGTCGCGGCTGCGTGCTGTCGCTACAGGCGCTGCTGCAGCAGCTTCAGGCTGAAGGTACGATTGTGGCAGCGCCGGCCGAAATGTTGGCGACCATGCTCAATGGGGCGCTGATGGAGGCTTCGTTTCGCATCGGCCGCGTTACGTCGGCCGAAACGGCCTTAGTGGAGTCGCAGGCCCTCTATCGCAGCATGTTGGCCGGCTTTCGCTGCGGTGATTAATCCTGATTCGAGGAGGGCGTGGGGCAACGCTTTAAGCGCGTGCTGAAGGTGCTGCCTTTGCCGACGATGCTGACCACTTTTAATTCGGCCTGATGTAGGGCTAAAACGTGTTTGGTGATGGCCAAGCCAAGGCCAGTGCCGCCTTGTTTACGGGTGCGGCCGGTGTCGACTCGATAAAAGCGTTCCGTTAGCCGCGACAGGTGTTCTTGAGCGATGCCCATACCGGTGTCGCTGACGGCAAAATACGCTTCCTGCCCTTTTTTATTCAACAATACTTCAATGTGGCCTTCGGCCGGCGTATAGCGCACGGCGTTAAAGCTGAGGTTGCTCAGCGCGGCATACAGGTCGCTTTGGCTGCCTTCTACCCATAGATCTGGCTCTATTTTGGCGGTAATCGTGTGTTGATTTTGAGAGAGGTTCTTGGTGTTTTGGACAATTTGCTCAACCAAGGCCGACAGATTGATGATTTCCGTGTCTTGAAACTCTTGTTTGTTCTCCAGGCGCGATAGCGTCAATAAATCGCTCACTAGGCTGTGCATACGGGTCGCTTCGGACTGCATCAGGCCAATAAATTCTTGCTGTTGGGCCTGGTCTAGGTCGGGCAAGTCGGCCAAGGTTTCCAAAAAGCCGTTGATGACGGTGAGCGGGGTGCGCAGCTCGTGTGACACATTGGCGATAAAATCGGTTCGGGTCGCGTGCAGCTGTTCTAAATCGGTTAAGTCTTGGCTGATCAACAGCCGGTAGCTGCCGTCAAACGGGGTCAGGCTCAGCTGTAAGACGCGCTCAAGGTAGGGGCCTTTAGGCAAGGTGAGCTTGAGTTGATTTTCGGCTACTAAGGGCTGTTCTAAAAAGGCCAGAAATTCAGGGGCCCGGATCAAGTTTTTTAAAATGCCTTTGGTGTCGGCGCTGCGGTCTAGGTTGAAGTGGGTCAGCGCCAACTGATTAAACCATTCGATACGGCCGGCTTTGTCTAAAATGATCACGCCATTGGGCATGGCCTCGGCTGCGGCGTTAAAGCGCAATAAGGCCGTGCTGAGCTTTTGCTTGCGGCGTTTACGGCTTTTGGTTTGGCGCAATAGGGTGGCGAAAATGGGTCGCCATGTGCCGATGCCGCGCGGCACGCTGCGTACCTTGGGGCGTTTAAGCCATTTGATCAAGAGGCCAATCTGGTACAGGTGGCCCAAGAGCCAGGTGGCCAACAGGACGATGAACAGCCATAGCGCGGTTTCGCTGTTGCCGGTGTGGGCGCCCACGATGAAGGGGGGGATTAAACACAGGCCAAGGGTCAGTAGATTTTTTAAAAAAAAGCGACTGATCATGATGATTGGGCTTTGGTGGATAGGCGATAGCCCGCCCCGCGCACCGTTTGAATCAGGTGTTCAGCGTCACCTTCGGCCAGTGCTTTACGCAGGCGGCGGATGTGGACGTCGACGGTGCGTTCCTCAACAAAAACATGGTCTCCCCAAACCAAATCCAACAGCTGACGGCGCGAGTAAACGCGTTCGGTGTGGGTCATGAAAAAATGCAGTAGCTTAAATTCAGTGGGGCCAAACGGCAAAGCTTTGCCGTGGGCGGTGACCACGTGTTCGGTTGGGTCTAGGGTGAGGGCACCAATGTGGACGGAAGTGTCGGTTTTTTGTGGGGCACGGCGGCGCAGCAGCGCATTGATGCGTGCCACCAGCTCCCGCGGCGAAAAGGGCTTAGTTAGATAATCGTCGGCGCCGCCGTTTAGGCCTTGCTCCTTATCCAATTCGTCACCGCGTGCCGTCAGTAGGATAATGGGTAAATCTTTGCTGCGCGGATCTTGCCGTAGCTGTTTGGTGAACTGTACGCCGGACATGCCCGGCAGCATCCAGTCTAAGAGCACTACGTCTGGTAGGCTTTGGGCCAATAGCGGTTGGGCTTCTTCTATGCTTTCCGCGGCCAATACGGTAAACCCTGCTTGGCTGAGGGTAAACTTAATCAGCGTCATGATGGCCGCTTCATCTTCCACTACCAGTACGGTGACAGACATGGTGTTTCCTTAAAAGATCTTGGTGGGGTTAGCTTAACCACTTTATGTGACGGTATTGTGACAAACTCGTGCTCGTGTGCTCTGAGGGTGTCACAAATCCGTTTCAGCCTAGCTTAATCAGCGCGATAGGCTAGGCGCATGACTAAGTTGTCGCGGTGAACCAGCTCTTCTTCGGCTCGATACCCAAGCTTGGCTTCGATCTGATGCGACGGCGTGCGGCACAGCTTGCGTACTTCTTGGGCGCTGTAGTTGACTAAGCCTCGGGCAATTTCTTCGCCGCTGGGGTTCAAGATGGCGATGACCTCACCGCGTAAGAAATCACCGCTCACGCTCACGCTGCCGATGGGCAGCAGGCTGGAATGTTTCTGAATTAAGGCTAAGGCCGCGCCCTGATCAATGTTGATTTGGCCTGATACGTGTAGATGGCTCATGAGCCACTGCTGGCGAGCATTCAGGCGGGTTTTACTGGGGCTTAAGAAGGTGCCGATGGCTTCGCCTTGGGCCAGCCGTACCAACACATTGGCCTCGTGGCCAGACGCAATTACGGTGGCGGCGCCGCTGACGGCGGCGCGTTTGGCGGCGATGATTTTGGTATACATGCCGCCAGTGCCCACGCTAGAACCTGCCCCGCCGGCCATTTGTTCTAGTTCTGGCAGGCCCGCTTGGGCGTGGCTGATGAATTTAGCCGCTGGGTTTTTACGCGGATCTGCGTCAAAAAGCCCTACTTGGTCGGTCAAAATCACCAGTGCATCGGCTTCTAATAGATTGGTCACCAAGGCACCTAGAGTGTCGTTGTCGCCCAGCTTGATCTCGGTGGTGGTGACGGTGTCGTTTTCGTTGATGATGGGCAAGATGTTGAGGTCGAGCAGCGTTTTTAAGGTGCTTTTGGCGTTTAAATAACGGGTGCGGTCGGCCAGGTCTTCGTGGGTGAGCAAAATTTGGGCAGTCTGTATGCCCTGTTTGGAAAATACCTGCTCATAGGCCTGGGCCAAGCCCATTTGGCCGACGGCGGCGGCGGCCTGTAGTTCATTAATGGCCTTGGGGCGAACCTGCCAGTTCAGGCGTTTGAGGCCCTCGGCAATGGCACCGCTGGACACCAACACCACTTTTTTACCCATATGCTTAAGGGCGGCGATTTGGGCGGCCCAATTGTTCAGGGCCACGAGGTCTACGCCTTCACCTTCATTGGTGACTAGGCTTGAGCCCACCTTGATGATGATGGTTTGGGCGTCTTGCAAAGAAGAAATATTGTCGATCATGGTAAACGTCTATGGTGGGGGCAATGGTTAACAAAAGGCCGAATAGTGGCCGCCGACTGTATCAAGATTATGGGCCTGAATGCGTAAAAAAACCAGAGGGCTGTGGGCGCTCTGGTTTTGTGTGGAAAAAGCTTTAGGCTTCTTCTTCCTTTTTGCCTTCAGGCGGCTCGATCTGCTCGGCGTAGCCACATTCTTTTTGCGGACAAACTTTCTCAGTGCCGCGGCGCTTAGTGGTTTTGATGGTCAAAATTGGCCAAGCGCACTGTGGACAAGGTTCTTCAATCGGCGGATTCCAGGTGGCGTATTTACACGTCGGATAGGTTTCGCAGCTGTAGAACAGCTTGCCGTAGCGGCTTTTACGCTCGATTAAATGGCCTTTTTTACATTCAGGACAGTCAATGCCGGTGTCTTTGGGCTTCTCTAAAGGCTCAATGTGTTTGCATTTAGGGTAGTTGCTGCAGCCAATAAACTTACCGTAACGGCCTTTTTTGTACACCAGTTCGCTGTCACATTTCGGGCAGGTACGGCCTTCCACCACGGTGGGTTCTTCGGCTTCTTTCGCTGCTTCTTCGGCGGTGGCGTTGACGTCACGAGTGTAGTCACATTCAGGGTAGCCTGAGCAGCCAATGAAGCGGCCGCGCTTACCAAAGCGAATCATCAGTGGGTGTGCATTACATTTAGGGCACACCTCTTCCAACATTTCGGTGGTGATTTCGGCACGTGGAATGTCTTCTTTTTCTTTGACCTGCTTGTGAAAACCGTCCCAGAATTTCGCCATGACGGGGATCCACTGACGCTCACCCTTGGCAATTTCATCCAGCTGGTTTTCCAGTTTAGCGGTAAAATTATAGTCCACGTATTGACCAAAATGTTCGGTCAGGAATTTATTCACGATATCGCCCGTGTCGGTGGGCAAGAAGCGCTTTTGATCAACGGTGACGTATTCACGGTCTTTCAGGGTCGAAATAATGCTGGCGTAGGTCGACGGGCGGCCAATGCCAAATTCTTCTAAGGATTTCACTAGCGAAGCTTCAGAGAAGCGCGGTGGCGGCTGGGTAAAGTGCTGTTCGCCGTAGAGTTTGTCTACCGGTAAAACGTCGCCTTCGTTGAGTACAGGTAGTTTGGCCTGATCTTCTTTGTCCGCACTGTCGTCTACGTCTTCTTCATACACCGCCAAGAAACCGGCAAACGTCATCACTTGGCCGGTTACGCGGAACACGCCGTCGCCCATATTGATGTCGACGCTGGTGGTGTCAAATTTGGCTTTGGCCATTTGGCTGGCCACGGTGCGCTTCCAAATCATTTGATACAGGCGGAACTGGTCGGCGGTTAAGAAGGGCTTCACCGCTTCAGGCGTACGATACACAGAAGTGGGGCGAATCGCCTCGTGGGCCTCTTGTGCATTTTGCGAGCGGGTTTTATAGGTATTCGGGGTTTTGGGTAAATAATCACCGTCCATCTTGTTTTCGATGTAATGGCGAATTTCCGTTAGGGCTTCTGCCGCTAAGGTCACCGAGTCGGTACGCATATAGGTGATCAAACCAGTGGCGCCTTGGCCCACGTCAATCCCTTCGTATAGCTGTTGAGCGGTACGCATGGTGCGGTCGGTGGTCATGCCTAGTTTGCGCACGCCCTCTTGTTGCAGGGTCGAAGTGGTAAACGGTGCGGCTGGATTACGGGTGCGTTTTTTCTTTTCAATGGTGCTGACCACGGCTTCTTTGCCGGTGAGCTGGTCTAGTACGGCTTGCTGCGCGCCTTCATTGCCCATGGCAAACTGATCTAGCTTATCGCCTTTAAAGTGGGTCAGTTTGGCGGTGAATTTTTGGCGGCCTTTGTGACTGTCGAAATGCATCGACCAATATTCTTGGGTTTCAAACGCCTTGATTTCGTTTTCACGCTCGCAGATTAAACGTAGCGCTGGGCTTTGGACCCGACCCGCAGACAGGCCACGGCGTATTTTTTTCCACAGTAGTGGCGATAGGTTAAAGCCCACCAAGTAATCTAAGGCGCGGCGCGCCTGCTGGGCGTCGACTAGGTCTAGCGATAGCTCGCGTGGGTTAGCGATGGCTTCGAGCACTGCGTTTTTGGTCACTTCGTGGAACACCACGCGCAACGGTTTTAAATGCTTGAGATTCTTTTTACTGCCGATGATTTCTTGTAGGTGCCATGAAATGGCCTCACCCTCCCTATCCGGGTCAGTCGCCAGATAGAGGTTTTCAGCTTCTTTGGCGGCGCTGACGATGGCGTCAACGTGTTTGCTGTTGCGGCTGACTAATTGATATTTCATTTTGAAATCGTTGTCAGGATCCACAGCGCCCGTTTTGGGCACCAAGTCGCGGACGTGACCATATGAAGCCAAGACTTCAAAGTCACTGCCCAAGTATTTTTTTAATGTTTTGGCCTTAGAAGGCGACTCGACAATTAATAAGTTTTTAGACATATACTCTGTAACCGATATAAAAAGATTGTCCTAAAAGGACAATCAAACGTTATTGCATGGTAGGTTCGCCCTGAATGGCGGCTAATAGTTCGTCACCAATCAGGACCGGTAGTTCCGATTCTTGCGCCCACAGCACGATGAGCGTGAGCATTTTGGTATTTTTAGGGGTTACTTCATCATGCGGCAGCTGCATCAGCGCGTCGATGATGATTTCGCGCTGTAGGGCGTTGATGGCCTGTTCGGTTTCCAAGAACTGCATTAAGCCCCATACCTCGTCGGGTAGATAGGCATGTTCTTCCACGGTGTACACGCGCATGCCGTGGCTGAGGGCCAGAGCGGGGTAATCAAAGACTTGGGGCTGGCGCAGGCGATCAAGCCAATCTAATGCTTCTGCGATGTCTACTTGATCAAAACCAGCGTGCTCAAGGTAGGCACCCAAATCGTCCCGCGGCGGACAGTCGGCCAAATCCTGGAAGTTTTCGATTAAAAAAGTAAACACTTCAAACATATTATATTCTCTTAATGAGTTGTATTTTCAGGAAAGTCTTTGAAAGCGACCACCTGCTATGGGGTGGACGATACCTGATAACTCTAATTGCAGCAATTGAGCATACACATCTGCGGCAGGAATGCCAAGCTTTTGTGTCAGCGCGTCTGGATGGATGGGATCAAAACCCATGGCGTTTAAAATGAGTAGGGCGTCGCCGGCCAGTTCGGCCATGGCCGCCGTGATTGAGGGAGTGGGCTGAGCTGAGGCTATAGATGGCGATGATGGTGTAAAAAACAAGGGCAGCTCAGCTAAAAGGTCGGCGATGTTTTCAACTAAGGCCGCGCCTTGCTTGAGTAAATAGTGACAGCCGCTGGCTTCAGGGTTGTGGATGGATCCGGGGATGGCCATGACTTCTCGATTGAGTTCGGCGGCGAGCCGTGCGGTGATTAAAGAACCAGAATGGCGCCTGGCTTCAACCACTAAAGTGGCTAGGCTAAGGCTGGCGATTAAACGATTTCGGCGCGGAAAGTTGGCCGGCAGCGGTGCTGTGCCTAGAGGATATTCCGATAGCAGCAGGCCCCGTTCACAGATGGGCGCGACCAAGCGACGGTTGTGGGCGGGGTAGACGCGATCGATGCCCGTCCCCAAAACTGCAATGGTGCGGCCATTGGCTGCGAGCGCGCCTTCATGCGCGGCGGTGTCGATGCCGGCGGCAAAGCCGGACACCACGGTTAAGTCCAATTCGGCTAGGGCCAGGGCAAAGCGATGGGCATTATCGCGGCCTTGAGGCGTGGGGCGACGGCTGCCGACTAAGGCGATGGCGGGTGGCTGTAGGCTGGCTAAATCTCCTTCGGCAAACAGCGTGGGGGAGGGCATTGGGTCATGCGTCAGGGCCGGCGGGTAGCGAGGGTCGATTAAGGTGAGGATGGCGCGGCGTGGGTCGGCCGCCAGCCAGTCGAGGGCGGCCTGAACGGCACCGTCGCTGGCGCCGTGGGCCAAGCCAGCGGCGATCTGGTGCCGATGCTGGGCGCCCAGATAGGGCAGTAATGCCTGTGGCGGTGCGGCCAGAATCGCCGCCATGCTGCCAAACGCGGTTCTGAGGGCATGAAAAGCCACGGGGCCTAAAAAAGGCGTGAGGCTGACGCGCAGCCATAGTGTGAGTTCTGAGTGGGAAGGCATGGCGACACCTTATATATAGGTAAATAATAAATTATGATTATGGCATATTTGATATTGGGTTGATATAGAGGTGGCCTAGCCGGTTGTTTTTTAACTGACTTAAGCGCATTATAAAGCATGAAAAATGAATAAATGACTCGGCCTAATGAATCAGCAGGGCCAACTATTTCAGAAAAGGAGCACAGCATGACGCAGCAACAGTTTCAGGATCAGGTAGTGATTGTGACCGGGGGTTCTAGCGGCATCGGTAAGGCGACAGCCCTAGCGTTTGCCCAAGCGGGCGCTAAAGTGGTGATTGCGGATTTTGCCGCCGCCGGCGCAGCCGTGGTGGCTGATTTGGTGGCTCAAGGGCATGAAGCGCTGTTCATTCAAGTAGACGTCACCAGTGAAGCAGATACGCAAAACATGGTGGCAACGACGGTGGCTCAGTTTGGGCGCATTGATGTTTTGTTTGCCAATGCCGGCATCGGCTCGGGCGGGGCAATTACCGCCATCAGCTATGCCGATTGGCAAAGAGTCATCGACGTGAATCTTAACGGCGTGTTTTTGTCGAATAAATATGTCATTGCACAAATGGTTCAGCAGGCCAACGGCGGCGCCATCGTCAATTGCGGATCCATCCATAGCTTCGTGGGTAAGGCGGGGGTAACGGCTTACAGCGCAGCCAAAGGCGCCGTGAAGCTCTTAACCCAAACCTTGGCCATCGATTATGCCGCTCAGGGCATCCGCATCAACGCCATTTGCCCAGGCTATATTGACACGCCGCTGCTGCAGGCGATTAAGGGTGCGGATCGGCAGGCGCTGATCGACCTACACCCGCAAGGCCGCCTTGGTCGGCCTGAAGAAGTTGCCAGCGCCGTCTTATTTTTGGCCAGCGATGCGGCTTCATTCGTGAACGGCACTACCCTCTTGGTGGATGGTGGTTACACCGCTCAGTAAGCCATGATTGTGTTGGCCACCTTAGTTCATGCCTAGACTGAGGTGGTCGATCGCACGGCCTCTTCACACTAAATAGCCATTGCCTAAGTTTATAATTTATAATGGGACGTCCGTGGCCTCTGAAAACAGCGGCGCCTGAGCGTCGCCTGACCACGTACGCCCCCATAATGACTGCATAAACAGGAAAGTAAGCACATGGCACTATTAGACATTTTGCGCTACCCAGATGAGCGCCTACACACCGTGGCCAAACCCGTGGCCGAGGTAGATGCTCGCATCAAAAAACTGGTAAGTGATATGGCTGAAACCATGTATGACGCCGCCGGCATTGGCCTGGCTGCCACCCAAGTAAACGTGCATGAGCGCGTGGTGGTGATGGACCTGTCGGAAGAAAAAAACCAGCTATTGGTGTTGATTAATCCAGAAATTGTGGCCCAATCAGGCCAAACCACTTATGAAGAAGGCTGCCTCTCGGTGCCGGGCGTTTACGACACCGTGACCCGTGCCGAAGCCGTGACCGTGCGCGCCTTAGATGCTGAAGGCAAGCCGTTTGAGCTGAAGGCCGACGGCCTATTGGCGATTTGCATTCAGCACGAACTGGACCATCTGGCGGGTAAGGTGTTTGTGGAATACCTCTCTGAGATGAAGCAAAACCGTATCAAGACCAAATTGAAAAAACGCACCAAACAAATGGCGTAAGCCAATAGACTCATCAAAAGACCCAAAACACATGAAGATTATTTTTGCAGGAACCCCCGATTTCGCTGCGGCGGCGCTTCAAGCCATTGTGGCTGCTGGCCACACCGTTTCCTTGGTGTTGACTCAGCCTGATCGCCCGAAAGGACGCGGTATGAAGGCTCAAGCCAGTGCCGTCAAACAGGCAGCAGAGGCCTTAGGCCTTCCCGTGTTTCAGCCGTTGAACCTAAAAGAGGCGGCCGACCAGCAGGTGATTGCTGCCGAAGCGGCGGATGTCATGGTGGTTGCAGCCTATGGCTTGATATTGCCCCAGGCGGTGTTGGACATCCCGCGTTTGGGCTGTTTGAATATTCATGCGTCACTCTTGCCGCGCTGGCGTGGTGCAGCGCCGATACAGCGCGCGATTGAAGCGGGCGACGCCGAAACCGGCGTGTGCATCATGCAAATGGCCGCCGGCCTTGATACGGGCGATGTGCTGCACACGGTACGCACCGACATCAGCGCCACCGACACAGGCTTGAGCGTCCACGACCGGCTGACGGCTTTAGGTGCTGAGGCTATTGTGGCGACTTTGACCGATCTTGAGGCCCGCGTGGCGGTGCCGCAGCCGGAAGAAGGCATCACTTATGCGCACAAATTAAGCAAGGCTGAAGCCCAAATTGTGTGGACCGAAAGCGCCGTTATGATCGACCGTAAAATCCGCGCCTTTAATCCTGTGCCAACTGCGTGGACGGTGTTTGACGGCGTCAACGTGAAAGTGTGGGCCGCCAGCCCGCAGCCAACCGATGGCCCTGCTGGCGAGGTGTTGGCCGCTGGTCCTGAGGGACTACTGGTTGGAACGGGTGAGGGCAGTCTATTGATTACCGAATGGCAGGTGGCGGGCAGTAAACGTCTGGCCATGAGTGCCTATTTGGCCGGCAAGCCGATTGCGCTGGGCAGCGTATTGGGTCAGGAGGTGGGCGCATGAGTATGGTGACCGTACAACGCCTCGCCACCGATACCGTGATGGCCGTAGAAGCAGGACAAAACCTCACCGATGTCTTACAACGCATCATGAGCATGCATCCTGATTTGAGCGCCCAAGAGCGCGGTGCACTGCAGGACATCGCCTATGGCTGCCAACGCTATTTAGGCTCATTGAAGTTTTATCTGCGCCAATTGGTGGCCAAGCAGCTGCCGGCGCCAGAAATCGAAGCCCTGCTATTGGTGGCGCTGTATCAGCTGAATTACTCGAAGAACGCCACCCATGCTGTGGTGAATGAAGCCGTTGAAGTGGCCAGCCACTTGGCCAAAGGTAATTTCAAAGGCTTGGTGAATGGCGTATTGCGTAATTTCTTACGCGAACAAAAAAACCTCGACGCCAAAATGCAGCGCAATGAGTTGGCCAAGCACAACCATCCTTTGTGGTGGGTGAGCTATATGAAAACCCATTACCCCAAGCATTGGCACAATATTTTACAGGCCAACCAGTCGCATCCGCCGATGACGCTGCGCGTCAACAAGCATCATGCCGACGCGGCTCAGTATCAGGCCTTATTGGCTGAAGCCGGCATCGAGTCTAAGATTTTGGGCGACCACGGTTTGAAGCTGCTCAAGCCCGTGCGCGTGGATGAGCTGCCGCACTTTTTTGAAGGCTGGGTGTCCGTGCAAGACTTTGGTGCCCAACAAGCGGCCATTTTACTCAATCCACAGCATGGCGAGCGGGTACTCGACGCCTGTGCTGCCCCTGGCGGTAAAACCGGCCATTTATTAGAGTGGGCCGAGTGCGATCTGACGGCGATCGACATCGACGAGCGCCGTCTGGCGCGGGTGGCGCAAAACGTCACGCGCCTAGGCTTTGAGGCCAAACTGGTGTGTGCGGATGCACAAGACTTAGACGCATGGTATGCTGGAGAACCGTTTGATGCGATTCTGGCCGATGTGCCTTGTACCGCGTCCGGTGTCGTGCGTCGTCACCCCGATATTAAATGGTTGCGCCAAGCTAAAGATGCTCATAAAGTAGCCAAACAGCAGATTAATCTGCTGGATCAGCTGTGGTCTGTGCTCAAGCCCAATGGCCGTATGCTGATGGCGACTTGCTCGCTCTTTATCGAAGAGAATGAGCAGCAAATAGAAGCCTTTTTGGCGCGCCACAGTGACGCACGCTTAAGAAAACAGCATGTTTTTTTACCTAATGATCGACATGATGGCTTTTATTACGCACTTTTACAGAAGCATTAAAGCTTGCCTCTTAGGCCTCGTCCTATTGCTGGTTACCTTACCCGCAATGGCCGAGGATATTGGCGTTGTGCGCGCTAAAGGTACGATTGCCAAGAGTGGTCAGATGTTGGTCAGTACCCGGTTTTCTACCCAGTTGCCGCAGCCCTTAATCGAATCGCTGAATCAAGGGGTGGCGCTGAATTTTAGGCTAGAGTATCAGCTTAATGCACCAAGTTATCAGGCTTATAAGCTGAAACTCAGTAATCTATTCAGTTCCCATGCTGGCCTTAACTATAAGCTGAGCTACCACCCCCTGACCAATCGCTATAAGGTCATCATGGGTACCTTGGCAACCGACTATGCCACCTTAGACGAGGCCGTACAAAGCATTGGCGCCATCGCCAACTGGCGCGTCCTTAGTAATGGCACCTTAAATGGCTATCCGGTGCGCGATGTGTCGGCGGCGGTGAGGCTGTCGCTGAGCATTAGCGATTTGCCTAAACCGTTTCAAATCAACGCCATCACGTCATCGACGTGGAAGCTAGACAGTGGTTGGGTGACCCTGAATCTAAGTAAGGAGTCCTAACCTGTGCGTTATATTTTGATCGTGTTGGCGGCCGCTTCGGTGCTGTCGCTGTATATATTAGCGGTAGCCACAGGCAATACCAGTAAACTGTCAGAATATTTTTGGTGGATTCTGATTGCCGATGGCGTTTTGCTGCTGGCTTTAGCGGCCGTGGTGGGTAAGCAGGTGTGGACGCTGCATAAAAACCATCAAAATCGCGTGTTTGGCGCTAAGCTTGCGCGCAAGCTGTCTTTTATGTTTGCCCTAGTGGCGATCATCCCGAGTATTTTATTGTTTGCCGTCTCGGCCCAGTTTATTTCCCACAGTATTGAGTCTTGGTTTGGCGATGAAACCGAAGTGGCTTTAGATCGTAGCTTAAATCTAAGTAAAGCCGCCCTTGAGTTTGCCCTCGATGAAACGGTGAAGGATGCCGTCCATGTGCAGATTCAGCTCATCAGCAACTATGCCTTTCAACATGATTTTCAGGCCGCTTTAGACGGCCTGCCAGAGCCTTTATTAAAAAATCTCGGTCAGGTGGCCGTTTATGACTTAGGCGCTCAGCAGCGCCTCGGTGAGCGCAACGTACAGCCGCGTCAGGCCAAAAACCTTACCTATCCTGCGGTGACGATTGCCGATTTGGCCAAGCTCACCCTTGATCAGCCGCAAACCCGCACCAATAGTTTGGGTAAGCAGCTATACTCAGAAGTGTGGCTGTCCATTCCGAATGCCGAACAGAAGAGCTATGCCTTGTTGGTGAGGGCTTTGGTGCCGGAAAAAGTGGCCCAAGATGCCTTATTGATTGAGGCTGCACGCTCGAAATACGCCGAGATGACGTTTGCTAAAGAAGGCTTACAGACGTTTTACATGATTACGCTGGTGATGGCGACGCTGTTGTCCATCATGCTGGCCTTAGTGGGCGCACTGTTCTTTTCACAGCGCTTTACTGCGCCTTTATTGGCCTTGGCAGCGGCGACTAAGGCCGTGGCCCGCGGTGATTTTACCAAGCGTAGCCCGGTGTTTCGCTCCGATGAATTCGGTACTTTATCCAGCATGTTTAACCGCATGACGGAGCAGCTGCAAAACGCTAATGAAGTGGCTGAAACCAACCGTCGGCGCCAAGAAGCCGCCAAAACCTATTTAGAAACGGTATTGGCCAGCCTCACCGCCGGGGTGCTGGCCTTCAGCACCAATGGCTATCTGCGAGCCTTTAACCGCAGTGCCGAAGAAATTTTAGGCTTGTCGTTTACCCCCTTATTGGATAAACCTTGGCATGAGTGGCCGCAGCAAGACGAGCTGACTTTGCAGTTGACGTCGATGGTGCATGAAATATTAGCCAATGAACAACCCCGAAATGCGGTACAGTTAGACTATGTACAGGGCGATCGCGCCCAAATCGTGTTGGCCAAGCTCACGCCCTTGGCACCAGAAGACGGTGGCGGTATGGTATTGGTGTTCGACGATGTGACTGAGCTGGTTAAAGCCCAAAAAGACGCCGCCTGGGGCGAAGTGGCCAAACGTCTGGCGCACGAGATTCGTAACCCGCTGACGCCGATTCAGCTCTCAGCCGAGCGTTTAGCCATGAAGTTAAGCGATAAGCTAGATGAAAAAGACGCCGGCATGCTGAAGCGTTCGACCGACACCATTGTGAAGCAGGTCAGCGCCCTAAAAAGCATGGTTGAGGCGTTCAGAAACTATGCCAAAGCCCCGTCGATTAAGCTGCATAAGCTTGATATGAATGAAATGATTCGCGAAGTTTTGACGCTTTATGAAGGTGCTGCTTGTACAATTACACCAGAACTGAGTAATATACCCATAATAATTAATGCAGACAGCGGCATGCTGCGGCAGGTTTTACACAACTTACTGAAGAATGCCATCGAAGCTGCAGAGGATGAAGCAGTCCCTGTAATACAAATTAAAAGCAGTATTCAAGAAAAATTTGCTATTCTAGAGATTGAGAACAACGGGAAACGTTTTAGTCAGGATGTGTTAAGGCGAGCATTTGAACCTTACATCACCGATAAGCCCAGCGGAACGGGCTTAGGGCTTTCAGTGGTGAAAAAAATCATCGATGAACACCAAGGAACGATTACTTTGACTAATCAAGAGCCAACAGGTGCGCTCGTTAAAATAACCCTGCCACTAGTGGAGGCATAATGCGTAGTAGTGATATTTTAATTGTGGATGATGAAGTAGGCATTCGTGACCTATTGTCTGAAATATTACAAGACGAAGGGTATACCGTCACACTTGCAGAAAATGCAGAAGTGGCCCGTAATTTGCGCAATCAAACACGACCTGCTTTGGTCTTATTAGACATTTGGATGCCCGACTGTGATGGCGTCACTCTGTTAAAAGAGTGGGGCAAGTCTGGCCAACTTAACATGCCTGTGGTGATGATGAGCGGTCACGCCAGCATCGACACTGCCGTAGAGGCAACGCGCATCGGCGCTTTTGATTTCCTAGAAAAACCCATTGCCCTGCAAAAGCTGTTAAGCACCGTACAACGAGCGCTTAAATATGGCGAAATGCAGGCGGCCACGACCTTGTCTCTGGATAAGTTAGGCAAGAGCGAGCCGATTCAAGAACTGAATCGCCAGCTCGAGCGCGTGGCTAAGGTTAAATCACCGGTATTGATCTCGGGTGAGCCAGGTTCTGGCTTTGAACTGGTGGCGCGCTATTTCCATCAGCCCAATACGCCTTGGGTGACCCCAACCAAACCAGAGCAAATCCTAGATGCACCGCTAGAGCTATTGCAACAGGCCAATAGTGGCGTGCTCTATCTGGGCGACATCGGCCAGTTTAGCCGCCGCATTCAGCAAGGCTTAATGTTCTTGTTGTCTAAGCTGGATCGCTTTAACGTGCGCTTAATCTGCGCCTGTAGCCGCCCCTTGCAAGACCTATTGGTCGACCCAGAGTGCGATAACCGGCTGTTAACGGCCTTGTCGAGCGTGATTGTGCCGGTGCCACCGCTACGGGAGCATTCTGAAGACATCGTCTTTTTGACCGAGCAAATCATCACCGAGCTGGTGGAGAGTAAGCAGATTCCGCAAATTAAATTCACCACGTCGGCAATCAACGCCCTGCGTCAATACGATTGGCCCGGTAACTTAGAGCAGCTCAAAGGCGTGATTAAGAGCCTGGCCTTGACCGCTGAGAGCGATACGGTGGATACGCCAGAAATCAATACGGTGTTGCAGCAGTTCCGTCAGGGCAAGCCCAGTGAAGCCACCGGCTTTGACTTTGACTTGCCGCTACGTGAGCTACGCGAACAGCTAGAGCGCCGTTATTTTGAGTACCATATTGGTCAAGAAAAGGGCAATATGAGTAAGGTTGCGCTGCGAGTAGGCCTAGAGCGCACGCATTTATACCGCAAGCTCAAGCAGCTAGGCATTCAATTCTCCAGACGGCAACTGGATAAAACCGCCAAGCCGTAATCGTTGATACCCCCACAAACCCGCATGCACCCTCCGCAGCGGGTTTCTTCATGCCTCAGTAGGACCTTATGAGTAAACAGAGCCACAAGCAAAGAAACAATCAAGTACGCATCATCGGCGGCAGCCACAAGCGCCGCATCATAGAATTCCCCAGCAGTGAGGGCTTAAGGCCCACGCCAGACAGAGTCAGAGAAACATTGTTTAACTGGTTAGGCCAGACCTTAAACGGGGATGCCGTGTTGGACCTCTACGCCGGCAGCGGCGCACTGGGGCTAGAGGCTAAGTCGCGCGGTGCTGACCCCGTCGTCTTGGTTGAGAAGAGCCGCCAGGTGGCTGGCGTGCTTCGCCAGAACATTGATAAGCTAGGCTGGACCTCGGCTGATGTACAGGTTTACATTGGCGAGGCCTATGGTTTTTTACGCAGTAACCGTCAGCCGTTTAATGTGGTGCTGCTGGATCCGCCGTTTGAATTTGATGATTGGGCTAGTCTGTGGCCGCTGTTGCAAGCTAGCCTCGCCCCTGATGCCTATGTCTATATTGAGGCGGCACGATTGCCAGCGCTGCCAGACTATTTGAGCGAAGTGCGGCAGGCCAGCGCAGGGCAAAGCAAGCAAGTGCTGAGTGTTTACTCTGTTTCAGAAAGCACAGAAGCTGAATGTTGATGGCATGAATGCTTTGATTTTGAACAAAAAAACAAGCCGTTGGCCGCTTGCTGTGGGATATTAATACTTGATTAAGTGCCGATAAGGTGCCAAAATTGCGGGTTATATTAACAACAAGATGTACCGCTAAGGAAACACTATGTCCTTATTCATTACCGACGAATGCATTAACTGCGACGTATGTGAGCCAGAGTGCCCCAACGAAGCCATTTACCAAGGCGATGAGATTTATGAAATCCATCCTCACCTATGTACCCAGTGTGTTGGCCACTATGATGAGCCACAATGTCAGCAAGTTTGCCCAGTAGATTGCATTTTAATCGACCCTGAGCACGATGAAACCGAAGCTGAGCTACAGGCCAAGTACGAGCAGATCACGGCCGACAAGTAAGACGAGTCAAATAAATTAACAGGTGAATCAGTTAATTAGAAAGTATTTGTAAAAAAGTGTAGATTTTTACTTGACGAAATTCAGGATATTGCTTAATATCTCGCACTCTTAACGGAGGGATTCCCGAGCGGCCAAAGGGGGCAGACTGTAAATCTGCTGCGTGAGCTTCGAAGGTTCGAATCCTTCTCCCTCCACCAAATACTGTCTTGGGGCAGTTTTAAGAATAGAATCGAATCGCGGGTGTAGCTCAATGGTAGAGCAGAAGCCTTCCAAGCTTACGACGAGGGTTCGATTCCCTTCACCCGCTCCAAGATACCCCGCCCATGTAGCTCAGGGGTAGAGCACTCCCTTGGTAAGGGAGAGGCCGACAGTTCAATTCTGTCCATGGGCACCATAAATACCTAGTTTCACTTTTGTTTTTAATATTCTCAACAGATAAGCTTAGGAAATTGCCATGGCTAAAGAAAAATTCGAGCGGAATAAACCGCACGTAAACGTTGGCACCATCGGTCACGTTGACCATGGTAAAACCACTCTAACTGCTGCATTGACCACAATTTTGTCTAAAAAATTCGGTGGTGCTGCACGCGCTTACGATCAAATTGACAACGCTCCTGAAGAAAAAGCCCGTGGTATTACCATTAGCACTTCACACGTTGAATACGAAACTGATACTCGCCACTACGCTCACGTAGACTGTCCAGGTCACGCCGACTATGTTAAAAACATGATTACCGGTGCAGCTCAAATGGACGGCGCGATCTTGGTATGTTCAGCAGCTGACGGCCCTATGCCACAAACTCGTGAACACATCTTGTTGGCTCGTCAAGTTGGCGTTCCTTACATCATCGTATTCATGAACAAATGCGACATGGTTGACGACGAAGAGTTGTTGGAATTGGTTGAAATGGAAATCCGTGAGCTATTGTCTAGCTACGACTTCCCTGGCGACGACATTCCTGTTGTTAAAGGTTCTGCACTTAAAGCTTTGGAAGGTGACCAATCTGACATCGGCGAGCCAGCAATTTTTGCTTTGGCTGACCAATTAGATGCTTACATTCCTACTCCAGAACGTGCTGTAGACAAGCCATTCCTATTGCCAATTGAAGACGTGTTCTCAATTTCTGGCCGTGGTACTGTAGTGACTGGTCGTATCGAACGTGGTATTGTAAACGTGGGTGACGAGCTAGAAATCGTTGGCTTGAAAGACACTGCTAAAACCACTTGTACTGGCGTTGAAATGTTCCGTAAGTTGTTGGATCAAGGTCAAGCCGGCGACAACGTAGGTGTATTGCTACGTGGTACCAAACGTGAAGACGTGGATCGCGGTCAAGTTTTGGCCAAGCCAGGTACTATTACGCCTCACACCAAGTTTGCTGCTGAAGTGTACGTGTTGTCTAAAGAAGAGGGCGGTCGTCACACCCCATTCTTTGCTAACTACCGTCCACAGTTCTACTTCCGTACTACTGACGTAACCGGCGCGGTTACTTTAGGTGAAGGCGTTGAAATGGTTATGCCAGGCGAAAACGTTGGCGTGACTGTAGAATTGATTGCCCCTATTGCGATGGAAGACGGTCTACGTTTTGCCATTCGTGAAGGTGGTCGTACCGTTGGTGCAGGTGTTGTTGCCAGCATCATTGCATAATTAAAAGTTTAGGCCAGTAGCTCAATTGGTAGAGTATCGGTCTCCAAAACCGAGGGTTGGGGGTTCGAAGCCCTCCTGGCCTGCCAAAAACAAAGACTAATCGGCCATGTGCTGGTTAGTCTTTTTTCTGTATCATCATAAGGGTGATGTATGTCTAATAAGTCAGCAAATGATTTGGTAGCAAAAAGCAAATCACAATCAAAAGAAGCATTGAAACTGAAAGCCGCTGAAGAAGCGAAAAAAAGCCAACGCGCCGATAAGGTGAAATTGCTGTTGGCCGCGGTTTTGGTGATTTTAGGTGTGGTTGGTTTTTATGCCTTACCGACCTTGCCGATATTCGTTCGCGCCTTGATGCCCGTTGTTGGGGTGGTGTTGGCAGTGGTCATTGTGTTCTTCTGGTGTTCAGTAGGTCGTCGTTTGACGCAGTACGTGCGCGACTCGATTACCGAGGTGAAGAAAGTAGTGTGGCCTGAACGAAATGAAGCCATCAAACTCACGATGTTCGTGATCGCCTTTGTGATGGTCTTAGCCATGTTTATTTGGGTCGCCGACTGGGCCATTTCGTGGTTGTTTTACGATGTTATTTTAGGTAGGAGATAAAGCCATGGCTAAGCGCTGGTATGTTGTGCACGCGTATTCGGGTTTCGAAAAGAACGTGCAAAAAACATTATTGGAACGGATTGCCCGTGAAGAAATGGGTGACTTGTTCGGCAAGATCTTGGTGCCTGTTGAAGAAGTCGTTGACATGAAAAATGGTCGTCGCACCATTAGTGAGCGCAAGTTTTTCCCCGGTTATGTATTGGTTGAGATGGAAATGACTGATGAGTCATGGCATTTGGTGAAGTCTACGCCACGCGTGAGCGGCTTCATTGGCGGTACGGGTAATCGTCCGTTGCCAATCTCTCAACGTGAAGTTGATGCAATTATGCAACAAATTCAAACCGGCGTGGAAAAACCCAAGCCTAAGGTTGAATTTGAAGTGGGTGAAAAAGTTCGCGTGAACGAAGGCCCCTTTGCTGACTTCAATGGCACGGTTGATGAAGTGAATTACGAGCGAAATAAATTGCGCGTATCGGTGCAAATTTTCGGTCGTGAAACGCCGGTTGAATTAGATTTTGTTCAGGTCGAAAAGATCTAAACGCTTGATTTAAGTCATCAGACTATCAACGAAACACTTTTGTTGATATAATGATTGACTTTCTTTTTGGGGAGCAGTGAATACTGCGTTTGACCCGTTTATTGGAGTATTATTGTGGCTAAAAAAATTGTAGGTTACATCAAACTACAGATTCCAGCTGGTAAAGCGAATCCTTCTCCACCCGTAGGCCCTGCTTTGGGTCAACGTGGTTTGAACATTATGGAATTTTGTAAAGCATTTAATGCACAAACTCAAGGCATGGAACCTGGTCTACCAGTACCTGTTGTGATTACTGCATTTGCTGACAAATCATTCACCTTCGTGATGAAAACCCCTCCTGCTGCCGTGTTGCTTAAAAAAGCTGCCGGCGTGGCCAAAGGCAGTGCACGTCCTTTGACCGACAAAGTAGGTAAAGTAAGCCGCGCTCAATTGGAAGAAATTGCAAAAGCAAAACAACCTGATTTGACTGCTGCTGATATGGACGCTGCCGTACGCATTATTGCCGGTACTGCTCGTTCAATGGGTTTGAAAGTGGAGGGCGTGTAAATGGCTAAGATTTCTAAACGTTTAAAAGCGCTTCGCGAAACCGTTGATGCAAACAAATTTTACGCTGTTGACGAAGCTTTGACCTTGGTTAAAGCGGCTGCAACCGCTAAGTTCGACGAATCAATCGACGTGTCTGTTAACTTGGGCGTTGACCCACGTAAATCTGACCAAGTGATTCGTGGTTCTGTTGTATTGCCTAAAGGCACTGGTAAAACCACTCGCGTAGCCGTGTTCACTCAAGGCGCAAACGTTGAGTTGGCTAAAGCTGCTGGTGCTGACGTTGTTGGTTTTGAAGACCTAGCTGCCGACATTAAAGCCGGTAACATGGACTTCGACATCGTGATTGCTTCTCCAGACGCGATGCGTATCGTTGGTCAATTGGGTACCATCTTGGGCCCACGTGGCTTGATGCCTAACCCTAAAGTGGGCACCGTAACGCCTAACGTTGCTGAAGCGGTTAAAAACGCTAAAGCCGGTCAAGTTCAATACCGTACTGATAAAGCCGGTATTATTCACGCCACTTTGGGCCGCGCTTCTTTCTCTGAAGCCGACCTACGTGAAAACTTCAACGCCTTGCTAGACGCGTTGATCAAAGCCAAACCAGCTGCTGCTAAAGGCCAATACTTGAAAAAAGTTGCCGTTTCTAGCACCATGGGTTTAGGCGTGCGTGTTGACACTGGTAGCATCAACAACTAAAGAATATGGGCGGCTTCTTTTATAAGAGGCTGCCTATTGGGCTATCTGGCCAGTCCAGGTAGTTGTCCAAGACCGTAGGGGCCGTCAGGTTTAATTTCGCAAGAGCCCTACGCAGACGGTAGTTCCCGAGAGAATAATGAACAAGCCAAGCTTGTAAGTGTCTTTTCTTAGGTTACCGCTCTGAAGTGAAGTGAAGCTCTGATAGAGTTTCTTTCGATAACAGTAGGAGGTAGACCTTGAGTCTCAATATTGAAGCCAAAAAGGCAGCCGTAGTAGAAATTGGTGAACATTTAACCAATGCTCAAACTATGGTGATTGCCGAGTACCGTGGTATCAGTGTTGGCAGCATGACTGTTCTACGCGCTAAAGCTCGTGAAGAAGGCGTATTTTTACGCGTTCTGAAAAACACTTTGGTACGTCGCGCAGTTGAAGGCACTTCTTTTGCTGCACTAGCAGACCAAATGACCGGTCCGTTGGTATACGCAGTATCAGAAGATCCAGTTGCTGCTGCAAAGGTATTACATCAGTTCTCAAAAACAGACGATAAAATTGTAATTAAAGCCGGTTCTTACAATGGTGATTTGCTAGATCTAGCTCAGGTAACTGAGTTGGCCTCTATCCCAAGCCAAGAAGAATTGTTGTCGAAATTGCTTTGGGTTATGCAAGCGCCTGTATCAGGCTTTGCACGTGGCTTGGCCGCTTTGGCAGCCAAAAACGAAGCAGAAGCTGCTTAAACCAACATCGTTTGAACAAATATTTTATATTAGTATATTAGGAGTTTGATAGCATGGCTATTACTAAAGAAGACATCTTAGAAGCAGTTGGTACCCTAACTGTAATGGAATTGAACGACTTGGTTAAAGCGTTCGAAGAAAAATTTGGCGTTTCTGCTGCCGCTATGGCTGTTGCTGGTGGCGCTGCTGCTGGTGGCGCTGCTGCCGCTGAAGAGCAAACCGAGTTCGACGTGATCTTGGCTGCTGCTGGCGACAACAAAGTAAGCGTGATTAAAGTGGTTCGTGCTATTACCGGTTTGGGTCTAAAAGACGCTAAAGACTTGGTAGACGGCGCACCTAAAGCAGTTAAAGAAGCTGTGTCTAAAGCTGAAGCTGACGACGTTGCAAAACAATTGACTGAAGCTGGTGCTAAAGTTGAAGTAAAATAAGCATAATTAATGCTTGATAGGCTGGCAGTTTTTACTGCCGGCCTTCTTTCGCTTCTGTAATGGTTATTACCTATAAGCATTTAATTTTTAATGAATCAAGTGTTTATTGTTAATTGCTAGCAAAAACATCACCTTAATGGAGACTCTATGAGTTATTCTTTCACCGAGAAAAAGCGTATCCGTAAAAGCTTCGCAAAACGGGCCAATGTTCTAGATGTTCCTTTTCTATTGGCAACCCAGTTAGATTCATACTCTGACTTTTTGCAGCTTGGTACTCCATTCGATCAGCGTGAAGACCGCGGTCTTCAAGCAGCCTTTTCATCGATTTTTCCCATTACCAGCCACAATGGTTACGCTCGTCTAGAGTTTGTCCATTATGTACTGGGTGACGTGGCGTTTGACATCCAAGAATGTCAGATGCGCGGCATCACTTACGCAGCGCCGCTTCGCGCCCGCATTCGTTTGGTGATTCTTGATAAAGATTCATCTAAGCCTGTGGTTAAAGAAGTGCGTGAAAACGAAGTGTACATGGGTGAAATTCCGTTGATGACCCCTAATGGCTCGTTTGTGATTAATGGTACTGAGCGCGTCATCGTGTCTCAGCTACACCGTTCGCCTGGCGTGTTCTTTGAACACGACCGTGGTAAATCACATTCGTCAGGCAAACTATTGTTCTCTGCCCGCGTGATTCCTTACCGTGGTTCATGGTTGGACTTTGAGTTTGACGCCAAAGACTTGTTGTACTTCCGTATTGACCGTCGTCGTAAGATGCCGGTGAGCATTCTGTTGAAAGCGTTGGGCTATACTGCCGAACAAATTTTGACCATGTTCTACGACACTGAAGTTTTCCACTTGTCGAAAAAAGGCGTTCAAGTAGAGTTGGTGGCGGATCGCATTAAAGGTGATGTGGCTAAAGAAGACATCGTCGCCAAAGACGGCACCTTGGTGATTGCCAAAGGCAAACGCATTACCGCCAAGCACGTGCGTGACATTCAAAATGCTGAAATCACGCGTCTAGACGTGGACCCAGAAAACCTATTGGGCAAAATCTTGGCCAAAGACGTGATCTTGAAAGACACTGGCGAAGTACTGGCCAGCGCCAACCAAGAAATCACCGAAGAATTATTGGCGAAGTTAGACATTCATGGCGTGAAACGTATTGATACCCTCTACGTGAACGAATTGGATCACGGTGGCTACATCGCGCACACCTTGCGTACCGATGAAACCTCTGACCAATTAAGTGCACGTGTGGCCATTTACCGCATGATGCGCCCTGGTGAGCCGCCTACTGAAGATGCCGTTGAACAATTGTTTAACCGCCTGTTCTTCAGTGAAGACTCATACGACCTGTCACGCGTAGGCCGCATGAAGTTCAACACCCGCACCTATGAGCAAAAGCTGGATCCTAAAACCGCCGACTGGTTTAAGAATATGCTGAGCATTACCTTTGCTGACTACGAAAGCAAAGCCATTGGCGTGTTGACCGTTGAAGACATCGTGGTGACGATCGCCACCTTGGTTGAATTGCGTAACGGCCGTGGCGACATTGATGACATTGACCACTTAGGTAACCGTCGCGTGCGTTCAGTGGGTGAGTTGGCCGAAAACCAATTCCGTGCCGGTTTGGCTCGCGTGGAACGTGCGGTGAAAGAGCGCTTGAATCAAGCCGACTCTGAAAACCTGATGCCTCACGACTTGATCAACGCCAAGCCTGTGAGCGCTGCGATTAAAGAATTCTTTGGTTCTAGCCAACTGTCACAGTTTATGGACCAAACCAACCCATTGTCTGAAATCACCCACAAACGCCGTGTATCGGCGCTTGGCCCTGGTGGTTTGACGCGTGAGCGTGCAGGCTTTGAGGTACGTGACGTACACCCAACGCATTACGGCCGCGTGTGTCCGATTGAAACGCCAGAGGGTCCAAACATTGGTTTGATCAACTCTTTGTCTGTGTATGCCCGTACCAACGAATACGGTTTCCTAGAAACCCCATACCGTCGCGTGGTGGATCAAAAAGTCACCATGGAAATCGACTATTTGTCTGCGATTGAAGAAGGCCGCTATGTGATTGCACAGGCGAACGCAGGCTTAGACGACAGCGGTAAATTGATCGACGAATTGGTGACCTGTCGCGAAAAAGGCGAGACCATCTTGTCTACCCCTGATCGCGTTCAGTACATGGACGTGGCCACCGGCCAAGTGGTGTCGGTAGCGGCTTCCTTGATTCCGTTCCTAGAACACGACGACGCCAACCGTGCCTTGATGGGCGCCAACATGCAACGTCAAGCCGTGCCTTGCTTGCGTCCTGAAAAACCAATGGTGGGTACCGGTATCGAACGCTCTGTAGCGATTGACTCGGGTACAGCAGTGATCGCAGACCGCGGTGGTGTGGTTGAGCAAGTAGACGCCAGCCGAGTGGTGATTCGCGTTCATGATGATGAAGCGACTGCTGGTGAAGTGGGTGTAGACATCTACAACTTGATCAAATTTACCCGCTCTAACCAAAGCACCAACATTAACCAACGTCCCGTGGTGAAAACCGGTGACATCGTTCAACGCGGCGACGTGTTGGCCGACGGTGCCTCAACCGACCTAGGTGAATTGGCATTGGGTCAAAACATGACCATCGCCTTTATGCCTTGGAACGGTTACAACTTCGAGGACTCGATCTTGATCAACGAGCGCGTGGTGGCAGAAGACCGCTACACCTCGATCCACATCGAAGAATTGAACGTGGTGGCGCGTGACACCAAGCTGGGTGCTGAAGAGATTACCCGCGACATTCCGAACCTGTCTGAGCGCATGCAAGGTCGTTTGGATGAAGCCGGTATTGTTCACATTGGCGCTGAAGTAGAAGCCGGTGACGTTCTGGTGGGTAAAGTAACGCCTAAAGGCGAAACTCAGCTGACGCCTGAAGAAAAGCTATTGCGGGCGATTTTCGGTGAAAAAGCCTCTGACGTGAAAGACACCTCATTGCGCATGCCTACCGGCATGAGCGGTACCGTGATCGACGTTCAGGTCTTCACCCGCGAAGGCATTGATCGTGACGAGCGCGCTCAGTCCATCATCGATGCAGAGCTAAAACGCTACCGCAAAGACTTGAGCGACCAGCTGCGTATTTTCTCTAACGACGCCTTTAGCCGTATCGAGCGCATGATCGTGGGTAAAGTTGCCAACGGTGGGCCTAAACGCTTAGCCAAAGGCACTGAAATCACCAAGGACTACTTGGAAGGTTTGCCAACGCAACACGATTGGTTCGACATTCGCATGGCCGATGAAGACCTAGCCCGTCAATTAGAATTGATGAAGTCTAGCCTGTCATTGAAACATGAAGAATTCGATGCCAAATACGAATTGAAGAAGAAAAAACTGACCCAGGGTGACGAATTGCAGCCTGGCGTTCAGAAAATGGTTAAAGTGTTCATCGCCATTAAACGTCGCTTGCAGTCTGGTGACAAGATGGCCGGTCGACACGGTAACAAAGGTGTGGTTTCTCGCATCTTGCCAGTGGAAGACATGCCGTATATGGCCGATGGCCGCACCGTCGACATCGTCTTGAACCCGCTGGGCGTACCGAGCCGGATGAACATTGGTCAGATTCTAGAAGTGCATTTGGGTTGGGCCGCGAAGGGTATTGGTCGCCGCATTGACGAGATGTTGATTCGTCAAGAGCAGGCCAAAGACATGCGCGCCTTCCTAGAGCAGTTGTACAACAGCACCGGTCATAAAGAGCAGCTAGATGGCTTTACCGACGCTGAAATCATGCACTTGGCCGAAAACCTACGCAAGGGTGCGACGTTTGCGTCTCCTGTGTTTGACGGTGCCGATGAGCCTGAAATCAAGCAAATGCTGAAACTGGCTTACCCTGATGCCGATCCAGAAGTGGAAAAATTGGGCTTTAACCCAACCAACACCCAAGTGACCCTATACGATGGTCGTTCAGGCGAAGCGTTTGACCGTCCTGTGACCGTGGGCGTGATGCATTACTTGAAACTGCATCACTTGGTAGACGAGAAGATGCATGCTCGTTCAACCGGTCCTTACAGCTTGGTGACGCAGCAGCCGTTGGGTGGTAAAGCACAGTTCGGTGGTCAGCGTTTTGGTGAGATGGAGGTGTGGGCACTAGAGGCATACGGTGCGTCTTACACCCTACAAGAAATGTTAACGGTGAAATCGGATGACGTCACTGGTCGTACCAAAATGTACGAAAACATTGTGAAAGGTGAGCACAAAATTGATGCCGGCATGCCTGAATCATTCAACGTGTTGGTGAAAGAGATTCGCTCACTTGGTTTGGACATCGACCTAGAACGTTATTAATAGACAATGACCCCTGCTGGCTGAATCAGCGAGCAGGGGACACGCACCCCGGAGCAAAACATGAAAGCATTGTTAGATTTGTTTAACCCGACGCAACTAGCGGGCGCGGACGACGAATTTGATGCCATCAAGATCGGCATCGCGTCACCAGAGACCATTCGTTCATGGTCTTACGGTGAGGTCAAAAAACCTGAAACCATTAACTACCGTACGTTCAAGCCTGAGCGTGACGGCCTTTTCTGTGCCAAAATTTTCGGCCCAGTAAAAGACTACGAATGTTTGTGCGGTAAGTACAAACGTTTGAAATTTAAAGGCGTGACCTGTGAGAAATGTGGCGTTGAAGTCACCTTGTCTAAGGTTCGCCGTGAGCGCATGGGCCACATCGACCTAGCGTCTCCCGTTGCCCACATTTGGTTCTTGAAATCACTACCGTCTCGTTTGGGCATGGTGTTGGACATGACCTTGCGTGACATCGAGCGCGTTCTGTACTTTGAAGCGTTTGTGGTGACCGAGCCTGGCATGACCACGCTACAGCGTCGTCAGTTGCTGACTGAAGAAGATTACTACAATAAATTAGATGAGTTTGGTGAAGAATTCGAAGCCTTTATGGGCGCCGAAGGCATTCGCGACTTGTTGCGTACCCTAGACATTCCTGGCGAAATCGAAACCTTGCGCCAAGAGTTGGAATCAACCAACTCTGATGCCAAGATCAAAAAAATCGCCAAACGTCTTAAAGTATTGGAAGCCTTCCAACGTTCAGGCATGAAGCCTGATTGGATGATTCTAGACGTGTTGCCAGTATTGCCGCCTGATCTACGCCCATTGGTGCCGCTAGACGGTGGTCGTTTCGCCACGTCTGACTTGAACGATCTATACCGTCGTGTGATCAACCGTAACAACCGTCTAAAACGTTTGTTAGAGTTGCATGCACCAGACATCATCGTGCGTAACGAAAAACGCATGTTGCAAGAAGCTGTGGATTCACTATTGGACAACGGCCGTCGCGGTAAAGCCATGACCGGCGCCAATAAGCGTCCATTGAAATCATTGGCTGACATGATTAAAGGTAAGGGCGGTCGTTTCCGTCAGAACTTGCTGGGTAAACGTGTGGACTACTCTGGTCGTTCCGTGATTACCGTGGGTCCTTACCTGCGTCTGCATCAATGTGGTCTACCTAAAAAAATGGCGCTAGAGCTGTTTAAACCTTTCATTTTCCATAAATTGGAAGTGTTGGGCTTGGCAACGACTATTAAGGCTGCTAAAAAATTAGTTGAACAAGAAGTGCCAGAAGTATGGGACATCTTGGAAGACGTGATTCGCGAACACCCAATCCTATTGAACCGTGCACCAACCTTGCACCGTTTGGGTATTCAGGCGTTTGAACCGATTCTGATTGAAGGTAAAGCGATTCAGCTGCATCCTTTGGTTTGTGCCGCATTTAACGCCGACTTTGACGGTGACCAAATGGCGGTACACGTGCCTCTATCATTAGAAGCGCAAATGGAAGCACGCACCTTGATGTTGGCCTCTAACAACGTATTGTCTCCTGCCAACGGCGAGCCAATCATTGTGCCTTCTCAAGACATCGTGTTGGGCCTGTACTACATGACGCGTGAGCGCATCAACGCGCCAGGCGAAGGCTCTTTATTCGCCGACGTGAAAGAAGTACACCGCGCCTACGAAACCCGCCAAGTAGAATTGGCCACCAAGATCACCGTGCGGATTAAAGAATACCGTAAAGACGATCAAGGCGAATTCGTGCCAGTGGTGAATCGCTACGAAACCACCGTTGGCCGTGCTTTGCTATCAGACATCTTGCCTAAAGGCTTGCCGTTTGAACTGGTGAACCGTGCGCTGAAGAAAAAAGAAATTTCACGCTTGATCAATGCGTCGTTCCGCCTATGTGGCATCCGCGACACCGTGATCTTTGCTGACCACTTGATGTACACCGGTTTTGCCTACTCTACCCGCGGTGGTATCTCTATTTGCGTGGACGACATGCAAGTGCCAGAGAAAAAATACACCTTGTTGGATGAAGCTAAGACCGAAGTTAAAGAAATTGAAGAGCAGTACCGTCAAGGCCTGGTGACTCAGGGTGAGCGCTACAATAAAGTGGTGGACATCTGGGGTCGTACCGGCGACAAGATCGCTAAGGCGATGATGGATGAACTATCGGTGCAAAAAACCATCGACCGCGACGGTAACGAAGTGGATCAAGAGTCATTTAACTCGATTTACATGATGGCCGACTCTGGCGCCCGTGGTTCTGTGGCCCAGATTAAACAGCTAGCCGGTATGCGTGGCTTGATGGCGAAACCAGACGGTTCGATTATTGAAACCCCAATTACCTCGAACTTCCGTGAAGGCCTAACGGTTCTACAATACTTTATTTCCACTCACGGTGCGCGTAAAGGTTTGGCGGATACGGCATTGAAAACGGCTAACTCAGGTTACTTGACGCGTCGTCTAGTAGACGTGACCCAAGACTTGGTGGTAATCGAAGACGATTGCGGTACCTCTGACGGCTTCATCATGAAGGCTGTGGTTCAAGGTGGTGACGTGATTGAGCCGCTGCGTGACCGTATTTTAGGTCGTGTATTGGCCGTTGACGTGGTTGAGCCAAGCACGGGTGAAACCATTGTTGAGGCAGGCACTTTGATGGACGAAGCGTCTGTAGACATCATTGACCGCGCCGGTTTGGACGAAGTGAAAATTCGTACCCCAATTACCTGTAAAACACGCTACGGCTTGTGTGCCCAATGTTACGGTCGTGACTTGGCCCGCGGTAAGCGCGTGAACTCAGGTGAGGCCGTGGGCGTGATTGCCGCCCAGTCAATTGGTGAGCCAGGTACTCAGCTGACCATGCGTACGTTCCATATTGGTGGTGCGGCGTCTCGTTCTGCTGCTGCGAGCCAAGTGGAAGTGAAATCGAACGGTACCGTTCGTTTCTCTAGCCAAATGCGCTATGTAGCCAACAATAAAGGTGGCCTGGTGGTGATTGGTCGTTCTTCAGAAATCGTGATTCACGACGACATTGGTCGTGAGCGTGAGCGTCATAAAGTGCCTTACGGCGCGATGTTGATGGTTCAAGACGGTACTGAAGTGAAAGCGGGCCAAGTATTGGCCACGTGGGATCCACACACCCGTCCAATGATTACCGAGCACGAAGGTAAGATTCGCTTTGAAAACGTCGAAGAAGGCGTGACCGTAGCGAAACAAACCGACGATGTGACTGGTCTGTCTACCCTGGTGGTGATTGACACCAAACGTCGCTCTGCTGCGCAATCTAAGCTATTGCGCCCAACCGTGAAACTGTTGGATGCTGATGGCAACGAAGTGCGTAATGCTGGCTCTGACACCGCCGTGTCTATGGCCTTCCCATTGGGTGCGGTGATTACCGTACGTGATGGCCAAGACATTGGTAAAGGCGACGTATTGGCGCGTATCCCGCAAGAGAGCACCAAGACCCGTGACATTACCGGTGGTCTACCACGCGTGGCTGAATTGTTCGAAGCCCGTGTACCGAAAGACGCCGGTATGTTGGCCGAAGTCACCGGTACCGTATCGTTCGGTAAAGACACCAAAGGCAAGCAGCGTTTGATCATCACTGATCTAGACGGCAGCGCCCATGAATCATTGGTGCCAAAAGAGAAAAACATTTTGGTGCATGATGGCCAAGTGGTGAACCAAGGTGAAATGATCGTTGACGGTGCAGTAGACCCACACGACATTCTGCGTTTGCAAGGCATTGAGTCATTGACTCGTTACATCGTGCAAGAAGTACAAGAAGTGTACCGTTTGCAAGGCGTGAAGATTAGTGACAAGCACATTGAAGTGATCATTCGCCAAATGTTGCGTCGTGTCCATATTGCTGATTCAGGTGACACTGAGTTTATTACCGGTGAACAGGTAGAGCGCGCTGAAGTAGTGATGGCGAACGAGAAGATGGAAGCTGAAGACAAGCAGCCAGCACGTTATGAAAATATCTTATTGGGTATTACCAAAGCGTCATTGTCTACCGACTCCTTCATTTCTGCTGCATCGTTCCAAGAGACCACGCGTGTCTTGACCGAAGCCGCCATCATGGGCAAACGCGATGATTTACGTGGTCTGAAAGAGAACGTAATCGTGGGTCGTTTGATTCCTGCTGGTACTGGCTTAAGCTACCACCGCAAACGCCAAGGTTTGGCAGCGCAAGTGGCCACAGCACAAGAGCAGCCAGAACAGCTAGGGTAATTCGAGACGGGCCCGCAGTACGCAGCGGGCGTTGTCTAAAAGGTGCAGTATCAAGGGTAGTTTCTTGATATTGCACCTTTTTGTATTGACTGTATCTTGAATAGAAACTACAATATCGGGCTTACTGGCATGGTGTCAGTAAGTTATTCTCAATAGGAACGAAAATAAATGCCTACAATTAACCAATTAGTGCGTAAAGGTCGCAAAGTTCCGGTTTACCCGAACAAAGTGCCTGCACTAGAGGCTTGCCCTCAAAAACGTGGCGTGTGCACTCGCGTATACACCACTACCCCTAAAAAACCTAACTCTGCACTACGTAAAGTATGTAAAGTTCGCTTGACCAACGGTTTTGAAGTGATTTCATACATCGGTGGTGAAGGCCATAACCTACAAGAGCACAGCGTGGTATTGATCCGCGGTGGTCGTGTAAAAGACTTACCTGGTGTACGTTACCATACCGTTCGCGGTTCTTTGGACACTGCCGGTGTTAAAGATCGTAAACAATCTCGCTCTAAATACGGTGCTAAGCGTCCTAAGTAAGGATTGGCAGTGTAGGCAGCGCTTCGCTGTCGAGTAAGTGAATGTCTTTTTAGACGTTTTTGAGCAACAGTGCTCAACTGAATAGAATTAAGGAAAATATCATGCCAAGACGCAGAGAAGTCCCCAAACGTGACGTCCTACCAGATCCAAAATTTGGTAGCCAAGAGTTGTCAAAATTCATGAACGTTGTGATGATTGACGGCAAAAAATCTGTTGCTGAACGCATCATCTACGGTGCTTTAGAACAGATCGCTAAAAAAGCTGGCAAAGAGCCAATCGAAGTATTTAACGCTGCTATTGCTAACGCTAAGCCTATCGTTGAAGTTAAAAGCCGTCGTGTCGGTGGTGCCAACTATCAAGTTCCTGTTGAGGTTCGTCCTGCACGTCGTCTTGCTTTGTCTATGCGCTGGTTGCGTGATGCAGCCCGTAAGCGTGGTGAGAAATCAATGGATTTACGTTTAGCTGGTGAGTTGCTAGATGCGGCTGAAGGTCGCGGCGGCGCCATCAAAAAACGTGAAGAAGTGCACCGTATGGCTGAAGCCAACAAAGCCTTCTCTCACTTCCGCTTCTAAACTAACAAAGAAAAGGCAATTATTGTGGCTCGTAAAACCCCCATTAATTTGTACCGTAACATCGGTATTAGTGCCCATATTGACGCTGGTAAAACAACGACTTCAGAACGTATTTTGTTCTACACCGGTATGAACCATAAGCTGGGTGAAACCCACGAAGGTTCTGCAACGACCGACTGGATGGAACAAGAGCAAGAGCGCGGTATTACCATTACTTCTGCTGCTGTGACCACCTTCTGGAGCGGTATGTCGCACCAGTTCCCGTCTCACCGTATGAACATCATTGACACCCCAGGCCACGTTGACTTTACGATTGAAGTAGAGCGTTCTATGCGTGTATTGGACGGCGCCGTGATGGTTTACTGTGCTGTGGGTGGTGTGCAACCTCAGTCTGAAACCGTATGGCGTCAGGCTAACAAATACAAAGTGCCTCGCTTGGCCTTCGTGAACAAGATGGACCGTCAAGGCGCCAACTTCTTCCGTGCCGTTGAGCAAATGAAAACCCGTCTACGCGCAAATCCAGTACCTGTAGTGGTGCCGATTGGTGCTGAAGATGGTTTCCAAGGCGTGGTTGATTTGTTGAACATGAAAGCCATTATTTGGGATGAAGCGTCTCAAGGCATGAAGTTCGAATATGGTGAAATCCCTGCTGACCTAGTAGACACTGCCAACGAATGGCGTGAAAACATGGTTGAAGCTGCGGCTGAAGCCAGCGAAGAGCTGATGGAAAAATATTTGGGCGGCGAAGCCTTGACCGAAGAAGAAATCGTTGACGCATTGCGTAAACGTACTTTGGCTTGCGAAATCCAACCTGTATTGTGCGGTTCTGCATTTAAAAACAAAGGTGTTCAACGTATGTTGGATGCAGTTGTTGAATACTTGCCTAGCCCACTAGACATTCCACCTGTAGCTGGTGAAAACCCTAAAGGTGAAAAAGTTAGCCGTAAAGCCGACGATGCTGAGAAATTCTCTGCATTGGCGTTTAAATTGATGAACGACAAGTTCGTGGGTCAATTGACGTTTATTCGTGTTTACTCAGGCATGGTTAAATCAGGCGACACCGTAACCAACTCTGTAAAAGGTACGCGCGAGCGTATTGGCCGTTTGGTGCAAATGAAAGCCAACGACCGTGAAGAGATTGAAGAAGTGCGCGCTGGTGACATCGCTGCCGTGATCGGTTTGAAAGACGT
This sequence comes from Neisseriaceae bacterium CLB008, assembly GCA_041228285.1. NCBI lineage: Bacteria > Pseudomonadati > Pseudomonadota > Betaproteobacteria > Neisseriales > Neisseriaceae > Neisseriaceae bacterium CLB_ANTARCTIC_008. Next base: position 2,895,131 of record CP166133.1, on the reverse strand, counting down.
GACCACTGGTGAGACTTTGTGTGCAGAAGATGCACCGATCATCTTGGAGCGTATGGAATTCCCTGAGCCAGTAATTCACGTGGCCGTTGAACCTAAAACCAAAGCCGACCAAGAAAAAATGGGCGTGGCCTTGAATCGTCTTGCTAAAGAAGACCCTTCATTCCGCGTGCGTTCAGATGAAGAATCTGGCGAAACCATTATTTCAGGCATGGGTGAATTGCACTTAGAGATCTTGATTGATCGTATGCGTCGTGAATTCGGCGTTGAGTGTGGTGTGGGTGCGCCTCAAGTGGCTTACCGCGAAACCATTCGTAAAGAAGTTGAGTCTGAAGCGAAACACGCCAAACAATCTGGTGGTAAAGGTCAGTACGGTCACGTTGTGATCAAACTTGAGCCTATGGAGCCAGGTGGTGCAGGTTACGAGTTTATCGATGAAATTAAAGGTGGTGTGATTCCTCGCGAATTCATCCCTTCTGTTGATAAAGGTATTCGTGACACCTTGTCAAACGGTGTGGTTGCTGGTTACCCAGTAGTAGACGTACGCATTCGCTTGATCTTTGGTTCTTACCATGACGTTGACTCTTCGCAATTGGCGTTTGAGTTGGCCGGTTCTATGGCCTTTAAAGACGGTATGCGTAAAGCCAGCCCAGCCCTTCTAGAGCCTATGATGGCCGTAGAAGTAGAAACCCCTGAAGATTACATGGGTGACGTAATGGGTGACTTGTCTAGCCGTCGCGGTATCATTCAAGGTATGGATGATGACGGTATTGGCGGTAAGATTGTTCGTGCGGAAGTGCTTTTGTCTGAAATGTTTGGCTACGCCACTGCACTTCGTTCATTGACTCAAGGTCGTGCGATCTACACCATGGTATTCAAACGTTATGCTGAAGCACCTTCACATATCGTTGAAAAAGTCATGGAAAAGAAAAAGTAATATCCCTATAGCTGCCTGACTGAGGTCGGGCAGCATCGTTCTTTTATCGATCTTTATTTAAGGAATTAGCATAATGGCTAAAGAAAAATTCGAGCGGAATAAACCGCACGTAAACGTTGGTACAATTGGTCACGTTGACCATGGTAAAACCACTCTAACTGCTGCATTGACCACAATTTTGTCTAAAAAATTCGGTGGTGCTGCACGCGCTTACGATCAAATTGACAACGCTCCTGAAGAAAAAGCCCGTGGTATTACCATTAGCACTTCACACGTTGAATACGAAACTGATACTCGCCACTACGCTCACGTAGACTGTCCAGGTCACGCCGACTATGTTAAAAACATGATTACCGGTGCGGCTCAAATGGACGGCGCGATCTTGGTATGTTCAGCAGCTGATGGCCCTATGCCACAAACTCGTGAACACATCTTGTTGGCTCGTCAAGTTGGCGTTCCTTACATCATCGTATTCATGAACAAATGCGACATGGTTGACGACGAAGAGTTGTTGGAATTGGTTGAAATGGAAATCCGTGAGCTATTGTCTAGCTACGACTTCCCTGGCGACGACATTCCTGTTGTTAAAGGTTCTGCACTTAAAGCTTTGGAAGGTGACCAATCTGACATCGGCGAGCCAGCAATTTTTGCTTTGGCTGACCAATTAGATGCTTACATTCCTACTCCAGAACGTGCTGTAGACAAGCCATTCCTATTGCCAATTGAAGACGTGTTCTCAATTTCTGGCCGTGGTACCGTGGTAACTGGTCGTATCGAACGTGGTATTGTAAACGTGGGTGACGAGCTAGAAATCGTTGGCTTGAAAGACACTGCTAAAACCACTTGTACTGGCGTTGAAATGTTCCGTAAGTTGTTGGATCAAGGTCAAGCCGGCGACAACGTAGGTGTATTGCTACGTGGTACCAAACGTGAAGACGTAGACCGCGGTCAAGTTTTGGCTAAGCCAGGTACTATTACGCCTCACACCAAGTTTGCTGCTGAAGTGTACGTGTTGTCTAAAGAAGAGGGCGGTCGTCACACCCCATTCTTTGCTAACTACCGTCCACAGTTCTACTTCCGTACTACTGACGTAACCGGCGCGGTTACTTTAGGTGAAGGCGTTGAAATGGTTATGCCAGGTGAAAACGTTGGCGTGACTGTAGAATTGATCGCTCCGATCGCTATGGAAGATGGTCTACGTTTCGCGATTCGCGAAGGTGGTCGTACCGTTGGCGCCGGCGTTGTTGCCAGCATTATTGCTTAATTTTAGGACGAATAGATGAAAACCCAAAAAATTCGCATTCGCCTAAAAGCTTATGACTACAACTTGATCGACCGCTCTGCTGAAGAGATCGTTGAAACTGCTAAACGTACCGGTGCTGTGGTTAAGGGCCCAATCCCTTTGCCTACTAAAATCGAACGTTTCGACATTTTGCGTTCACCACACGTGAACAAAAAATCACGCGAACAGTTGGAAATCCGCACTCACTTACGCTTGATGGACATTGTTGATTGGACTGACAAGACCACCGACGCGTTGATGAAATTGGATCTGCCAGCAGGCGTGGATGTTGAAATTAAGGTACAGTAATTGAGAATGTTGGGTTAAGAAGCATTATATTCTTGATTCAACATTTGAAATTGTGTTATCCTCGCGAACTCAGTACATATTTTGTGTGCTGAGTTCGTTTTGTTTTAAAAGCCGATCAATCGTAATTGGCGCCTCACTAAGGAAATAAACATGACATTAGGTCTAGTCGGACGCAAAGTCGGCATGACTCGAATTTTCACTGAGGATGGTGTTTCTATCCCTGTGACTGTTCTAGACATGTCTGCGAATCGCGTTACGCAGTTAAAATCCAAAGATACTGACGGCTATCAAGCCGTACAAGTTACCTTTGGTGCTAAGAAAGCAAATCGTGTGACCAAAGCTGAAGCTGGTCACTTTGCTAAAGCCGGTGTTGAAGCTGGCCGTGGCTCAATCGAATTTGTGATTACTGAAGCTCAATTGGCAGAATTAAAAGTGGGTGACGAATTAACCGTTGCTGCTTTTGCTGAAGGCCAACTAGTAGACATTACCGGCACCACTAAAGGTAAAGGCTTCTCTGGTACCATTAAACGCCATAACTTCCATGGCCAACGCAACTCACACGGTAACTCTTTGTCTCACCGTGTGCCTGGTTCTATTGGTCAAGCCCAAGACCCAGGTCGCGTATTCAAGGGTAAACGCATGGCTGGTCAATATGGTAACACTCAGTCAACCGTACAGTGCCTTGAAGTGGTTCGTGTAGACGCAGAACGTCATTTGCTATTAGTTAAAGGCGCTGTGCCTGGTGCTAAAAACAGTGATGTTGTTGTTCGTCAAAGTGTGAAAGCAGGTGCGTAATGGAATTACAAGTTATTAATGCTCAAGGTCAAGTATCTGGCAGCATGGTTGCTTCTGACGCCCTATTTTCTCGCGATTACAACGAAGCTTTGGTTCACCAACTAGTACAAGCCTTCTTGGCTAATGCTCGTTCTGGTAACCGTGCTCAGTTGACTCGTGCGGAAGTTAAGCATTCAACCAAAAAACCTTGGCGTCAAAAAGGTACCGGCCGTGCGCGTGCTGGTATGACTTCGTCTCCAGTATGGCGTGGCGGTGGTCGTGCATTCCCTAACAAACCAACCGAAAACTTTTCACACAAAGTGAATCGTAAAATGTACCGTGCTGGTATTGCGGCAATCTTGTCTCAATTGGTACGTGACGAACGTTTGTTTGTGATTGATGAATTGACTGCACAAACTCCTAAAACTAAAGAGTTTGCTGCTCAAGTGAAAAATCTAGGTATGGAACAGGTATTGTTTGTGACCAAACAGCTTGATGAGAACCTATATTTGTCTTCACGCAACTTGCCTAACGTAATGGTTTTGGAAGCGCATCAAGCGGATCCTTACAGCCTATTGCGTTACAAAAAAGTCATCTTGACTAAAGAGGCAGTTGCTCAGTTAGAGGAGCAATGGGTATGAATCAAGAACGTTTAATGCAGGTGATTCTGGCTCCTGTAGTCTCTGAAAAGAGCAATTTGTTGGCTGAAAAACGCAATCAAGTGACTTTCAAAGTATTGCCAAACGCGACTAAGCCTGAAATCAAAGCCGCTGTTGAGCTATTGTTCGGTGTTGAAGTGTCTAACGTGACCACAACATTGACCAAAGGTAAAGCAAAACGCTTTGGTAAGTACATGGGTAAGCGTAATGACGTTAAAAAAGCTTATGTAAGCTTAGTTGACGGCCAAGAGCTTGATTTAGAATCAGCTGCAGCTAGCGCGGAATAAGGAGTAGAAAATGGCTATTGTAAAAATGAAGCCCACTTCCGCAGGTCGCCGCGGCATGGTTCGTGTCGTAAACCCCGACTTGCATAAGGGCGCCCCTTACGCACCACTATTGGAAAAACAAAAATCCAATGCTGGTCGTAACAATAAAGGTCGCATCACCGTTCGCCATAAAGGCGGCGGTCACAAGCACCACTATCGTATCGTTGACTTCCGTCGTAACAAAGATGGCATTCCAGCAACCGTAGAACGCATTGAATACGATCCTAACCGTACCGCATTCATCGCTTTGCTTTGCTATGCTGACGGCGAACGTCGCTACATCATTGCTCCTCGTGGCATTAAAGCCGGCGCTAAAGTGATTTCTGGTGCTGAGTCTGCGATTAAAGTAGGTAACACTTTGCCTATCCGTAACATCCCAGTGGGTACCACCATTCACTGTATCGAGATGCGTCCTGGTAAGGGTGCGCAAATTGCTCGTTCAGCCGGTACTTCTGCGATGCTATTGGCTCGCGAAGGTGCTTACGCTCAATTACGTTTGCGTTCTGGTGAGATCCGTAAGATCCACGTTGATTGCCGCGCCACTATTGGTGAAGTAAGCAACGAAGAACAAAGCCTACGTAAAATTGGTAAAGCAGGCGCAAATCGTTGGAAGGGTATTCGTCCAACAGTTCGTGGTGTGGTAATGAACCCTGTCGATCACCCACACGGTGGTGGTGAAGGTAAAACTGGCGAAGGTCGTGAGCCAGTTAGCCCATGGGGTACGCCAGCTAAAGGCTTCCGCACTCGTCGCAACAAACGCACAAACAACATGATTGTTCGTCGTCGCTTTTCTAATAAAGGGTAATTGAGATGGCTCGTTCTCTGAAAAAAGGTCCATACGTGGACTTGCACTTGCTAAAGAAAGTTGATACAGCACGTGCTAACAACGACAAACGCCCAATTAAGACTTGGTCACGTCGTTCTACCATTTTGCCTGACTTTATTGGCTTAACCATCGCTGTACACAATGGCCGTACTCACGTGCCTGTGTTTGTAAGCGACAACATGGTTGGTCATAAATTGGGTGAGTTCTCATTGACACGTACTTTCAAAGGCCACTTGGCTGACAAGAAAGCTAAAAAGAAATAAGGTGAAAAGATGAGAGTTTCTGCTAAACACAATAACGCCCGTATCTCTGCTCAAAAAGCACGATTAGTGGCTGATTTGATTCGTGGTAAAGATGTTGACCAAGCGTTGCAAATTTTGACCTTTAGCCCTAAAAAAGCGGCTCAATTGGTTAAAAAAGTATTGGAATCTGCGATTTCTAATGCTGAGCATAACGAAGGCGCTGACATTGATACCCTTAAAGTTGCTACCATTTTTGTTGACAAAGGCCCGAGCTTAAAACGCTTCCAGGCTCGTGCAAAAGGTCGTGGTAACAAAATTGAAAAACAAACTTGTCACATCAGTGTGACAGTTGGCAATTAAGGAAAAACAATGGGACAAAAAGTAAATCCTACTGGTTTTCGTTTAGCCGTAAATAAAAACTGGACCTCAAAATGGTTTGCAAAGAGCTCTGAATTCCCAGTGATCTTAAAGCAAGACATCGACGTTCGTGATTATTTGAAAAAACGCTTGGCGAATGCTTCTGTTGGTCGTGTGGTCATTGAGCGTCCTGCTAAATCAGCTCGTATTACTATTTTCAGTGCACGCCCTGGTGTCGTTATCGGCAAAAAAGGCGAGGACATTGAAGTATTGAAACGTGATTTGCAAAAATTATTAGGCGTGCCTGTGCACGTAAACATCGAAGAAATTCGTAAGCCTGAAATTGATGCACAAATCATCGCTGACAATATTGCTTCACAACTTGAAAAACGTGTGATGTTCCGTCGCGCCATGAAACGCTCTATGCAAAACGCCATGCGCGTTGGTGCAAAAGGCATTAAAATCATGAGCTCAGGTCGTTTGAACGGCATCGAAATCGCCCGTAGCGAATGGTACCGTGAAGGCCGCGTGCCTTTGCATACCCTACGTGCTGACGTAGATTACGCCACAAGCGAAGCATTGACTACATACGGCATTATCGGCATTAAAGTTTGGGTATACAAAGGCGATTGGAATCCTAATCAAGCCCAAGTAGCTCAACCAGCTGCGCCACAGAAGAGACAAAGAAAGGCAGGTGGTAGAAATGCTGCAGCCAACTAGACTAAAATATCGTAAGCAACATAAGGGTCGCAATACTGGTATTGCTACTCGCGGTAATAAAGTGAGCTTTGGTGACTTTGGCTTGAAATCAACTGGCCGTGGTCGTTTGACCGCTCGCCAAATTGAGGCAGCTCGTCGTGCCATGACTCGTCACATTAAACGTGGTGGTCGTATTTGGATTCGCGTATTCCCAGACAAACCAATTACTGAAAAACCTGCTGAAGTACGTATGGGTGGCGGTAAAGGTTCTCCTGAGTACTACGTGGCTGAAATTCAACCAGGTAAAATGTTGTATGAGATGGATGGCGTGTCTGAAGATTTGGCGCGTGAAGCGTTCAAATTGGCAGCTGCTAAATTGCCATTGCCAACCGTATTTGTAACAAGACAGGTGGGTCAATAAATGAAAACTAAACAGTTTAAAACCGACTTGCGAGCCAAATCTATCGATGAGCTTAACGTTGAGTTAATGAGCTTGTTGAAGGCCCAGTTCGGACTGCGTATGCAAAACGCGACTAATCAGCTTGCTAAAACCAGTGAACTGAAAAAAGTTCGTCGTGACATTGCGCGCGTAAGAACGATCTTAACTGAAAAGGCTGCGTAATATGAGCGATACTAAAACAGTCCGCACTTTAACCGGTAAAGTAGTTAGCGACAAAATGGACAAAACCGTAGTGGTACTAGTTGAACGTACTGTGAAACACCCACTATATGGCAAAATCATCCGTCGTTCTAGCAAACACCATGCACATGACGAAAACAATGAATACGCCGCTGGCGACATCGTTGTTATCGCTGAAACCCGTCCAGTGTCAAAAACCAAAACTTGGGTTGTGACAAACTTGGTGGAAAAAGCACGTCAGGTGTAATAGTTAGAAGCTTGCATTGAAAGAAATTTTACTGTAAACTTCGCGTTTCTATGCCCTCGGTCTCTTTGACGAGGGTATTTTCTCCCATCGGGATCCAAGACTGATTTACTAGAACCGCAAGGTTTCGAATGGCTTGACTGACGTCACGTTTATGTCCTTATTTATAGGGGCTTAAGACGTTAAGCAGCTGATTTGAAAAGGGTAAATTAAGTTGGATGAAAGGTAATCACAAATGATTCAAATGCAGACCATGTTAGATGTGGCTGATAACTCTGGTGCGCGCCGTGTGATGTGCATCAAAGTTCTTGGCGGCTCTAAACGTCGATATGCCTCAGTTGGCGATATCATCAAGGTGACTGTGAAAGATGCAGCTCCTCGAGGCCGTGTTAAAAAAGGTGATGTGCTGAACGCTGTTGTTGTTCGCACCGCTAAGGGCGTACGTCGTCCTGATGGCGCTCTGATCAAGTTTGACAACAATGCTGCGGTAATGTTGAACACCAAACTAGAGCCTATCGGTACCCGTATTTTTGGACCTGTAACTCGCGAGTTGCGTAATGAACGATTCATGAAAATCGTTTCATTAGCACCCGAAGTGCTTTAAGTGAGGAACTAAGAATGCGTAAACTTCTTAAAGGCGATCACGTTATCGTCATCACTGGCAAAGACAAGGGCAAAACCGGCAACGTCACCAAAGTATTGGATGGTAAAGTTGTGGTTGAAGGTGTTAATGTTGTAAAAAAACATCAAAAACCAAACCCTATGAATAATGTTGCTGGTGGTATTGTAAGCAAAACCATGCCAGTAGCCATTTCAAATGTTGCTATTTTTAACCCTGAAACTAAAAAAGCTGACCGTGTAGGCATCGAAGAAATTAGAAATGAAGAAGGTAAAGTCGTAGAACGTGTACGCATCTTCAAATCTAACGGTGCGCGAGTTAGTGCTTAAAGGAGCAAAAAATGGCACGTTTAAATGAATTCTACAAAGCGACTGTCGTTCCTGAAATGATTAAGCAATTTGGCTACAAATCAATCATGGAAGTACCTCGCATTGACAAAATCACCCTAAACATGGGTGTGGGCGAAGCTGTAGCCGATAAAAAAGTAATGGACCACGCTGTTGGCGACTTGCAAGCGATTGCTGGTCAAAAACCTGTTGTGACTGTTGCTCGTAAATCGATCGCTGGCTTTAAAATTCGTGACTTCTACCCAATCGGCTGCAAAGTAACTTTGCGTCGTGAGCGTATGTACGAATTTTTGGACCGCTTGATCACCATCGCTTTGCCACGCGTACGCGACTTCCGCGGCGTGAACGGTAAATCTTTTGATGGCCGTGGCAACTTCAACATGGGTGTGCGTGAGCAAATCATTTTCCCAGAGATCGAATACGATAAAATCGATGCTTTGCGTGGTTTGAACATCACTATTACGACAACTGCTAAAACTGATGCAGAAGCTAAAGCTTTATTGGCTCTGTTCAAGTTTCCATTTAAGGGTTAATCATGGCTAAGCTTGCATTAATTAACCGTGAAAAGAAGCGCGCTACTTTGGCTGTGAAATACGCAGCAAAACGCGAAGCAATTTTTGCTGTCATCAATGACGCATCTGCGACGCCTGAAGAGCACTTCCAAGCACGTTTGAAATTACAATCTATTCCTCGTAACGCTATGCCAGTTCGCCAACGTCGTCGTTGCGCATTGACAGGTCGTCCACGTGGTACGTTCCGTAAATTTGGCCTAGGCCGCACCAAGATCCGCGAAATTTCTATGCGCGGTGAAATTCCTGGTGTGGTTAAAGCTAGCTGGTAATAGGAGAAGAAAATATGAGTATGCATGATCCTATTTCCGATATGTTGACCCGTATTCGTAACGCACAACGTGCGAACAAAGCTACCGTGTCTATGCCTGCTTCTAAATTGAAGAAAGCCATTGCACAAGTTTTGAAAGAAGAAGGCTACATTGAAGATTTTGCTGTAAGCGCTGACGCAAAACCATCTTTGGATTTGCAATTGAAATACTACATGGGTCGCCCAGTGATTGAGCGCATCCAACGTGTATCTCGCCCAGGCTTACGTGTTTATAAAGGTTCTACCCAAATCCCTAACGTGATGAACGGCTTAGGTATTGCGATCGTGACCACCTCTAAAGGTGTGATGACCGACCGTAAAGCACGTGCTAACGGCGTGGGTGGCGAACTTTTGTGTATCGTTGCTTAAGGAGGAATAAATGTCACGCATAGCAAAAAACCCAGTGTCTATTCCTTCTGGTGTTGAAGTTAAATTCACACCTACAGACGTGGTTGTTAAAGGTGCAAAAGGCGAGATGACTCAAACCTTGTGTGCTGATGTCACCATCGCTTTGGAAAACAACGAATTGACCTTTGTACCCGCTAACGACAGCAAGCACGCGCTTGCTATGTCTGGTACTTTACGTGCCTTGTTGCACAACATGGTTACTGGCGTTTCTCAAGGCTTTGAGAAAAAATTACAATTGATTGGTGTGGGTTACCGCGCTAAGGCAGAAGGTCAAAACCTAAACCTGTCTTTGGGCTTCTCTCATCCGCTTGTATACGCCATGCCTGAAGGCGTGACTGCTGAGACTCCGTCTCAAACAGAAATCGTCATCAAAGGTGCTGACAAACAACAAGTTGGTCAAGTTGCAGCCAAGATCCGCGCTTACCGTCCACCAGAGCCTTACAAAGGCAAGGGTGTTCGCTACGCTGGTGAAGTGGTTGTAATGAAAGAAACCAAGAAAAAATAATTGAGGCCTTAAAATGGATAAAAATACTGCTAGGATCCGCCGCGCACGTAAAACCCGTGCCAAGATTGCGGAACTCAATATGGTCCGTTTGTGTGTATTCCGCACTAATGCTCATATTTATGCTCAGATTATCAGTGCTGAGGGTGACAAGGTTTTGGCTCAAGCATCAACTCAAGAAGCTGATGTTAAGGGTGAAATCAAGTCTGGTAGCAACGTTGCTGCTGCTCAGTTTGTGGGCCAACGCATTGCTGAAAAAGCCAAAGCGGTTGGTGTTGAAAAAGTTGCGTTTGATCGCTCTGGTTTCAAATACCATGGTCGTGTAAAAGCACTTGCTGAAGCCGCGCGTGAGCACGGTCTAAGCTTCTAATTCGGAGTGATCATATAATGGCAAAACATGAAATTGATGATCGCGGTGATGGTTTAATTGAGAAGATGGTTGCTGTCAACCGTGTTACCAAAGTAGTTAAAGGTGGCCGGATCATGGCGTTCTCAGCATTGACCGTGGTAGGTGATGGCGATGGCCGCATCGGTATGGGTAAAGGCAAATCTAAAGAAGTGCCTGTAGCCGTACAAAAAGCGATGGACCAAGCTCGTCGCGAAATGGTAAAAGTTCCTTTGAAAAACGGCACGATTCATCACGCAGTTATTGGTCGCCACGGCGCCACTAAAGTGTTGATGCAACCAGCCCGCGAAGGTAGTGGCGTTAAAGCCGGTGGTCCTATGCGTCTAGTATTTGACGCCATGGGCGTGCGTAACATTTCTGCTAAGGTTCATGGTTCTACCAACCCTTACAACATTGTTCGCGCCACCTTAGATGGTTTGAGCCGCTTGTACACTCCTTCTGACATCGCAGCCAAACGTGGTTTGACTGTTGAAGACATTATGGGAGCTGATCATGACGCAAACTAAAACCATTAAAGTAACTTTGGCAAAAAGCGTGATTGGTTGCATTCAATCTCACCGCGCTTGTGCTCGTGGCTTGGGTTTACGTCACCGTGAGCAAACTGTTGAAGTATTGGACACTCCAGAAAATCGTGGCATGATCAACAAGATCAGCTACCTTTTGAAAGTAGAGGACTAATATGTTTTTGAATACCATTCAGCCAGCTGATGGTGCGAAACATGCGGCTCGCCGCGTGGGTCGTGGTATCGGCAGTGGCTTAGGTAAAACCTGTGGTCGTGGCCATAAAGGTCAAAAAAGCCGCTCTGGTGGTTTCCACAAAGTAGGTTTTGAAGGCGGTCAAATGCCTTTGCAACGTCGTTTGCCTAAGCGTGGTTTTAGATCAATGACTGCTCGTTTTAACGCTGAAGTGCGTTTGAGCGAAATCAACTTACTGCCTTTGGATGAAATCGATCTGTTGGCCCTTAAGCAAGCCGGTATCGTGGCTGCTCAAGTGACTTCAGTTAAAGTGATTGCTTCTGGCAGCATTGAAAAAGCAGTTAAATTGGTTGGTTTAAAAGCAACCAAAGGCGCGCTAGCAGCTATCGAAGCAGCTGGTGGCAGCTTGGTTGAGTAAAGGCTTATACTGTGGCTAACAATACTTCTACTTCGGGATTGGCAAAGTTTGCTGATTTAAAGAAACGCATTATTTTCCTTATTGGTGCATTAATCGTTTTTCGCATCGGCGCACATATTCCTGTCCCTGGTGTTGATGCTATTGCGTTAGCCAAGCTTTTTGAAAGCGTTGATAATGGACTGCTTGGCATGTTAAACATGTTCTCAGGCGGTTCGTTGTCACGCTTTACCGTATTTGCAATCGGCATTATGCCTTATATTTCTGCGTCGATTATTATTCAGTTGGCGTCTGAAATCATGCCTTCTTTAAAAGCCTTAAAGAAGGAGGGTGAGGCAGGTCGAAGAAAAATCACCAAGTATACTCGTTTTGCAACCGTCATCTTGGCCACCGTACAAGGCTTCAGCTCTGCTGTGTTCTTGTATCAACAGCCAGGTTTGGTGATTGCGCCACAGTTTGAATTTTATCTTTCAACCGTGGTGTGTTTGGTTACCGGTACCATGTTCTTAATGTGGTTGGGTGAGCAAATTACCGAGCGAGGCATCGGCAATGGTATTTCTTTGATCATTTGTGCTGGTATTGCAGCGGGTGTGCCAGGCGGCATTGCTCAGTTGTTAACCCTAACCAGTAATGGTTCTATGTCACTGATTGTGGCGTTGCTGATCATTGTTGGCGCGTTGTTAATTACTTTTGCGGTCGTGTACATTGAAAGCGGTCAACGAAAAGTTTTAGTGCAATACGCAAAGCGTCAAGTTGGTAATAAAGTGATGCAAGGTCAAAGCACGCACATGCCTTATAAATTAAATATGGCCGGTGTGATCCCAGCGATTTTTGCTTCGAGCATTATTTTGTTCCCTACTACTATTCTGGAATGGTTTGGGTCGTCTGATTCACTTCCATGGCTTCAAACAGCTGCCGGTTATTTACAGCATGGTCAACCGCTGTACATTTTGTTGTTTGCATCGGCCATCATTTTCTTCTGTTTCTTCTACACTGCGTTGGTGTTCAACCCACGTGAAGTAGCGGATAACCTGAAAAAAAGCGGTGCCTTTATTCCTGGGATTCGTCCTGGTGAGCAAACCTCAAAATACATCGAGAAGGTCATTCTGCGTTTGACGGGTGCTGGTGCTTTGTATATCACTATTGTTTGTTTGATTCCTGAGTTCTTAACTCAAGGCTTGAACGTGCCATTCTATTTTGGTGGTACCTCACTCTTGATTATGGTTGTTGTGACCATGGACTTCAGAACGCAAATCGCTTCATACATGATGAGTCATCAGTATGAACATTTGATGAAAAAATCATCATTAAAACGCAAATAATAAGAGAGTAAAATGGCTAAGGAAGATACCATTCAGATGCAAGGCGAAATTTTAGAGATGTTGCCTAACGCAACCTTTAAAGTTCGCTTGGAAAATGGCCACGAGGTTTTGGGTCATATTTCGGGTAAGATGCGCATGCATTACATTAGAATTTCTCCTGGTGACAAAGTTACCGTGGAGATGACCCCTTATGACTTAACTCGTGCACGTATTGTTTTCCGTGCAAAATAAGGAATGAAAGGAATTTATTATGCGAGTTCAACCTTCTGTTAAGAAGATTTGCCGTCACTGTAAAGTGATTCGTCGTAATCGTGTTGTACGCGTGATCTGTACTGATCCACGCCACAAGCAAAGACAAGGTTAATTTGAATTAAACCTTGAATTTATGTTATAGTTCGTATTTTTCGCTCTAAGGAAAAATTATGGCCCGTATTGCAGGGGTAAATATCCCTAATAACGCTCATGCCGTAATTGGTTTACAGGCCATTTATGGTATTGGCAGCACCCGTGCTAAATTGATTTGCCAAAGCGCAGGCATTAACACTGCGACTAAGGTTAAAGATCTAACTGATGCTGAGTTGGAAACGTTACGTAATGAAGTTGCCAAATTCGAAGTTGAAGGTGACTTACGTCGTGAAGTAACCATGAGCATTAAACGTTTGATGGACATGGGTAGTTACCGTGGTCTTCGTCACCGCCGTGGTTTACCATGTCGCGGTCAACGCACTCGCACTAACGCGCGTACCCGTAAAGGTCCTCGTAAAGCGATTGCAGGCAAGAAGTAATCATTAAAGGAAATTAGAAATGGCAAAAGCAAACACAGCTTCTCGTGTGCGCAAGAAAGTACGCAAAACCGTCAGTGAGGGCATTGTTCACGTTCACGCGTCGTTCAATAACACCATCATTACTATCACCGACCGCCAAGGCAATGCATTATCTTGGGCTACCTCAGGCGGCGCTGGTTTTAAAGGTTCTCGTAAAAGCACACCTTTTGCTGCTCAAGTAGCAGCTGAAGCAGCTGGTAAAGTTGCCCAAGAGTATGGCGTTAAGAATTTAGAAGTTCGCATTAAGGGCCCAGGTCCTGGTCGTGAGTCATCTGTTCGTGCGCTAAATGCTCTTGGCTTCAAAATCACCAGCATTTCAGACGTGACGCCCGTTCCTCATAACGGTTGTCGTCCACCGAAAAAACGTCGTATCTAAGATTTGGAGTTAAAGAGTTATGGCACGTTACATAGGCCCCAAGTGTAAACTAGCACGTCGTGAAGGTACTGATCTATTTTTGAAAAGTGCCCGTCGTTCGCTAGAGTCAAAATGTAAGCTGGATACCCCTCCAGGCCAACACGGTGCTCGTCGCACCCGTTTGTCTGACTACGGCGTACAGCTACGCGAAAAACAAAAAATCCGCCGTATCTACGGTGTGTTGGAACGTCAATTCCGTCGTTACTTTGCTGAAGCTGATCGTCGCAAAGGCTCTACCGGCGAATTGTTGTTGCAATTGTTGGAATCTCGTTTAGATAACGTTGTTTATCGTATGGGTTTTGGTTCTACTCGTGCGGAAGCACGTCAAATGGTTAGTCACAAAGCCTTTATGGTGAATGGCCAAGTAGTAAACATTCCATCTTACCAAGTTAAAGCTGGCGATGTGGTTGTTGTGCGTGAGAAATCTCGCAAACAAGTACGTATCCAAGAAGCCTTGGCATTGGCAGGTCAAATTGGCTTCCCAAGCTGGGTGTCTGTGGATCCACAAAAAATGGAAGGTACCTTTAAAAATGTACCTGATCGTTCTGAGCTAACTGGTGATATTAACGAACAACTAGTCGTTGAATTCTACTCTAAATAATCGCTAGTCAGTTGAGGAAATGAATATGCAAAATAGCGCTTCGGAATTTTTGAAACCCCGCGTAATTGATGTGGAGCCAATTTCGGCAACGCGTGCTAAAGTATCTATGGAGCCATTTGAACGTGGTTTCGGCCATACTTTAGGTAATGCCTTGCGTCGGATTTTGTTGTCTTCCATGAATGGTTTTGCGCCTACCGAAGTGACCATCTCTGGCGTATTACATGAGTACTCGACCCTTGAAGGGGTTCAAGAGGACGTTGTTGACATCCTTTTGAACCTCAAAGGTGTGGTGTTCAAACTTGAGGGTCGTGACACGGTTATCCTACGCTTGAAAAAATCAGGTGAAGGTGCTGTGTGCGCTAGCGATATTGAACTGCCTCATGATGTTGAGTTGATTAATCCAGAACACGTTATCTGCCATTTATCTGGTAACGGTAGCGTCGATATGGAAATCAAGGTAGAAAAAGGTCGTGGTTATCAGCCAGTTGCTAGCCGTAAAGGCAAGGACGACAATCGGGAAATCGGCGCCATCTTGATGGATGCCAGCTTCTCTCCTGTTAGCCGTGTAAGCTTTTCTGTTGAATCTGCTCGTGTAGAGCAACGCACAGACTTGGACCGTTTGGTTTTAGATATTGAAACCAACGGTGTGGTAGAGCCAGAAGAAGCAGTACGTGCCTCGGCGCGTATCTTAATTGACCAAATGTCAATTTTTGCTGACTTGCAAGGGACTCCTGTTGAAGAAGTGGTTGAAAAAACACCACCAATCGATCCGATTTTGTTGCGTCCTGTTGACGATCTTGAGCTTACTGTTCGTTCTGCAAACTGCTTGAAAGCCGAAGATATTTATTACATTGGTGATTTGATTCAACGTACCGAAACTGAGTTGTTGAAAACGCCTAATCTTGGCCGTAAATCACTAAATGAAATTAAAGAAGTTTTGGCTTCTAAAGGCTTGACCTTGGGTTCTAAGTTAGAAACTTGGCCACCTGCAGGTTTAGAAAAGCCGTAAGTTAAAGATTAAAGGACTAATGACATGCGTCATCGTAATAGTAATCGTAAATTAAATCGCACGAGCAGCCATCGTATGGCTATGCTTCGTAACATGGCAAACTCTTTGTTGACCCATGAAACCATCGTGACCACTTTGCCTAAAGCCAAAGAGCTTCGCCGTATCGCTGAGCCTTTGATCACTCTAGGTAAAAAACCTTCATTGGCTAACCGCCGCTTGGCTTTCGACCGCACCCGCGATCGTGACGTAGTGGTTAAGTTATTCGGTG
The DNA here is from genome assembly GCA_041228285.1 of Neisseriaceae bacterium CLB008. Taxonomy (NCBI): domain Bacteria; kingdom Pseudomonadati; phylum Pseudomonadota; class Betaproteobacteria; order Neisseriales; family Neisseriaceae; species Neisseriaceae bacterium CLB_ANTARCTIC_008. The sequence continues at coordinate 2,879,128 of CP166133.1, read as the reverse complement.
ATTTGGGTCCTCGCTTTGCTGCACGCAATGGCGGTTATGTTCGTATTCTTAAATACGGCTTCCGTCCTGGCGACAATGCACCTATGGCCTTGGTTGAATTGGTAGACCGCGCAGCAGAAGTTACTTCTGCTGAAGAGTAAGCCAATATGCTTAAAAAGCCAGCCCTTCGGGGTTGGCTTTTCTTATTTGTAAAGGCTCCTTACCATAGGCTTACTGAATAGAGGGTTATGGTAATCGGCTGAGTAAACCTGCTCATCTTTTGAATTTGTAACCGTTGTTTTTGAATTGCGTTCACGCGTTGTTCAGACCATTTGGACACAGCACATCATGAAAAAAGTATACATCCGGACCTTCGGCTGTCAGATGAATGAATATGACTCCGATAAAATGCTCGACGTTCTGGCTCAGGGCGAGGCATTGACGCGTACCGATCTGCCCGAAGAGGCAGACATCATCTTGTTTAACACCTGTAGCATTCGCGAAAAGGCGCAGGAGAAAGTGTTCTCGGATTTGGGCCGTGTGCGTAAATTTAAAGAGAAGAATCCTAACCTAGTAATTGGCGTCGGCGGCTGCGTGGCGTCGCAAGAGGGTGAGACCATCATCAAGCGCGCGCCCTATGTGGACGTGGTATTCGGTCCACAAACCTTACATCGCTTGCCACAGTTGATTGACGACAAAAAAGCCAGCGGCGTGCCGCAAGTCGACATTTCTTTCCCCGAAATTGAAAAATTCGACCATCTGCCGCCCGCACGTGTCGAAGGCGGCTCAGCGTTCGTGTCGATCATGGAAGGCTGTTCTAAGTATTGCAGCTTCTGCGTGGTGCCTTACACCCGTGGTGAAGAAGTGTCGCGCCCGTTTGAAGACGTATTGGTTGAAGTGGCCGGCCTAGCGGCGCAAGGGGTGAAAGAAATTAATCTCTTGGGCCAAAACGTGAATGCCTATTACGGCAAGATGGCCGACGGTGAAATCTGTGACTTTGCCATGCTGCTGGAGTTTGTGCATGAGATTCCTGGCATTGAACGCATTCGCTTCACCACCAGCCATCCGCGTGAGTTTAACGACCGCATCATCGAGTGCTACCGCAAGCTGCCTAAATTGGTGTCTCACCTACACTTGCCGGTTCAAAGCGGCTCAGATCGCGTTTTAGCGGCCATGAAACGCGGCTATACCGCCCTAGAGTATAAATCCATCATTCGTAAGCTGCGCGCCATTCGCCCTGACCTATGCTTAAGCTCAGATTTCATCGTGGGTTTCCCGGGTGAGACCGAAGCCGAGTTCGAGGCAACGCTTAAATTGGTAAAAGATGTCGCCTTTGATTTGAGCTATGTATTTATTTACAGCGCACGCCCCGGCACGCCGGCCGCGAACCTGCCGGACGAAACGCCGCACAGTGAGAAAGTACGCCGTTTAGAAGCCTTGAATGAAGTGATTGAGGCCGAAACCAAGCGCATTAACCTGAGCATGGTCGATTCGGTACAGCCCTGTTTGGTGGTGGGCATTTCTAAGAAAGACCCAAATCAGCTACAGGCGCGGACCGAGAATAATCGGGTGGTGAATTTCGTGGGCAATCCGCGTCTGATCAACCAAATGGTGGATTTAAAGATTACCGCAGCAGGGACGTTCTCGCTTAAGGGTGAGATGGTGATCGCCGAAGATTAAAGCGTCACAGGCCTAATGCGCCACACCCAACGCCATAAAGTGCCCGTTTTTTGACTTTTTTTTCAAAAAACGGGCTTTTCTTTTGGGGCGATTGGGTTAGAATGAAAGGCTGTGCCCGTGTGATGCGGTCACATTAATCGTTGACTTTTATAGGACAGTAACCATGTTTCAGCACGTTGATTTTTACCCTGGTGACCCGATTTTTGGTTTAGTTGATGCGTACAATAAAGATACCCGTTCGCCTAAGGTTAACCTTAGCATTGGCCTGTATCAAGACGGCGCTGGTCTGTTGCCTTTATTAGACACGGTTAAAAAAGCCGAAACCGCTCGTGCTGAGCATCTAAGCCCACGCTCTTATTTGCCGATGGAAGGCTTGGCAGCTTACCGTAGCGCCGTGCAAAACCTATTGTTTGGCACCGACGCGGCAGCAGTCAAAGAAGGCCGTATCGCAACGGTGCAAACCTTGGGAGGCTCAGGTGCCTTGAAAATTGGCGCCGATTTCCTGCACACCTACTTCCCGAACAGCGAATGCTATGTGAGCGACCCAACTTGGGCCAACCACATCGCCATTTTTGAAGGCGCGGGCATTAAAGTTAAAAAATACCCTTACTACGATGCTGAAACCGGCGGCGTGTGTTTCGAAGACATGCTGTCTTTGTTTAAAACCTTGCCAAAACAAACCATCGTCTTGCTTCACCCTTGCTGCCACAACCCAACCGGCGTGGATTTGAGCCCAGAACAGTGGAACCAAGTGATTGCCGTGGTGCAAGAGCGTGAATTGATTCCGTTTATGGACATTGCCTACCAAGGCTTTGGCGATGGCTTAGAAGAAGACGTGTTCGCCATCCGTGCGATGATGAATGCAGGCGTGTCGTTCTTCGTGAGCAATTCGTTCTCCAAAAACCTGTCTTACTACGGCGAGCGCTGTGGTGGCTTATCAGTGGTGAGCCCAAGCAAAGAAGAAGCCGACCTAGTAATGGGCCAGCTAAAGCTGGTGATCCGCCGTACTTATTCTAATCCGCCTGCACACGGTGCCTACATTACTGCTGAAGTGATGAACAATCCTGAGCTACACGCTGAATGGGCTGAGGAAGTGGCGCAAATGCGCGTACGCATTAAAGAAATGCGTCAAAAGCTGTACGACGTATTGAGCGCGAAAGTACCAGGTAAAGATTTTTCTTACTTCTTGAACCAGCGCGGCATGTTCAGCTTTACCGGCTTGACTGAAGCCCAGGTTAACCGTTTAAAAGACGAGTTTGCCATTTATCTAGTGGGTTCTGGCCGTATGTGTGTGGCTGGTTTAAACAACGACAACGTGGATTATGTGGCTTCTGCGTTCGCGACTGTATTGCAAGACTAATCCGAGCTGTACTATCATGCTGATACTAAAAAGGTTGCCTAGGCCTTAGGCAACCTTTTATTTTTCAGTCTAAGAGAGCATTTCATGAATTTAATCACTAAATTATTATTGATCGCCGTGATCGGCATCATCGTCAGCGTGGCCGCCAATCGCTATTTTGGCGGTTAAAAACCATGCGACCGGAACAGCAAGTACTGCCTATGATGCTTTTGAAGATCATGGGCTTTTTTATGTCTAGTAAAGGTTTGCTGGCTTGATGGTCGATAAAGGACGGCAGGGTACTGCCAAGAAAAGAGGTTGAAATGAGCGTAGAAAACAGACGGCCAATTAAGGCGCGCGGCAATCGCGTGGTCGCGGCGACGGCCACGATGCTGACGCAAAAAGGCGTGTTGCCGAATCAGATTTCAGTGGCCAGCATGGGCTTTGCGCTGCTGGCAGGGTTTTGTTTTTGGGTGGGCTTAGGCTATGCCGCCGATGTAGGCCAGCGCGTGCTGCTGGTGCTGGCGGCGCTGTTTATTCAAGGACGGCTATTGTGTAATCTGTTTGATGGCATGGTCGCGGTTGAGGGCGGTCTGAAAACCCCTGGTGGGGAAGTTTATAATGAATTGCCTGATCGCGTGGCAGACAGCTTGATTTTGCTCGGCGTGGGCTATGGCTTGAGCGCTTGGCCGTGGGCGGCGCATTTGGGCTGGGCGGCGGCGCTCTTTGCGATGGCGACGGCCTATGTGCGCGTGTTGGGCGGCAGCTGTGGCCTCACGCAAAAATTCAGCGGGCCCATGGCCAAGCAGCAACGCATGGCGCTGCTGACCGTGGCGGCGCTTGTCGGCGCTTTCGTGCCTGCTGAATGGGCAGCTAAGCTTATGTTGGCAGCGTTGGTGCTGATTGTAATCGGCAGCGCGTGGACGGCTTGGCGTCGTACCGTCGGGGTATTGGAGGACTTACATGAACGAGCAAAATGATGCGTTTTACATGCGTTGGCGCTGGGGACAGGCCTTTACCGGCTATGTTTTGGTGCTGTTGAGTCGTTTGATTACCGGTGTGCAGGTGCGCTGGCAAGGCTGTGCCCCGAAAGCGGGCGCCCGAGTGTATTACGCCAACCACTCTAGCCATTTGGATGGTTTGGTGATTTGGGCAGGTATGCCTAAGGAGCTGCGCCCGACGGTGCACCCCGTGGCGGCACGAGACTATTGGGACGCCACGCCGTTGAAACGGTATATTGCCCAGTATGTGTTTAAGGCTTTATTGATTAATCGTCAGAAACCCAGCGCTGAAGGCGAGGTGGCAGAAAACCCGATTGCCGCCATGGGGACTTTACTGGCACAAAACGAGGCCATCATCATCTTTCCTGAAGGCACGCGCAACAGCGGTGACGGCGTAGGGGCGTTTAAAAGCGGGCTTTATCATTTAATTAAGCAATACCCCGAGGCAGAATTCATTCCCGTTTATTTAGAAAACCTCAATCGCGTCTTGCCTAAGGGCTCGAAGCTGATCGTACCGATCATTTGTTCGGCGACCTTTGGCGCGCCGATTGCGCCCTTAGGTGCCGAAGAAGATCGTCACCAATTTTTGGCCCGTGCCCAACAGGCCCTAGAGGAGCTGGCCCCATGACTCATGTCGATGCCAATTTAAGAGTGTTATTGCAAGGCTTGTTTGCGCTGTTGCTGGTGGCCAGCGTGATCGGCTTTGTGTTGGCCAAGCTGTATGGTCAAGGTTCGGCCAAGGCGACGATTGAAAACCTCAATGCCCGCATTCGGGCGTGGTGGTTGATGTGTATTGTGGTCACCATTGCGCTATTGGTAGGCACCACCGGCTCGGTGATTTTATTTGTGCTGATTTCGTTTTTTGCCCTACGCGAATGCTTGACGCTGACGCCGACTAAGCCCAGCGATCACCACACGCTGTTCGTGTGCTTCTTCGTCATCTTGCCGCTGCAATATGTGCTGGTGGCCACCGGTTGGTATGGCCTGTTTTCGATTTTAATCCCGGTGTATGTCTTCTTGTTTGTGCCCACGCTGATCGCCATGGGCGGCGACACGACCGACTATATGGGGCGGATGGCCAAAATCCAGTGGAGCTTGATGATTGCGATTTACTGCATCAGCCACGTGCCGGCCTTATTGATGTTGGACATCGATGGTTTCAGCGGTGAAAACATCAAGCTGATTTTATTCTTGATGATTGTGGTGCAAGGTTCAGACGTCTTGCAGTATATTTTTGGCAAGCTGTGGGGCAAGCGCCCGATCGCGCCTAATGTTAGCCCGAACAAAACCCGTGAAGGTTTTTTTGGCGGGATTGGGGCGGCCGTGCTGCTAGGGACTTCACTGTGGTGGATTACCCCCTTTGCGCCTTGGCAGGCGGCGTTGATTTCTCTGGCCATTACGCTGGCAGGCTTTGCCGGCGGCCTATGTATGTCGGCGATTAAACGCGACGTGGGCATTAAAGACTTTGGCGCCATGATTCAGGGCCACGGCGGCATGATGGACCGTATTGATTCACTTTGTTTTTCGGCGCCGGTGTTCTTCCACATCATTCGTTTTTTCTTTACGGACTAGCCCATGACGACATCACGTTGCGCTTGGGTGTCGGACGACCCCTTATATCAGGCCTACCATGATGAAGAATGGGGCCGGCCGGTACACGATGCTGAGGCGTTGTTTGGGCTGCTGTGCTTGGAGGGTCAGCAAGCTGGCCTGTCGTGGATTACGGTATTGCGTAAGCGGGCCCATTATATGGCCTGTTTTTATGACTTTATGCCTGAAAAGGTAGCTGCCATGACTGAGGCAGATGTCGAACGGCTGGTGTTGGATGCGGGCTTGATTCGGCATCGCGGCAAGATTCAGGCCATCATCGGTAATGCGCGCGCTTATTTGGCCATGCAGGCCGCGGGTGAAGACTTTGCCGATTTTGTGTGGGGTTTTGCGGCCCCTGAGGGCGCGCCCGTGCGTCGGACCATGGCGGAGGTGCCCGCCAGTACGGAGGCTTCTGATGCGCTGGCTAAGGCGCTTAAAAAGCGTGGCTTTAAATTTGTGGGTTCGACCATTTGCTATGCTTTTATGCAGGCGGCGGGCTTGGTCAACGATCACCACCAGCCGTGCTATTTAGCTGGCAGCTAGCCTATTGTACAGGCATGAAAAAACCGCTGTCGGTCATCCGGCAGCGGTTTTTTGTGGTCTGCTTAGGCTTCGGGTAAGGCTTTCCAGCGTCGCACCAAAGCGATTAAAAGCGGCATCAGCAACAGCATGGCCAGCCAGGTGGTGACCAGATAGGTTAGGCCAAACGGTTCGAACAGCTCGTCGTCACGCATCCGACTGAAGTGATCAAACAGCACCAGCAGCAGCCACGGTGGTAGCCAGAACAGAAAGTGCATGGCGATGGTGGTGCGGCCTTTAGCGTGTCCGTGGCGGCAGCGATACAGCATCAGCGCCAGCGTGCCTGTCCAGATGATGATCCAAAAGAGGCTGAAGACGCCGTTGCCAGCATGAGAAATGCCTAAAAAGCCCGACAGCAGTAATAAAACGCCTGCGCTGAGGGCGGCTTTGAGCCAGGTTTTGCCGCTGCTGAGGCGGAATGAGAACACCGCTAGCGACAGCATTAAGCCCCACATGAGGGCGAAGCTCAACGGCAGCCACAGCCAATTGAAGCGGAAATGGTGTTGATCCAGCACCATCTCTTGTCGTTCGCTTAGGGCTTCCCAATCGCGGTAGTCCGCATAATCCAGAGGGCGAATGGTGGTGAATGGATTGCTCAGGGCCTCATCTTCAAGGCCGTATTCGGGCGCCAGAATGAAAAACGGCGGCTGGTTGAGGCGCGCCCACCACGCGTCGGGGCTGAAGCTCATTTGGCGGCCATGGTGTTGTAATAAGGCTTGATACTCCTGCATTAAGGCCAAGATGGGCTCCGCTTGCCCTGTTTTTAGCCAGCCCAGTACGCGTAGCTGCGATTCGCTTAAGGGTTTGTTGGCGTCTAGGGCGTGAAAGAACAGCAGCGAAGTGCCCTTATAGCCCGTGATGGTTAACCGCTCAGCGGCGTCGGCGCGCACGGCGTAGTCATCCATAGGCAGCTGGTCGGGCTGTAGGGTTAAGTTAGCCGGAATGGGCAGCGGTTGATGCTGGCCGGCGACGTAGCGATATGGCTCGGTGTCGTAGGGCATGAGGATTTGAATGGCTTCGAGCAAGGTGCGGTTCTTCTGCGCCTCGACCACGCTGTTGCTGGCGTAAATTCGGCTCACGGCGCCGGCGGTGAAGGCCAGCGGTAGCGCACAAAGGCTAGAGGTGAGGCACAGAATCAACAGCCATTCGCCCCATAGCTGGGCGACGCTGCGCGGGGCGAAAAAGCGAAAACCGTTGTTGCGGCTGTACACCATTAGCCAGCCGATGAAGACCAGTAGGCTGGCGATGAACGAGAGAAAGTAAATGCCAGCGCTGCCGGCGTCGACGTATTCTAGGCTTTTACCTTGAAACAAGAAGCCTAGGGCGAATAAAAAGGCGTATAGCGCCGCGATGATGAGGCTCATGGGCACCAGACGGATGTTCCACAGCATGGGAAAGCGCTGGCGCAATTGGGTGGTCAAGTGGGCAATCATAGTCGTCTTCAGGCGTTTAAAAAGAAACGGCGGGTTGAATGGGAAATGTCGCGGTAGCTGGTCACGGGAATGCGCTCTTGAATGACGAGCTGCAAAAAGGCGTAGGCTTCGACGTCGGCAGGGAATTGACACACATAGGTGCCGCCATTTTTTTGAATTTGGGTGAGGCCCAAGGGGCCGAGCGCTTGTTGAAGCTGATCTTGCGACCAAGCACTGTCTAATTCGATGATGAAGGGCTGTGGCTCATCTGGATTGGCGTGCTGGGTGTTGTGGTCCATCTGCCCTTGCTTGAGGAACAGCACAAAGTCGGCCGTACGCTCTACTTCATACAGCTGCTGCGAGCTGAGCATTAAGGCCATGGGGCGAAACGGCGAATGGGTCATGTCTTTAAAGTCATCCAGCACGGTTTGCTGGGCCAGGATATCGAGGTTGGCCAAGGGTTCGTCGATGAATAAAAGCTGCGGCTGGGACAATAAGGCCCGCGCCAGCTCGAAGCGCATCTTGTAGCCGGAGGACAGATCGGCCCAACGGTGTTGGCGATAGTGGCGTAAGCCCATGCGGGCGATGACCAGATCGACAAAGAGGGCATTTTTAGGGCCGCGGCAGCCATACAGGCTGGCCATATAGGACAGATTGTCAACGAGGGAGCCCTTCCATGTGGGCGTGCGCTGGGCGATGTAGATTAGCTTGCTGCGGCGCTCATAGGCATTGGTGGGCGCAATGTGGTGGGTGAGCTCGCCAGAGCTTAGCCGCAGTTCGCCGCATAGGACACGCAACAGCGTGGTCTTGCCGTTGCCATTTTCGCCCACTAGGCCAGCTACTTGGCTAGCCTGGAGCTGGAAGCTGATCGGGCCGAGCCGAAAAGGCCTTTGTTGGCTGCCATAAATATGGGTTAAAGCATGGGCGCTGATCAGAACGGGTGCTGTGGCTGGTGTAGGCCGTGCCGACAAGACGTCGATGAGCTGAGTCAGGCGTGCGCTGAGGCGGGTTTTGACGTCGGGATGCTGGGCATCGACGGTGTCTAGCCAATCGAGCAGGGCGACGGTCTGTTGGTATTGAGCGGCGTCATCGGTGTCTAAGGTGAGGTCGATGAGGCGTTTGCTAAGCTTGGGCCAGTCTGCAAATTCAAGCAGGCTGAGAATGGGAGCAAAATAAGCTGGGCGTGGGTCCATAGGGTCTCAAATGGGGCAACAAGGATAAATAACGACAGCATAGCATGCGCTGGCGGTGTGCATGGCGCTTTATGCTGGTGTGTGATCATAGAGGCGCTTAGCGCCAAAATGTTCCGCAGCCGTGGGGTTAAGACACCCGCCTTAATTCATAAAAATGCACGGCGTTGATGTCTAAGGCGCTGATGATGCGCCAATCGGTTTCGATGTGTTCATCATAGACGCTTAGGGAGGGCATGGCTTGGCTAAGGTGGGTCATGATTTCTTCATCTTTACCGTATTGGGTTGGGAAACGCTCAAATTGGCGATACAGGGCACCGTGCTGTTGGTCAAAAATAAACTGTTTGATTTGATAAGTGCCGGGCTGCATGCCTTGGAACACAAAGGTTTTTTCTTTTCTGAAGTTATTCATCAAATGTTCTTTAACCGAAATATAGGGGTTAAAGGCGGTGGCGTTGGTTAAGACAACTTGATAGCCTTGTTGGGTTTGGGTCACAAAATAATCGGGCCCAGCAGCCACCACGTGGCCGTGCAAGCGAGACCGAAAAGAGAGGGCATGAAAGGCGGGGCGCTTAGTATTGTAGATGTGAAACAGGGCCAGACTGCTGATGTTGATGCGTTCGGGCAGTGCCTCTTGTTGATATTCGGTGTTGAGCCAAAAGCCGATGCTGCTGACGTGGCGTGACAGGTCGATCAGGGTTTTGAGAATTAAGGCACCCCTGAAAAAACGGCCGTTGGTGTAACGCGTGTCGCCGGTTAAGGTGTTCCAAGTGAGCAGGCATAAGGGCAGGCTCAAGTCATGATATTTCAAACTGTTTCGTATATTTTGGGTTTTCTCTTGGACGTAGCGTTCGCTATGGGCCAAGGACTGGCTGCCGACCTGGGCCAAATTGATCTGTTCGTTGGGATTGGCACAATAGCCTAAAAAATCGGCGGCCTGGATTAAGGCGCTGGTGAAAAAGGGGTCTTTGCGCGGCGACGATGGTTCTGGGAAATGGCCTAATACCCCTAATTGGGCGTGTGTCAGCCAGGCGTTTAGGCGTTGCTTGAGGTGTAAAAAGCAACGTTCAAACTCAGGGCTATGGGTGGTGTCTTGGTCGGATGCGGTGTAGATGAAACGCCAGCTCTGGAGATAGTCCAAGCCAAAAACGTTGATGTTGTGGGCAATGAATTGGGCTAGCTTGTGTTCATAAGCCTCTGGGTCGGCGCAAAGGGTGTGGTGACTCAAGTGGATGAATAAAGCCATGCGATTGCGTTTTAAAAAGGCAATGGCCTGATCGCTTAGGGTGTAAGGAGACAAGGAGGGGATCGGTTCGTCGGAGGGGTAGTCGGGCAAGATGGTGCTGCCGGAGATTAAATGGTGGATCGCGACGTAGTCGACCCGTGCCGACTGTTGCAGCAGTAAGAGCTGCTGCTGCGTGGTTTGTTTCAACACCTCATGCAGTTCACCAACATTGATGAGGCAGTCTGGCTGAGGCAGCGACGTGTTTTTTTTATCGTGGTTGAGGGCAATGGTTTGTGCGTCTACGGGGTAGTAATGCTCGCTGCGCGTTGTGGGGACGTCATGACGCTGCGGCGTGTCGTGTATCAGCGCCAGCAGGTGTTGCGCATCAATGGGGTCGATGAGCGTGGGCGTCTCGGCGGCATGGGTAGGGGGCTTTAAGGCTGGCAGAAGTGAATGAGCAGATTCCGGCGCATGGTTTTTATAGTGGGCTCGGAATTGATTCGGCGTTTGCTGATAAGTCTGTTTGAAGCGTTGGATGAATGGCTTGGTGCTGTGAAAGCCATGCTCTTGGGCGATTTGATAGAGGGGCTTGGCGGTATCAACCAGATCACGCACGGCGTGTTCAAACTTGAGGTTCAGCACGTATTGCCTAAAGCTCAGCCCGACTTCTTTTTTGAATAATCGCGACAGATAGGCTAGGGAAATGTGTTCGGCCTGGGCAATTTCGGTTAAGGAAAGATTGAGAGGATAGCGACTGTCTAAGATGGCCATGACTTTGTTGATGCGTTTGCTGAAGGCGCTGTTGCGGCGCTGAGCGGAAGGATTTTCGGTTTTAAAGTACAGCACCAGTATCAGCAAAATCTCGGACAGGCATTGATTGGCGGCCAAGAGAGCAAAGTCATCGTGGCCATGGCTATGGGTCAGCAACAGCTTGGTCAGCAGGTTCTTGAGGGTGTGTAGGTGTTTGCTTTGGGGCGAGGTAGCAGAAGGGCTGGGGAGGCAGAAGCTGTGTTGAAAATAGCGTTTGTAATAGCGCGAAAAATAATGGTTGGACACCGTTAAGCGAATCACCACGTTGTCGGTCAAGCTGTTGAGTCGATAGGGGTGGTTCTTATTGATCAAGACAACGTCGCCCGTTTGTAGCGTTGCATTGAGCAGGTCGCTGTTGACGGTGAGCTGACCTTGGCAAACGTAGAGTAAGGTGACGCCAGGATAGCCGCCGTGAGAGAGGGATTTAATGCTGTGGGCGTCCACGCCATATTCGGCGCGATGTGGTTCTGCCATGCTATTTTCCTTGTTTTGACTCTTAAATGGTCTTGAATTCAGTTTAGGGCGTTTAGGGAAGAAATGTCAAAAATAGACCCTTTATTTTTGATGTAAATGTATTTTGTCGAACGGTGATGACGAAAATCGGCCTGTTTTGGGCAAATATAGTCCTTATTTGGTGGGTTTAATTGACCTAGAATGAATTTGTTCTTAAACCAAAAAACGAGGAGAAACCATCATGACACACCCCATTATCGAAGCGATTAAGGCCAACGAACAGCAGTTCATCGACATTCGCCGTGAGATTCACCGCCATCCAGAGCTGGGTTTTGAAGAGGTTAAAACCAGTGATCTAGTGGCTGAAAAACTAGCCTCTTGGGGCTATGAGGTTCATCGAGGCTTAGCCAAAACCGGTGTGGTGGGCACTTTGAAAGTTGGCAACGGCCCTAAGCGTTTGGGCATTCGCGCCGACATGGATGCCCTGCCCATTGTGGAAGACAGCGGCAAACCTTGGCACAGCACCATCCCGAAAAAGTTTCATGGCTGTGGCCACGATGGCCACACCACCATTTTATTAGCCGCCGCCGAATATCTGGCCAAAACACGCCAGTTTGATGGCACGCTGCACGTGATTTTCCAGCCGGCAGAAGAATTGCTGTATGGCGGTAAAGTCATGCTGGAAGACGGCCTGTTTGATTTATTCCCTTGCGACATGATTTATGGCTTACACAATATGCCAGGATTGAAAGCTGGTGAGTTCCATTTTAAAACCGGTGCCCTGATGGCGTCTTCAGACACCATTCACGTTGAGATCAGCGGCGTTGGTGGTCATGGCGCCATTCCGCAGGGAACCGTGGACGCCACGCTGGTGGGGGCCCACATCGTGGTGGCCTTACAAAGCTTGGTGGCGCGTAATGTGAGCCCGTTTGAGCAGGCCGTGGTTACCGTGGGGGCCTTTCACGCAGGCGATGCCCCTAATGTGATCAACGGTAAGGCTCTGTTGAAATTGAGCGTGCGGGCGCTGAATCCTGACGTGAGCGCCCTGCTGACCCAGCGCATCCACGACATCATCACGGCTCAGGCGCAAAGCTTTGGTGCCACGGTAGACATTACCTACATTAATCGCTGCCCGGTGTTGATGAATGGCCCTGAAGCCACCGATTTTGGTATTGCCGTGGCGCAGGCGCTGGTGGGGGAAGACAAGGTTCATGCCAATGCAGCCCCGATCATGGCCAGTGAAGATTTTGCCTTCATGCTGGAGGCCAATCCCAATGGCGGCTATTTATTCCTAGGAAATGGCGATGGGCCTGGCACGTGCATGATTCACAATCCTGGCTATGATTTTAACGATGAGGTCATTGTGCCCGCTGCGGCCTATTGGGCCTCTTTGACCGAGACGTTCTTGAAATAATCATGCCGCCACCCACGGCGTCAGTGTAGCGTCGGCGTGTGGGTGGCTCCCAGTTTAGGCGGTTGGTTTGACCAACCGCCTTTCGTTCACTCAGAGAGTGAAAAAGGATGGATGATGCAAACGAATCATTATCAGGGCGGCGATCGGCTGCTGTTTGGGATGGTGTTGGGGGTGTTGACCTTTTGGTTGTTCGCCCAGTCTTTGGTGAACGTGGCGCCCGATGTACAGCACGACCTCAGTATTCCCATGGGTTCTTTAAATTTGGCGATTAGCTTAACCGCCTTATTTTCAGGGTGTTTCATTGTGATGGCCGGCGGTTTGGCGGATAAGTTTGGTCGGGTTCGGCTCACTTATATTGGCTTTGGTTTAAGCATTACAGGCTCTTTGCTCTTGATCGTGGCGAACGGTGCGGTGCTGTTTACCGTGGGCCGCATCGTGCAGGGCCTGTCTGGCGCCTGCGTGATGCCGGCCACCTTGGCTTTGATCAAAAATTATTATGTCGGCGCGCAGCGGCAGCGGGCGCTGAGCTTTTGGGTCATTGGCTCTTGGGGCGGTTCTGGTATTTGCTCTTTGGCCGGTGGCGTCATTGCGACCTATCTGGGCTGGCGCTGGATTTTTATTTTCTCCATTATGTGTGCCTTACTGGGCATGCTGCTGATTCGTGGGACGCCGGAAAGTAAGGTGAACGAAGAGACGCCGAGCCCGTTCGACTATGCAGGCTTAATGATGTTTGTGCTGTCTTTGGTGTCGTTAAACTTAATCATCACCAAGGGATCGGCTCTAGGCTGGACGAGCATGGCGACGCTGGGACTAGGGCTGGTTTGTGTGCTGGCGTTGATTGCGTTTGTGCGGATTGAGTTAAAGAAAAAGCGTGCGGGCTTCATTGATTTTTCTTTATTTAACAATAAGCCTTATAGCGGAGCCGTTTTTTCTAATTTCATGCTGAATGCCGTATTAGGCACGCTCTTAGTGGCCAATCTGTACATGCAAAATGGCCGCGGTTTGACGCCGTTTCAATCAGGATTGATGTCGATTGGCTATGTGGTGGCGGTGTTGTCCATGATCCGCGTCGGTGAAAAGCTATTGCAGCGCGTGGGGGCGAAGAAGCCCATGCTGTGTGGGCCTTTAATCACGGGCAGCGGGGTGGCCTTGATGACGCTGACGTTCTTGCCAGATCGCGCTTATTTGGCGGCGGTGGTGGTGGGCTTTGTATTATTTGGTTTGGGTCTAGGGTTTTACGCTACGCCCTCGACCGATACCGCCATCGCGAATGCGCCTTTAGACAAAATTGGCGTGGCCTCGGGCATTTATAAAATGGCGAGTTCTTTAGGCGGTGCTTTTGGTGTGGCCATTTCTGCCACGGTGTACACGGCTTTTTTACCTGCGGGCGTGGACGTGGCGGCTACCGCTGGGTTATTGGTGAATGTGGGCTTTAGCCTGCTGGCTTTTTTAGTGATTTGCTTGATGGTGCCCGCGAACGCCGGCAGATAAGTCGACGGCGGTACGGTGACGACCCTTAAGGCCGATAGACGGGCCTTAAGGGTTTATTTTTGGCCGACGGGTTCAAAATGGGCGACGAAGAAGGGTAGGTTGGCCGTTGCTGCGTCACCGTCAAGATGAAAGGGGGCGCTGTGGTCGAAGTAGAAGGCGTCAAAGGGCGCCAAAACCCAGTGTTGCCCGCCACAGTGGAGGGTGAGGGGCTGGTCGTGTAGAGAAAACAGCAGGCTGTGAGCGCCCTGTGCTTGCTGTACTTGGCCAGGCGCATAGTTTTGATAGACAAAGCTATGGCGATAGGCCTCGCTTCGGCTCATCACGCCAATGTCGAGAATGGGTTCTTGATAGGCGCGGGTATGGGGCGGCTGGCCGCCGTCAAAGTCTACCACCGTGTGCTTGGGCGTGAAGCGGGCGGTGTTGCCGTCGGCCATGGTTAAGGTGAGGCCTTGGCCGTTTAAAACGGCGAGGCTGCGGTTGATGCCAGGATAGTGTGAAAATGGGCCTAGGGCATTGATGTCGGCTGCGCTGATGCGAAAGGCAAAGTTGTCTAAGGTGGCGTCAGCAGGGTGGATCAGGATTTGGCGGGTGGTGCCGGCGCCGTTTTTCCACGGCGTCACGGCTAGGTCTTGAAAAGTAATTTTATGCATGGTGTTTTTGGGGTTAAACGCTTTGGTCCATATTTAAGGCGGGCACGCCATTGGGCTCGCTGGTGTGGGTGAGCTTGGCCGGTACGCCCACCACGGTGCTGTGGGCGGGCACGTCTTTGACCACCACGCTGCCGGCACCGACTTTGGCGCATTCACCAATATTGAGGTTGCCCAGAATAGAGGCATTGGCACCGATCATGACGCCATCGCTGACTTTAGGATGGCGATCGCCACTGTCTTTGCCTGAGCCGCCGAGGGTGACGCCTTGGAGGATGGAAATATTGTTGCCCAAAACGGCGGTTTCGCCAATCACAATGCCGGTGCCGTGGTCGAGCATGATGCCGTGGCCCATGCGGGCGGCGGGGTGAATGTCGACGGCAAATACTTCAGACACGCGGTTTTGTAAAAAATAGGCCAGCGGCTTGCGGTCTTGGCGCCAGAGCCAGTGGTTGATGCGGTGGGCCTGAGTGGCGTGGAAGCCTTTAAACGATAAGAGCGGCAGGGTGTATTGCTCGCAGGCTGGGTCGCGCTGGTAATAGGCCTGAATATCGGCCTGCATGTCGAGGCTGATCTGCGGGTCTTTGGCCATGGCCTCTTGAAAGACTTCATACAGTGCGCGCGCATCCATGACCGGGCTGGCCAGTTTGCTGGACAGATGGAACGCCACTACCTGTTCCAGGCTTTGATGGCGCAGCACGGTGAGGTGCAAAAAACTAGCCAATAGTGGCTCGGCCTGGGCGGCGGCTTCGGCTTCTTGGCAAATGGTGTGCCAAAGGTCGGTGGCGTTTAGGTTCATCGTGGGCTTCCTTACTTCTGAATGTACTGCATCCGGCGCAGCGAGGGCTTAGGGTTCATCATAGCACTGCTTGATGCGTGCTGCACAGTGAGGCGCTTAGCCAAAATGCTGGATGCCATAGGCGGCCAGTAAGTATTTGGGCACGCAAAAACGAGCCGTCATTAAGGGGTCGACGATTTGGCTGATTTCGGCATTGCCTGCGGCGCTCATCAACATGGTGGCTTCGGCGAGGCTGAGGCCGGTGGCTTCATGGACGTATTGCACGGCGGTTTCGGTCGCGGTTTTAATGGCTTCGTCGAGGGTGATTTTTGAAGCAATAAAGGCCAGCTGATCGGCAGTCTCTACTACGGGATGAAGGAGGGGGCGTTGCTTGATGACGTCGATGTGGACTACGGTATGCCCCGCGATTTCTACGCCCGAAACGCCGATCTCACCATCGCCCATGGCGGCGTGGAAGTCGCCTAAGGCCAAAAGGGCACCAGGCTGATAAACCGGTAGGTAAACCGTGGCACCGATGCCGATGAGTTTGGTGTCCATATTGCCGCCGTGGGTGTCGGGTACGCCGCAGGCAATGGCGTCGCCTGCGGGGGCGACGCCGATGACGCCGATCATTTTGTTCAAGGGCAGGCGCAGGCGGTCATTGAACACCAGGTGATCGTCTTGGATGGCGACGATTTTTTGGGTCATGCCGTCAAGGCGATGGCCCATGATGCCGAGGCCAGCGCCGACGACCATCACGCCGCTGTCGGCAACCTCAATAGATTCAATGTGTACTTTCAGAACATCGCCCGGCTGGGCGCCGTTAACGTAAATCGGGCCGGTGGCGGGATTGATGCGCGCCCAGTCCACGCCGGTGGCGGGATGGTGGGCATCTATTTGATTTTCGAAACAGTCATAGGTTTCGATGCGTACGCGTTCACCGGCTTCTATGGTCAAGGCGGGCTGAGCGTGTTGATCAAAAGCGTAAATCACAGCATTGTGACGGTGAAGCGTGTGCATGGCAGACCTGCTGGCAAGATTTAAACAGACTAAAAGTATCGCAGCGATGCGCTCGGAAAGCAACCGCCCGCCATCGGCAGGCAAGCGCATGAAAAAAGCACGCCCAGATTTGGCGTGCTTGATGGGCGGGCGATTGGCCTAAATGCTTTGATCCATGCTTAAAGACGGCATGCCTTTGGCGTGGTTTTGACCCACCGGCCGCGCCGGTACGCCGACCACGGTGGTGCAGGGCGCGACGGCCTCGGTGACCACGCTGCCAGCGCCAATTTTGGCACAATGGCCAATGTGAATGTGGCCCAAAATGGCCGCGTTGGCGCCAATCATCACGCCGTTGCCGATATTGGGATGGCGAATGCCGGATTCTTTGCCGGAACCACCGAGGGTGACGCCGTGCAAAATAGAAATGTCGTCGCCCAAAACCGCGGTTTCGCCGATGACGATGCCGGTGCCGTGGTCGAACATCAGACCTTTGCCGATTTGGGCGCCTGGGTGAATGTCGATGCCGAAGACTTCAGAGGCGCGATTCTGTAAGGAATAAGCCAGAGTATGGCGGCCTTGCTGCCACAGCCAGTGGTTGATGCGGTGGGCTTGCGTGGCGTGAAAACCTTTGAAATACAAGAGCGGCAGCGTGTATTGCTCACAGGCAGGGTCGCGGTCGTAATAGGCGTGGATGTCGGTGCGCATGCTCAAGCTGATGTCTGGATCTTGCTCGAAGGCCTCGCAAAACACTTCGTACAGCGCGCGCGCGTCCATGACTGGGCTGGCCAGCTTGCTGGATAGGTGAAACGCCACCACATGCTCGAGGCTGGGGTGGCGTAAGACGGTTAAATGTAAAAAGCTAGCCAATAGGGGTTCATTTTGGGCCGCTTCTTCAGCCTCTTGGCAAATGGTGAGCCAAAGGTCTGGCGTGGCCGCTGAGGCGGCCGCGGTGGGGGCAGAGCAACTCATTGAAACAGACTTTCCGTGCAGTGGTTAGGCGTGGTTTACAGCAGCACCACGTCGAATTGTTCTTGGGTATAGGTTGATTCTACCGCCAATGAGATGGGCTTGCCAATAAAGTCGATCAGCATCGCTAAGGATTGTGATTCTTCGTCGACCAGCATTTCGATGACGGTGGGCGAGGCCAGAATGCGGAAGCTCTTGGCGTCGTAACGGCGCGCTTCGCGCACGATTTCGCGCTGAATTTCGTAGCACACGGTTTGCGCGGTTTTGATGTGGCCGCGGCCAGAGCAGGTGGGGCAGGTCTCACACAAAATATGGTTGAGGTTTTCACGCGTGCGTTTGCGGGTGATTTCAATCAGCCCTAAGCTGGTGAAGCCGTTGAGGGTGACGCGGGTGCGGTCAAAGCTCAGTGCCTTGGCCAATTCATTGAGCACCGAGGCGCGGTGGTTTTCTTGCTCCATGTCGATGAAGTCGACGATGATGATGCCGCCCAAATTGCGTAGGCGCAGCTGGCGCGCAATCGCGTGGGTGGCTTCTAGGTTGGTTTTGTAGATGGTTTCATCAAAGTTGCGGGTGCCGACAAAGCCGCCGGTGTTGACGTCGATAGTGGTCATGGCCTCGGTTTGGTCGATGATTAAATAGCCGCCAAACTTGAGGTTAACGCGACGTTGCAAAGACTTGTCGATTTCGACTTCGACGCCGTGGTATTCAAACAACGGTTTCTCACCGCTGAAACGGCTGATTTTTTCCACTGCATTGTTCACATAGGCTTGGGCAAAGCCGATCATGCGGTGATAGTTTTCGGTCGAGTCGACCAAAATGTGTTGGGTGCTTTCGCCCACCATGTCACGCAAGACGCGTAGGCTCAATGGTAAGTCTTGGTAGAGCAGGCTTTCAGGCGGGCACAGCTTGGCCTGTTGCTGAATGTGGGCCCACACCTTGGTTAAATAATGGATGTCGGCCTGTAGCTCTTGGTCGCTGGCGGTTTCGGCACTGGTACGGATGATGTAGCCGTGGCAATAGTCGGCTGGCAACAGCGCTTCGAGGCGGCCTTTTAAGTGGGCGCGCTCGGTTTCGTTTTCAATGCGTTGCGAGATGCCGATGTGTTCGTCTTGAGGCAGATGTACCAAAAATCGGCCCGCCAGTGAAATTTGCGTCGACAGGCGTGCGCCTTTGGTGCCGATCGGGTCTTTAATCACTTGCACCAACACCGTTTGGCCTTCGAACAGCATGTGTTCGATGCGCTGGGTTTCGGTGGGGTGCTGGCGCTGCTCTAATAAGTCGACGATGTGTAAGAACGCGGCGCGCTCTAAGCCAATGTCGATAAAGGCACTTTGCATACCCGGTAAGACGCGTTTGACCACCCCCAGATAAATATTGCCCACCAGACCGCGGCCAACGGTACGCTCAATGTGTAATTCCTGCACCGAGCCTTCTTCAATCATGGCGACGCGGGTTTCTTGCGGAGTGATGTTGACCAGAATGGTCTCGTCTGGGCGAACTAAGTCTTTCGCCAAAGGAATGCCGGGTTGAAACATAAAGACTCTCTATAAAATTGACTTTGCTAAGCACACGAAACAGAGCGTGCCCATGCATTTAGCAAAGTTCTTTATTGAATTGGTCACCTGGGTGAACGTTGGCTTAGTATAAGCCAAGCCGTTGGAGGCGTCACCCACAAACTCAATCAGGATTAGGCTTAAAGTAGGTCTAAGCCACAGCGCTTAAGGAGTTGCGCGGTTTCAAATAAGGGTAGGCCCATGACGCCGGTAAAGCTGCCGGAAAGATGGCTGACCAGCACGCCGCCAATGCCCTGGATGCCGTAGGCGCCGGCCTTATCCATTGGCTCGCCGGTGGCGATGTAGCGCTCAATCTGGCTGGCGCTTAAGGGCGCAAACGTCACCTCGCTGATTTGGGTGACGTGCTGATACTGACCTTGATGAAACACGCCCACTACGGTGATGACTTGGTGGGTTTGACCGGCTAAGGCGCTGAGCATGGCTGAGGCATGAGCAGCATCGGTGGGCTTACCAAAAATTTGTCCGTTCAAAGCCACCGAAGTGTCGGCGGTGAGAATGGGCGCGCTGGCCAAATTTTGGGCGTTGAGGCAGGCCTGTGCATGCAGCGATTTTTCATACGCCATGCGTTCGGTATAGGCCTGCGCTGCTTCGAGTGGCAGGGGCGTTTCGTCGATGTCAGACGGCAGTTTTTGAGTGGCTAGGCCAAGCTGTTGTATCAGTTCATGCCGTCTGGGGCTGCCAGACGCCAAATAAATAAAGGGGGTGCTCATGGGGCGTGCAGTCAAATAAAAACGAATAGGTGTTTATAAAGCAATTTGCCTGCTTTGCCAATGTGCTGTGCAGCATGTATCGGCACGCGACGAGTGTGTTAAAGTGCGTTTTTATGTTGACGAGAGCCAGCGATGATGTGGGCCTTATGGGGTTTGTTGGCGTCTGGCCTAGTGTCGGCGACGATTTTGCCTGGAAATTCAGAAGTGGCTTTTGTGTGGTTTTTAACCCAATCGCCGCAGGCATGGGGCTGGGCTTGGCTGTTTGTCAGCATCGGCAACGTGCTGGGCAGCATGATTGGCTACGGCATGGGCCGGCTGCTGCCGAAAAAACCACAGCAAGAAAATGCCAAAACCGCCCGCGCCCTTCACTGGCTGTCGCGCTATGGTGCCGTGGTGCTGTGGTTTTCGTGGGTGCCGCTGGTAGGCGATGCTTTGCCGATTGCGGCTGGCTGGCTGCGTCTAAACGTATTGAGCTGCTTATTTTTTATCGCGCTGGGCAAGGTCATGCGCTATGGTTTTTTGCTGCTGGGCTTTTTTGCCTGGTGGTAGGTAAGGTGGATTTAGGGCCTTAGGGCAGTTGATTCGGCCAGAGGGGCAATAAAAACAAGAAAAACAAGGGCAGCTAGGGTAAAATGGCCCAAAACCTAAAGAATAAAGAAAGTAGATTATGAGTCAGCACGTTGCCCGTAAACGTTTTGGGCAAAACTTTTTACAAGACAGTCGGGTGATTTTTGACATCGTCAGCGCCGTTCGCCCGCAGCCAGACGACGTGGTGATTGAGATCGGTCCTGGTTTGGCCGCCATCACCGAGCCTTTGGCCGCCGCTTTAAACCATCTACACGTGGTGGAAATCGACAAAGACATCATTAAGCGTTTGAAAAAGCTGTCGTTTGCCGACAAGCTCACCATTCACGACGGCGACGTTTTGAACTTTGATTTTCGCTTGGTTGTGGGCAAAAAGAAAATTGTGGGCAACCTGCCCTATAATATTTCGACGCCGCTGTTGTTTAAGCTGGCCGAAGTGGCCGATGAAGTGGTCGACATGCACTTTATGCTGCAAAAAGAGGTGGTCGAGCGCATGGTGGCGGAACCGAACAACACCGACTATGGTCGTTTAACCGTGGTGTTGCAGTATTTCTTCTATATGGAGTACTTGTTTACCGTGCCGCCTGAAGCGTTTTCACCCGCACCTAAAGTAGAGTCTGCCGTGGTGAGAATGATCCCGCAGCTGGGCCGCTTTGGCGTGGCGACGGACTTCGCTCACTTTAGCCACTTGGTGCAGCTGGCGTTTTCACAGCGCCGTAAAACCATCCGCAATAACCTTAAAGGTGTGGCCACCGATGAGGATTTATTGGCGGTCGAGATCGAGCCTTCGCTGCGGGCGGAAAACATTTCCGTGGCGCACTATGTGGCTCTGAGTAATTTTTTGCATGCGCGGGTTAATCCCAGTTAAAATGCCCCTAACGAAAAATAGAAAGACGCATTATGATTCGCTTTGAAAACGTGCATAAATGGTTTAAAGATTTACATGTGATTAACGGTGTGAATCTGGAAATCAAACCGGGTGAAGTGGTGGTGATTTGTGGGCCTTCAGGCAGCGGAAAATCCACGCTGATTCGTTCGGTAAACCAGTTGGAAAGCATCCAAGAGGGTGCTATTTGGGTGGATGGCGTGAACGTGGCCGCCAAAGAAACCGATTTAAACCAGGTGCGTACCGAAGTAGGGTTTGTGTTCCAACACTTTAACCTCTACCCACACCTGTCGGTGATTGAAAACATCACTTTGTCACCGATTAAAGTGAAAAAAATGAACAAGGCCGCGGCGGAAAAGCTGGCTTTGGAGTTGCTGGAGCGGGTGGGTCTATCACATAAGAAAGACGCCTTCCCAACTGAGTTGTCGGGTGGTCAACAGCAGCGTGTGGCGATTGCTCGTGGCTTAGCCATGAACCCTCGCGTGATGCTGTTTGATGAGCCTACTAGTGCGCTGGACCCAGAGATGATTGGTGAAGTGTTGAAGGTGATGAAAGACTTGGCGCTCAGTGGGATGACCATGATGGTGGTGACGCATGAAATGGGCTTTGCCCGTGAAGTGGCCGACCGCGTGGTGTTCATCGACCAAGGCCAAATCTTGGAAGAGGCTCCACCAGAAGCGTTCTTCGCCAATCCTAAGCATGAACGCACCAAGCAGTTCTTAAAACAGCTGTTAACCCACTAAGCGCGGTTAACCAGTATGAGTCAAAGCAGCTTTGTGCCCATTCGCGCAGCTGCTTTTTCTCCCTTTAAATAGCCTCATGTAGAAGGCATAAGCAAGGATAAACAATGTTTGCAGATTTAGATGTGGTGATTCTGGCCGCAGGCAAAGGCACCCGTATGTATTCCGCGCTGCCGAAGGTGTTACACACCATCGGCGGTATGACCATGTTGAACCGCATCATCAAAGCCGTACAGGCTTTAAACCCCAAACAGATCACCGTTGTGGTCGGCCATGGTAAAGAAGCCGTCATCGCTAGCTTGCCCGAAGGCGTGCAGTGGGTAGAGCAGGCCGAGCAGCTAGGCACCGGCCACGCATTAAAAATGGCTTTACCTAACTTAGCTGAAAATGGCAAAACGCTGGTGCTCACCGGCGACACGCCGCTGATCGGCACCGAGACGCTAAAAGCTTTAGTTGAAGCGGCGGGTACGGGCGTGGGCTTATTGACCGACGTCATTGACGATGCCACTGGCTACGGCCGCATCATTCGCAGTGCCGATGGTCAAGTGTTGGCGATTGTGGAAGAAAAAGACTGTAACGCTGAGCAAAAAGCCATCACCGAATTCAACACCGGCATGATGGTATTGCCCAATGCCCACGTGGCGAACTGGTTGGGCGCCTTGCAAACCAGCAATGCGCAAGGCGAATATTACTTAACCGACGTCATTGCCCTAGCGGCCACGGCCAAAGTGCCGGTACACGGCGTGGTGGTGGCACACAGCTACGAAACCGCGGGCGTAAACAATAAGGTGCAGCTGGTTGAGCTGGAGCGCATCTTGCAACGCAATCAAGCGCATGAGCTTCTGTTGGCAGGCGTGACCTTAAGAGACCCTGCACGCTTAGACATTCGCGGCAGCTTACAGCACGGCAAAGACGTGGTGATCGACGTGAACGTGGTGTTTGAAGGCCATTGCGTGCTGGGCGACAACGTCGACATCGGCCCAAACTGCGTGCTCAAAGATGTGGTGGTGGCCGATGGCGCTCAGATTCGTGCTTTCAGCCATTTGGCCGACTGCCAGGTAGGGCCAAACAGCGAAGTCGGCCCATATGCTCGATTGCGCCCAGGCGCGAAACTATTGGGTCAAAACAAAGTCGGAAACTTTGTTGAAATTAAAAAAAGCCAGGTCGGCGTGGGCAGTAAGGTGAATCATTTAACCTATATTGGCGACACCACCATTGGCGAGCGCACCAACGTGGGTGCAGGCGCTGTGACCTGCAACTACGACGGCGTAAACAAGTATCAAACTCAGATTGGCGATGACGTGTTTGTGGGCTCAGGCAGCCTTTTAGTAGCCCCTGTGGTGGTGAATAATGGTGCCACCATTGGCGCCGGCAGCGTGATCACCAAGGCCTGCCCAGCCGACCAGTTAACGCTGGCTCGCGTGAAACAGGTGTCTATTCCAAGCTGGGCGCGACCCACTAAACAGAAAAAGGATTAACCGATGTGCGGTATTGTTGGGGCAGTGAGTCAAACACAAAACGTGGTGCCATTTTTAGTTGATGGCCTAAAAAGATTAGAATACCGCGGCTACGATTCATCCGGTATTGCGGTG
Source organism: Neisseriaceae bacterium CLB008 (assembly GCA_041228285.1). Taxonomy (NCBI): domain Bacteria; kingdom Pseudomonadati; phylum Pseudomonadota; class Betaproteobacteria; order Neisseriales; family Neisseriaceae; species Neisseriaceae bacterium CLB_ANTARCTIC_008. Next base: position 2,855,488 of record CP166133.1, on the reverse strand, counting down.
TTGGACGGCGATAAAATCACCCGTGTGCGCCGCGTTGGCCGCGTGGGCGAAATGGAAGCCGCCGTTCAGGCACAAGGCTTGGTCAGCCATGTCGGCATTGGCCACACCCGTTGGGCCACCCACGGCGGCGTGACCGAGCCCAATGCTCATCCGCACATTTCTAACGCATTGATTTCTGTGGTGCACAACGGCATCATCGAAAACTTTGAAGCCGAGCGTGAGCGTTTGGCGGCCCTAGGCTATGTGTTTGAATCCCAAACCGACACCGAAGTCATTGCCCACGCCGTACACCATGAATATCAAGCCCATCGCGACCTGCTTAAAGCCGTACAGCAGGCCAGCAAACGCTTTCATGGTGCTTACGCCATTGGCGTGATTGCCCAAGATCAGCCCAATAAATTGATTGTGGCGCGCATGGGTTGCCCTTTATTGATCGCTTTTGGCGAAGACGCCACGTTTGTGGCCTCCGACGTGTCTGCCGTGATCGCCCAAACTCGCCGCGTGTTGTTCATGGAAGACGGCGACGTGGCGCAGCTGTCGGCCAGCGGCATTGATGTGTTTGTTAACGCCCAAGGTGAAGCGGTTGAACGCCCGGTGCACGTGTCTGAGCTGTCTTTGGCTTCGCTAGACCTTGGTCCTTACAATCATTACATGCAAAAAGAAATCGCCGAGCAGCCTAAGGCCATCGCCGACACCATTGAGCAGGTTTTGGACGAAGGTTTTGTACCCGAGCTATTCGGCGCCAAAGGTGCTGAAGTGTTAAACGACATCACCAGCGTGAAAATCTTGGCCTGCGGCACGTCTTATTACGCCGGCCTCACCGCTAAATACTGGTTAGAAAGCATTGCCCGCATCGCCACCGACGTGGAAATCGCCAGCGAGTATCGCTACCGCGACGTGTTGGCCGATCCGAAGCAATTGGTGATCACCATCTCTCAGTCGGGCGAAACCCTAGACACCATGGAAGCGCTAAAATACGCCAAGTCTTTGGGCCATGAGCACACCTTGGCGATTTGTAACGTGATGGAAAGCGCCTTGCCGCGTGAGAGTGAGCTGGTGTTTTATACCCGTGCTGGTGCCGAAATTGGCGTGGCCTCAACCAAGGCATTCAGCACCCAGCTGACGGCTTTATTTACCTTGGCGGTGACCGTTGGCCAATTAAAAGGCGTGGTGAATCCAGAGCAGGCCAGCGCCTATTTGGAAGAGTTGCGTCATCTACCGGGCAGCGTCCAACACGCGTTAAACCTCGAACCACAAATTGCCGCTTGGGCCAGCGTGTTCGCCACCCGCAACAACGCCTTATTCTTGGGCCGCGGCATTCATTATCCGATTGCCCTAGAAGGCGCGCTGAAGCTGAAAGAGATCACCTATATTCACGCCGAAGCCTATCCATCTGGCGAGTTAAAACACGGGCCTTTGGCCTTGGTGGACAACACCATGCCGGTGGTGGTGATTGCACCTAACGACAGCCTGTTGGAAAAAGTGAAGGGCAATATGCAAGAAGTGTCGGCGCGCGAAGGCGAGCTGTTTGTGTTTGCCGACCTCGACAGCCACTTCCAAGAATCAGAGCGCGTACACGTGATCCGCACCCCACGCCACGTCGGTGTTTTGTCGCCCATCGTGCACGTGGTGCCGGTACAGCTGCTGTCTTACCACACGGCTTTAGCCCGCGGTACCGATGTAGACAAACCGCGTAACTTGGCGAAGTCGGTGACGGTGGAATAAGCACTGAATGATTTAAGGCTTGTGCATCAAACAGCCCCTATCGGCCGTATCGGTCCATAGGGGCTTTTTATGATCTATACGCTATATGGCCGCCCAAGCAGACGCTATCTGCGCTTATCAGAAACACGCCGAAGGTGTCGGTTTGTTGACGCGCGTTTGTGACGGCGTGTCAGCAGCGCAAGAGCAGGGATGCTTCTGGTGGACTAGGTTTATTGAAATGATGCACAAAAGATGATAATGATAATCTTTATCTTTAGTGGGAATCCGTTTATACTGAAAGAGTTGCAGCTTAGGGGCAAGGACCAAACCACACTGTATCGGCCCCTTCTACTGAGTAAATGATTTGACGCCATGAACATCACCCACATCTATCAGCAGTATCAATCTTATCTAGAAAACAGCCTGTCCGGCTGCGACTTAGTCGCTTCGGACCCGCGACATTGCCTGGCGCATTTTAAACAGCCACAGCTGGAAACCACGCTACAGGTCAATCAGTTTGATTCGGAAATCCTGCTGGCGCGTAACCTCAGCCGAGGGCAGGGGACGTATCACAGCGTCACCGAATCGTTTAGCCATAATTTTTCCCTGTTTTTAATCATGAATGGCCGCACTCAGATCACCTTGTCGAATGGCTCTGAGCTGTTGGCCGATCCTGGCCACGTGTGGCTGGTGTACGGTGATTTGCAAAATGCGCGCGAGATCAAGCAGCCGTTGAATGGCCATATGGCGTCGCTGCATCTGGATTTTTCTTTAGAGCGGCTGCGCCGTTGGCACGATGAAGGGCTGTTGACCGAAAAGCTGTTTGCGCCTGCCACCAGTGGCGCGGCGCAGATGCGGCTGTTGGCCACCCACTCCACTTCGACCATGCCGTTGGCGCGGGCAATGTTGCAGCGCCCGTATGCGGTGGACAGCCTGTCGCAGCTAGATCTTGAGTCGGCGACGCTGGATTTAACCGCCCAGCTTCTGCGGTTTGTGTTGACCGACAAGCAAAGCCGGGCTCAGCGCAGCCAAATTGATGAAGCCGTAGACATCATTCGCGCAGGCTTTCAACAAGACATCACCATTACCTCGCTGGCTCGGCGCGTGGGTTTGAACGAATGCTATTTGAAGCGTTATTTTAAGGAACAAACGGGCGACACGGTGGCGGGCTACATTCGCCGCCTGCGCCTGGACTGCGCCATGGACATGCTGGCACATGAAGGCAAAAGCGTGCAGGAGACCATGCATTTCGTTGGCTATCGCCACGCCGGCCATTTCAATACCGTGTTTAAGCAGCGCTTTGGCTGCTTGCCCAGCGCCGTGCGCAGCGCTTAAATAGTGAACATCAAAATGCCGTCTAAACTGGGTTTAGACGGCGTTTTTTGTGGCTAAAGGAGGGCTGCCGCTGCAAGGCCGCCACGGCTAGCCCTTAGGTTTGGCCTCACTAGGCGGTCAAGCGAGGCCTACTCATTAGAAGCGATAGCGTACCGTGCCGCTGACGCTGCGCAAGGCACCGTAGCTCATGCGGTCGGGCTGGGTACGGTATTTTTCGTTAAACAGATTGTCCACGTTGAGGGTCAGCTCTGCGTGGGGATTGATCTGATAGCGAGCCATTAAATCCACCACGGCATATGATTTTTGGCGGGCGTTGGCCAAGGCGCGTTTACCTGCTTCAGGGCTGTTCACACGGCTCAACAGCGTGGTGCTATAAGTTTCACTTTGCCAACGCACGCCGCCGCCAATGGTCCAGGCCGAAGCGCTGCGGGGCAGCTGATAGCTGGTGAACAGCTTGACGGTGTGGCGCGGGATGGCCTCGGTGTTCAAGCGATTGTCGTTGCCGTCGCGGCTCAGCGTTTGGCTATAGCCGGCCTGAATCTGCCAGTTTGGGGTTAGGTTGCCGCCGATGTCGACTTCCCAGCCGTGGGTCTTGGCTTCGTCTACGGCCTTGTAATAGGTGTCGCCAAAGTCATTGCGCCCGGCGACTACGGCCATGTTTTCCTTGCGGGTTTGGTAGATGGCCGCAGAGGCATTTAGGGCACCGTCAAACAGTTCTGCTTTTAAACCCGCTTCAACGTTGCTGCCAATGATGGGTTTTAAATAATCATCGTTGACGTCTTTTTGGCTTTGCGGCACAAACAGGCTGCTGTATGAGGTATAGGCCGATAGGCTGTCGTTGAAGTCATACACAATGCCAGCGTAAGGCGTGAAGCGGCTCTTTTTGTAGTAGTGAACATTATTGCTTTTGCTGTCTAGGCTACCGTATTCCGTGCTGCTGTAGCGTCCGCCTAAGATCACCGACAGGCCATCAAGCGGGTAAATGCGCGTGGCTGCGTAGCCGCCAAACTGGTTTTGCCTATCGTTGCGTGGGAATTTTTGCATCAGGTCGGCAGGCTGAGGGTAGTGGCCGTCTTTGATGAAGTCGTAGACATTATCCAACATGCCTAAGCTGCGGCCGCCTAAACCTTCGTTGCGGTGGCGATAGCTGTTCATGCCCATGATCACGTCGTGCTTACGGCCGAATAGATCGTATTTACCGGTAAGCGAGAGGTTGAAACTGTGGGTGCGCGGTGAGCGATCCCATTGGCCATTGATGATGTCGGCGGCGCCGGTGTTGTAGTCGATGCTGATGATGCCGGCCACGCCATAGGGCTGGAACCAATGGCTGCGTGAATAGCTGTATTCAACGTTGGCCTTCCAATCGTTGTTGAACTTATGCTTCAAGCCCACAAATACGTTTTGCGACTGGCTGCGGCTGTATGACCAGTCGGCGAATGGATTGTCGCGCGGCCCAAAATGAGTGGCGTAGCCTTCGTTGTCGTAGGCCGAAGCGCTGTGGGAGCCGCTGGGTTTTTCCTTGGCGTACTGCAGGTGTAGGCCAGCGCTTACTTGGGTGTCGGGCGTGACGTCGTATTCAACGATGCCGTATAGAGAGGCGGCCCGTTCGTGCTCGCGATCGCGCCAAGTGTCGCCGTCTTCAATGGCCACCACCGTCCGTCCGCGTAGGGTGCCGCTTTCGTTTAGCTTATTGGATAGGTCGGCGCTGAAGCCATAGCGAGAATGGCTGCCGCCGTTAAAGGCGATTTCGGCTAAAGGCTCGGCGGTTGGGCGTTTACGCACCAGATTCACGGTGGCGCCTGGTTCGCCCGAGCCGTCCATGAGGCCGGAAACGCCGCGGATGACTTCGACGCGGTCATAGATGGACGCCGTGCTGTTGCCTACGTCTTGGAAGGCGCTGCCTAAGGGCAGGCCATCAAGCCAAAAGTTATTGATTTGGCTGCCGCGGGCGAATAAATAGTTGTAACCGCCGCGGCTAGAGCCCCAGATTTGCTGGCTCACGCCAGTTGCCTGCAATAAGGCTCGATCTAGGGTTTTGATGTTTTGGTCTTTCAGCTGCTGCTCGGTGATCACGCTGATGCTTTGGGGAATCTCGCGCAGCGTCATCGGCAGGCCAATCGGAGTGTGGGTGCCGGCCGTGGTGTAGCCACGGGTTAAGGTGTGGTGGCGCTGGCCCTCGACCACAATGGCGTCTAGCTCGGCACTGTCTGCCGCGGTTTCGGCGTGCAGATAGAGCGGTAGGAGCGCCAGCATGAGGGGTAGACGGCGTAAAGAAGTGGGGCGCATAAAAGTCTCGTGTGTGCGTGGTTAAATGAGCGGGCTGAGCCTAAAAAGGCGTGCCCGCCGCAATGGGCTGGGCTTTAGGCCGCAGGCTCAATCAAAATAATGCTGCATTCAGCCGTAGACGATGGTTTTTGTTCACAGCCTTGTGGCACCACATACATTTCGCCGGCGCGAACGATGACGGGGTCACGACCATCGCGAAACTCGAGGGTCATCTCGCCTTCGAGCACGAACATGACTTTGTCGCTGCCTTCGTGGGTGTGCCATTCAAATTCGCCCACAAATTTAACGATGCGAAATTGAAAGCCGTAGTTATTGATGATTTTGGGCTGCCAGTGGGCGGTTAAGGCTTTTAGTTCGGCGTTGATGTCGATGACTTGGCCGTCGGCCTGGGTTTCTGGATATTGAATCATGAGGAGTCCTTTTTATTTGGCTGCGTCAAACGCATCTTTAAGTTGTTTACTGGCCTGTAATAGCTGCTGTACGCCGCCAGCGACGATGTAGTTGGCTGAGGGCATGACAATGACTTGGTTTTTGGTCCAAGCACTGGTTTTGGCCACGATGGGGTTGTCTAACACATTCTTGGCGGGCGGACCTTCTTCGCCAATGGCGGCGGTGCGGTCCAACACGAAGATCCAGTCAGGGTTTTGCTGGCGAATGTATTCAAACGAAACCAGCATGCCGTGACCGCTTTTTTCATCAATGTGGGCATCGGCGATCGGCATGCCTAGGTCTTTATGGATCCAGCTGCCCATGCGTGATTCAGGGCCGAAGGCATAGACTTTGTGGCCGGTGATCGACACCACCATGGCCGTGCCCTTACCTTTGGCCGCGGCGCGGGTTTGATCAAACGAGGCGTTGATTTCTGTTTTGAGGCGAGTGGCCACGTCTTGCTTATCGAAAATGGTGGCCAGCGCGTCAATGCGCTCTAGGGCACTTTCCCGAATGCGATGGTTGTCGATGGTGAGGTCAATCGTGGGCGCGAGCTCGGCCAGCTGCTCGTATTCGGTGGCGCCAGGGCCGCCGGTGATGATGAGCTCAGGCTTGTAGTCGTGCAGGGTTTCGTAGTCGGGCTCGAATAAGGTGCCCACCCGCAGCGTGTCTTGGAACACGGGGGTGAGGTAATCCACCAGAACTTTTTCGGTGGTGGCGCCGACTTTCACGCCCATTTGGTTGAGGGTGTCCAGAGCGGCCCAGTCAAACACGGCCACGCGTTCAGGGTTTTTGGCCACGGTGGCGGGGCCACGAGCAGTGTCGATGGTGACGGTTTGGCTGGCGGCCTGTTCGTTGGCGTCGGTATCAGCGGGTGGCGTTGACTGCGGTGAGCAGGCGGCCAGCGCCGTGGCGCAGAGCAGGCTGAGGAGGTATCGGTTCATACAATAGTCCTTATGGGCGATCATGCTGTGTACTAAAACATGTAAATGGGAATTAATCTTATTTAGTTTAACGGATGGGCGAGGGGGCTGACTATGGCTGGCGGCGCAAAATGAACAGTATTTCCCGATAGCGTAAGAACTTTTCCCGAATGGGTGAGCTGGGGTGAGGCTGGCCTGCGACCCACGCGGTTTTATAGGCATGAGCTGCCGCTTGGTCATGTTGGTCATGGTGGGTAGGCGGCGCTTTACCCACCCTACATGGGGTGGTTCAAATGGCAGGCATGTGCCGCTTATGGGCCTATTACTGGCCGTTAAGCTGTGGTGGGTCGCGGCCCACAGTTTTATTTTTTAGGCACGGCTGTTTACACACAAAGATTACGCTATGCTGTTGTAACGTTTTGATTATTGATTTAAGGACTGCTCATGCACATCACCCGTTTAGACCATCTCGTGCTCACCGTGGCCGACATCGACGCCAGCATTCGTTTTTATACGCAATTAGGCATGGAGGCCATCACCTTTGGCGCTGGCCGTCAGGCGCTGACGTTTGGTCAGCAAAAAATCAATCTGCATCAGGTCGATAAGACGTTTGAGCCTAAGGCGAAATGCCCGACGGCTGGGTCGGCCGATCTGTGTTTGATTGTCGAAGAGGCTTTGAGCGAGGTCATCGCCCAGTTAAGGAATATGGGCATCGCCATCGAAGAAGGGCCGATTGAGCGTACTGGGGCGACGGGGCCTATTTTGTCGGTGTACGTGCGCGACCCGGATTTAAACTTGATTGAGCTGTCGCAGCCGCTGTAGATGCTGAGGGTGGACCAAAGCAGCGGCAGATTTGTGCTTTTTGTTCGCTGCAGCAATGCCGTTGGGTTGATGCTTGTTAGATGGGTTAGGCCCTATAGCACACGGCTGGACGGCTTTCTAGAATAAATCGGCCCATGCTGTTGGCACAATAGAGTATATTACCTAATTGGCATGCTAAAAATATTGGTTTTTTATGGTCAGAAATGCCGTTGGGCCGAGGTTTTGCTGCTTTTTAAATTGGGGCATTGATAAAAACTATTCGAAAAATGTCGGTTTTCGATTAAACTGGAATGACAAAATATTTTTAACCCATCTAGACCAATCTATCAATAAACTTTTTAAGAGGAGCAATACCCATGCAAATAGGGATTCCTAAGGAGCTGCTTGCGGGCGAAGCCCGCGTGGCGGCGACCCCTGCGACCGTCATCCAGCTGATGAAGCTGGGCTTTGACGTCGTGGTTGAAGCCAGCGCCGGCGCTAAGGCTGATTTTAGCGATGCGGCGTTTACCGAGGCGGGCGCGACCATCGTTGCCAGCGACGCAGTGTGGCAGTCGGATCTGATTTATAAAGTCAATGAGCCGACCGATGCCGAGATCGCACAAATTAAAGAAGGTGCCACCTTGGTGAGCTTTATCTGGCCGCGCCAGAATGAAGCCTTGGTGCAAAAGCTGGCCGAACACAAGATCAACGTGTTGGCGATGGACATGGTGCCGCGTATTTCACGCGCCCAGTCTCTAGACGCTTTGTCGTCTATGGCCAATATTGCTGGCTATCGTGCCGTGGTTGAGGCCGCGCATGAGTTTGGCCGTTTCTTTACCGGCCAAATCACCGCTGCGGGTAAAATTCCACCGGCTAAGGTATTGGTGATCGGCGCCGGCGTGGCCGGCTTGGCCGCCATCGGCGCTGCTGGTTCTTTAGGCGCCATTGTGCGTGCGTTTGATACTCGCCTAGAAGTGGCAGAGCAAATCGAATCCATGGGCGGTAGCTTCTTGAAGCTTGAGTTCCCGACCGAAGCCGGCGGCTCTGGCGACGGTTACGCGACCACCATGTCGGATGAATTTATTGCGGCCGAGATGGCGCTGTTTGCCGAGCAGGCTAAAGAGGTCGACATCATCATCACCACGGCTTTGATTCCGGGTAAGCCCGCACCGAAGCTGATCACCAAGGCCATGGTCGACAGTATGAAGCCTGGCTCGGTGATTGTGGATTTGGCCGCGGCTACCGGCGGCAACTGTGAATACACCGTCGCGGATGAGCTGTACGTGACCGACAACGGCGTCAAGGTGATTGGCTATACCGATCTGCCTAGCCGCTTGCCGGCGCAGTCGTCGCAGCTATACGGTACCAACTTGGTGAACTTGACCAAGCTCTTGAGTAAAGAGAAAGACGGCAACATTGCTTTAGACATGGAAGACGTGGTGATTCGCAATATGAGCGTGATCAGCCAAGGTACGGTGACCTTCCCACCTCCGGCTATTCAAGTGTCGGCCGCGCCCAAACAGGCCGCTGCCGCCCCGCAGCCTAAAGTGGTGAAACAGGCCAATCCGCGCAATAAATGGATAGGCGCTGGCATTGCCCTGGTGCTGTTTATTTGGCTAGGTTCGGTGGCGCCGGTTGAGTTCTTGTCGCACCTGATGGTGTTTGCGCTGTCGTGCGTGGTTGGCTATTACGTGGTGTGGAATGTGACCCATTCTTTACACACGCCGCTGATGTCGGTGACCAACGCCATTTCAGGCATCATCGTGGTCGGGGCCTTGCTGCAAATCGGGCAGGGGTATGGGTTTGCGTCTCTGCTGGCGTTTATTGCCATCTTGATCGCAACCATCAACATTGTGGGTGGCTTTACCGTTACTCAACGTATGCTCAAAATGTTCCGTAAAGGTTAAGGAGAACACTCATGTCTTTAGGATTGATTGCTGCAGCTTATATTCTGGCTGCTTTGTTATTCATCATGTCTTTGGCGGGCTTGTCTAAGCAAGAAACCGCTAAGTATGGTAATTATGCGGGTATGGCCGGTATGGCCATTGCCCTGATCGCCACCATTGGCAACGGCAACGTATTGGGCGTGGGATACATCATCGTTGCCATGCTGATTGGCGCCGCCATTGGCCTGTATTTGGCGCGTAAGGTCGAAATGACCCAAATGCCAGAACTGATTGCCATGCTGCACAGCTTTGTGGGCTTGGCCGCGGTATTGGTGGGCTATAACACCTATATTCAGATGGACAGCCATGTGTTCTCTGAGCCTGCCATGCACACCATTTTGTTGGTGGAAGTGTTCTTGGGCGTGTTCATCGGTGCTGTGACCTTAACCGGTTCCATCGTGGCCTTCGGTAAACTCAACGGTAAAATCAGCTCTAAAGCGTTGATGTTGCCTAATCGCCATAAGCTGAATCTGTTGGCTTTAGTGGTGTCGTTTTTGCTGATGATTTACTTTGTGAAAGTGGAAGGTTCAGCCTTTGCTTTGATTCTGATGACGGCCATTGCGCTGGTGTTTGGTTGGCATTTGGTGGCGTCTATCGGCGGCGCCGACATGCCGGTGGTGGTGTCGATGCTGAACTCTTATTCAGGTTGGGCGGCAGCGGCGGCAGGCTTTATGTTGTCAAACGACTTATTGATCGTGACCGGTGCCTTAGTGGGCTCTTCGGGTGCGATTCTGTCTTACATTATGTGTAAAGCCATGAACCGTTCGTTCCTGTCGGTGATTGCCGGTGGGTTTGGTAATGCCGAGGTGGCCTCTAGCGGCTCAGAAGAAGTGGGCGAATACCGTGAAATGTCGGCAGAAGACGTGGCCGACCTATTGAAAAACTCGAGCTCGGTGGTGATTACCCCAGGCTACGGCATGGCGGTGGCGCAGGCGCAATACCCTGTGGCCGACATCACGGAGAAGCTGCGTGCCGCGGGCGTCAACGTGCGCTTTGGTATTCACCCTGTTGCCGGTCGCTTACCTGGCCACATGAACGTGCTGCTGGCTGAGGCCAAGGTGCCTTACGACATCGTGTTGGAAATGGATGAGATCAACGACGATTTGGCCGACACCGAAACCGTGTTGGTGATCGGTGCCAACGACACCGTTAACCCAGCCGCGATGGAAGACCCAAATAGCCCGATTGCCGGCATGCCAGTATTAGAGGTGTGGCACGCTAAAAACGTGGTGGTGTTTAAACGTTCAATGAGCACTGGCTACGCTGGGGTGCAAAATCCGCTGTTCTTTAAAGACAACACGTCGATGTGCTTTGGCGACGCCAAAGAAACCGTGGAAGCGATTTTACGCGCCATGTAAGCATGTGATGGTGTGATCTAAACGGATCCTGCTGCGGCAGGGTCCGTTTTTTTATGGGCGCGTTGATTGAGGCTAGAAAAAGGCGCGCGGGATGCTGTGGTTTTAATGTAAAGTGGAAGAACCATCGTCTGCGGTTCAGCAGAACGAGGAACATCATGAGTTGATTGGAGGGCAATATGATTGCCAAAACACCCCCACCCCCATATTACGCTGTGATCTTTACGTCTTTATTGAGTGAGGATGACGCTGGCTATGGCCAAATGGCTGAGCGCATGGTTGAGCTGGCTTTAGAACAGCCCGGCTTTTTAGGCGTTGAGTCGGCCCGAGACGGCCTCGGTATCACGGTTTCTTATTGGCAAGATGAGGCATCGATTCGGCAGTGGAAACGCCATGCCGAACACCTGGTGGCTCAAGAAAAAGGGCGCACGCAATGGTATCAAGCGTTTCAAACCCGTATTTGCAAGGTTGAGCGGGATTATGGCCTGGATCAATCGGCTTAAAGGTGGCTGATCCAGGCGGCGACGGTTTACCAAAGGCCTAGGGCGCTTGTGCCTAGGCCTTTTTTGTCACCATCACGCCTCTGAGGGCGTTGACCAAGCGCACGTCGCTTGCTTGGGCCAACATGTCGGTGCTGATGTGGCTTTCCTGCACTGGGCCATCTAAGTAGGCCAATGGATTGGCTAAGATGGCGGCGCGCATGGTGCTGGGCAGGATGTCTAAATCTAGGCTGGGCGTGTGCCACTGGCCGTTGTGTTTGATGAAGACGCAGCTGCGTGCGCCCTCGAGCAAATAGCCGTCTTGGTTGAAAAACAGCATGTCGAAAGCGCCTTCTGCTTCGGCGCGGTGCCAAGCGTCGTCAAAGATGGCGCGGGCGGTGATCTTATGGCGGCGCAGGCCATCGCGGTTAGGCAGGCGTTTGCTGGCCACTAAATAGCGTACCGGTTCGGTCAATGGCAAGAGCGGGCTGTGGCCAAAGCTGAGGCTGCCGTTGGTGTTCAACACCACTTTGAGCCTAAAGGCACCGCTGGGCATGCTGTGTAGATGCGCTTGGATGAGTGCGGCAACGTCATCGGGGCAGCTGAGCCCTACTGCTGCGGCAGAGGCGCATAGGCGTGCCGTGTGATGGCTCAATAGGGCGCACTGATGGTCTTCAACGCGCAGGGTTTCAAAGAGGGCAAAGTCTAGCGGCAGCTGGCGTAAGAAGCGGCTTTTCCAGCCGCACTCTTCGTATTCTAAGGCCGCATCGCTATCTTGGACGATGCCGGAGCCGACGCCCATGATGCCTTGGTAGCTGTGAGGAGCGTCGGTGGGGCTCAGCACTAGGGTACGGATGGCCACCGACAATGTGGCTTTATAGCCTAAGGCATTGCTGGCAGGCTCAATAAAGCCGAGTGAACCGGTATAAATGCCACGGGGTCGCTGTTCTAGCGCCTGAATGATTTTCATGCTTTGGTGCTTAGGCGCGCCAGTAATCGAGCCGCAGGGGAAGGTGGCCTGTAAGATTTGGGCAAAAGACGTATGGGCCGGTAGCTGCGCCTCAACTTTTGACGTCATCTGCCACACTTGGCCAAAGCGGCTAACCTTAAACTGTTCTGGCACGCTGACGCCGCCGACGCTGGCGATGCGGCCTAAGTCATTGCGCAATAGGTCGACAATCATGACGTTCTCGGCGCGGTTTTTAGGGTCTTGCTGTAGGGTCAGCGCGCGCGCCTCATCCTGGCCATCGTCCAAAATGGGGGCGGTGCCTTTCATGGGCTCGGTGCTGATCACGCCATCGTCGTCTACTTTAAGGAACAGCTCCGGTGATAGGGACAGCAGCCATTCGCTCTGTTGGGCGGTGGTGGGCAGATGCGCCACCACGCCATAGGGCACGGGCTGCTTTTGGCGCAGCTTATGGTAGAGCGTGAGCGGGCAGCCGTAAGCGTCGAACAACAGGCGGGTGGTGTAGTTGATCTGATAGGTTTCGCCGCGGCGAATGGCGGCGTGAACGGCGTCAATGTCGGCCAAATAGCGTTCACGCGAGGTGTCGTTGCGCAGATTGAGTAAGCCCGAGGGATGGGCCGATTGGTTGGCGCTGAGCCAGTCTTGGATGGCCGCTTCGGTGTTGAAGTGGGTGCATTTGTCGAACCAATGAATGCGCATCGGTACGGGCGTTTGCGCCAGCTGCATGAGGTCTTGGCCAAACTCGTAGGGCAGCGCTAAAAAAGCGTGCCAGCCCTTCGCCCAGCCTTGGCGCAGGTGTGCGTCTAGCGAGGTTAAATCAGCGGCCTCCAGCACGGTCTGGCTTTGCCAGTGGCTGTATAGGCGAGCGCTGGGCTTATGGGCATCATCGAGAAAGGCAAAAAAAGGCGTCATGACGGCTTAACTCTTCATAAAAAAGGGCCAATAATAGGCTGATTGGGTATTTTCGTTGGCCTAGGGGCTAGGCGTGGCATTTTAGCATGTGTATGATTGATTTAATAATAAGTGGGCACATTTAAAATACTGGTTTCAGCAAGGGAGCGACGCATGCAGGTCAAACAAATTTATAAAAAAACAACAGAGCGCCGCCAAGACCCATCTATGGCTCAATATCCCTATCGTACCCGTATTCGTAAAAAAGATTATGAAAAAGAAATGTCTATTTTACAAATGGAGCTATTAAAGCTGCAAAACTGGGTTAAAGATACGGGCCAGCGGGTAGTGGTTTTGTTTGAGGGCCGCGATGCAGCAGGTAAGGGCGGGACGATTAAACGTTTTATGGAGCATTTAAATCCGCGCGGTGCGCGCGTGGTGGCTCTGGAAAAGCCCAGCGAAAAAGAGCGCCAGCAGTGGTATTTTCAGCGCTACATCGCCCAGCTGCCGACGGCGGGCGAAATGGTATTTTTTGACCGTTCTTGGTATAACCGCGCTGGCGTTGAGCGGGTGATGGGTTTTTGTACGGAAGAAGAGCATCGGCTGTTTTTAAAACAGGCGCCGGTGTTTGAAGAGATGCTGGTTGAAAGCGGCATTTACGTATTCAAGTTTTGGTTCTCGGTGAGCCAAGAAGAGCAAAAAAAGCGCTTTCAGGCGCGTAAAGATGATCCGCTCAAGTATTGGAAGCTGTCGGCCATCGACATTCAGTCTTTGGATTTATGGGATGACTATACGTCGGCTAAATACGTGATGTTTGCCCACACCCACACCCATGTGGCGCCGTGGCTGGTGATTAAGTCGGATGACAAGAAACGCGCCCGCCTAAACTGCATCCGCTATTTCCTCAACGCTTTGCCGTATCCAGACAAGCATTGGCTGGTGAGTGCAGGGCTAGAAGAAGAGATTGTGGCGATGCCAGAATTGTTGGATGGCCATGGCTTTTTACGGGCCGTAGGCTAGTGATGATTGATGGCCTCCGTAGGGTGGCGCAAAGCGAAGCGTGCCCACCTAGGCGATGAGCGCATGAGGGCCAGGCTTAAAGCCAAGCGCCCATAGAAAAACCACCGCAAGCGGTGGTTTCTTTTTATCTGTTGTATCGAACTTAAGCTTTTTTAGCCACGCGACGTGCAGGCAATTTTTCTTTAATACGTGCAGCTTTACCAGTACGGCCACGCAAGTAGTACAATTTAGCGCGACGAACGGCACCGCGACGTTTTACTTCAACGTTGGCAACGGTAGGTGCGTATAGTTGGAACGTACGCTCAACGCCTTCGCCGTTAGAAATTTTACGCACGATGAATGAGCTGTTCAAGCCACGGTTACGGCGTGCAATCACAACACCTTCGTAAGCTTGTAGACGTTCACGGGTACCCTCTTTAACTTTAACCTGTACCACTACGGTATCACCAGGGGCAAAGTCAGGGATGTTTTTGTTCAAGCGAGCGATTTCTTCTTGCTCTAATAGTTGGATCAAATCCATGGATACTACTCCTATTATTGGCTATCTTGTTCCTCTAGGCATTGAGCCAAGAGACCAGATTCCTGTTTTGTTAAGTGTCGATCGCTGAGTAGTTCAGGTCGACGGTTTAAAGTGCGCGACAACGACTGCTTGAGTCGCCATTGGGCAATTAGGGCGTGGTTACCAGAACGTAAAACTTCTGGGACAGCTACCCCTTTAAAAACGTTGGGTCTGGTGTAATGTGGGCAATCGAGTAAGCCGTTAGCAAAAGAATCTTGCTGGGCCGATTGCTCATCGCCTAAAACACCCTCTTTTAAGCGCAGCACTGCATCCATCAGCATCATGGCGGGTAATTCGCCGCCAGACACCACGAAGTCGCCTACGGTAATTTCTTCGTCGACGTAGTGTTCAATCACACGTTCGTCTACGCCTTCATACCGACCACACAGTAAAATCAGGCCATCTTCTTGCGCTAGGCTTTCGGCCTTGGCGTGGGTTAATGGCTCGCCCTGTGGGCTTAAATAGATGACTTTCGCTTCTTTTGCACCGTGCTGTTGCGACTTTGCGTGTTCAATGGCTTTGCCTAGTGGCTCTGCCATCATCACCATACCTGGGCCGCCCCCAAAAGGGCGATCGTCAATATAGCCTTGCGCGTTGTCGGCAAACTGCCGCGGGTTAATGGCGTGAAACTGCCATATGCCTTCTTTGAGTGCACGAGAAGTGACGCCGTACTCAGTTACACTGCAAAACATTTCTGGAAAAATGCTGATGGCTTGAATGTGCATCAGTAATCCAGATCCCAATCCACAAGGATGGTTTGTTCTGCCAATTTTACTTCCAGAACATAGGCTGAAACGAATGGAATCAACACTTGGCCCTGTTCACCTTTGAGCACCAATACATCATTGGCACCGGTTTGCATTAGGTTGGTGACCTTGCCTAAGGCAACTTGTTCTTGGTTGACGACGTTCAGGCCGATCAGATCGGTCCAGTAGTATTCGTCTTCTTCCGTCGGGGCAAATTCGCTACGAGGGACATAAATGGTAAAGCCTTTTAGGGCTTCAGCCTGATCTCTGTCCTCAATGCCGACCAATTTAACTTGGAGTTCGGTACCGGCGACTTTGCCTGCTTCAACCGTGACGTTTTTAGTCACACCGTCTTTTTCCAGCTGCCATTCTTCATAGTCTAGCAAGCTGTCTGAATACTCGGTGCTGGTCGAAATTTTTAACCAACCTCGGACACCAAAAACACCGCGGACAAAGCCCATGCTAACGAGTTTTTCGTTTGACATCGTTGTATTTGCCTTTGGTTAATGCATTAACGCAGAAAAATTAAGCAGCAATTTTTTCTGTTTTAACTAGTTTTGCTACGGTGTCGCTCATTTGTGCGCCTTGTTTGATCCAGTGGTTCAAACGGTCAGCAGCCAAACGTACACGTTCTTGTTTTTCATTGGCAACTGGGTTGTAAAAACCTAGGCGTTCAATGAAACGACCATCGCGAGAGCTGCGAGAATCGGTAACGATGATGTTGTAAAATGGACGGTGTTTAGAACCGCCGCGTGATAAACGAATCACAACCATTAGTCATATCCTTATTGTTCGATAACAGAAAACCGTTGATTTTAGGTCGAATAGACCCCTTAGTGCAAGTCTTTCTTGTGTTTACTTTGATTTTTTTGTGCTTTTTGTGTCTATTAGCGATTTCTCTACCAGACAAATGCTGCCGTCCTCCGGGTCTTTGCTGACGCTAAATCCCAGATTGCGCGTGAGTTTTTGCATGCCGGTGTTGGCGGTCAATATTTCGCCGCGCATCACGCTGAGGCCTTGATCTTTAGCGGCATTAAATAAGAGGTTCATCAGCAAGGTGCCAATGCCTTTGTTTTGCCATTCATCAGCCACCGACATGCCAAATTCACACACTTCAAAGTCAGGATCGGTGACGTAGCGGACAATGCCGAGCATTTCTGGACCGTTTTCGGTGTCGCGTAACATCACCAACGCCATCTCACGGTCGTAGTCGAGCTGGGTAAAGCGCACCAGTACGTTTTGCGACAGCTGCTTAATGCTGGACATGAAGCGGTTGTAGCGGCTTTCGTCGGATAGATTGCGTACAAAGGCCTGTAAGGCTTCGGCGTCTTCTGGACGAGAGGGGCGCACCACCACTTCCGTGCCGTCTTTGAGGGTGGCTTGAGTTTCCAGATTGCTCGGGTAGGGCATGATGGCCATGTGGCTATAGCGCTGGATGGTGGGCAAGGTTTTTTGCAGCACCACGCGTGCGTCTAGCGCCACGGCACCTTTGTCGTCGATGAGGACGGGGTCGATCTCTAATTCCAGAATGTCCGGCAGTTCACACACCATTTCCGATACCCGAATCAGCACGTCTTTTAAGGCTTCATAGTGAATGGGCGGCATGTGTTGGAAGGCGCCCAGCATTTTGCCGATGCGGGTACGGCCGATCATGTCGTCAATCAGCACTTCGTTTAAGGGCGGCAGGGCCAAGGCCGTGTCCTGTTGGATTTCGGCGGTGACGCCGCCGGCGCCAAAGGTGATGACGGGGCCAAAAATAGGATCTTGAGTGACGCCAATCATCACTTCGCGGGCGTTGCGTTTATTCAGCATGGGCTGCACGCTGATGCCGTTGATGCGGGCCTTAGGCTTGGCCGCCAAGGCGCGGGCCATGATGGCTTGATAGGCTTCGGTGAGGTTGGCGTCGTTGGTGACGTTCAGCTCCACGCCACCGATGTCCGATTTATGGAAGAAGTCCGACGAGTCGATCTTCAATACCACGGGATAACCCATTTTATTGGCAATTTTCAGCGCCTGCTCGGCTGATTCGGCCAAGAAGGTTTCGTTAGTGGGGATGTGGAAGGCCTGCAACAGCGATTTAGACAAATGCTCGGGCATGACCTTATTCTTGGCTTTTTTGCCTTGGGTGATGATTTTTTGCGCGCCTTTTAAATCGGGCTTGGCGCGGTTTTCGGTGATGGGGCTGGGGGTTTGTTGCAGCAATAATTGGTTTTGATGGAAGGCCACCAGGTTTTTAAATACGGCAATCGCGTGCTCGGGCGCGCCAAAATGCATGCAGCGCGCTTGGGTAAATAGGGCGCGGCTGGCCTGAACCTTGGCGTCTCCTAACCATGACATCAATAGCGGCTTACTGGTTTCTTGCTGTAGGCTCACCATCATTTGGGCGGTGGTTAAGTGGTCGGTGCCCATTTGCGGGGTGAACAGCACCAGCACGCCGTCGACTTGCTCGTCGTCTAAGCACAGCTTGACCGCCGTTCTAAAACGCAAGGGGCTGGCGTCGCCTAAAATGTCGACAGGGTTATTGCGCGACCAGTTGGGCGGCAATAGGGCGTCGAGAGATTGAATCGTTTCGGGGCTGAGTTCGGCCAAGGCCACGCCGGATGCACGAGCGTTGTCGGCGGCCAGAACGCCTAGGCCAATCCCGTTACACACAATGGCCAAGCGGCGGCCTTTAGCCCTATAGTTGGCGGCCAAAACCTTCACGGCAGTGAACATTTGGGAAATGGTGTCGACCCGCAGGGCACCGGCGCGCGCCAATAGGCTGTCGAATACGTCGGCGCTTTTGATGATTTGGCTGGCGTGAGTGAGGCCTTGGACGTCGTCTTCGAAACGACCAGATTTAATCACCACCACCGGCTTGGCGCGGGTAGCGGCCTTGAGCGCGCTCCAGAAACGGCGGCCCACGCGGACGTGGTGGATGTGCAGCAAAATGGCCTGGGTAGAGCGATCATTCACCAAAAAATCGAGGATTTCACCAAAGTCGATGTCAAAGGCCACTTCGCCCATGGGGATGACGGCAGAAAAACCGACTTCTTTACTGTCGGCCCAGTCCAGCATGGCGGTACAGAGGGCGCTGGATTGGCTGACTAAGGCCAAGTTGCCTGGACGCACCTTGCCGCCGTAAGAGCTGGCGTTAAAGCCGAGTACCGGCCGCATCAAGCCTAAAAGGCTGGGGCCGAGGACGCGGATGCCTTTTTCTTTGGCTAAGGCGATGGCGGCATCGAGGTGTTTTTGGTCTTCGGCGGTGGCGTCGCTGAGGTCTTTACCTAAAAGGATAAAAGGTATGCCTTTGTTGGCACAGTCTTGAATGACTTTAACAAATGAGGGCGCTGGCGTGAGCACAATGGCCAGATCAATCTCGACCTTGAGCTTGCTGACGCTGTTGACGGTGGGTAGGCCACCGACAAAACGATGTTTGATGTTGACGGGGTATAGCTTGCCTTTGAAGTCGCTGCTGAGCAGGTTGGCAAAAACGGTTTGCCCCAGCGATTGCGGGCGGTCACTGGCGCCGATAACGGCCACATGATTGGGACAAATTAAAGAGGTTAAGTAATGGGGTTTCATTGCTTATGTTCCTAATCAAGTAAAGACGACGGCCTGCCTATACCGAATAAGCGGCCAGCTCATCGCTCATGATAAACGATTCAGGTGGACGAAGGTAAATAAAATAAGGGGTTGAGTCGGTCTTTCGTTCGTCGTTATACTGTGTTGAGGGTCGTCATGATGGCAGACGTCTGGCGGCGACACACACAAATACAAAGGATGACGATGAAACTGACCCGTTTTTTGCCCGATAAATTCACCATGGCTTTAATTGGCGCGGTGGTGCTGGCATCGGTCTTGCCCAGTCAAGGGCGTTGGGTGCCGATTATGGACGGCATCACCGTATTGGCCATTGGCCTTTTGTTTTTTTTACATGGCGCCAAGCTGTCGCGCCGCGCCGTTATTGAAGGCATGGGCCATTGGCGTTTGCACAGCGTGGTATTTACCTTTACTTATCTGATTTTCCCACTGTTGATCTGGTTGGGTAAACCCCTTTTGCTCAAGTTAGTGTCACAAGACCTTTATTGGGGACTATTGTATATGGCGCTGTTGCCTTCTACCGTCCAGTCGTCGATTGCGTTTGTGGCGGTGGCGCGCGGTAATGTGCCAGCGGCGATTTGTAGCGCCACGGCGTCAAATATCTTGGGTATCTTCTTAACACCATTGCTGGTGGGGTGGATTATTTTGGGCAGCCAAAGTGATGCAGCACACAGTGGGGCTTTAGAAGCGATTTTGGATATTGTGTATCAGCTCTTATTGCCGTTTATTGCGGGTCAGATCGCCCGCCGCTGGATTGGCGTTTGGGTCGACAAACATAAGCCCGTGCTGGCCTATGTAGATCAAAGCTCGATTTTGCTGGTGGTGTACACCGCGTTTAGTGCGGCGGTGGTGAGTGGGTTGTGGCAGGCGACGCCGTGGGTCGCCTTGGTGAATTTAGTGGTGATCAGCTGTGTGCTGTTGGCTCTGGTTTTGGGCTTGACGCGTTGGGTCAGCACGCTGATGGGCTTTAATAAGGCGGACGAAATCACCATCGTGTTTTGCGGGTCGAAAAAAAGCATGGCCACAGGTATTCCAATGGCGCAGGTATTATTTGCGGGTACTGGGGTGTCAATGGGGGCGATGGTGTTGCCGTTGATGCTGTTTCATCAGATCCAGCTGATGGTGTGTGCAGTCATCGCCGCGCGCTATCAAAAGCGGCTTGGGGACGAATAAGGCACAAAAAACCGCCGTCGAGTGACGGCGGTTTTTTTACGTCTGGCGTGTGCTTAAAGGGTGGGCGCTGGGCCGTATCGATTGCCTTTGGGCTGGCTTTTGATGACACATAAGGCACCAATAATCCCAAAGCCTACGCCATTGCTGGCGCTTTTGAGGCCGAGCAAGGCCAAGATCGGGCCAATGAAAATGATTAACAACACAAACCAGCCGCTCAGGCCTACGTCGTGCAGGCGGCGGATGGTGAGGCAGAGCGTAGCCGGTAGCGTGATGAGCGACCACAGCAGCAGGATGGCTAGGCCGACTTTTTCAACCAGTAAGGGGGTAAAGAGGCGCATCGACACGGCGGCGATGAGGATGAAGGCGATAAGGATTAAAAATTGTGACAGCACGTAAAAGCCAAATTTGCGCGCGGGTGCGCGGCCTTTGTAGTCAAAGGAGTGGTGTTTGACGGTGTCTATATAGTGTTGGGTAAAAAAATTGGCCATGACGTCGGGCTTTACTGGGGTGAAAAAACTCAGCCTTGGACGGGGCCAAGGCTGAAGGATCATGTTTTAGGGGGTGTAGGGCGCTAGGGTTTGCTGCAGCGCCTCGGTGCTGACGTCGGCGCGGATCTCGGCCTGGCCAAGCCGGCTTAGGGTCACAAAACGCAGCTGTCCTTGGCTTACTTTTTTATCGTGGCTCATGTGGGCCAGCCAGCGATCAAAGCCAAACACGGGTGGTTCTGTTGGCAGGCCGGCGCGTTGCAAGAGGGCAATGACGCGTTCGGTGTCGGCGCGGTTTAAGGTGCCTAAGGTTTCGGACAGGCGGCAGGCCAAAACCATGCCGGTGGCGACGGCTTCGCCGTGGAGCCAAGTGCCAAAGCCTAGTTCGGCTTCGATGGCGTGGCCAAAGGTATGGCCTAGGTTGAGCCAGGCGCGCACGCCCTGTTCGGTCTCGTCTTTGGCCACGATTTCGGCCTTCATGCGGCAGCTGGTTTCAACGGCGTAGGCCAGCGCTTCAGGTTTTTGCGCCATTAAGTCGTCGATATTGGCTTCTAGCCAAGCCAGAAAGTCACGGTCGCCTAATAGGCCATATTTAATCACTTCGGCTAGGCCAGCGGCAAATTCACGCGGGGGTAAGGTGTTCAAAGTGCTCATGTCGGCCAGAACCGCTTGGGGTTGATAAAACGCCCCAATCATGTTTTTGCCCAGAGGGTGATTAATGGCGGTTTTGCCGCCTACCGATGAGTCAACCTGACTGAGTAAAGTGGTGGGGATTTGAATAAACGGCGCGCCGCGTTGGTAGGTTGCGGCAGCAAAGCCGACCATGTCGCCAATCACGCCGCCCCCTAGAGCAATCAGCGTGGTTTTGCGTTCGGCGTGTTGGTTTAACAGGCCGTCAAAAATCAGGTTTAAGGTGTCCCAGGTTTTGTACGCTTCGCCATCGGGTAGGGTGATCACAAAATAGGCTTGGCCTAAGGCAGTCAAGGCAGCTTCAAGCTTAGCTAGATACAAGGGCGCCACGGTGGTGTTGGTGATGATGGCGGCCTGATGGCTAAGGTAGGGCTTGAGGGTGTGGG
The DNA here is from genome assembly GCA_041228285.1 of Neisseriaceae bacterium CLB008. Lineage (NCBI taxonomy): Bacteria > Pseudomonadati > Pseudomonadota > Betaproteobacteria > Neisseriales > Neisseriaceae > Neisseriaceae bacterium CLB_ANTARCTIC_008. The sequence continues at coordinate 2,833,731 of CP166133.1, read as the reverse complement.
TCAAATCATCGAATAGGTTTTGACCAATGAATATCGGGTATTGGTGGGAAGGCGTGGCAACGTTTAAGGTAATCATGGGTTCTTAAGCTGATGATGTTCCTGAATTGAATGCATGAGTTTTTGCATCAATGCTTGGATGGTTGGGCCATTGGCGTCAACAACAATGTGGGCCACTTCTTTATATAAGTGGTCGCGTTCCGCCATTAAGGTGTTGAGCCGCTCTCTGGGGTTGCTGGTTTGCAGCAAGGGTCGAGATTTATCATACCGCGTTCGCTTCAAAATAGCATCCACGCTGGCGCGCAAATAAATGACGGTGCCACGGTTTTTCAAGGCCTGACGGTTTTCTTCATGGAGGACAGCGCCGCCACCCGTGGCCAAGACAATGTTGTCGAGCTGGGTGAGGTGGTCGATGGCTTCTTTTTCACGACAGCGAAAGCCAGCTTCGCCCTCTACCTCGAAGATGGTGGTGACGGCTACGCCGCAACGATCAACGATGACGTGATCAGAGTCATAAAAGGTTTTACCCAGTAGCAAAGCGAGCTGCTTGCCTACTGTGGTTTTGCCTGCGCCCATGGGGCCAACCAGAAAAAAATTGCCGGTCAATTGATTTACCCGTTTGTCCATGAGCAGTATTTTAACCGAACTTATGGCGGCTGTCTGTTGATTATTGAGCCTCTGTGGGTATTTTGTCGACGAGGATATTGGGGGTGAGAAAAATCACCAATTCTTGCCGATTTTGCTGCTGTTGTTTGGCTTGAAATAGGCGCCCTAAAAGGGGAAGGTCGCCTAAGATGGGGACTTTTTGGACGCCGTCGCTGCTGCTTTCTTCATAGATGCCGCCGATGACCAAGGTGCTGCCGTCTGCGATCATGACTTGGGTGTTGATGCTTTTAATCGAGAGAGCGCCATTGCCTTTGGGACTGTCTTTATTGATGGCAATGGCCATGATGACTTGATTGTCCGGCGTGATGTAGGGGGTAACCTGAAGGCTGAGTACGGCTTTTTTAAATAAGGTGGTGCTGACGTAGCTGTCGGCTTCGCGGTAGGGCAGCTCATCGCCCGATTCAATCGTCGCAGTTTGGCGGTCGGCGGTGAGAATGCGTGGGCTAGACAAGATCTGCCCTTTATTTTCTAACTGCATGGCGCTGAGTTCGAGGCCGAGTAAGAAATGAGCACCGCGCCCGAATACCGATAGGGCAGCCTGATTGCTGGGGCCGCTGAGATTGAGGTTGGGGCGCAGCTGTTGCAGTTGCCATGGCGTACTGCCGCCGTCGTCTTGGCCTTGGTCAGTCTCTGGCCAAGGGCCACCGATTTGGAGGCGATGGTTTTGAAATGCCGCACCCAGCTTGAGGCCGAGTTCTTGGGCGAAACCATCAGAGGCTTCGATGATGTGGGCTTGGATCAAAACTTGCCGTTTGGGACGGTCGAGTTGAGATATGAGGCTGGCCACATCGGCATGCACGGCGGCCGTGTCGTAGACAATGAGCATATTGTTGCCGGGGTCGACGTAAGCTTGGCCATTGGGGCTGAGGAGGTGGCGGGCGGCTCGGTCGGCGCTGTTGAGGTTGAAAATAGTTGCCAGCTCGGCCACGTCTTTATAGTTGAGCTGAAAAATTGCCGAACTGAGCGTGGGCTCGGAGGGGGTGTGGGTGGGCGAGATGGGCCGTAAGGGGACGGCTTGTGGGCCAATATACAGCGCCGAGCCTTGGCGAGTGGCGCTGAGCTGGTGTTGCTGTAACAGCTGCTTAAACCCTGTTTGCCACGGCATTTGATCGAGCGATAGGGTGACGCTGCCTCTGAGGCCTTCGGCCAGAATTAAGTCGACATCGGCTACTTGGGCCAATAAGGTCAAGGCTGACGACAGTGGCATCGCCTGAAATTGGAGGGTGATCGGGGTTTGAATATTGGGCGTTTGGGCGTGGCTCAGCGTCGACATCAGGGACAGCGTGGCGGCCAAAAAAATGGGGTGGCAGAAGAGGCGCATAGGGTGGGCATTTCTCATTAAAGGTTTAGGGCGGTGCCGCGCTAAGGGGCAGCTGTAACGGTGCTGCATCGGGCTGGCGCGGCATGAGGGTGAGCGCCGCCTGATCAATACGCTCAAGCGACCAATGTTCTAAGCCCAGTAAGCTGCCTTGGCTGGCTAAGTGTATGCCGCTAGGGGTGTAGATGATGGCCCAGCGTTGATCTGGCGTACTGATGGTGCCGACGTAACGAAGCTGGGCAATGGGATAAAACACCAAGGCCTGTTCGGCAGATTCGGGGCGGCGTGCTTCGGGGCTAAATAAGGTCAGGAGGGCCGGTGTGTCGTGGTCTAAGGCATAGGGCTGCTCAGTATTGGGCCAGGCCGGTAAGGGGGGCGCGGTCTGGGTGTTGAGGCTGTGCTGCCAAGCTTTGAGGTCAGCGGGTTCATGTGTGCAGCCGCCAAGCGCCAGCGCTAGACTCATCTGGAAGAGGCTACGCCCAGACTTAAAGCGTGGCATCAGCGGCCTCCACGTCAGTGGGGTCGGGCGGTAATCTTAAGGTGTGTAGCTGAGCCTCTAAGGTCAACTGCGGCGGTTGATGGTTAGGCGCTAAGCTCAGGTGTAGGCGGGTCAGAATCAAGCCTTCTGGATGGTGGCTAAATGCCTGAATCAATCCCAAAACGGCCGCCACCTCGCCGCTGCCGCTGAGCAGATAAGGATGGGCCTGTAGGTCTCCAAGCATGTCGATGGGCAATGGGCGGGCTTGGCTGAGCGTCACATTGTGGGTGGCCAGTAGCTGGTGTAAGGGTGGGGCAAGGTCAACTGGGACCGCCGTGGGTAGCCGCGCTTGCTGTTGGCGCAGTGCCGCTTCGGCCAGCGGCTGGCGCGCCAGCCATAGGGGTAGTTGTTGGGCCTGCTGCCAAGTGCGCTCATAAGCCTCTCGCTGTTGTGGCTCTTGCCGCTGGGCTTGCTGATAGGCCGTCCACAGCGGCCGCCATAAGGCTAAGGCGGCCAAGAGAAGGATGAAGACGGCCACCGCCAGCAGGCCGCAATACTGCTGCCAAGGGGGAGATTGCGCCCATTTTGGCCACGGCGCCTTCATGGTTGCGCCATCTGTACGCTGAGGGCAAAGGCCCAAGCGTCGGCTTGCTGTTGGCTGGACAAAAGGGTGGCGTGATTGAGCCACGGGGTTTGGTTCAGGTCGGTCATCAGTAGGGCGATGGCTTCATGGCTATGGGACAAGCCTTCTAAGGTGAGGTAGGGCGGTTGCCACGCCAGCTGGGTGAGGTGGAGGCTAGGGGGCAGTAAAGCCTGTAGCTGGGTGAGTAGAAACCACGGCAAGGCTTGCTGTGCCATGAGGTGGGCCAGTTCGGCCTGCTGCGCTTGTTGTGCGGCGATCTGGGCGCTCAGTGCTTGGCTGTGCTGAGCGTCGACGGCAAGGTTGGCGGTGAGCCGCTGTAAGTAGGCGTGACGCTGCTGCTGTTGCCACAACAGCCCCCAGGAAATGAGGGCAATGCCGAGGCTTAGGCCGACAGCGGCGGCTATGACGGTGCAGGCCTTGTGCTTGAGCACGTCCGCTGCCGCACGCTGCTGCGCCAGACGATGGGGTAAAAGATTGAGGCGAATCATGGTGGGGCACCATCTAGCGCCCTGAGGGCGAGGCCAAAAGTAATGAGGAGGTCGGGGGCGTGCTCGTTGAGGGCCTGTGCTGTGAACGGTGGGCTAGCAGCCAAGGCGGTGACGGGGTGGGCGCAGATAAGGGGCACGCTGAGGCTTTTAGCAATGGCGTGGCGAAAGTTAGGGTTTAGGCTGTGTCGCCCCGTGAGGTAGGCATGGGCTACCGGGGCGTTGTGGGTGGCGTGAAAACTTTGCCAGCACTGTAGGATAAAGTCGCGGGCTTGAACGGGCTCGGGATGTTCTGGTGTGTCGATGAGGGGCGTGTTGGCGTGGTGAATTAACCGCTGTCGCTGACTAAACAACACGCTTAAATCAGTTGGGCGGGCGTGAATCAGCAGCAATACTTGATCCATCTGCGTGGGCGCCTGGCGCTGTAGCCAAAAATACCACGCGTTCAAGGCGGCGAACGGCTCGACGTCAAGGCAACTTAGGTGCAGCTGTAGGGCTTGGGCCACTCTTTGGTAGTGGTGTACCGCATCAAGATGAGCGTAACACAATAGATATAAAGGGGAACTGTCTGGCGTGGCGACGTCTAAGCATTGGTAGTCCATGGCGACTGAATCTGGTGCAACCTCCTGCGCTAAGGCAGCGTAGGCCTGCTCGTCTAGGGTTTGATCAGGCGCGGGCAGGTGCCGGTATTGATGCTGTACCAGTGCCGAGGGCAACGCCAAAACCAGTGAAGGTGTTGGCGTGGGCAATAAAGGCGCCAAAGCACTGAGGCTGGCTTCGGTTAAGCCCCAAGGCGTGGCCGCCAGCGGTAAATGGCTGACGTGGGCGTGCAGTTGTATGGTTAAGGCGCCGTCGTGGCCACGGCGTAACTGCAACGCGTGAATTTGAGTGGCCTCATGGCTGACCCCAATCGCCATGCTGGCAGGCTCAAACGGTGGCGTAGAGCGCCAGAGACGCCATTGAGTGTGCAGGTGCTTTTTAAACTGAGCAAACATGTGGTTACTCCCAGGTAACGACTGTTGTATTTTTACTTTTAAGATTTAGATTTTGCATTCGGGTGCCTTTAAATTTATACTGCCTGCAATGCTTATATCCCTATGGTTAATAACTATTTATGCTTAAACGACTCTTCACAACGCTTATCGGCCTCATTCTTGGCTTTGCCATTTTGGGCGCCGGCATCGTGGCGATCGCGGTTTTAGTCACCTATCCAAGATTACCCAAATTGGATATTGTGACCAATTATAAACCCAAAATGCCTTTGGAAATATATACTTCTGATGGAAAATTAATTGGCCTCTATGGCGAAGAGCGTCGCTCGTTCACCAAAATCCAAGATTTTCCAGACAATCTTAAAAATGCCGTGATGGCCGCCGAAGACAAGCGCTTTTATGAGCACTGGGGCGTGGACGTGGTGGGCATTTCGCGCGCCATGGTGGGCAATATGGTTTCTGGTGGGGTGCGTTCTGGTGCCAGTACCATCACGCAGCAAGTGGCTAAAAACTTCTTTTTGACCAATGAGCGCACGTTCACGCGTAAGTTTAACGAAGCCTTATTGGCGTATAAAATTGAGCAACAGCTGAGTAAAGATGAAATTCTAGAGCTGTATTTCAACCAAATTTACTTGGGCCAGCGTGCCTATGGTTTTGCCGCCGCGGCCCATACCTATTTTGGTAAGCCTGTGTCGCAGCTGACCTTGGGCGAGGCCACCATGTTGGCCGGTTTGCCTAAAGCCCCATCGGCGTTTAACCCTATCGTGAATCCGAAGCGGGCGCAGCAACGCCAGGCTTATATTTTGAACAATATGCAAGAATTGGGCATGATTACCGAAGCCGAGCGTCAAGCGGCTTTAAGTGAACAGTTGAAATACACCAAATTCCAAAGCGGCATTGATCAAAACGCCCTGTACGTGGCCGAAATGGCGCGTCAGTCTATGGTGGATAAATACGGTGAAGAAGCCTATACCAACGGTTTTAAGGTCTACACCACGGTTAACAGCGTGAATCAAACCGCGGCCACTAAGGCTTTTCGCCAAGGCATGCTGAATTTTGATAAATCACAGCGCTATCGCGGGGCCGAAGACTTTATTGATCTGAAAAAGCTGGATTCGAAAAACCTCTACATCGAACTGGATGAGATTTTAGACGGTCATTACGACTTAGAAGGCATGCGCCCTGCTGTGGTGCTGAAAGCCACAGGTTCAGTAGTTGAGGCCTACGTTAAAGGCGGTAAGTTAGCCACGATTCAAGGCAATGGTTTGACCTTTGCCAAGGCCGCTATTGGCGCCAGCAAAATGGGCGACAAGCAAATTCAGCCGGGTGCCTTGATCCGCATTCAGGCCGCCAATAGCGAAAGCAGCAATCCGTTCTGGAAAATCGTCCAGGTGCCAGAAGCAGAGGGCGCGCTGGTGTCGGTGGATCCGAAAACCGGTGCCGTACAGGCATTGGTGGGTGGCTTTGACTTCCACAAGCGCTCCTTTAACCGTGCGGCTCAGGCATGGCGTCAACCTGGCTCGACCTTTAAGCCCTTTATTTATTCTGCCGGCCTAGAGCGTGGTTTGACGGCGGCAACGCCGATTAACGATGCACCGATTGCCATTCCGGGTATGGGGGCCAACGGCGGCGTATGGCGTCCGAAAAACTCGAATAATAAATATTCTGGCTACATCCCTATGCGTGAAGCCTTGGTGTACTCGAAAAACATGGTGACCATTCGCGTGTTGATGGCGGTGGGCATGCCGTTTGCCAAAGAGTACATTCAGCGCTTTGGCTTTAACGCCAAAGATCACCCAGCCTCTTATTCGATGGCTTTGGGGGCAGGCTCGGTGACGCCGATGCAAATGGCTCAGGCTTATTCAGTCTTTGCTAACGGTGGCTATCGTGTGGCACCTTACGTGATCGATCGTATTTATGAAGGGGATCATTTACGGGCGCAAACCCAACCGCTGGTGGCGGGTGCCACGGCGAAACTGGTGATCGACCCACGTAACGCCTTCATCATGACCAACATCATGCAGGAAATCACCAAGCGTGGTACCGCTTCACGTGCTTCGGTCTTGGGCCGTTCAGACATTGCCGGTAAAACGGGTACCACCAACGAAGGTAAAGATGCTTGGTTTACTGGCTATACGCCAGACTTGGTCAGCGTGGTGTATGTGGGCTACGACAAGCCTCGCAGCTTAGGCCGTTTAGGCTACGGTGGTTTGGCGGCCTTGCCGATTTGGATTGACTACATGCGTACCGCGCTTAAAGGTAAGCCTGTTGTGGCGCCTAAAGTGCCTGAAGGCTTGGTTCGTCATGGCAATGAATACTTCTATCAAGAGTATCAGCGCACCAATCCATCTTTGGCTTTGGACAACCGCAGTGAAGGTGGGCCAAGCGGTGGCGGCTCGGCACCTAAAGAAGGTGGCGGTAGTGAGCCTGATTCGGAAGCCCCGCCAACCGTGGCCGCACCGCCAGCCAATAGCGAAGCCATCGACAGCCTGTTCTAAAGAGGCCGTTCGCAGCGCGCACAAAAAAGCCCTTGAGTCACTCAAGGGCTTTTTTTATGCTGACGTGGGCTTAGTCGTACCAAGCGTCCACGAATTCGCTTACTTGTACGTCTTCAATGTGCGAGAAGGTGGCCAATAAGTCGATGACTTTTTGGCGAGACTCAGCGCTGATCACTTGACGGTTCAGCGGCATGACCATGCCTTCAAACAGCTGACCATTGCAGTAGCCGCCAAAGGTGGCGCCTTCATCGTCGACTAAAGACAAAACGGCGTCTAGGGTGCTGTCGATTAGCTGTGGATCGGTGTCGGCTTTAAATTGGAAAAGAATGCCAAAGCCCAGTTCTTGGTAAGCACCCACGAGTAATTTTTTTTGCTGACGTTTGTTTAAACGAGACAAACGGTTTTTGGATTGACGGTTCATGATTTCAAACAGACTTTCATTAAGGATAAAAAACTTCAGCCCTTAGTTTAGCTGAAAAAACCCCCTGTCGTGTAGTCTAATTTCACGACAGGGGGCCGTTTGGGGCCAGAAATGCGCCTAGTGAGGGGCGCGAATGGTCTTTTTAAGGTCTTCGGGCGAGATTGAACCGAGCACGCTGCCGGCCAGCGGTGTGTTCAAAATGTGGCCTTTAATCTTACCGATTACGTGCATTTCACAAGGCTTGCAGTCGAATTTAAGGGTCAGCACCTCATCGTTGTGCACCAGCTGCATAGGCGTGACCTTGGTGCGCACGCCTTGAACGCCTTTGGCCTGCTTCGGGCACAGATTAAACGCAAAGCGCAGGCAGTGTTTGGTGATCATCACCGGCACGTCGCCTTTTTCTTCATGGGCTTCATAGGCGGCATCGATAAGGGCCACGCCGTGTTGCTCATAAAACCCGCGTGCCTTGTGGTTGTATACGTTGGCCAAGAAGGTGAGATGGGTTTCAGGGTAGACCGGTGCCGGCACGGCTTCAGGCTTGCGGCTGCCGCGCGGATGGGCTGCTATGCGTTCATGGGTTAGCGCATCGATGACGTCGCGGCGCAAGGCTTTGAGCTGGGCGTTGGGTACGAAATAGGCCGTCAGTAAATCAATCTGAATGTCGTTGGCTAGGTAAGGCGTTTGGCCTAGCTTGCTGATGCCGTCGCGCAGGTTTTGCCAGGCTTTTTCGGGTTGGGTGGCCTCTGCAAACGGGCCGTTGATACTGGCGCTGACGTAGACGCCCTCTTCGCTGGTGGCGCTTAAGGTGAGTTGGTTGGCGTGGCCGCTGAGGTGTAAGTCGACGCCGATTTTACGCTCACTGGATTTCTTGGTTAAAGCCTGCTGCCAGTTGTGGTCAAGGTTGCGGTTTAATGGATGTTCAGGGCGTAGCTTGGCGAAGTCGGCCAGCATTTCATTTGGATAGACACGGTAGTGTAGCGGGCTGATTTCTTTGACTTCATTGGCCCGAAAGCCCACGATGTCGCGCTTGATCATCACGTTGAGACCATCGCCATTGGTTAACGGGTCGGTGGTTTTGACTTCTAAATGGTCTTTGTGTACGCGCACCACTTCACCAACCGGTAGGCCGATGAATTTGGGCGAATCAAAGGCCCCAATGTCAATTTTACGGTCTTGCACAAAATAGTCGGTGCTGCCGCGGTGGAAGGTCTTGTCGGTTGAGGGCACGAAAAAGTGTTCGGTTAGGCCGCTGGACGCACGGGCTAAATCGGGGCGATCCAATAAAATGCCGTCGAGGATTTGGCGATAATGGGCAGTGATGTTTTTAACGTAGTTCATGTCTTTATAACGCCCTTCAATTTTGAAGGAGCGCACGCCGGCATTGACTAAGGCCAACATGTTTTGGCTTTGATCGTTGTCTTTCATCGACAGTAAGTGTTTGTCGAAGGCCACTACGCGACCTTGGTCGTCTTTTAAAGTGTAGGGCAGGCGACAGGCTTGGGAACAGTCACCGCGGTTGGCGCTGCGGCCGGTTTGGGCGTGAGAGATATTGCACTGGCCAGAATAGGCCACGCACAGCGCACCGTGAATAAAGAATTCAATGGTGGCGTCAACCTGGCTGCTGATGGCTTGAATCTCTTGTAAATTTAATTCGCGCGCCAACACCAGTTGGGAAAACCCAACCTGGGATAAGAATTTGGCCTTATCTACGCCGCGAATGTCACACTGAGTGCTGGCGTGTAGCTCAATCGGCGGAATGTCTAGAGCCAGAATCCCCATGTCTTGCACAATTAATGCGTCTACGCCGGCTTCGTAAAGGTCGATGATGAGTTCGCGCGCAGGCTCTAGCTCATTGTCGTGCAAAATGGTGTTGAGGGTCACAAACACGCGGGCGTGAAATAAGTGCGCAAAGCTGACCAAGTCGGCAATGTCTTTGAGCTCGTTGCTGGCGTTGTGGCGTGCGCCAAAGCTGGGGCCGCCAATGTAAACGGCGTCGGCGCCGTGGAGAATGGCTTCTTTAGCGATGGTGACGTCGCGAGCGGGGCTAAGTAATTCAAGCTGGTGAGCGGGCAAAGACATGGACAAAACTCGTAAAGATAAAGAATAAGGGGGGTATTGTAGACAATATTGGCCGCCTAGGGCAAAAACCACGCGGATTTGCCTGCTAGAAGCGCGCGGAAGTGTGGGGTTTATGGTGTTTTTATGACGACAGAACAAATGCTTAGCAGGGTTTTGAACGGGCGGTTTCTACTTTTTGTTGCGGCCTGAAGCCGACTGGTTTAGGCTTGCCTTGAGGCAGACGATGCCGACACACACAGGCCAAGTGGCCAAATAAAATAATCATCAGGATGAGGATCATATGGCATTGATGGATGAAGCAACAAAACGCGCTTGGCTGGATGGCCATCCGCTGTTACAGGCGTTGGTCGATTTAACCGAAACGGAATGGTTTAACCCTAATGTAGCGCCAGCGGCAGTGGGCTTGGCCAAGGTAGGCTTGAGTGCGGCCGACGTGGCCGATGCCAGCGCGCGCTTAAAGCGGTTTGCGCCCTATTTGGCCGAAGTATTTCCCGATACCCGTGCCCAGGCAGGGGTGGTCGAATCTCCACTGCTGGCGGTTTCAGCATTGCAGCACCAGTTGGGCGAGCGCTATAGTCAAAATATGGCCGGTCAGCTATGGCTTAAGCGTGACAGCCACTTGCCGATCAGTGGCTCAATTAAGGCGCGTGGCGGTATTTATGAAGTCTTGAAACAGGCCGAAACCTTAGCCTTGGCCTCGGGCAAGCTGGATTTAACCGATGATTATCGCGTCTTAAACAGTGATGAGTGGCGTGCTTTTTTTAGTCAGTACAGCATTGCCGTAGGGTCTACCGGTAACTTAGGGCTGTCCATCGGCATCATGAGTGCCCAATTAGGCTTTAAGGTCAGCGTGCACATGTCTGCCGATGCGCGCCAATGGAAGAAAGACAAGCTACGCGCCCACGGCGTGAACGTGGTCGAATATGCGGCGGATTACTCCAAAGCCGTGGAGATGGGCCGTGCCGAAGCCGATAATAATCCTTATTGCCACTTCATCGACGACGAGCACTCAACCGATTTATTCTTGGGCTACGCCGTGGCGGCCGAGCGTCTGGCGGGGCAGCTACAGGCCATGGCCGTCAAAGTGGACGCTGAGCATCCTTTGTTTGTGTATTTACCCTGTGGTGTGGGCGGTGGCCCTGGCGGTATCGCCTTTGGTTTGAAGCTGCTATTTGGTGACCATGTTCATTGTGTTTTTGCTGAGCCAACGCACGCGCCGTGCATGATGTTGGGGGTGTACACCGATCTGCATGAGCAAATCAGCGTGCAAGATTTGGGCATCGATCAAACCACGGTGGCCGATGGTTTGGCCGTGGGCCGCGCTTCGGGCTTTGTCGGGCGGGCGATGGGGCCGTTATTGGATGGCTATTACACCATTGCCGACGACGAGCTGTTCCGCTTGATTGCCTTGGCTAATCAGACCGAAGGCGTGGAGATGGAGCCTTCAGCCGCAGCAGGGCTGGCGGGCATGGCTCGAGTATTGGGTGATGCTGATTATATAGCCCGTTTAGGCTATGGTCAGCAGCAGTTGGCTTATGCCACCCACATTGCCTGGGTGACCGGTGGCAGTATGGTGCCAGCGGCAGAAATGCAGGCTTATTTGGCTCAGGGGCGTGATCTACTCTAGCACGTGTTTGACGCTCATCGTGAACCCTTGCATGGCCATGTCCAGCAGGGGTTTTTTATGGCCGTCGCCAAGGCTGTTGTATGAGGCGAAAAAACAATTCTAGCTGCGTGGTGGAAAGGGCGGCGGCGCAGCCAATGAAGGTTGCCAGTAGACGCCCTCGTAACACCGTTAGGCTGTCGGCTTCAGCCGGTAGACTGAGGGTCGCCAGCAGCAGAATGAAGCTGGTGAGGCAGGCGGTACCTAAGGTGGGGTGTAGCTGGAGTGCGGGCCAGCGTAGTGTGGCCACCGTCAGCGCAGCCACGAGTAAGGTGAGGGGGTGTGGGTGGAAGCTAACGACGGCGACCACGCAGAAGACGCCTAATAAGGTGCCACTCACCCGTTCAGAAATGCGGGAGGCGCTGTTGCGGACGTCGTTTTGCAGTACGATGAGGATGGTGATAATGGCCCAGTAGGGGTAGTCATTACCAGTGAAGCCACAGATTAGGTAAGCCAGTGCAATGCTACAGCCTGTGGCCAGGGCAAAGTAATGGTGTTTGTATGCTTGGCGATAACTGCGCCATAACGAGCGGCGAATAGAGGGCGTGTTTAATGGTGTTGCGTGGTAAGTGAGTAAGTCCCAGCTAAGCGATACCAGCCATGCCCACGTTAGGCTGCTGAGGGTGAGGGTAATGTCAAAACCAGTAATGGGGGCAACCGCAAAGCCAAATGCTAGGCCATAGCCTAAAAAACGGGTGGCGGTGATGAGGTGGCTGTGACGTTTTTCGACTAGGCCATAAAGGTAGCCAATGACGATGGCTAAGCCAAAGAACAGCCAGGTGGATGCCCAGAGGCTAAATGTGCCCAATAGGGCGCCAAGAATGAGAAAGCCAGGGCCTACTGCCATGTAACGTAGGCGTATGAAGGCTGGGCCGCCCACGTCTCCTGAGAATCCCAGTAGGCCACCCAGGCTTAAATACAAGACCCAGCTCCCCATTTCATATTGATAGGCCAGCAACAGCGGCGTGCCCACGGTGATCAAAAAGCGTAGGGTGCGGTGTTTGAGCGTGCGCGAAGGCGGTGGGCGTAAAGGCGTGGCAATCGTAGGCAGCATGATGACCTCATCAGTAGATGAGCATCATCATACGCCGTCGGCTGGGGATTTTGAATATGCTAATGTATTTATGCAGTCGTTAGTAAATCTGTTTAATCTGCTTAGCCCAAGGCCGTATCCAACAGCATCATCACCACAAAGCCGATCATTAAGCCTGTGGTGGCAAATCGTTCGTGGCCTTTACGGTGAGATTCAGGGATGACTTCGTGGCTGATCACAAACAGCATGGCGCCTGCGGCAAAGCCTAAACTCCACGGCAGAATGGACGGAAATAAATACACCACGGTGGCGCCCAGGACGGCGCCAATGGGTTCGATTAGGCCTGATAAAATGCCGATGCCCACGCAAGTACTGCGCTTATAGCCGGCATTTAAGAGCGCCAGCGCGACCACCAAACCTTCTGGAATGTCTTGGATGGCAATACCGGTCGCTAAGGTGCTGCCAGCGACGTTGCCCACGCCGGCAAACCCAACCCCAATGGCCAGGCCTTCGGGGAAGTTGTGTAAGGTGATGGCAAACACGAATAGCCAGGTGCGCTTGAGCAGCATGGCATCGGAGGGCGTATGGTGGCTGTCGCCAATGAATAAGTGCTCATGGGGAATGGTGCATTCCATCAACATCAAGAGGCCGGCGCCGAGCAAAATGGCCGCAGCAATGACGAGGCCGGCATGCCAAGGGCCGGCACCCGCTTCGGCAAGGGCATCCATGCCAGGAAGGATGAGGGAAAACACGCTGGCGGCCAGCATCACGCCGGCGCCAAAGCCGAGCATGCTGTCGGTGAGGCGGTCGCTCAACGATTTAGAAAATAAAATGGGTAGGGTGCCCAGAGCGGTTGCAGCAGCAGCCACAAGGCCACCAATTAAAGCGTTGAAAACGCTGTGTTGATTGTTTAGTGCTTGAAACCAGAGCGCACGAGCAGAGAGGAACAGCAAGATTAATGCCACCACAGCGCACAACAACCACAGACTGTTTTTTTTATTCAGGGTCATAATAAGCCTTATCGTCATTAAATAGAGAAATCACATCCTCTTAATGATTACTGTGCGACGATTGGCCGGGTTTGTCCAGTGGTGATTGTGCGTACTTAGGTTTAGCTATGGCGTTGATTGAGCGCCGAGGCTAAGGCGCTTAGCTGGGCGATGGATTCAACCTTGGTGTCGACATAGCTGGGTAGGTGAGTGGCCGGCTGGGGCGTGTGCCATACCGTTGTGAGGCCCAAGGCTTTTGCCGCTTCTAAGTTGGGCAGGCTGTCATCGACCATGATGCAGTGTTCAGGAGCATAGCCTTGGTCGTGATAAACCTGTTGATAGGCGTGAGCGGAAGGCTTGATGGCGTAGTTGAGGCTGTCGGTGCCGAAGCGTTTGGCAAAGAGGTGGTCGATGGCCATTTTTTGGCACAGCGCATCGATGTAAAACGTGGGCGCGTTGGAAAAGATGACTTTGCGCCCAGGAATGGCCTGGAGTGATTGGGCTAAGTTGGGCTCATAGGCCAATAAGGGCAAGATTTCATCCAGAGGATGGGTATGGTCGAGAAACTCCTGCACGCTGATGTCAGGGTGGTGGTGCTGGAGGCCGTAAAGGGTTGCCCCATAGCGTTGCCAGTAGTCGGCGCGAAGCGCTGAGGCCGCAGTAGAGGACAGAGCCAGGCGTTGTGCCATATAGGCCGTCATGGCGTGATTGATGCAGTCAAAAATACCGGCGTCGGCATTGTGTAAGGTGTTGTCGAGGTCAAATAACCATAGTTTGGGCGTCATCATCATCAATCAATACGGCAAGCTGCGTTAAAACCGCCATGATACGTGCTTTGGGCCTAAAAAGGCAAAGCCTGATCTAGATCAATAGGCAAATAAATCAATTGATTGCGGCTGTTGATCACCTATGTTGTCGGCGTGAGTCAACAAGATTGTGTTGATTAATATTTAATTATTTCAGGATGTTAAGAAATTAAAGCAGGAAAAAGAGAGATAACGATGCCAAAAAGATCAAAAGAAGGTAAAATGTAATAATAATTACTCTCATTAACAAAGCATTTTATGGTAAGGAACTACAGGGCATGAGAAAAAGGTATTTTTTTCTCTTATTGTGCATTTTGTCGGTTGTATCGTTGTTTGTTGGTGTCATTGATATTTCTCTAAAAGATTTATTCAATTTAACGGAAGACCAAAAACAGATCATCTTAGTCAGTCGTCTACCACGCTTGTTGAGCATCTTGATTGCCGGTGCCAGCATGAGTATCGGCGGCCTGATCATGCAAAAGCTGAGTCAGAATAAGTTTGTATCACCCACCACCGCCGGTACCATGGAGTCTGCACGGTTGGGCATATTGATTTCTTTATTGCTGTTTGCCAATGCGACCCCCCTGCAAAAAATGGGCGTGGCGTTTGCTTTTTCTCTGGCTGGCACCTTCTTATTCATGAAGATTCTTGACCACATCAAGTACAAAGACGTGATTTTTGTGCCTTTGGTGGGGTTAATGTTTGGCGGCATCATTGGCTCGATCTCGACCTTCTTTGCCTATAAATATGATTTGATTCAAAACATGGCGTCGTGGCTGTTGGGCGATTTCTCCATGGTTTTGAAAGGGCGCTACGAACTCATGTACATCAGCGTACCGCTGATGATCTTTGCCTATCTGTACGCCAATAAATTTGCGGTGGCAGGGATGGGCGAAGACTTTGCCAAGAACCTAGGCTTGAAATACCGTCAAGTGGTCAATATCGGCTTGGCTATTGTGGCCATGATCACCGCCTCAGTGGTATTGACCGTAGGCATGATCCCGTTCTTGGGCCTGATTGTGCCAAATATTGTCGCCATGTATCAGGGCGACCACCTTAAAAATAGCCTGTCGCATACCGCTTTATTAGGCGCGGTGTTCGTGCTGGCCTGTGACATTTTAGGCCGTATCATCATCTATCCCTACGAAATCTCCATCAGCGTGACCGTGGGTGTGATCGGCAGCATCATCTTTATTTGGTTGATTTTCAGAAGGCAAAGTGCACATGGGGCCTAAGCGTAAACTAGGCCTGCTGGCCCTCCTAGCCGTGATCACCATGGCAGGTTATTTGTTTTATGAATTGACGTCGTGGGATTACGCGCTGCCGCGCCGCGCCATGGTATTGGTGGCGATGGCAATTGCCGGCACGGCGATTGCGTTCTCAACGGTGATTTTTCAAACCGTTACCCACAACCGCATCTTAACCCCCAGCGTGATGGGATTAGATTCGCTGTATTTGCTGGTGCAAACCGTGCTGGTGTTCTTTTTTGGCACCCAAACAGTGGTGAATTTAAGCAGCGAAGTACAGTTTTTTATGTCGATCGGCATTATGGTGTGCTTCTCGATTTTACTGTATCAGCTGATGTTCCGCGGTGAAGGCAAGCCGATTTATTTCTTGCTCTTGGTCGGCATTATTTTGGGAACGTTGTTCCAAAGCCTGTCTTCGTTTATGCAGGTATTGATCGACCCCAATGAGTTTTTGATCGTGCAAGACAAAATGTTTGCCAGCTTTAACAACGTTCAGGTCAGCCTAGTGTGGTGGTCGATCGCCTTGATGGTAGTGACCATGGGCGGCTATATGTATTACATCAAGTATCTTGACGTGCTGTCTTTAGGGCGGGAACAGTCGGTGAATTTAGGCGTGTCGTATGAGAAAGTGGTGCGCAATTCGCTAGTATTGGTGGCGATCCTGACCTCGTTGGCAACGGCTTTAGTCGGCCCCATTACCTTCTTGGGTTTGTTGGTGGCAAACCTGTCGTATGAAATTTTAAAAACCTATCGCCATCGCTATTTATTGCTGGGCGCCATCTTGATCAGCATGATTGCGCTGGCCGGTGGGCAAATGCTGGTTGAACGAGTATTCACCTTCTCGACCACATTGAGCGTGATTGTGAACTTTGTGGGTGGGCTGTATTTTATCTACTTGCTGTTAAGGGAGAATCGATCGTGGTAACGGTAAAAAATGTATCTAAAAAGTACGGTAATAAATACGTTTTGGACGACGTGTCGGTGACGATTCCCACACGTCAGGTCACCTCTTTGATTGGGCCAAACGGTGCCGGTAAAAGCACGCTGTTGGCGATGATGAGCCGCTTGGGTAAAAAAGACAGCGGTGAAGTGTTTATTGAAGACAAAGAAGTCAGCGATTGGCGCTTAGACGATCTGGCCCAAAAGATGTCTATCTTGAAGCAGGCCAACAACATCAACCTGCGCATTACCGTGCGGGAGCTGGTGGCCTTTGGGCGCTTCCCCTACAGTAAAGGGCGTCTCAACGCCGAAGATGAGCGCCTCATCGACGAAGCCTTAATGTATATGGACTTAACCCATATGCAGCATAAATACCTGGATCAGCTCAGCGGCGGCCAAAAGCAGTGTGCCCACATTGCCATGGTGATCGCGCAAGACACCGACTATATTTTTTTGGATGAGCCTCTGAATAACTTGGACATGAAGCACTCGGTGCAAATCATGAAAACCCTACGTCGCTTAGTTACAGACTTGGGTAAAACCATCGTGATCGTGATCCACGACATTAACTTTGCGTCTTGCTACTCAGACTATATTGTTGCGCTACGCGATGGGCGCTTAGTGCATGAAGGCAAAACCAGCGACATCATTGCCCCAGCCGTGTTGAAGGATATCTACGACATGGACATGCCGGTGCAAGAGATCAGCAACAACAAGATTTGCGTGTATTTTTCTTAAGTCGAACGTAACCGACGCGGCTGCGCATGGAAACAAGGCCGCGTATTTTTTAATAAGCTAAATAAAGGTCTACTAAATGAAACAGTTTAAACAGTTAGGTTTGATTGCCGTATTGGCGTTGGCGCTTGGCGCCTGTGGTGAAACCAAAGAAGCAGCCACTGATGGCGCGGCTGCGCCTGCCGCAACGGTATCAGTCGAGCACAAACTGGGTACGGTTGAAGTCAAACAAAACCCTGAGCGCGTAGTGGCATTTGACTTTGGCGCTTTGGATACCTTGGAAGCCTTGGGCGTAGATGTAATCGGCCTACCTAAAGCCAATATCCCAGCCTACCTAAGCAAGTATAAAGACGACAAATACGCCGATATGGGCGGTTTGAAAGAACCTAATTTCGAAGCGATCCATGCCGCTAAGCCTGATTTGATCATTATTTCTGATCGCCAAGCCAAGCTATTTGATCAGCTAAACGAAATTGCGCCAACCGTGTACACCAACGTTGACTATAACGATTACGTGCCTTCTCTAGAGAAAAACGTGAAAACCTTAGCGTCATTGTTTGGCAAAGAAGCCCAAGCTGATGAAGCCTTGGCAACATTGAAAGCCGACATTGCCAGCGTGAACGAAAAAACCAACGCCATGCCTGAAAAAGGCCTGATCGTGTTGGTGAACGACGGCAAAATCAGCGCCTACGGTTCTAAATCACGTTTTGGTTTCATTCATGACGTATTGGGCGTGAAACAAGCTGATGAAGCGATTAGCGTGTCTACCCACGGCCAAAGCGTGGCGTTTGAATACATCGTTAAAACCAACCCTGACTACATCTTTGTGATCGATCGTAGCGCTGTGGTGGGTAATAGCGAAACCGCCGCGAAGCAAGTGATTGAAAACGAACTGGTACAAAAAACCAATGCGTTTAAAAACGGCCACATCGTATACCTAGATCCAAACACCTGGTACTTGTCTGGTGGCGGCCTAGGCTCTACTAAAGAAATGGTTGAAGAAGTTAAAGCTGCACTATAAGACTATTATCGGTTTTATTTGATAAAAAGCTGCCCGAAAGGGCAGCTTTTTTTATTTTCAGGCGTCGCCTACCTTTAATAAACGGGCGGCCAATTGCTGTTCAAAGAATTCAACGCAGACTCTGAGCTTGGCTGAAGCATTGAGGCGTGAAGGGTAGACGGCCCAAATATCGGCATCCTGCCAATAGTCCGGTAATACCTGCACCAGCGTGCCGCGTTCAATTTCGGCGCCCACGTCCCAGACCGAGCGCAGCATGATGCCGTGGCCGGCCAGCGCCCATAGCCGCACCATCTCGCCATTATTAGACGCTAAGGTGCCAGACACCTTGATGTCTTGTCCGCCCTTAGTCGAGTTCAGCTCCCATAGGCCAAAGGGGTGGTCACGTTCCTTAATCACCAAACATTCATGCTGAAGCAAATCTTTCAAGGTTTTTGGCGTGCCATGGTCGGCCAAATACGCTGGTGCGGCGCATAGGATGCGCTTATTCGGATGGAGCTTTTTGGCGATGAGGTGGGGGGCAATGTCGTTGCCAATGCGAATGTCTAAATCAATGTGGTGGGCGCTTAAGTCTTGCACCTTATCGACCGCATCAAAGCGAATCTTGAGTTTCGGATAGAGGGTCACAAAGTCAGACAGTAGCGGCGCCACGTGGCGGCGGCCAAAGCCCAGGCTGCTGGTGATCGACAGCGTGCCAATGGGGTTGTTGGGATGGCTGGCCACGGTTTCCGTCATGTCCTTTAAGTCCAGCAAGATATTGCTGGCCCAGTCATACACTACTTCTCCGTCTTCAGTAAGGCTAAGCGAGCGCGTGCTGCGGTGTAATAGCTTGCAGTTTAACGTTTGTTCTAAGACTTGAATGCGTTTGCTGACGTAGGCGGGTGAGGCGCCTAGTTCATCGGCGGCCTTCACAAAGCTCTTATTCTTCACCACTAGGGTGAACACGGTTAAATCCACAACCTGCGGCATATTATTCACGAATCGTGTCCTTTGTGTTTGTATTTTACTTCATTATTCATTATTTGTTTTGACGTATGCTACCAAAAACGGGTCGACACCACCATTAAAAATCGGTGCGTGTCCAATTGCACACAAAGGAGTATGGATGTCTAAAGTATATAAAGTGGCCGCTATTGCGGGTGATGGTATTGGTCAAGAGGTTTTGCCGCAGGGGGTGCGGGTTGTGGAAGCCGCGACCAAAGCGTTGAATTTACCGGTGCAGATCGATCATTTCGATTGGGCTAGCTGTGACTATTATTTGGCCCACGGCCAGATGATGCCGGACAACTGGTTTGAGATTCTAAAGGACTATGACGCTATTTTCTTTGGTGCCGTGGGTTGGCCAGATAAGGTGCCAGATCATATTTCTTTATGGGGTTCTTTACTGAAGTTTCGCCGCCAGTTTGATCAATACGTCAATTTACGGCCAGTACGGCTATTGCCTGGGGTGCCTTGCCCGCTCGCCAATCGTCAGCCTGGCGACATTGACTATTACGTGGTGCGGGAAAACACCGAAGGGGAATATACCTCAGTGGGCGGCAAAATGTTTGAAGGCACTGAGCGTGAATTTGTGCTGCAAGAGGCCGTTTTTACCCGCCACGGTACCGACCGTATTCTGAAATACGCCTTCGACATGGCCCAAAACCGTCCTCGTAAAACCCTAACCGCCGCGACCAAGTCTAACGGCATTGCCGTCAGTATGCCTTACTGGGATGAGCGTTTGGAAGCCATGGCCGCTCGCTATCCCGACGTGAAGTGGGATAAGCAGCACATCGACATCTTAACCGCACGTTTTGTGCTGCAGCCGGATCGCTTTGACGTGGTGGTGGCGTCTAATTTGTTTGGGGATATTTTGTCTGATTTGGGCCCGGCCTGTACCGGCACCATTGGCTTGGCCGCCTCAGCCAACTTAAACCCCGAGCGAACCTTTCCTTCCTTGTTTGAGCCGGTGCATGGCTCTGCGCCAGACATTTATGGCCAGAACATCGCCAACCCGATCGCCATGATTTGGTCAGGCGCCATGTTGCTGGAATTTATTGGTAATGGCGATGCGGCCTTCCAAAAGGCGCACGATCTCATCATGAAGGCGATCGAAACCGTGTTGGTTGAAGGGCCAAGAACGCCGGACATGGGCGGGCAGGCGAGTACTCAGGAAATTGGGGCAGCGATTGCAGAGCATGTGCGCGTTTGGGCGGAAGCTCAGGTACAGGTGGCTGAGACGCAAACCGTTGCTTAATCAGTAGTGATGGAGTGGGCGCTTACTTTGAATTACATAATCGAAGAAGCGCCGTAAAGGAGATAAGAGATGAAAGAGGTCAAGTATGGCCAGCGAGATACCTTGCTCGCAGGCTTAAGCTTATTTTTTGTGTTTATATCGGTTTGGGCGCTCGCAGCTTACCCTGATCAATCTATTGTCATGGCCGATAAAATGATGTTTTGGGCTACTTCAGTGTTTACCGCCCCCGTTTTGTTGTTTGCTTTTTTGGCTATTCTATTTGTTTTGGTTTTGGCTTTTAGTAAGTATGGGAAAATTAAATTAGGTGCAGGTAAGCCCGAATACTCAACGCCTTCATGGATTTTCATGTTCATTCTGTCGGGGATTGGTTCATCGACGCTCTATTGGGGGTTTTTGGACTGGGCCTATTACTATCAAACTCCAGGGTTGAATTTAGCACCAGAATCAGCCGAGGCACTGAAATTCAGCGTCGCCTATTCTTTCTTTCATTCCGGTCTGAGCGCGTGGGCAATCTATGCCTTGGCTTCTGTGGCGATGTGCTACCACTTTCACGTGCGTAAAAACAAAGGCTTGAGCTTAGCGGCCATGATTGAAGCAGTGACCGGCTTTAAGGCTACGGGTCCTGTCGGCCGGTTGGTTGATTTGATGTTTTTATTGTGTATGTTCGGGGCACTGACCATTTCTTTGGTGCTGACGGCGGTGACCTTTTCCAATATTTTGTCTTTATTGACCGGCATCCCCAATACCTTCACCACTAAAGTCGTCATTATTTTAACAGTGTCAGTTTTGTTTGCGCTGAGTTCTTATGTGGGCGTTGACAGCGGTATGAAGCGCTTGAGCCAAATGGTCTGTATTGGCGTAGTGCTGTTTGCGATCTATGTTTTGTTCTTTGGGCCTACTCAATTTATTTTAAACAACAGCCTTAACAGCATGGGCTTGATGTTGACGAACTTTGTGGACATGAGCCTCTATACCGACCCCATGGGGGATGGGAAGTTTACGCGAGAGTGGACCGTTTTCTATTGGTTGTGGTGGATTTCTTATGCGCCAGGTGTGGCGCTATTCGTGACCCGTGTTTCGAAGGGTCGCACGATTAAAGAAGTGATTCTGGCCATGTTGATGGGCGGCTGCCTAGGCATCTGGTTTATCTTCGGAGTCTTTGAAAACTATAGTGTGCATAGCTTCATTAATGGCTTGGTTGATGTGCCCCATATTTTGTCTAGTCAAGGCGGAGAAGTGGCGATTGGGCAGCTATTGGCTATGTTGCCTTTAGGGACGGTGATGATGTGGCTATTTTTACTCATCATGGCGATTTTTCTGGCTGCGCATATGGACGCCGTTGGTTATGCCGTGTCTGCAACCTGTGTGCGTGGCTTACAAGAAGGGCAAGATCCCTCGCCTAAAGATCGGCTGTTTTGGTGTGTGATGCTGACCCTGGTGCCGATTGCGATGATTTTTTCTAATGCGCCGCTGGAAACCATGAAAACGGCTACGGTGATTACTGCGATTCCTTTTATTGTGATCATTCTGATTCAAACCTATGGCCTGATTCGATGGTTGCATCAAGATTATGCCCATGTGCCGCCACACAAAATGGATGAGCAGCCAGATGATGAGTCTGCAAGTGCTGCGGCCAGTGAGCCTATCGTGACGCCTGCTACGTTGTCAGCGGGTTCGGAAAAGGTGGGAGGTTAAAGTGGTTCGTGACTATGATTTAAGTGAAGAAATGGCTCAGCTAGTGCATTGGAGCAGTACTTTTGTCGGGGCTGACGATCATATTGATTCTGTACGTGCTGCTTATGATGCTCTAAGTCGTAATTACACGCCACCTCGAGATGACGCCGTTTTTATTGAAGAAGCCAGTTTTGAGGCCAATGGCGCTTCGATTGCACTGCGACTGTATCGCCCTAAGGGTCGTCCTCCTGCAGCGGGATGGCCAGTTGTTTTGTATCTTCATGGCGGTGGGTTCATGGTGGGTAATCTTGATAGCCATGAATTTGTGACGGCGCCTATGGCTAAGGACTTAGGTGCGGTGGTGGTGGCTGTGGATTATCGTTTGGCGCCTGAATCGGTTTATCCCGCCGCTTTTGATGATTGTCTGGCGGCTTGGCGCTATGTGCAGGCTCAGTCTCAGGTTTGGCAGCTAGATGCCGATCGGATGGCGTTAGCAGGAGATAGTGCTGGCGGTATGTTGGTGGCAGCCTTGAGCGAGGTGTTAAAGCATGATGAAGCTCGGCCGAAGGGGCAGGTCTTAATTTATCCTAGTCTCACGGCAGTGGCACACTTTGAATCACATTGTGAGCATGCACAAGCACCGTTATTGAGTTATCGCGACATGCAGTATTACTGGGACCAATATGCCCATGATGTGACACTGCGTACGCAAGCTAACCTGTCACCACTGTCGGCGTTGTCATTTG
This sequence comes from Neisseriaceae bacterium CLB008, assembly GCA_041228285.1. NCBI lineage: Bacteria > Pseudomonadati > Pseudomonadota > Betaproteobacteria > Neisseriales > Neisseriaceae > Neisseriaceae bacterium CLB_ANTARCTIC_008. Next base: position 2,811,068 of record CP166133.1, on the reverse strand, counting down.
CCGCTTTGCCCCCAGCGTTTGTGGCCGTGGCGGAATATGATCCCCTGTGTGATGAAGGTCGAGCCTATGTCGAACGGCTGTTGGCTGCTGGTGTTGAGGCTTACCTACATGAAGGCGTGGGGCTGGTACATGGGGCATTGCGAATGTGGCGAGACTGTCCAGAAACCCATCGGTTATATCAATCTTGTCTCCAGGCACTCAGAAATATGCTGGGCCTGAATGACGAGGCATCATAAATAAACACGACCAGATAATCGTGTATTTATTGAACACTACTTGGAGAAGTAAACATGGAACATATTGCTAAATTACCTAAAGATTTTTGTGCCAACCATGATGTAGCGTGGACCGTGCCCAAGGCTTATTACACCTCGGACATGATTTATGAGCGGGAAAAGGAAGAAATTTTTGCTAAGAGTTGGCTGTGCATGGCGCATCAAAGTGAGTTGGCCAGTCCTAATGATTACATCACCCGTAAAGTGATTGGTGAAAACATCTTAATCGTACGAGGAAAAGATGGTGTTTTACGGGCCTTTTATAATGTCTGTCCTCACCGCGGGCATGAGTTGTTAAGTGGAAGTGGCAAAGCTAAAAACGTGATCACCTGTCCCTACCATGCTTGGACGTTTAAGCTCGATGGTTCTTTGGCCCTGGCCAGAAACTGCGACCACGTGGAAGCGTTTGATAAAGAGAATTCTAGCATGGTACCGATTAAAGTCGAAGAATATGCTGGCTTTGTATTCATTAATATGGATCCAGAAGCGACTTGCGTAGAAGACCAGTTGCCAGGCTTTGCTAAGCGTTTGAATGAGGCTTGTACGGTGATCGGTGATTTAAAATTAGCGGCTCGCTTTGTGACAGAGACGCCAGCAAACTGGAAGATTATCGTCGATAACTATCAAGAATGTTATCACTGCGGTCCTGCTCATCCCGGTTTTGCCGATTCGGTGCAGGTGGACAAGTATTGGCATACCCTTCATGGCAATTGGACGTTGCAATATGGTTTTGCACGATCATCAGAAAAGTCATTTAAATTAGACCCATCAGTGGTCGATCCAGAGTTTCATGGTTTTTGGACGTGGCCGTCGACCATGTTTAACGTGCCGCCAGGCAGTGATTTCATGACCGTGATTTATGAGTTTCCTATGGATGCAGAAACCACCTTACAACATTACGAGATTTACTTTTTGAATGAAGAGCTCACTGAGGATCAAAAAGCTTTAGTGGAATGGTATCGCACCGTGTTCCGTCCTGAAGATTTGAATTTGGTAGAAAGCGTACAGCGTGGTTTGAAATCTCGAGGTTATCGTGGGCAAGGGCGCATTATGACTGACAAACAGCGCTCAGGCATTAGTGAGCATGGCATTGCTCATTTTCAGAGCTTAGTGGCGAAATACCATCAAGCATAAGGCTGCGCCTATTGAACTTAAGCATTTTGGTACGGCTTCGGCCGTGCCAGAATTGTCGATACACAGAGAGAGGAAGATTTGTGATGAATAGCTCGTTATTTACAGAACGTGCTTATATTAATGGTCAATGGATGGTCGCTCATCATGCTGAAACTGTTAACGTGAGTAATCCTGCAACCAATGCCTTATTGGGTACTGTGCCGAATATGGGCGCAGAGGAAACTGATTTAGCCATTGAGGCTGCTCATGAGGCGTTTACCCATTGGCGAAAAAAAAGTGCGCATGATCGAAGCATAATTTTGCAAAAATGGTTCCAGTTAATGCATGAATATGCCAATGATTTGGCTAGGATTATGACTTTGGAACAGGGTAAGCCACTGTTAGAGGCATTGGGTGAGGTGAAGTATGCGGCTTCGTTTGTCAGCTGGTTTGCGGAAGAAGGTAAGCGTTTGTATGGTGATGTGATGCCTTCGCCTCATTCGGCGCAACGTCTATTGGTGGTTAAAGAGCCGATAGGGGTGTGTGCTGCGATTACGCCCTGGAATTTTCCATTGGCGATGATTACCCGTAAAGCTGCACCAGCCTTGGCTGCGGGTTGCACCATGGTCTTAAAGCCAGCGAATGAGACGCCTTATTCTGCGCTGGCTATGGCCAAACTAGCAGAAATGGCTGGCATGCCAGCAGGTGTGTTTAATGTTGTTACTGGTAAGGCACAGGAAATTGGTGGCGCACTGACTCGTCATCCTTTAGTGCGTAAATTGACCTTTACCGGCTCAACGGAAGTTGGGCGACTGTTAATGGGTCAGTGCGCCGAGACAATTAAAAAGGTGGCTTTAGAACTAGGTGGTAATGCCCCTTTTATCGTATTTGAAGATGCCGATATCGATAGTGCTGTGGCAGGTGCGATTTTGGCTAAATATCGTAATGCAGGCCAAACCTGTATTTGTGCCAACCGACTTTACGTACAACGCAGCGTGTATGAAGCGTTTTCAGCTAAGTTTGCCGCCCAAGTGCAAAACTTGGTTGTGGGTTCTGGTTTAGATGAGGGGGTTCAGGTGGGGCCGTTAATCAATGCCAAAGCCAGTGAAAAAGTACAGGCGCTATTGGCTGATGCAGTGAGCAAGGGCGCCAAGATTTTAGTAGGAGGAAACATACATGCGCACGGTGGTAATTTTTTTGAGCCTACGGTCATTACTGATGTGGTGACGGGCATGCAGGTATTAGATGAAGAGATTTTTGGGCCTGTCGCGCCGATTGTGGTGTTTGATACCGAAGAAGAAGTCATTGCCGCAGCCAATAATACCATTTTCGGTTTAGCGGCTTATCTATACAGCAATGATTTATCCCGCGTTTGGCGAGTGTCTGAAGCTTTAGAGTATGGCATGGTGGGGATTAATGCCAGTGCTATTTCTAATGAAGTAGCACCGTTTGGGGGGGTAAAGCAATCTGGGCTGGGCCGAGAAGGGTCAAAGTATGGGATCGAAGATTTTGTTGAGACCAAGTATTTGTGTATGGGCATTTAGGGCGCCAAGGTCAAGGTTCACAAAAAAGTCATCAATAGATAATAGAGGATAAAGTATGAGTAATGGCTACCAAATGCATGCGGCCACCGTCACCGCGATTGAGCAGCTGACCCCTTTAATTAAGCGCTTTACCTTTAGGCCGAATGCTGGCGAGGTATTTCCGGGCTTTACTGGAGGTAGTCACATTATTGTGAAAATGCAGGATGAGGGCACGAATTATAGCAATGCTTATTCTTTGATGAGCCATCCCCACGTCCTTCGCCACTATCAAGTTAGTGTACGTCTAGAGGCTGAAGGTAAGGGAGGTTCAAGGTATATGCATGAACGATTGAGGGTCGGGGATCAGTTGGAGCTGTCGGCGCCGAAAAATCTGTTTGAGTTAGCCCCTACGGGCCAAAAACATGTATTGATTGCCGGTGGTATTGGCATCACGCCTTTTATTCCTCAGTTGGTGGAGCTACAGGCTCGTGGTGTGGATTATGAACTACACTATGCTTTTCGGGCACCAGAGCATGGTGCTTTGTGGGCGGATTTACAAGCAAGTGAACACGCTGATCGGTGCCATTGTTACGTTGACAGCGAGGGGCAGCGTTTGGATTTAGATGCGTTGCTGTCGGCTCAGCCTAAGGGAACCCATATTTATGTTTGTGGCCCGAAGCTTTTGATTGATGCCGTCATTGATAGTGCAAATCGCCATCGTTTTCGCGATGAATACATTCATTGGGAGCAGTTTGCTGCTGAAGTGCCAACAGATGCAGTGGGTTTTACCGTTGTGTTGGCAAAAAGTGGCGTGGAAGTGGCGGTGGGTGCGGATCAAACCATACTGCAAGCCATTGAATCTTTAGCGGTTGACGTGGAGTGTTTATGCCGAGAGGGGGTTTGCGGCACTTGTGAGACCCGTATCTTGGAAGGCGAGGCTGAGCATTATGATCAATACTTGAGTGACGCAGAAAAAATCGCACAGCAAAGTATTATGCTGTGCGTGTCCCGTGCTAAAGGCCAACGTTTGGTATTGGATCTATGATTGTGCATTGGATCGACTACCAAAATAAAGGATATACTATATATAGCTTAAAAATAGCTCATTCACTTTAGTGCTGGTGTTTATTGATCAGTGAAGTGGTAGGGTGGGTCGCGACCCACCATCGTTTTTCGGTGGGCGCAAGCTCACCTAGGTTTTGGTTTGAGTGTTAGCCTTTTTGTTTGGCATGCGGTAAAGCGGTGGGTAGGCTACGCTTTACCCACCCTATGCCCAGCTGTTACGTCGTAGGGTGCGCCGAGACTGATAGGTGAATTGGTAGGGTGGGTCGCGACCCACCATCGCATTTCGGTGGGCGTAAGCCCACCTAGGGGTTTGGTTTTGCTGCTAGCCTATTCAGATTTACCGCCGTTTTCAAAGTTTTCCCCATTATTTTGCGCTTTTTTACTTTATTTTCGCCTTTTTGATTTAAATTTCAGCCACGGTTAACGCCAACAACCACAGGCTTTTCACCGTTTTCCAGCACTGCCTATAAATTCTTTTAAAAAAGATGCCCCATAAAACCCAGTTAAAACAGTCTTTTGCTTATTTTTGGTGGTTTTTTAGCAAATTAATGGCAAATAGGGGTTGACGATTATCAGGGGGTCGTCCATAATTCGCTTCCTCTGCTGATGACGGAACGAAACAAACCCAGTCAGCAACGCTCTTTAACAGAACAGATAACCGATAAGTGTGAGTGCTTCGAGCCTCACACTGCAATTTAAGATTTATGTATGAGATAGAAATATCTCGTTAATGAATTTGAGAAAGCAGACCAGAATTAGTAATAGCTTAGAGATTAAACATAAGAGTTTGATCCTGGCTCAGATTGAACGCTGGCGGCATGCTTTACACATGCAAGTCGAACGGTAGCGGGGAAGAAGCTTGCTTCTTCTGCCGACGAGTGGCGAACGGGTGAGTAATATATCGGAACGTGCCAAGTAATGGGGGATAACTATCCGAAAGGATGGCTAATACCGCATACGCTCTACGGAGGAAAGCAGGGGATCTTCGGACCTTGCGTTATTTGAGCGGCCGATATCTGATTAGCTAGTTGGTGGGGTAAAAGCCTACCAAGGCAACGATCAGTAGCGGGTCTGAGAGGATGATCCGCCACACTGGGACTGAGACACGGCCCAGACTCCTACGGGAGGCAGCAGTGGGGAATTTTGGACAATGGGCGAAAGCCTGATCCAGCCATGCCGCGTGTATGAAGAAGGCCTTAGGGTTGTAAAGTACTTTTGTTAGGGAGGAAAAGCTATAGGTTAATACCCTGTAGTCATGACAGTACCTAAAGAATAAGCACCGGCTAACTACGTGCCAGCAGCCGCGGTAATACGTAGGGTGCAAGCGTTAATCGGAATTACTGGGCGTAAAGCGAGTGCAGGCGGTTTGTTAAGCTAGATGTGAAAGCCCCGGGCTCAACCTGGGAATTGCGTTTAGAACTGGCAAGCTAGAGTGTGTCAGAGGGGGGTAGAATTCCACGTGTAGCAGTGAAATGCGTAGAGATGTGGAGGAATACCGATGGCGAAGGCAGCCCCCTGGGATAACACTGACGCTCATACTCGAAAGCGTGGGTAGCAAACAGGATTAGATACCCTGGTAGTCCACGCCCTAAACGATGACAATTAGCTGTTGGGGAATTAAAAGTCCTTGGTAGCGTAGCTAACGCGTGAAATTGTCCGCCTGGGGAGTACGGTCGCAAGATTAAAACTCAAAGGAATTGACGGGGACCCGCACAAGCGGTGGATGATGTGGATTAATTCGATGCAACGCGAAGAACCTTACCTAGCCTTGACATGTACGGAAGTCCGATGAAAGTTGGATGTGCCTTCGGGAACCGTAACACAGGTGCTGCATGGCTGTCGTCAGCTCGTGTCGTGAGATGTTGGGTTAAGTCCCGCAACGAGCGCAACCCTTGTCATTAGTTGCTACCATTTAGTTGAGCACTCTAATGAGACTGCCGGTGACAAACCGGAGGAAGGTGGGGATGACGTCAAGTCCTCATGGCCCTTATGGCTAGGGCTTCACACGTCATACAATGGTCGGTACAGAGGGTAGCCAAGCCGCGAGGTGGAGCCAATCTCTTAAAGCCGATCGTAGTCCGGATCGCACTCTGCAACTCGAGTGCGTGAAGTCGGAATCGCTAGTAATCGCGGATCAGAATGTCGCGGTGAATACGTTCCCGGGTCTTGTACACACCGCCCGTCACACCATGGGAGTGGGGGATACCAGAAGTGGGTAGGATAACCGTAAGGAATCCGCTTACCACGGTATGCTTCATGACTGGGGTGAAGTCGTAACAAGGTAGCCGTAGGGGAACCTGCGGCTGGATCACCTCCTTTCTAGAGAAATAAAAAGTGGGGCAAAGAAGTACTCACACTTATCGGGAATCTGTAAGTAAAAGATGCGTAAAGTTAAGACACTTTAACGAGACCTAAGGGTTTGTAGCTCAGCTGGTTAGAGCACACGCTTGATAAGCGTGGGGTCGGAGGTTCAAGTCCTCCCAGACCCACCAATCATTAGGAATCATAGGGTATCAACCCCAAAGAGGGGGCATAGCTCAGTTGGTAGAGCACCTGCTTTGCAAGCAGGGGGTCATCGGTTCGATCCCGTTTGCCTCCACCACTGATTGACTTAACTTTGCAAACGAACCCGACGGTTCAAATTAAATCGTGAATGCGATTGACAAGCTTTGTAAAAAGCTTATAATGCGCAACTCAATTTAATTTGCACCGTCTCTTAGTCTCCGATTCATCGGAAACTTAAGCAGACAACGCATCGATCTTTAACAAATTAGAAGCCGAAATCAATCAATGTTAGTTTTACCGATTTCGTCACGTTAGCTAGCTAGTATTTATACTGAGTTAGCGGCAACACGAAATCAAAAATATATATTGGGTGATTGTATCGAAGTAGCTCATACGAAACTAACAAAAGGCGTATGAGATACACACAACAGCAGTAAGCTTTGTCAGAGTAGAAACTTAAGCAAGTGGAGGGGCGTCAACCCCCAAAGCAAGCAAAGTCAATAGGTTCTTGAAATGATAGAGTCAAGTGAATAAGTGCATCAGGTGGATGCCTTGGCGATTACAGGCGATGAAGGACGTGTAAGCCTGCGAAAAGCGTGGGGGAGCTGGCAATAGAGCTTTGATCCCACGATGTCCGAATGGGGAAACCCACCATGAGTGATCATGGTATCCATGACTGAATACATAGGTCATGTGAAGCGAACCTGGAGAACTGAACCATCTAAGTACCCAGAGGAAAAGAAATCAACCGAGATTCCGTAAGTAGTGGCGAGCGAACGCGGATCAGCCTGTACGTGATACATAGTGTGTTAGGAGAACAACCTGGAAAGGTTGGCCATAGTGGGTGATAGCCCCGTATCCGAAAACACATCATGCTTACTAAGCGTACGACAAGTAGGGCGGGACACGAGAAATCCTGTCTGAACATGGGGGGACCATCCTCCAAGGCTAAATACTCGTAATCGACCGATAGTGAACCAGTACCGTGAGGGAAAGGCGAAAAGAACCCCGGGAGGGGAGTGAAATAGAACCTGAAACCTGATGCATACAAACAGTGGGAGCGGACTTGTTCCGTGACTGCGTACCTTTTGTATAATGGGTCAACGACTTACATTCAGTAGCGAGCTTAACCGTATAGGGGAGGCGTAGGGAAACCGAGTCTTAATAGGGCGTCTAGTTGCTGGGTGTAGACCCGAAACCGAGTGATCTATCCATGGCCAGGATGAAGGTGCGGTAACACGCACTGGAGGTCCGAACCCACTAATGTTGCAAAATTAGGGGATGAGCTGTGGATAGGGGTGAAAGGCTAAACAAACTCGGAGATAGCTGGTTCTCCTCGAAAACTATTTAGGTAGTGCCTCAAGTATTACTTCTGGGGGTAAAGCACTGTTATGGCTAGGGGGTCATTGCGACTTACCAACCCATGGCAAACTCAGAATACCAGAAAGTACGAGCTTGGGAGACAGACAGTGGGTGCTAACGTCCATTGTCGAAAGGGAAACAACCCAGACCGCCAGCTAAGGTCCCAAATGATCAATTAAGTGGTAAACGAAGTGGGAAGGCTTAGACAGCCAGGATGTTGGCTTAGAAGCAGCCATCATTTAAAGAAAGCGTAATAGCTCACTGGTCGAGTCGTCCTGCGCGGAAGATGTAACGGGGCTCAAATTGATAACCGAAGCTGCGGATATGACACAATTTATTGTGCATATGGTAGAGGAGCGTTCTGTAGGCCGTTGAAGGTGGATTGAGAAGTCTGCTGGAGGTATCAGAAGTGCGAATGTTGACATGAGTAGCGATAATGCGGGTGAAAAGCCCGCACACCGAAAGCCCAAGGTTTCCTACGCAACGTTAATCGGCGTAGGGTGAGTCGGCCCCTAAGGCGAGGCAGAGATGCGTAGTCGATGGGAAACAGGTTAATATTCCTGTACTTTATATTAGTGCGATGTGGGGACGGAGAAGGTTAGGTCAGCAAACTGTTGGAATAGTTTGTTCAAGCCGGTAGGCGTGAAGGGTAGGCAAATCCGCCCTTCTTTAACGCCGAGAAGTGATAACGAGGATCTACGGATCTGAAGTGACTCATACCACGCTTCCAGGAAAAGCCACTAAGCTTCAGCTAATATAAAACCGTACCGCAAACCGACACAGGTGGGCAGGATGAGAATTCTAAGGTGCTTGAGAGAACTCAGGAGAAGGAACTCGGCAAATTGATACCGTAACTTCGGGAGAAGGTATGCCTTTGTTGGTGATTTGCTTGCGCAATGAGCTGACAGAGGCCGCAGAGAATAGGTGGCTGCGACTGTTTATTAAAAACACAGCACTGTGCCAACACGAAAGTGGACGTATACGGTGTGACGCCTGCCCGGTGCTGGAAGGTTAAATGAAGGGGTGCAAGCTCTGGATTGAAGCCCCAGTAAACGGCGGCCGTAACTATAACGGTCCTAAGGTAGCGAAATTCCTTGTCGGGTAAGTTCCGACCCGCACGAATGGCGTAACGATGGCCACACTGTCTCCTCCTGAGACTCAGCGAAGTTGAAGTGGTTGTGAAGATGCAATCTACCCGCTGCTAGACGGAAAGACCCCGTGAACCTTTACTGTAGCTTTACATTGGACTTTGAAGTGGTTTGTGTAGGATAGGTGGGAGGCTATGAAACCAGCACGCTAGTGTTGGTGGAGCCGTCCTTGAAATACCACCCTGACCCCTTTGAGGTTCTAACCCAGGTCCGTTATCCGGATCGGGGACCGTGTATGGTAGGCAGTTTGACTGGGGCGGTCTCCTCCCAAAGAGTAACGGAGGAGTTCGAAGGTTACCTAGGTACGGTCGGAAATCGTGCTGATAGTGCAATGGCAAAAGGTAGCTTAACTGCGAGACCGACAAGTCGAGCAGGTGCGAAAGCAGGACATAGTGATCCGGTGGTTCTGTATGGAAGGGCCATCGCTCAACGGATAAAAGGTACTCCGGGGATAACAGGCTGATTCCGCCCAAGAGTTCATATCGACGGCGGAGTTTGGCACCTCGATGTCGGCTCATCACATCCTGGGGCTGTAGTCGGTCCCAAGGGTATGGCTGTTCGCCATTTAAAGTGGTACGTGAGCTGGGTTTAAAACGTCGTGAGACAGTTTGGTCCCTATCTGCAGTGGGCGTTGGAAATTTGACAGGGGCTGCTCCTAGTACGAGAGGACCGGAGTGGACGAACCTCTGGTGTACCGGTTGTGACGCCAGTCGCATCGCCGGGTAGCTAAGTTCGGACGAGATAAGTGCTGAAAGCATATAAGCACGAAACTCTCCTGAAGATGAGATTTCCCTGAGGGTTTAACCCTCCTAAAGAGTCGTTCTAGACCAGGACGTTGATAGGTCAGGTGTGGAAGCACAGTAATGTGTGGAGCTAACTGATACTAATTGCTCGTGAGGCTTGACTCTATCATTTGAAGAACTTGTGTGAGACATAAGTAAAGAATTCAGATGAAGCTTACAGGCTGTATGTGTGTATATTACCCGATACATCACCTTATATATTGATACGATCTAACGATTGATTAGGCTTTTAATTTGTTACCGTTTTTTGTTTGGCGGCCATAGCAAGTTGGTACCACTCCTTCCCATCCCGAACAGGACAGTGAAACGACTTAGCGCCGATGATAGTGTGGATGCCCATGTGAAAGTAGGTCACCGCCAAACTCCCCATACTTAAGCCCTGTTGCGATTGCAACAGGGCTTATTTTATTGGTAGTGCACACCGTAGGGTGGCGCAAAGCGTAGCGTGCCCACCGATGTAGACCAACCATATGATGGCCTTAAGCTCTGCCGAAGCGCACAGTCTTACCCCATACACCCAAAACAAAGCCCACCTGACGGTGGGCTTTGTTGTATCTGGTGGCTGGTGATTCATTGCTGTGCCGCTATAAGTCATGGTGGGTAGGCTACGCTTTACCCACCCTACGCGTGGCCATGCGCCTGGTAGGGGGGCGTGACCCACGCGTTGAGTCGTTCGCCTTGATGAATGGCGGCAAGTCTTATCCACACACTTATCTTATCCACAGGCGATTAGCCTAAGAGCTTGCCTTTTACCCGCGGAGAGCCGTTAAAAAAACCGTCACGGCAAGGCCATGACGGTTAGTGTCTGGGTCATTGGATTAGAAGCGATACATGACGCCAGTGCTCAATGCGCCGACATAGCTGCGGTCAACCATGGGGCTGTCTTTCGCTTCTGAGCCTAGGTGCTCATAGTAGGCGCTGGCGTAGGTGATCCATTGTGGGGTAATGGCGTAGCTGACGGTCACTTGGGCGTAGGGCTGAACGGAGCCGTCGGCTTTGTAGCGGCTTAGGCCGGTTTTGTTGCTTTCACCGCTAGAAACGCCGTAGTAGTAGTCATTCCATTTTTTGTCGCGATAGGTGACGCCGACGCTGGGCTTAACGGCGAATTTGCCATGGGTGAAGGTGTTGCTGTAAGACACATCAGCCACGTAGCCTTTGCTGTGGCCAGAAACGTCGCCTTGCAGCTCTGCGGTTAAATCACCCCAGTCATTCTTATAGGCGTAAGAAACGCCGGCCATGACGCTGCTGCGGCGGCGATCTAGGTCGCGAACCTGACGATCATCGCTGTCTTTGGGCTTAAAGTGATGGGCGCCCAAGCGTGCGCTGACAGATACTTCATGTTTGGGGCTGTTTAAGAGATAAACGCCACCGCCTAAACCTTTAAAGTAAACCACTTCATTCTTGTAATCAATGGCTGGAAAACCATAATATTTGGTGTCCATGCCTTTGTAGGGCATGCGATAGGCACTGGCATTGAGGCCAAGGGTTAGCTCTGCATGGGCAGCAGCACTCATGCCGCTCAGCAGCACAGCACTTAATAGAATGGGTTTTAGGTTCATGGTTTACTTTCGTTTGGAATATTGGTTTTGCGTTATTTTAACATATTTGACCTCTAGTTACGGCGTTGGAAAGCATTAAATTAATTCTTCAATGGATTAGTTAAATTTATGTATTGCAAAATGAATAAAAAAAGCCCACCTATCAGGTGGGCTGTGTGAGCTGGAATAGCCTTATAAGGCACCCTCGAAAATGGCTTCGATTTCGGCCTGAGTGGCTTCGCGTGGATTGGTCAGTGCACAGGCATCCTTCATCGCGTTGGCGGCCAAGGTGGGAATGTTTTCACGCTTGACGCCAAGTTCGGTCAAGGTAGCAGGAATGCCGATGTCTGTTGATAACACTTTGATGGCGTCGATACAGGCGGCAGCGGCTTGGTCGTCGCTGAGGCCTTTAATGTCTACGCCCATCTCAATGGCGACTTCACCTAAGCGTTTGGCCGATACTTTGGCGTTAAACGCTTCTACGTGCGGCAGCAATAGGGCATTACACACACCGTGTGGGAGGTCATAAAAACCGCCTAGCTGATGCGACATGGCGTGGACGTAGCCTAATGAGGCATTGTTAAATGCCATGCCAGCTAAGAACTGAGCGTAGGCCATTTGTTCACGGGCTTCCATATTGTGGCCATCGTTGACGGCGGTACGCAGATGTTTGGCAATGAGGGCCACGGCTTTCAGTGCACAGGCATCGGTAATCGGCGTTGCTGCGGTAGATACGTAGGCTTCGATGGCGTGGGTAAGGGCGTCCATGCCGGTGGCGGCGGTAAGGCCTTTAGGCTTGTTGATCATGAGATCTGGATCGTTGACCGATAGGATAGGGGTCACGTTGCGGTCCACGATGGCCATTTTGATGTGGCGCTTTTCGTCGGTGATGATGCAAAAGCGCGTCATTTCGCTGGCGGTGCCGGCGGTGGTATTGATGGCGACGATGGGTAGCTGTGGCTTAGGTGATTGGTCGACGCCTTCGTAGTCGCCGATTTTGCCGCCGTTGGTGGCCACTAAGGCAATGCCTTTGGCGCAGTCATGCGCCGAGCCACCGCCTAGAGACACGATCACGTCACACTGCTGCTCTTTTAAAATCGCCAAACCTGCTTCTACGTTTGCCGTGGTGGGGTTGGGTTGAGCCCCGTCAAAGATAGCGGTTTTAATGCCGACTGCGTTGAGTTTCTTGGCGATGTCGTCGGCCACGCCTAATTGACTTAAGCCTGCATCGGTGACGATCAGCGCGGTTTTAAAACCATAGTTTTTGGTGGCGTCGATGGCTTCGCTCAAGCAGCCTGAACCCATTAAGTTAACAGCAGGAATAAAAAAAGCACTGGTAGACATAGAAGGACTCCCTCTTGGTTTGGTTAGTGTTTAGGTCGGAGCCGAAGCCCAGACTGGTTATACCTTTACTGTACTGCTTTTTGCGGTTGAGCGATTTGCGTAGGCGCAAAGGATGGGCCGACAACGCTTAAAACATCATAACGTATTAGGTTAAAATGGGGTGGGAAATGATGGTCAAGACGATAGGCTTGTGGATGGCGTAGAAAAAAAGCCGTGCGCGGGTTTAAAAATCAGAAATCATCCCCATTATTGGCCTATAAAGAGACTGTGCCTGCACGATGTAGGCAAGGATAAGGATAACGGTATGCGTATTTTTGGTTTTGGTTGGCTGTTCTTGATTTTGGAAATCTTATCGATTGTGATGATGACCAGCGCCATTGGCGGCTTTAACACCATTTTGTGGATGCTGTGTACCTTTATCATTGGGGTCATGATGCTGCGCCATTTTGGCCGCATCAATATGGCGATGATGAATGCTGGCCTGCGCACCGGCGCACCAGGCTCGTTTATGGCCGCTATTTGGCCGATTCGGTTTGCGTTGGCGGCGATTTTATTGCTGTCGCCTGGTATCTTCTCTGACGTCTTAGCCGTCATCATCATGCTGCCGATTTGGTCTATTGGTGGGCGCTTTACCGCTCAATCGACGCATCAGCAAGATTCTCGCGGCGCTTATTATCGACGGGAACGTGACACCGGCGATTCGGACATCATTGAGGGCGAATACCATGAAGTGAATCCTGGTGAATCGCGCCGAGGCGACCGCCCAACTTTGCCTAAAGACGAATAAAGTCATCTTGACGCCGCTTAAGGCTTGGGCTGAAGCCCTGATCTAGATTAAAATGTCCCCTTCGGGTGGGCATTTTTTTATGTCTGGCTTTCACCGAGCACAATGGGCAATCTAAGCGAATGAAAGTAAATCAAATATGAATGATGCAGTGATAATAGGCGTATTGGCCTTGCTCGTTGGCGCACTACTGGCGTGGTTGGTCACAAAGCTGGCCTTGGCGCAAAAAGTATTGCAAGCACGGGCGGAGCAAGCCGTGGCGGTGGCCCAATATGAGGCGCAGCTGCAGCAGGCGCGCCAGTCTCTTGCTGATCACCTAGCCCAGCATCAGGCCTTACAGGCGGCGCAATATGATCTACAAGAGGCGCATCAGGAAGCTTTGGCACAGCAGGCGAGATTAGATGTGCTGCTGCTACAAGAGCGGCGGCAGTATGAAGAAAAAATTGTGCTGCTGACCGAGGCTAAGGAAGCCTTGAGTCATCAATTTAAAGTGTTGGCCGCCGAGATTCTGGCGGAACAAAGCAAACAGTTCAGCGCTCAAAATCAACAGAGCATGGCCACGATTCTCACGCCCATTCACACCAAAATGACTGATTTCAGCACCTTGGTACAAAATACTTATGAAAAAGAGTCGAAAGAGCGTTTGACCCTAGAAAATGAGTTAAAGCGCTTACAGGCGCTGAATAGCCAGCTTAATGAGGATGCCGTGGCCTTGACGCGAGCATTGACAGGGCAGAACCATAAGACTCAGGGTAATTGGGGCGAAATGGTGTTGTCGCGCATTTTAGAGAGTGCTGGCTTAACCTTGGGGCGTGAATACGAAACGCAAAGTTCGGGCATCGTTGAAGACGACAGCGGTAGCTTACGCCGTATGCAGCCCGATGTGGTGATTCACCTACCTGAAAACAAGCATATTGTGATTGATGCTAAGGTTTCGTTAAACGCTTATCTACGCTATACCCGCGCCGAAGATGAGGCCACTCGAGCTCAGGCTTTGAAAGAGCATGTGGCGGCGGTGCGCCAGCATGTCGAGAGCCTGTCGAAAAAAACCTATCAAGACATTAAAGAACTTAATAGTCTGGATTTTGTGTTTTTGTTCATGCCGATAGAGCCGGCGTATTTATTGGCTCTGCAACACGATGAGGGCCTTTTTGAAGCATGTTTTGAAAAACGCATCATGATTGTAGGGCCAAGCACGCTGCTGGCGACGCTGCGTACGGTGGCCAGCCTCTGGCGCACCGAACAGCAAAATCAAAACGCGCTTCACATCGCCGCTCAAGGGGGGAAATTGTATGATAAATTTGTGGGCTTGGTTTTAACCTTAGAAAAATTAGGCAAACAAATGGGGACGGCTCAAGACAGTTATGAGCAAGTCATGCGACAATTACAAACGGGTCGAGGCAACCTGATTGGTCAAGCCGAGAAGCTACAGGCTTTAGGCGTTGCGGCCAATAAGCGCTTGCCAGACTATTATCGTCAAGATGATGATGGCGATGAGCCAGACCTAGAAGATAAAGATTAATCAATAAGTCGTGATGGCTTAAGTTTAAGGAATATTATGACCGAACAGCCGGTTAACCCTGAAACACCTCATTCTCAGCCCTCTTTATGGGGGCAAATATTTTCGCGGCGGATGCTGATTTGTGTGTTTACTGGGTTCACGTCTGGTTTGCCCTTGTACGTGTTGATCAATTTACTGCCTGCGTGGCTGCGCACCGAAGGCGTTGACCTTAAATCAATCGGTTTGTTTGCCTTGATCGGCTTTCCTTTCACCTGGAAATTTGTGTGGGCGCCGCTGATGGACCGCTATCGTCTGCCTTTCTTAGGCCATCGGCGTGGCTGGATGCTGCTGACTCAGATCGTATTGATGCTGTTTATTGCGGGGATGGCGCTGCTGTCACCGCAGCAGAACTTAAGTGCGATTGCGGTTTTGGCGTTTGCGATTGCATTTTTTTCGGCCAGTCAAGACATTGTGCTGGATGCCTATCGGCGTGAGTTTTTGCCCGATCGGGAGCTAGGTCTGGGCAACTCTATCCATGTGAACGCCTATCGTTTGGCGGCCTTGGTGCCCGGCTCGCTCTCGCTGATCATGGCGACGACCCATCCTTGGGATCAGGTGTTCCTGATGACGGCGCTGTTTATGTTACCGGGTATTGGGATGACGCTGTTTTTGGCGCGTGAACCGAAAATCAATAAGCTAGAGCATAAAACGTTTGAAGACACATTTGTAAAACCGTTTACTGAGTTTTTAGAACGCAAGGGCGTCAAGCATGCCTTAATGGTGTTGGCGTTTATCTTCTTGTATAAATTGGGTGACAGCATGACCACGGCCTTGGCCACGCCGTTTTACATCGATATGGGCTATGGGACCGACCACATTGGTGTGGTGGCTAAGAACGCTGGCCTGTGGCCTGCCATTGTGTCGGGCATTTTGGGCGGCATCTGGATGTTGAAAATTGGCATCAATCGGGCGCTGTGGTTATTTGGCGTGATACAGGTGTTGAGTATTTTAGGCTTTGTGTGGCTGGCGAGCTTTGGACGCTTTGAGCACATTGGCTCGTTTGAGTTGTGGGCTTTGGCGGGCGTGGTTGGGTTTGAGTATGTGGGGGTAGGGCTAGGAACCGCGGCATTTGTGGCCTTTATGGCGCGTGAAACCAATCCGAGTTTTACCGCCACTCAGCTGGCCTTGTTCACCAGCCTCGCGGCCGTGCCCAGAACGTTTATTAACTCAGCATCGGGTTATTTAGTTGATGCCATGGGCTATACTCAGTTTTATTGGCTCTGCTTTGCTTTGGCCTTCCCTGGGATGATTATGTTGTGGTGGGTGGCACCTTGGCGTGGCCAATCAGCCGCCTAATCGAGAAAGGCAAAAAAACCAGCTTAACGCTGGTTTTTTATGGGTAGCTTAAGCGCTAAGGCTTAGTCAATTACGTTACCGATCACGCCACCTAGCGCTGCGCCACCTAGGGTGCCAGCAGTGCTGTTGGTCATTAGGTTACCGGCGACACCACCAACGGTTGCACCAATAGCGGTATTTTTTTGTTTGGTAGACATATTGCTACAGCCAACCAGTGTCATGGCCACTAGGGCGACAACGCCGAACTGAGCTAATTTTGTTTTAATCATGGTAACACTCCTTAGATAAAGGCATGGTTTGTTAAAAAACGACATACACTACTTTAGAGCCTGTTCAATGGTTTAAGTTCAATCTCGAAGAGGATCGACCATTAAGTTTCAGTTTAGTATCGGACGGTCATAAAATCAATGATTAATCACAACGAATAATGAAGATCGTGAATAAAGCCGTTTAGCAATTTGAAAGTAGGCGCCTAATGTTGAGTTTAGGCACCTGCGTGAGAGGGACTTAAAAAAGCCACGATTATTTAATCGTGGCTTAGTGAGGGGTTAGAATTTATAGGTGAGGCCAACGTTGTAACGGCGGCCGTCTAAAGTCGCGCCATAGTTTTCATTGGTGACTTCTTTATCAAATATATTATAGACGCCAGCCACAATATTGACGTTCTTCTGTGGTTTATAGCTTAGGCCTAAGTCAACAAAGGCATAAGAAGCGGTGCCATTCGCCATAGAAGTACGGCTTTGATATTCCGATGTTTTACCACGGAAGTTGACGCGGGACCAGAAGGATAAACGCTCTTTAGCCTGCCAGTCTAATGTTGCATTAGCCATGTGTTTCGGCATTTTGTTCAAGGGGCGCCCTTCAAACTTACCACTTTTTTGCTTGGATTTGGTGTAGGTGTAGTTAGCATCTAAGGATAGAGTCTCTGCGATCTGCCAGAATAAGGTGGCTTCTAGGCCACGGATGTTGGCTTTGTCGACGTTAATGCGCTCACTGATGAAGTCATAAGTATGGCCTTGGAAGGTACAAAGAGGGTCATCTTTACTATTGCAAATGCGGTCTTCAGTGATTTTATCTTTAAAATCATTATTAAAGATTGTGGCCCCAACTTCTAGGTTTTTCTGGTTGTCCCACATGAAGCCGATTTCGGTAGCGAGACTTTTCTCTGGTTTTAGACCAGCATTACCGATGATCATGCCGTCTGAGCTACCCCCACCGGTGGCTTGTCCCCAGTCAGGTGATACTGCTCGTAATGAAGGCGTTTTGTAACCAGCAGAAACGCCGCCCTTGATGGTCCAATTGGGCGTCGCTTGCCAGACACCATATAGTTTAGGGGTGACGTGTGAGCCAAAGTTCTCATCTTTATCTAAACGTAAGGCTCCCGTTAGGGCAAACGTTGGGACTAACTGCCATTGATCTTCCGCAAATAGTGACCAGTTGTACCGTGTTAAACGGTCGACAGGGTTTTCTACGCTTAATTTATTACCCTTATCTTTTAGTTCTTCATACTTGTATTGGCCGCCTACGCTCAGGCTGTGGTTGCCTAATTGGAACTGTGTTTGGGTGTTAAAGATGGTGTTGTTATTGATCATCTCACGACCAGGGTTGTGGTTTTCTTCTCGTTGAATGTAGCTAGTGGTATTGATTCCATCGTAACGGCCAGTATGGGTTAGTGCGTATTGAGTCCGTTCATAACGAGATTCTGAAGGCGTATTGGGCGTACACTTGCCGCCACGGCAGCTTTCTAGTGCATCGCTTTTGCCAGGGTTTGAATTCCGATCTTGTAATGAACGTGAAAAGTCAAAATCAATGTCGTTATTCTCGTCTGGCGTGAGCGTAAAGGTAATGCCACCACTGCGCATTTTTTGTTCGGAATAGCCGTTTAGAATTTTGTCTTCGTCACGTTGTGAAATCAGTGCGTTGGCACGCATGCCCAATAGGCCAGGAATGATTGGGCCAGTGGTAAATACATTAGACTGATATTGGTTACCCGAGTCGCTGTTTTCTTGGATGGTCATATCAGATCGAATGGAGGTGCGCCATTCGCCTTGGGTGGTTTTCTTGGTGATGATGTTGATCACGCCACCCATGGCATCAGAGCCGTATAGGGCCGACATGGGGCCACGAATCACCTCAATACGTTGAATGGCTTCTACGGGGGGTAGCCAGCCTTGTTCAATGCCAGAGCCGTCGCTGTTTGGGCGCGTGCCGCGAGAGTCAACTCGCTTGCCGTCAACCATGATGAGTGTGTAGCCAGAAGCCATGCCGCGGATGCTGATGTCGCTAGAGCTACCTCCGCCGGTGACCACAACGCCAGGGACGTCTTTTAGTGCGTCTGTGACATCATGATAAGCTTTATTTTCTAGCTGTTTCTGAGTAATGACCGAAATAGATGCGGCGGCATTCTTGATTTTTTGCTGGAAGCCCGTGGCAGTCACAACCACATCGTCAATTTTTGCCGTATCTTGAACGGCTGCATGGGCGCCCATGCTTAAGCTTAATAAGCTTAACGCAAGTAGGGTGTGCGCTGGGCGTGGAAAAGCGGCCCGCTTGGTTTTGGATAGATCTACCATATAAAACTTCCTTTAATTAAGTCAGTGAGTAAGTCGCCATCACAGATTGTCTTTGGGCGTGTTCATACCCAGGCCATCTGCTTCTCCAGGCTAAAGCTTATACGGTAGTAGTTGTGTGTTTGGTTGGCCCGATTGATCGGTGCTCAGTTATTCATTGCTTTTCGCTTGCTTAAGGCATTGCACTAGACGTAATGTAATGACTTAAGCAAGATTTCATGGCCGAAACCATGAAATCTTAGTCAGGCCTAATTAAAACTTGTAGGTTGCGCCAACGTGGTAACGGCGGCCATCGTAGGCGGTGTCGTACTCTTTAGCATCAATTGTTTTGTCAAACAGATTGTAGACGCCAGCGTTCACAATCCAGCTTTTGGCTGGTTTGTAGCTTAGGCCAAGATCAACAAAGGTGACGGATGGAATGCGTTTAGTGTCCATGCTGGCACGGTTCAACGCTTCCGAAGACTTGCTGCGATAGTTTACGCGGCCCCAGACGTTTAGCTTCTCTTGGGCTTGCCAGTCGACGGTGGCGTTCAGCATGTGTTTTGGCATTTTATTCAGAGGTTTACCTTTGAATTCGCCACTTTTTTGCTCAGAATCAGTATAGGTATAGCTAGTGTCTAAGCTTAAGTCTTGGGTTAAAGACCAATTAAATGTTGCTTCAATGCCGCGGATGGTGGCTTTATCAACGTTGGTGCGAGAGCTGATAAAGTTAAAGTATTGATCATCGTAACCAGGTAGTTGGCACACCTTGGTCTTGCCTGGGCTACTGCAATCACGAACCTCAGAGATTTTATCTTTGAACTCATTATTAAAGACAGTAAAGCTCACTTCTTTGTCTTTTAAGTTATTCCAGACGAAGGCTAGCTCTGTGCTCACGCTTTTTTCGGGTTTTAAGTCAGGGTTGCCGATGATGACAGAGGCTCCTTTACCTGTAATTTGCCACCAGTTCGGTGCAGTGGCACGTAAGCTAGGTGTTTTATAACCAGCGGATACGCCACCTTTGATGATCCAGTTCGGGTTTGCTTGCCACACGCCGTATAGTTTAGGTGTCCAATGAGAGCCGTAGTTTTCGTCTTTGTCTAGACGAATGGCGCCGGTAAGCGCAAAACTAGAATTCATTTGCCATTGGTCTTCTGCAAATAAGGACCAGTTATAACGAGTTAGGCGACTAGGAGCAGTGGCTACTTTGTTGCCGTTACCGGATTCATCTTTAAGTTCTTCATGTTTGTATTGGCCACCTAAAGTGAGGCTGTGGTCACCTAATAAAAACTGGGTTTGAGTGTTGAATATGGTGTTGTTGTTTTCCATGCTACGCGTTTTATTTTCGGTTTCTTCACGCTGAATGTAGCTATTGGTTTTGATGCCTTCGTAGTCACCATTATGGGTTAATGCATATTGGGTGCGATCGTAGCGATCTAGGTTGTCTTTCAGATCACTTTCGATTTCAGATTTACCTAAAGTGCGGTTACGGGTTTGTACTGAGCGTGAAAAATCTAGATCAATGGTGTTGAATTCATCGGGCGTTAGGGTAAAGGTAATGTCACCGCTGCTGTTTTTTTGTTCATTAAAGCCGTAGGCGAATTTGTCTTCGTTACGCTTAGAAAATTGAGCGTTGGCGCGCATGCCCAAGAGGCCATCAATAATGGGGCCCGTCGTGAATACATTGGTTTGAAACTGGTTGCCAGAGTCGCCGTCTTCTTGAATGGTTGCCTCGGTACGAATAGACGAGCGCCATGCGCCTTGGGTGGTTTTTTTGGTGATGATGTTGATCACGCCACCCATAGCGTCAGAGCCATATAGGGCCGACATGGGACCACGGATGACTTCAATGCGCTGAATAGCCTCTACAGGGGGTAGCCAGCCTTGTTCAATACCAGAGCCGTCGCTGTTAGGGCGGGTGCCGCGCGAATCCACGCGTTTGCCGTCGACCATGATTAGGGTGTAGCCAGAGGCCATGCCGCGAATGCTGATGTCGGCTTTGCTGCCGCCACCGGTTACAACCACGCCTGGGGCATCTTTAAGAGCGTCGGTGACGTCTTTATAAGCTTTATTCTCTAGTTGTTTTTGGGTGATCACTGAAATAGAGGCGGCTGCCTTATTGGCTTTTTGTTGAAAGCCTGAGGCGGTCACGACCACGTCGTCGATCTGAGCTGAATCTTGGTTGGCGGCTTGGGCGCTCAAGCTTGCGGCTAAAAGGCTTAAAGCCAGTAACGAAGGCTTAAGCGGATTGCGGGTCGCAGTATTTGGTAGTTTGCGGTTTGACATTCACAACGTCCTTTTAAGGGGGTTAGGCGAACAAAAAAGTGACGGATGCTTTATGGGGAGCATTTGGTCACTTTTTCGGTGGATTTCATTTCATTAATGAGGCGTGGCTTCGGCCTCGGTGACAAAGCCAATCTTGCTGAGGCCTGACTCCTGCGCGATGCCTAAGAGGTCGGCGACGTATTCGTATGGAACCTCTTTATCAGCAGAGATGGCCAAGATCGCGTCGTCATTTGTTTTGGCGGTTTCGGCTAAAAGGGCTTTGAGTTCCTCCTGGCTTTTCTCTGCATCTTTCAAAAAGTAGGCGCCCGATTTATCTACCGAAACCCGAATAGGCTCTTTGGTTTCTGAGACGGGCTGCTCGTTGCTGGCCGTGGGTAGGTTCAGCGGAATAGAGTGGGTGAGTACTGGCATGGTGACCATGAACACGATGAGCAAAACCAGCATCACGTCCACTAGGGGGGTGATGTTGATTTCAGCCATGGTGTCTGAATCTTGATGGTTAAATTCTCCGAAAGCCATGATTAGTCTTCCTTAACTTTCTCATTGTTTAAAAGCTGGGCATGTAGGTCGTAGGCAAAAGAATCTAAGTCTTGAGACATGGTTTTTTTGCCGCGGGTGAGGGCGTTGTAGGCCAATACCGCAGGGATGGCGACGAATAGACCAGCAGCGGTGGCCACCAGTGCTTCACCAATTGGGCCGGCAACGGCGGCAATGCTCATTTGGCCGGTGGTGCTGATGTTGATTAGGGCGTGGTAAATACCCCATACTGTGCCGAATAGGCCAATAAATGGTGCGGTGGCGCCAATAGAGGCTAGGGCGGTTAGGCCGTGGTCGAATTGGCTGATTTCTTTATTCAAACCGTTGCGGATGGCGCGGGTTAATAGATCGCTCATCGGCACTTGTGCACCCAAAACGGTGGCGCCACCGCTGGTGTAGCGAGCTTTGGCTTTCATGGTGTTCAGGGCGATGCGTGCAATCGGTGATTGATGATCGGCCAGTTTTTGGGTGGCTTCATCCCAGTTAGCAGCGTGCCAAAGCGCAATGGCGGAGGCTTTATTGGCTTTTTTGGCTTTTAAGAGCTTGCTGGTACGCGTGGCGATTAAGGTCCAGGTCACGATGCTCATGATCACCAAAATCAAGAAGGTTGCGATAAGGACGCCGTCGCCTTGTTTAAATACTGTTAATAAATCCATGGGTAGTCTTCTTTCTGGGTTAAGCTGAATCGGTTAGCGTCGGGGCAGTTTAAACTGTACCGAGAAGGTATAAGTGTACGGAATGGGCTCGCCACCACGGGTGGCTGGGGTAAAGCGCCAGCCGCGAACGGTTCTGAGTGCAGAGCGGTCCAAGCGGGGATAGCCACTGGTTTTCGCCAGCTGGACGTCAGAGGCGCGGCCGTTGGCTTCAACGCGCACGCGTAGGCCAACAGAGCCTTCTTCTTCAGCCTCTTCCGACTGTGGCGGGTAAGGCGGCTGCGGGTTGTTTAAGTGGCCACCAATATGGGTTGGCTGCGTCACAGAACCGGTGTTGCTGCTGCTACTGGAGGCGCTGTTGCTGCTGCCAGAGGCATTGCTGTTGTTCGATTGACTACTGGTGTTGCTGTTGTTGTCGCTTTTATTTGGCGTTTGTTCCGTTGCCGGCTTGGTTGGTTTTTCTTTGTCTACGGGCTTGGGATCAGGGGTTTTGTCGGCCGGTTTTAAATCAGGTTTGGCGTCTTTTTTTACGACAGGCTTGATTTTGGGCTCAACCTTTTTCTCAGGCTCTTTGACCTGAGGCTTAGGCTTAGGGGCCGCTTCTTGTGGGGTAGACGAAGCTTCAGCTCGTTCCGCATCCACACTGTTAGAAGACATCAGGACAAAGTTGAGGCTGTCGAGGCTAGGAGGCACGGTGATGGGCTGGTTATTCATATTGTGAACAGCCATAAACAACAGAACGTGCGCGAGGGTGACGCCTGACAGGGTTAAATAAAAGCGGTTGCGGTCATTTTTCATAGCTTTGAATTTTAATGATAATTATTCTTGTTTGCAACGATTTTGCGAGATTTGATACAAATAAAATTAAGGTGTTTGATTTGTAAGGTGATTTAGTTTTGACGGGTGTGGGTTTTACACGAAAAACCCGATGCCATCAGTCTTTGTTCGTGGCATCGGGTGAGAAAAAAACAACAAAATCGGCCGTTAAGAACGATATTCGGCGTTGATTTTGACGTAATCGTAAGAAAAATCGCAGGTGTAGACGGTGGTGCTGGCGCTGCCGCGATTGAGTTCAACCGTGACGGTGATTTCATTGGCGGCCATAACCGCAGCGCCTTGAGCTTCTTCATATGCGGGTGCCCGACCACCGTCATGGGCCACTAAAACGTCGCCTAGATAGAGGGAAACCTTATTAACGTCTAAGTCCATGATGCCCGCATAGCCAATCGCGCACAGCAGGCGGCCTAGGTTGGGGTCGCTGGCAAAGAACGCGGTTTTGATCAGCGGCGAGTGAGCGATCGTATAAGCGACCAGCTTTGCTTCTTCAAGGTTGCGGCCGCCATTGACCTTAATGGTGATGAATTTGGTGGCGCCTTCACCGTCGCGAATGATGGCCTGCGCCAGTTCGAGGGCCAAGTCTGATAACGCGGCTTTAATGGCTACATAGGCTGGGCTATTGGCCTGGTCGATGAGGGCAAGTTCGCTTTTGCCCGTCGACACGATGATGAAGCTGTCGTTGGTGCTGGTGTCGCCGTCTACGGTGATGGCGTTAAACGATTCATCGGCGACCTCTTTGACTAGCTGCTTCAATAAGGGCGTGGTGATGGCGGCGTCGGTGGCGATGAAGCCAAGCATGGTGGCCATATTGGGACAAATCATGCCCGAGCCTTTAGACATGCCGGTGAGGGTGATGGTGTGGCCATCAATGTCGATTTGGCGGCTGGCCGCTTTGGGCACGGTGTCGGTGGTCATGATGGCGCGGGCGGCATCGATCCAGCTGGCTGGGCGTAACTGGGCCAGTGATTGGGTGATTTTGCTGCTCGGTAATGGCTCTAGAATCACGCCAGTTGAGAACGGTAAGACTTGATTGGTGTCGCAGTCTAGGTGTTCGGCTACGGCTTCACAAACGGCCAGAGCGGCTTCCCGGCCTTGTTGGCCAGTGCCGGCATTGGCGTTGCCAGTGTTGATGATGAGGGCGCGTTTTTGGTTGCTTTCGCTGAGGTGTTTTTGGCTGATGACGACGGGGGCGGCACAAAAGCGATTTTGCGTAAAGACGCCTGCCATGGTGTTGCCTTTTTCCAGCACCATGAGGGTCACGTCATCGTGCTGGGCTTTTTTAATCCCGGCTTGCGCCACCCATAGGCTGACGCCGGCAACGGGCAGAATTTGATCGGTTAAGGGTTGGGTTAAGTTTACAGCCACAGGTATGTCCTTTAATGGTTTGTTGTCGCAATAAATGATCAAACGGTCCAGCCGCCACCCAGATGTGTCGGGGCGGCCGGATTGGTTACCAGGTTGGGTCGTCAACCTGTATTGCGTAAGCCCTGAGCGACACCGTTAATGGTGAGGTGAACCTGAGCCAGTGTGGTGGCGTTATTGGGGTCTTTACGCAGTCGATTTAATAGCTCTACCTGTAGCCAGTTTAGCGCATTTAAATAGGGCATGCGAATGGCCAAAGAGCGCTCTAGCGAGCGGTTGTCGGCCAATAGCTTGGGCGTGTCTAAAATTGCCAATAAATGGGCCTTGCTGAGGTTAAATTCGGCCTCGATGAGGGCAAAAATGTGCGCCGCCGCTTCTGGGTGTTCGCTCAGGCCAATATAGGCTTTGGCAATGGTTAAATCAGCCTTGGCCATCACCTGCTCCATATTGGACAGCATGGCGTGGAAGAACGGGCTGTTTTTGGCCTGGGTTTGCAGCTGGGCTAAAGCGTCGGGGCGGGCAGCCATTAACTTGCTCACGGCGGTGCCAAAGCCATACCATGCCGGCAGCATGAGGCGGGTTTGGGTCCATGAGAACACCCACGGAATGGCACGCAGGTCTTGGATCTTAGCCAAGGTTTTACGGCTGGCTGGGCGAGAGCCAATGTTCAGCGAAGCGATTTGCTGAATCGGGCTGGTCTGCAAGAAGAAATCAATAAAATCCGGATGGGTAATCAGGCTGCGATAGCCGGCAAAGGCTTCGTCAGATAGGGCCTGCATGATGTTATGGTCAGGCTCCTCACCTTGATAGGGCAAGACGCTAGAGGCCAAGGTAGCGGCCAATAGGGTTTCTAGATTACGTTGAGAGTTGCCCGGGTCGGCGTATTTAAAGGTGATGACTTCGCCTTGTTCGGTGATGCGGATTTGGCCGTTTACGCTGCCTGCTGGCTGAGCCAGAATGGCTTCGTAAGAGGGGCCGCCGCCACGGCCAACGCTGCCGCCACGGCCGTGAAAGAGGCGTAGGCGAACCGAATGCTTTTTGCTTAGCTCCACCAGCTTGGCTTCAGCTTGATACAGCACCCATTGGCTGGTGACATAGCCGCCGTCTTTATTGCTGTCGGAATAGCCCAGCATGATTTCTTGCACGCCGCCACGGCTCGCTACCAAAGCCTTATACCAAGGCAGAGCGAAGAGGGTGTCCATGACGTCGATGCACTGTTCGAGGGCTTCGATGGTTTCGAACAGGGGGACTAAGTTGAGGCGGCTTTGCGGCAGGCCATTTTTGCCTAAGGTTAATAAGCCGGTTTCTTGCAGCAATAGGGCCAGCGCCAGAAGGTCGCTGACGGCCTCGGCGTTGGAAATAATGCTTTGGTTGATGGCGGTTTCGCCATAGGTTTCTTTGATTTGGCGGGCGGCTTGGAAGATGGCCAGCTCTTTTTTGGTGACGTCGTTGTAGTCGATGTACGGTGAGTAGAGCGGTCTAGGCGTAGCCAGTTCGCGTAGCAAAACACGTTGTCGTGCCTGTTCGTCCAGCGCCAAATAGTCTTCTAGGCCAGCGTGCTTGAATAGGTCGGCCACTACTTCGGCGTGAAAATCGCCATGCTGGCGTAGGTCTAGCGGCATGAGGTAGAAGCCAAATACGGAGACGGCACGGATGAATGAGGCCAAGCGGCCGTTGGCTAAGCGTTCAGAGCCGTTGGCAATCAGGGAGTCGCGCACGAGGTTGAGGTCGGCCAAAAAGTCAGCCGCCTGATCGTAGGGCGTCAATAGACCAAAATGAGAGCCTAA
The DNA here is from genome assembly GCA_041228285.1 of Neisseriaceae bacterium CLB008. Taxonomy (NCBI): domain Bacteria; kingdom Pseudomonadati; phylum Pseudomonadota; class Betaproteobacteria; order Neisseriales; family Neisseriaceae; species Neisseriaceae bacterium CLB_ANTARCTIC_008. The sequence continues at coordinate 2,784,740 of CP166133.1, read as the reverse complement.
AGGCGCGCCTAGCTTATTGGCGGTGGCCAGGATGCGGGCGCTGAAATAGGCGATGACGCGGCGATAAGGTTCTTCTTCTCGAGCGCGGGCGCGATCAGGCGATTGTTCTGCCAGTTTTAACACGGCCTCGCTGACGTCGACGCGGCGCACTGACAAAGACAGCTCTTCATACAGCTCGCTCAGTTCGGCACGGTAAAACTGAAACAGGGTTTTTGCGTGCTGGGTAAAGGCATAGGTTAAGGTGTCGGCGTCAACAAAGGGGTTGCCGTCGCGGTCGCCGCCCACCCAGCCACCAATGTGCAATAGGTTGGGCGTATGTAAGTCGGGCGACAGCTGCTTGAGGCCTTGCTCTAGCTTGCGATAGAGGCGAGGCACGGATTTAAAAAAGCTCAGCGGGAAGTAGGTCACGCTGTTGGTGATTTCGTCGGCGACCGTCATTTTAAAGTGGCGGGTTTCGTTGCTTTGCCACAGAGTCAGTAAGACGTTTTCAAGTGCATCTTGAATGTCCTGCTGTTGCTCTTTGCTGACATAGGGCTGATTGCGTTGATCAAGCAGGCTGCGAATTTTACGGTTGAGGTGTAAGACCGTTTGGCGTTGGACTTCGGTCGGGTGGGCGGTTAATACGGCGGCCACTTGAGTATGGTTTAACTGGTCTTGTAGGGTGCTGGTGGCCACCTTGGCCGCTTGCAGCTGCTGTAACACTTCTTCCAGGCTGCCTTTGGCGGCGCCAGAGTGGTTGGCTTCATGAGCCAAGCGGCGGCGTTCGTGGTGGGCATCTTCGGCAATGTTCAACACTTGGGCGAATAGGCCACAGGCGCGAATCAACTGCTCGGTTTGCGCTTCGTTGAGCTTGGGCAAAAAGGTTTGCACGTCTTTTTCTGGCTGCGTGGTGGTGATGAACACAGAAAAAGCCTGTAAAACATCTTGCTTCAGTTCGGCTTTGAGTACGGCCAAGAGGGCGTCGGAAAGAAAGGCCACGTCGGCCTTAAGGGCGACGTCCTTGGGGTTGGTGATCTGACTTTGCAGCATGGTGGTTCCTCAAATAGTGGGTCACAATGGGACTGATTGCCCGAGCGCATGAGGTGCCTATTATTGTGATTAGGGCACGCAAAAAAAAGCCCCTAGATGGCCATAGCCTAAGGGTGCGAGATCAGCCAATGGCTTTTTCTGTGGCGTATTCGGGCAAAACAGCATACGACGAACGGCTGACCAAGCCGATGTCGGTGAGGGCGTCACACTGAATGCGGCAAGCGCATGAAATATCCTGCCGAAAATAGTGTTAAACTTAAGGCCTCAGTCACGGAACACGGTGCGAAATCATGAGCCTTATCGTACATCATCAATTAACAGAGTTAGATAATCAGTCTTTACAGCGATTATGCGGCGCGCTTGATGAGCACATCAAGACATTAGCACAAGCTTTGCAAATTAGCATCAGTCGTCGCTTTGCTGCGTTCACCTTTTCAGGTGAACAAGCAGGGTCAGGCGTGGCTGCATTGAATGAACTGGTTGAAATTGCACAAAATAGGGAGTTGACGTTGGCAGACATCCAGATGGCGGTTATTGACGCAAAAAGCAACACCCAGGCCGATGCCAAGCAGCAGTCGGTTGGGGTTTATCATTTGAAAACCAAAAAAGGCTATTTGAATGGCCGTACCCCGCGCCAAAATCAATACATTAAGGCTTTGTTGAGCCACGACGTGGTATTCGGAGTGGGCCCCGCCGGTACCGGTAAAACCTATATTGCGGTGGCGGCAGCGGTGGACGCGATGGAGCGCCAGCTAGTCGAGCGCATCGTATTGGTGCGCCCTGCGGTAGAGGCGGGGGAAAAACTGGGCTTTTTGCCGGGCGATCTGTCGCAAAAAGTGGATCCTTATTTACGACCTTTATACGACGCTTTGTATGAGCTGATGGGGTTTGATAAGGTGATGCGCCTGTTGGAAAAAGGGCTAATCGAAATTGCGCCTCTGGCCTATATGCGTGGACGAACCTTAAACGGTGCCTATGTCATCTTGGATGAGGCCCAAAACACCACGCCTGAGCAGATGAAAATGTTTTTGACCCGAATTGGCTTTGGCGCCAAGGCGGTGATCACCGGCGACTCGAGCCAGGTGGATTTACCCAAGCACATTAAGAGCGGTTTACGCGATGCGGAGCAAAAGCTACAGGGCATTGATGGCCTCCACTTTCATTACTTTAAAAGTGATGACGTAGTGCGCCACCCGCTGGTACAAAAAATTGTTGAGGCCTACGAAGCGCATGACGACGCCCAGGCGCGTTAAGCAGCTTTGCTGGCGACCATGCCTTAGGGCAGTGAATGAAGAAGGATGACGTGTGAAAGCAGCAAAAAAACGGCCGTTTTTGGCCGAGCAAAAAAAACGTTTGGCCTTGAGCGTGAACCGTGAAACCACCGTCGCCACGCCAGAGAACGCTGAATTATTTAAATGGGTGTGGCAGGCATTAAAAAATGAATATCGCCAGGCCCAAATCGGCATCATGATTTGTGATGAGGCCGAAGCGCGCCAGTACAACCACGATTATCGCGGTAAAGACTACGCCACCAATGTGTTGAGCTTTGCTTTGAATGAGGGCGATGACTTTGCTGAAATGGTGGGCGATGACGCCCAAACCGTTCTGCGCGGCGATTTGGTGTTGTGTACTGACGTGGTGGCCAAAGAAGCCGCGGAACAAAACATCAGCGTGAACGATCATTATGCACACCTAGTGATTCATGGGGTGCTGCACTTAATGGGCTACGATCATGAAGACGATGAAGAAGCAGAAGTGATGGAAGCACTTGAAATAAAGGTGTTGCATCAGTTAGGATACCCTAATCCCTATATTAAGGAATAAATCATAAATGGACGAAAGTCTGCAGTCTAAGAACCCTGGTTTTTTTGAACGCCTTAAAAACCGATTGACCAATGATGGCCCCGATACTCAAGAAGAAGTGGTGAACACCTTGCGCGCCGCTTTTGCCCAAGAAGTGCTGGATGCGGATACGCTGAGCATGCTGGAGAGCGTGTTGGCGTTTGGTGATTTAGAGGTCAGAGACGTGATGCTCAGCCGCAGCCAAATGGACGTGGTCCGTGAGGATGAGGCGATTGAGCGCATTGTGGCCCTCACCATCGAAACCGCCCATTCACGCTTCCCGGTCATCGGTGAAGACAAAGACCACGTTTTGGGGATTTTGCACGCCAAAGATCTGCTGCGTTATTTTGCCCACCCAGAAGGCTTTAAGCTGCACGATATTTTGCGTGAAGCGGTGTTTGTGCCCGAAAGCCAATCCTTGAGCACCTTGCTGAAAGATTTTCGCAGCAACCGTAACCATATGGCCTTGGTGGTGGATGAATACGGTGGCGTGTCGGGCTTGGTGACGATTGAAGACGTGATTGAGCAAATCATTGGCGACATCGAAGATGAATTCGATGAAGACGATACCGCCGACAACATCATTAAAATTTCGCCGGTACGCTTTTTGGTGAAGGCGACGATCGAGGTGGATGACTTTAATGAATTTTTCCAAACCGACTTCAGCGATGAAGAGGTGGATACTTTGGGCGGTTTGGTGACGCAAGAATTAGGGCGGATGCCTGAGCGCGGTGAAAGCATGATGCTTGGCCACATGCGCTGCACCATTGCGCGTGCGGACGCACGTCGTTTGCATTCCATCATGATTACTCTGCCGAGCCCCTACAGCGGCCCACAATAGGCCGCTGTCCCTGAGTGCCAACACCAACGAGTTGTTGCCAGCGATTGAGGCAGCAACTCGTTTTTTATGATTAAAGGAAGATTGTGTACGCACAAAATCGCTTATTGAACATCGTTTGGGCTCGCCCGTATTTACTGTATACCTTGATCATCTTGGGTGGTGCAGCGACGCCGCTGGCGTTTGCCCCGTATCGCCTTAGCTTTATGATGGTGTTGCTATTGGGCCTGCTGTTTTTCTTTGCCTATGGCCATAGGCATGCAGTGCGCTTGGCCTATCTATGGGGGCTGAGTGCCTATGTGGCACAGTTTTACTGGATCAATACGGCTTTAAATGAAACCGCAGGACTGCCGCAGTTCTTGGCGATACCGCTGACGCTGCTGCTGCCGGCCTATTTGGCGCTGTATCCTGCTTTGGCGTTCTGGCTGGTGCGTAAGCTTAAGCTGTCTGATTTGCAAGGATTGGCGCTGGGCCTGCCGTTTGCTTGGGCTTTGGGTGAGTTTGTGCGCGAGCGCGCCTTTACGGGCTTTGGCTGGGGCGCCTTAGGCTATAGCCAAATTGGGGCACAGTCGCCACTGGCAGGGTTCGCGCCCGTAGGCGGGATTCACATGGTCACATTGGCCGTGGCGCTGATCACGGCATGGCTGGTGCTGGCGCTGCGTGCGCCTAAGGCCAGCACGCAAGCAGGCAGTGTGATTGGCATTTTGCTGGTGTTGGGTTTTGCCAGCAGCGTGAAAAACATTGCGTTTACTCAGCCAGACGGCACCAAAGCAACGGTGGCTTTAGGCCAGGGTAACATTCCACAAACGTTGAAATGGCAAGAAGATCAGGTCATGCCGACCTTCCAAACCTATTTTCAGCAAGTGGCCGACACCAAGGCCGATATTTTGATTTTGCCCGAAACGGCTTTGCCGCTGATGAAACAGAACATTCCCGTTAGCTGGCTACAAGACTTTGCCGACACGGCGCGCCATAACGGTACTGCTTTGGCCATGGGCATGAGCCAGTTTGCAGACGATGGTGAAAACTATCTGAACGTGGTGGTGAATATGTCTGACTATGACGGTACGCCAGGTAAAGCGGACCCTTATTATGCCAAAGATCATTTGGTGCCGTTTGGTGAATTCATTCCTTTAAAGAGCCTGACCAACTGGCTATACCAGTTCATGAACATTCCTTTGGCCGATACCACTCGTGGGGGCGCAGGGCAGGCGCCGCTACAGCTACACAATCAGCGCGTGGCCTTCAATATTTGTTATGAGGACGGCTTTGGCGATGAGTTGATCGCGTCTGCGAAACAGTCTAGCCTCTTGGCCAATGCCAGCAATATGGCATGGTACGGTGACTCCTACGCCATGGATCTGCATTTGCAGCAGTCGCAGGCACGGGCGCTGGAGCTGGGGCGCTACATGGTTCGCAGCACCAATACCGGCATGACGGCCATCATTCAGCCCGATGGCGACCTTCAGGCCGAGGCGGTGCGGGTAACGCGCACGGTATTGCAAGGCGAGATCGAAGGTCGTAGCGGCACCACACCTTATATGCGCATGGGCAGCAGCTGGCCGTGGTTTTGGCTGTCGACGCTGATTTTGGCCGGGCTGGCTTGGCGGGCTAGGCGCTGGGCGAAGGCGCAAAAAAATCAAAAAAGTGACTGATCCTATGGAACATTTTGGCCCTAGGTGAGTCATACATTGAGTATGCTGGCGCAGCGATTGTCGCTGCCGGAACATGAGTTGGCGGAAATAACAAATAATGTTAGACTGACTTTTGTTTTTTGTTGGCCCGTTGCGCCAACGGCAGAACGAACCTAAAAGGAAAGAACATGAGCCAAACATTTGCTTTACCCGTGCCATCAGGCCATGGCAGCTTAGAACAGTACATTCAGACTGTGAACAGCGTGCCATTGTTGACGCCTGAAGAAGAGCACGACTTGGCTATGCGTCAAAAGAATTTAGGCGACTTGGAAGCTGCAAAACAGTTAATTTTGTCGCATTTACGCGTGGTTGTGTCGATCGCTCGTGGGTACGATGGTTATGGTTTGAACCAGGCCGATTTGATTCAAGAAGGCAACATCGGCTTAATGAAGGCGGTGAAGCGCTTTGAGCCTACCCGTGGGGTGCGCTTATTTTCATTCGCCGTACATTGGATTCGGGCCGAAATCCATGAATTTATTTTACGTAACTGGCGTTTGGTGCGTGTGGCCACCACTAAGCCACAGCGCAAGCTATTCTTTAACCTACGCAGCATGCGTAAAAGCCTGTCTGCCTTAAGCGATAAAGAAGCGCAGGTGATCGCCGATGATTTAGGCGTGAAGCGTGAAGAAGTGTTGGAGATGGAACAGCGCATGACCGGCCGCGACATTGCCCTTTTGGCCGACAACGATGATGACGAACAAGCCTATGCGCCGATTGATTGGCTGGCTGATTCTGAGCATGAGCCGACCCGTCAAATTGAAAAAGCCGCCCGTGCGACGTTACAAACCGATGGTTTGCAACAGGCCTTAGCGCAGCTAGACGACCGTAGTCGCCACATTGTGTCTAGCCGTTGGCTGTCTGACGACAGCGGCCCGACCTTGCACGACCTAGCCGCTGAATATGGCGTGTCGGCCGAACGCATTCGTCAAATTGAAGTTAAGGCCATGCAAAAATTGCGCGGCTTCCTTGAGGCTGACGCATAAGTCCCAGAAATCATCATTAAAAATAAAGCCGTCCTCAATGAGGACGGCTTTTTTATGCATGGCTGGCGCGCAAGCAACTGATACTGGCCATAAAAAACCGTTCTGAGACAGAACGGTTGGCTGATGCTAGGCCTTAGGCCAGTCGTTGGTAATGGATGAAGGCGTAGGCAATGCCGTCGTCGCTGACGTGGGCTTCTCGGCTGACTTCTTGCCATAGGGCAGGGTCTATGGCGGGGAAAAACGCGTCGCCTTCGATGCTTAAATCGATTTGGGTGACGTGTAAATCCGTGGCCACGGCCATGGCTTGGGCGTAGATTTGGGCGCCGCCAATCACGCACACCTCGGCCTCATCACAGGCCGCTAAAGCGGCGCTCAGCGACGCATGGCTTTCAGTGTGGGCAGTGGCCGCGCCAATATAGTCAGGCTGACGGCTGATGACCAGATTACGGCGGCCAGGCAGCGGTTTAAACGGCAGCGATTCCCAGGTTTTACGGCCCATGATGATGGGTTTACCTAGGGTGACAGATTTAAAGTGTTTTAAATCTTCAGGAATGTGCCAAGGCAAGGTGTTATTGATGCCAATCACATTGTTGTTGGCCATGCCCACCACGAGGCTGATGCGCTGGTGCATACTCATACGGCCACCACTGCTTTAATGTGGGGATGAGGGTCGTAGCCTTCGAGGGTGAAGTCTTCAAATTTAAACGCAAACAGGTCTTTGACCTCGGGGTTAATGCGCATGGTGGGGAGGGCACGTGGCTCGCGGCTAAGCTGAAGCTCGGCTTGTTCAAAGTGGTTGCTGTACAGATGGGCGTCACCAAAGGTGTGCACAAAATCGCCCAATTCCAGATTGCACACTTGGGCGATCATCATGGTCAATAAGGCATAGCTGGCGATGTTAAACGGCACGCCCAAGAAAATGTCGGCGCTGCGTTGATACAGCTGGCACGAAAGCTTGTTGTCGGCCACATAGAACTGAAACATGGTGTGGCAAGGCGGCAAGGCCATGTCGTTGACCAAGGCGGGGTTCCAGGCCGAGACCAAGAGGCGGCGCGAGTCGGGCGTGTTTTTAATTTGTTCAATCAGCTGGCTGATTTGGTCGATGTGGCCGCCATCAGGCGTAGGCCAGCTGCGCCATTGATAGCCGTAGACAGGGCCTAGGTCGCCGTGTTCATCGGCCCATTCGTCCCAAATGCGTACGCCGTTGTCCTGTAGGTATTTGATGTTGGTGTCGCCTTGCAAAAACCACAGCAGCTCATGAATGATGGAGCGCAGGTGGCATTTTTTGGTGGTGACCAGGGGAAAGCCTTGGCTTAAATCGAAGCGCATTTGATACCCAAATACCGAGCGAGTACCGGTGCCGGTGCGGTCGGATTTATCTGTGCCAGTGGTCAGCACGTGTTGCATTAAGTCTAAATAAGCTTTCATGGGGGCACCTATATTATTTTATGGCCCTATTGTACCGAATCTTACGCCACTTGAGGACTGGCCGATGGCAGATTGTGGATAAAGAGCTTGCTGTTTAAAGTGCGTCAACGGGGTGTTGCTGTGCGCCATAGGGGGCGATGCTGGGTGTGGTATTTTTGTGGGCGAGCCGTTTTTTTAGAGTGTCATTGCCTATATTGTTGTAGCATGCAACTAATTATCAAAAATCATATTAAGGGGAACGGCATGATTCAGGTTGAAGAGGGGATTGTGGAGGGCGTTCGGGGCGCCTCACGACAAATGGTACAGGCTTTAGGGTTTTTGGCGCCGACGTTGGCGGGCACGCCTTATGGCGCGTCGGCCGTGCATTTATTATTGGCATTGGCACAGGCGGGGCCATTGAATGGCCATCAATTAGGCCAGCGGCTGGGGTTGGAAAAATCCAGCGTCAGCCGCTTGGTGCATCGGCTGCGCTTGGCTGGTGAGTTGGTCCAAAAGGTACAGGCTGTGGATGGTCGCATTAAGCTGTGGATGTTGAGCCCCCAAGGTGAGGCGACGGTGGTGGGCATTCATGCCTATGGGCGCCAGCAGGTGCAGCAGGCGTTGTCCGATTTGCCCGTGCTGGAGCAGCGTTTGATCCAGCAAGGATTGAGCCGCTATGCTCAAGCGCTTCAGGGTCAAAAGGAGGCTGCCGAGGTGGCGCCGTTCATGACGATTAAAACGGGTTATCAGCCGGGTTTGATCGGACAAGTCGTGGCGTTGCAGGCACTTTATTATGCCCAAACAGTGGGCTTTGGCGCCGTGTTTGAGCGCCAGTTGAGCACGCACATCACCGAATTTAGTGAGCGTTTGCAGCGGCCTAAAAACCAGATGTGGACGGTGCATCAGGGCCAGAAGATCGTGGGTTCTGTGGCTATTGACGGAGAAGATTTGGGTGAGCATCGGGCGCATCTGCGCTGGTTTGTCATGGCCGAGCACACGCGTGGCCTGGGTATAGGGCGGCAGTTGCTGGAGCAGGCGATTCAGTTTTGTGCCGATCAAGGATTGACCGAAATTCATCTGTGGACGTTTCAAGGCTTAGGGGCAGCGCGGCATTTGTATGAGTCATTGGGTTTTATTCTGCGTACAGAGGCACCAGGGGCGCAGTGGGGGGCAACGGTGGTCGAGCAGCATTTTGTGCGCGTGGCCGACGGTGAGGCGGCAGCGGCGGGATTTTAAAGGAGGTGTTGTCTTTCTGGCCTCAAAACTCAGAAAAAATAAATAAGAAAAAATAAGCTTTTAACGCATTAAACAGAGGCTTACTAAGAAACTTAGATGGAAAAGCGCGCTAAAATTCGCTATACTTAAAACAACTGATAAAAATAATAAAACAGCATAAAGGATTGAAGTGGACATAAGCCCATTATTGGGCTTTTTCTACGTTTGTAGGATGGTGCCGAAACACGCGAGGCTGCGGCCTTTTGCGACGTGCAGCCATCTGGACGGACGACATTGCGCCTGTCTTGCACCCCCATACACTGCATCAAAGCTTCTGTCCCCTCGTGCGTGACAGATCAAGGCCCCACCAGCAGGGCTGGCTTTGGTGCGAACAGAACATTCAACGTTTCACTTATGGAGTATTTAGCATGACCACAGTAGCATCTACTCGTCTTGAAAAAGACCTGCTGGGCACCTTAGAAGTGCCTGCCGACGCGTATTACGGCATCCAAACCCTACGCGCAGCCAATAACTTTCACTTGTCGGGCGTGACCTTGTCACACTACCCTAAATTTGTCATGGCTTTGGCCATGGTGAAGCAAGCGGCCGCCGACGCTAACCATCAGCTTGGTCATTTATCGAGCGAGAAATACCAAGCCATTGAGGCTGCTTGTCAGCGTTTGGTGAATGGCGAGTTTCACGATCAGTTCATCGTGGACATGATTCAAGGCGGTGCCGGTACGTCGACCAATATGAATGCCAATGAAGTGATTGCCAACGTGGCCTTAGAAGAAATGGGCAAGGCTAAGGGCGAGTATCAATTCGTGCATCCAAACAACGATTTGAATATGGCACAATCGACCAACGACGCTTACCCAACCGCCATTCGTTTGGGCTTGTTATTAGGCCATGACAGCCTATTGGCCAGCTTAAAAGGCTTGATTGAGTCTTTCTCTGCCAAAGCGGTTGAGTTTGAAGGCGTGTTAAAAATGGGCCGTACGCAGTTACAAGATGCGGTGCCGATGACTTTGGGCCAAGAGTTTAAAGCTTTTGCCACTAATTTGTCGGAAGACTTGACCCGCTTGACCAGCCTAGTGCCAGAGCTGTTGTACGACATTAACCTAGGCGGCACCGCCATCGGTACCGGCATCAACGCTGACGCACGCTACCAGCAATTAGCCGTAGACTGCTTGGCCAAGATCAGTGGTCATGGCTTGAAGCCTGCGCCAGACTTGATTGAAGCCACCTCAGATATGGGCGATTTTATTTTGCTGTCAGGCATGTTAAAACGCACCGCTATGAAGTTGTCTAAAATTTGTAACGATTTGCGCCTATTGTCTAGCGGTCCTCGTACCGGCATCAATGAAATCAACCTGCCTGCGCGTCAGCCAGGCAGCTCGATCATGCCAGGTAAAGTTAACCCTGTGATTCCAGAAGCCGTGAACCAAGTGGCGTTTGAAGTGATGGGTAATGATTTGGCCCTGACTATGGCTGCCGAAGCCGGTCAGCTACAGCTGAATGTGATGGAGCCTTTGATTGCGTACAAACTGTTTGATTCTGTGCGCTTGCTACAGCGCGCCATGGACATGCTGCGTGAGCTGTGCATCGACGGCATTACGGCCAATCCTGAGCATTGCTTGAAGCTGGTTGAATGTTCTATTGGTTTAGTGACCGCTTTGAATCCATACATTGGTTACGAAAACGCCACGCGCATTGCTAAAACGGCTTTGGAATCAGGCCGCGGTGTGCTGGAGCTGGTGCGTGAAGAGAAGCTATTGGATGAGGAAATGTTGGCCGACATCCTGCGCCCAGAAAACATGATTGCACCGCGCTTGGTACCGTTGAAAGACAACTAAACCGGTCTACATGAAAAAACCGCTTGAGCCCGTGAGGGCCAAGCGGTTTTTTGACGTTTAACCTTACCCTTAATGTGGCTGGTTTGGGTCTGGGGTGCGGTTAAGGCGGTGCAGCAAGCGATGAATGTGACCGCGTAAGCTATCCAATAAGGTATACACCACGGGCACCACAAATAGGGTGAGCACGGTTGAGGTAATCAGGCCGCCGATGACGGCCCAAGCCATGGGTTCGCGCGTTTCGCTGCTTTCACCGCCGCCTAAGGCCAGCGGCAGCATCCCGAAAATCATCGCCAAGCTGGTCATCAAAATGGGCCGCAGCCGGACACGGCCTGCTTCAACGATGGCGTCGGTGCGGCTCATGCCTTCATTGAGACGGGCGTGGTTGATGAAGTCCACCAGCAAAATCCCGTTTTTAGCGGCCAAACCCATCAGCATCACGATGCCGATGATGGAGAACATATTGAGGGTGTTGCCGGTTAACCACAGTGCCCCAAAAACGCCGATGAACACCAAGGGGAGCGACACCATGATGGAAATCGGCAGGGTGAAGCTGCGAAACTGGGCCGCCAAAATCATGTAGATAAAGATCACACCTAGGGCTAAGGCTTGGAGGGCGTACATGGCCGATTCAATCATGTCTTGGTTCTCACCTTCTTGAATGAACTGTACGTCGGGGGGTAGGGTGAGGCGATTTTTTAAGGCTTCTACATCGGCAAATACGGCGGAGGCATCGCGGTTGCGAATGTTGCTGGTGAGGGTGATCTCGCGCTGTAGGTCAACCCGATGAATTTCGCGTGGCGTTTGCCCTGTGGCCACTTGGGTGAAGTTACTGAGGGTGATCATGTGGGTTTGGCCGTCTTGGCCTGTCACCGGCACGGTGAGGCTACGCAGTAAGTCTTCGGTACGGGCGGCTTGGGGGATGCGTAGGCGCACGTCGTGGCTGTTGCCGTCTTCGGCTTCCCACAGCGTGGCGGTTTTACCGGCAAACATGGTTTCCAATAGTGTGCCTAAATCTTCTAGGCTGACGCCGAGGTTGGCCGCCGCATTTCTATCCATGGTGACGTCAAAGGAGGGGTCGGCGTCGGTAAACGTGGATTCGATGTCGGCGATGCCGTCGATTTGGCCCAGTTCGGCCATGATGGCGGTGGCTGTGGTTTCTAGTTCACTCAGATTGCTGCCGCGGATGCCGATGCTGATGGGTTTGCCACCGCCGTGGCTGGAGGTGCCGGAAATCGAGGTGATTTCGATGCCGGCAATGGGCTCGATGAGGCGGCGGCTTTCGGCCATCACTTCATCTAGCGTACGGCCGCGTAAGTCTTTTTTGCCGATGTCGACGTTGAGGCTGCCGTTGATCTTGCCGTTGCCAAAGCCAGCGGCGCCAATATTGGCGGAAATGGTGTCGATCTCGGGAATGCTGGCCAGCGCTTGTTCAACTTCAATGCTTTTGGCCAAAGTGTAGTCCAAGCTAGAGCCGGCAGCGGTTTTAAAGTTGATCGAAAATTCGCCCTTGTCTTCGTCGGGCATGAACTCACCACCGATTTGGCCGGTGCTCACCAAGGCAAAGCTGCCGACGGTGAGGGCGACAGCCGCCACCAAAACCAGCAGTCGGTGCGACAGCGTCCACACAATGGCACGGGCGTAGCGATCGGCCTGCTTGCCGAGCCAAACGTCGAATCGGTCCGATAATTTGCCGAAAATAGAGCGCTTGCCGCTGCGGCCAGGGTCGTACCAGATGCTGGACAGCATCGGATCTAGGGTCAGGCTGACCACCATCGAAATCATGATGGCAATGGCCACGGTGAGGGCAAACTGGTGGAAGAATTGACCAATGATGCCGTCCATATAGCCTATGGGCACAAACACCGCCACGATACATAGTGTTGTGGCCAGAACCGCTAGGCCGATTTCTTTGGTACCGTCTAAGGCGGCTTGGTAATGGCTTTTGCCAAAGCCGGCGTGACGGACAATGTTTTCTCGCACCACGATGGCGTCGTCGATCAAGAGGCCGATGGATAAGGACATCGCCATCAAGGTCATCAGATTAATGGTAAAGCCCAATAGGCTGATGGCAAACAGCGTGCCAATGAGCGAAATCGGCAGCGTCAGCCCCGTGATGACGGTGCTGCGCCAGGAGCCAAGGAATAAATAGACGATGAGAATGGTCAGCACGATGCCTTCGATCAGGGTCGAACGCACGTCGGCGACAGAGTTCTTGATGTCTTCTGACTGATCGTAGGTGTAGGTGACGCTAAAGCGGTCGGCTTCTTCGGCCTGTAGTTGGGCCAGCGCCTGCTTGATGCCATCGGCAACCTGAACCACGTTGGCGCCACGGTTGGCACGAATGTCTAAGCTTAAAGAGGGTTTGCCGTTGAGTAAGGCGATGCTGTTCTTTTCGGCTTCTCCATCGATGACGGTGGCCACGTCGCGTACGCGAATCAAATGGCCATCGCGGTTGCTGATGACCACGTCGGCAAAGGCCAGAGGGTCTTTAATCTTGCCGCTAAGACGCACCGATAGCTCTTCGCCGTTATTGCGCACGTTGCCGGCTGGGCGGTCTTGGTTAGCGGTTGCCAAGGCTTCTGCTACTTGTGTGACGCTGAGGTTTAGGCTTTTGAGCTTATCGGGCTGTAGCGCAATATTGATTTCACGGGTAGTGCCGCCGACGATCTCCACGTCGCCCACGCCGATGACGGTTTGTAAGCGTTTTTTGAGGGTGTTTTCCACCCAGTTGGTTAAGTCGCGCGGGCTCATTTCGGTGCTGCTCAGCGCCACCGACATCATGGGCTCATCTGATGGGTTCACTTGAGACACGATGGGCGTGTCAATTTCGCGCCTAAACCCACCAGAAATCATGCTGACCTTATCGCGCACGTCTTGAATGGCGAGGTTGATGTCGACCGACAGTTCAAATTCGACCACGATGGTCGAGGCGCCTTCAAATGAATAAGAGCGGATTTTCTTGATGCCGTTGATGGTGTTGAGGTTTTCTTCTAAGGGCTTAGACACATCGCTTTCCACCATTTCGGGCGAAGCGCCTTGATAGGTGGTTTGGATAACCGCCACGGGGAAGCGTACGTCAGGGAAGGCTTCGATGGGCAGCTTATTGAGGGAGAATAGGCCCAATACCACGGCCGCCAGCACCAGTACGGCGGCAAAATAGGGGTTGTTGACGCTTAGGCGGGTTAACCACATAGAATGATTGCTCTCTTAAGGGTGGGTCTTAGGCAGGGTAACGGCATCGCCGGCTTTAAGGCCCAGCACGGTTTGTTTCAATACGATGGTGTTGGGCTCAATGCCGGTTACGGCCACGCGGCGAGACTGTGGATCTTCCAGCATCACCGTGACCAGCTGCTGTTGCAGCTTGAGGTCGCGCACGGCCCAGACAAACTGCTGGCCGTTGGCATTGGTTTGCAAGGCACTGCTGGGAATCAATGGGAAGGCATCGGTGGCGTCGGTGACGATGCTGCCTTGGGCGAACTGGCCAGCCTTTAAGGCACCATTGACGTTATTGACTGCCACAAAAGCTTTAAAGTCCCGGGTGTTGGTGTCGGCCACGGCATTGATGCGCTTAACGGTGCCTTGATGCTCGGTGTCGTCACCGTCGACGCGAAACCGCACGGCCTGACCTAGGTGTACCAGTGGAATTTGTTGATTAGACAAGGTGGCGGTGATTTCTAAGGTGTCGACGTTGGCGATGGCAAACAGCTTGCTGTTGGCGGTAATGACTTCACCAGCGTTGACGGCGCGTTCATACACAATGCCGCTCATAGGCGCGTAAATAACCAGATCGCGCACTGATTTTTGTGCCTGCGCCAATTGGGCGAGCTGGGCATTGTGGCTGCCTTGGCTGACCGCAAATTGATTGTGCGCCTCGTCTAAGGCCAGCTTAGAAATAAAGCCTTGTTCAAACAGCGTTTGCTGCTGTTTTAGCTTGATTTTGGCTAGGTTAAGGTTGGCCAAGCTGTTGGCGACTTGAGCCTGCTGCTCTTGCACGATTTGATTCAAGGAAACGTTATCAATCTGGGCCAGCAACTGGCCTTTTTTTACCCACTCGCCTTCGCGTACGGCGACGTTGTTTAGCGTGCCGCCCACCTCAGAGTTGACTAAGGCTTGGTCGTAGGGGTGGAGGTTGCCGGTAAAGGCCAGGCCAGCGCTGAGGGCTTGTACCTCAGCTTTGGCGATGTCGACTTCGGAAAGCTGTTTGCTGGCATTTGCAGCAGCGTTGGCTTCAGGCTCATCGCCAGAAGCACCGCCGCCACAGGCGGCTAGGAAAGAGCAGCACAGCACAATCATCAGGGTTAAGCGCATAGGGAAAGTCATCCGGCCGAAGCCAAAAGTGATCAAGGAAGTTGATTTTAACTGGTTTCGTGCCGGCAGTGGTGGCTTAAATGGGGTGTGGATGAGTAAGAGGCGTTGATCGCTTAGTGCAAGGGTCGACCAATCGGCATTTCATGGATCAAGCCTTTGAGCTTGAGACGGCGATAGATTTTGGCCTCTAGTGACCAAAATTGATTCAAGACGTCTCGGCCGTCCTGATTGTAAGCCAACGAGATGCGTTCGATTAAATACACCAGATAGAAAATATAGGCGGCGTCCTTAGGCGGCGTGGCGTGAAAAAACGTCTGTTGCCAATCGGCGTAACGCTCAAAAAATAAGCGTAAGCCATGAGAGAATACTTTGCGTTTGCGGTAGCGGGTGTATAAATCGAAGAGGTCAAAATGCAACAGAGAGTAGGTTTGTAATTCCCAGTCTAAGATGACGTAGCCTTGGGCACTTTTAGCGAAGTTTTGGCTGTCGGCGTCGCCGTGGATAAACGAGGTCAATAAAGGCATGTCCGGATCGTAAGCAGGATCGTGGGTGACGGCCAGAATCAAGGCATTGATTTTGATTTGGGCAGGGTGTTGAGTGGCCATGAGCCGTTGCTTACGCAAATAGCCAGAAAGCGACAGCTGACCTGTGGTGGTGGTCTGGTAAATGTCGGCAAGCGCCGGTGCTAGATGGCTGAATAAATCTTGATACACGGTTTTATCTTGGCTCACAAACCGGCTGCCGTGCCGTACTTGATTCACAAAAGAAGTGATTAAATACGTGGATCCAGTGCTGGTAGAACCTATTGATAAAAGGCGAGGCGTTGCCTGTGGATTGGTGTGTTGCTTTAACTGGTACAGGATTTCGAGGTGGTTTTTGAGGTAGGGGCGGCCTTGTTCTTTCGGGAACAGCTTTAAAATTTTTTGATTGCTGCGTGAGCAGGCAGTTAAGCCGTCACGGCGCTCACGGTAAAACAGTACGGTGTCGGTGGGTAAGTCTAAGGTGATGTCGTCGAGCGCACCTTTGCCCAGCAGTCTGCGACCTAGGTGTTTGGCATAATAAAGATAAATTTTACTGCGAGATTGGCCTAAATAGCAGCCTAGCTCATGGCTACACAGGCTGGGTACATAGGCGCACAGATAGGCATGGTAGACAAACCGTGTCGGGGCGGTTGTCTGCCAAGTGTCGTGCAGCTCGTCGAGAGAGTCTAGTAACGCAGTCTGATGATGTAGGGGCATGATGGGCGCTTTGGTTTATTCTAAATAGCATATAAAGATCATAGCCGATCAAAGACCTAATTGCGGTTAAAAAATGTAAAAGCTTGTTAGCAATTAAACGCTCATTATAGCTGTGTGTATTTAAATAGAAAGGGCAGGCCCAGAGGCCTACCCGATTGACAGCGCAAGCTAACTTAAGCCGACAGTAGATACACGCGTAGGCTGTCGCCTGTGGTGACGGTGGTTTGTGGCGGTACTTCGACCAGGCAATTGGCCTGAGTGCAGGCGCTGAGCATGGCTGAGCCTTGGTGGGGCAATAGGGTGATGTGGCTATGGCCCTCTTGATTGACTAAGACCGCGCGCAGGAATTCGCGCCGCTTAATGGCCTTGGGTTTGTCAAAGGCCGCGGTGGCGTAGACTTGCGGCAGTGACCAGTAGCGCTGGTGCAAACCCATTAAGCGCTTTAAGGCGGGTTGTAATAAGAGTTGAGAAGTGGCAAAGGTGGCCACGGGGTTCCCCGGCAGCATGAAGACTTTGGCCTGACCGACCTCGCCCCAAGAGAAGGGCTTGCCAGGTTTGATTAATACTTTGTGTTCGATCAGGGTGCCTGCCTTCATGATGGCGTTTTTGAGGTGGTCTTCTTCACCTACCGACACGCCGCCACTGGTGATGATGATGTCGTGGTTTGCTGCTGCTTGAGTGAGGGCGACTTCAGTGGCCTGCTGTTGGTCAGGCAAAATGCCGCCGTCTGTGACTTGAGCGCCTAGAGCGCTGAGCCAGGCCAATAGCTGAAAGCGGTTGGCGTCGTAAATTTGGCCAGCGGCTAAGGTTTGGTCGGGGTTAATCAGCTCATTGCCGCTAGAAAAGACCACGATGCTTAGGGGTTTGAATACGGTCACGTAGGGGTAGCCTTGGCTGGCAATGAGGCCAAGATTGGCCGTGCTCAGCGGCGTGCCTGCCGGTAAGAGGCGATCGCCGACGCGGGTTTCTTCCCCGGCAAAGCGAATGTGCTGTTTGGCTTGGGCGGCCACCGTTAGGGTCAACGTAGTGTCGACGACGCTGGTGTCTTCTTGCGGCACCACGGCGGTGGTGCCGGCAGGAATAGGGGCGCCGGTAAAAATACGCACCGCTTGGTTGGTGCTTAGGCGGACGTGCTCAGCGCTGTCGCCGGCGGCGATGCGCTCAATGATTTGGAAGGGGCCAGCCTCATCATTAGGGGCGCAAATGGCGTAGCCATCCATGGCGCTGTTGTCAAACAAAGGGCTGGCAAACTTAGCCTCAATGTCGTGGGCCAAAATACGGTTGGCGGCTTGGGCCAGGGGGCAACTTTCGGTCGCAGGCGCCACGTGGGCGATGTTTTGTAATTCGGTGAGGGCGTCGTAAAAATCAATCATGATCACTCCTGCCGCGCCATGCGGTCTAGATCTTGGGCGCGGTTGCCGTTGGCAAAGGCGCTGGTTTCGGGAAAATAAAGGGTGGCGGCTTGGTGCTGGTGTAAGAAGCCTCTGAGGGTGCGTTCGCCGCGGGCGAGATAGGCCGGCAGGCTGGCGAGTAGCTCTGGGCGCAGCAGCATAATGCTCGGCTGAGGGCCTTCCTCGGTTTGCGCATACCAAGCAACCGTAGTCGGTTGTTGAGTGGTGGCTGCGAGTAGCCGCGGCAGTAAATCGATTGGCAGCTTGGGCGTGTCGCAGGGCAATACCAAGAGCCAGTCTAAGTCGGGCAGATAGGCCGGCGCAGAGGCCAAACCAGCCAATGGACCTAGTTCGGCGTAGGCTGGCGCATCGGCAAACACCACATCAGCCTTGGTATGCTGCTGATAAAGGTCGGCATTGCGGTTGGCGCTGATGCCCAACCAAGCGCAGTGAGGGCGCAAAAGCGGCAGCAGATGGCAAACCAGAGGCTGGCCCAAGAACGGCAGCAAGCCCTTGTCCTGCCCTTGCATGCGCGTGGCCAAACCGCCAGCGAGGATGATGGCGCCGACGCGCGGCGGGTTACCAGCTGTTTTTGGCATCGTCGTCACTGGCCTTGGCAGCTACCCATTGGCTGGCGCCGTTTTTGAAATGCTCTTGCTTCCAAAATGGGGCTTCGGTTTTAAGGTAGTCCATGATGTAGGACGCGGCGGCAAACGCTTCTTTACGGTGGGTCGAGGCCACCAGTACGGCGACAATTTGCTCATCGGTATAGAGATTGCCCACGCGGTGAATGACGCGGCAAGCCTGGAGCGCCCAGCGGGCTTCGGCTTGGGCCACAATACGGCCAATTTCGCTTTCGGTGAGGCCGGGGAAATGTTCCAAAAACAGATGGCTCAGCGGTTCAGCTTGATCTTGGCCGCGGACTTTACCGGTAAACGTCACCACAGCGCCGACGTTGGGCGTGTTTTGGCACAGAGCATCGTATTCGTGGGCGAGATTGAAATCTTCGGTTTGAATGCTGATGAACATGCTCAACCCCCCGTTACCGGCGGTAAGAAGGCGACTTCGGCGCCGGCGGGAATGTCGACGTTGCCTTGGGTAATCTGTTTGTTGACCACCAGTCTGAAGATGCGCTCCGGGGCCAAAGCTTCAGACCAGTCGTCACCACGAGCGCGTAACAGGCTGAGCAATTCGTCGCTGTTTCCTGTCCAGTCTAGCTGTTCTTGCGCTAGGCCCAACTGTTGCTTCAGTACGCCAAAATAAATAAGCTGGATCATGAGCGAGGTTCCTTCTGTTGCGGGTTGTTTATGTGGCTTATTTTACCAGTTAAATGCGTGCTTGGATTGAGATTAGTCACGTGCGGTGGTAAGGTTTGCTTTTTTAAAGTTGATGAATGGTTAACCCATGTCTGAATTAACCCATTTCAATGCTCAAGGCCAAGCCCACATGGTGGACGTTGGGGCCAAAAGTGAAACCACACGCGTGGCCAAAGCCACCGGCGCCATCGTGATGCTGCCCGAAACGTTTACGGCATTAATGGCCGGCACCAATAAAAAAGGGGACGTGCTTGGCATTGCCCGCATTGCCGCCATTCAGGGCACCAAGCAAACCAGTACGCTGATTCCGCTGTGCCATCCCTTAAGCCTAACCCACGTTGACGTTGATTTTGTCACCGACGAAACCACACAAACGGTACACCTACATGTTACCGCCAAAACCACCGGCAAAACAGGGGTGGAAATGGAGGCCTTAACTGGGGTGATGACAGGCTTATTGACCATTTATGACATGCTCAAAGCAATTGATAAGGGCATGCAGATTGTGAATGTGCGCCTGTTGGAAAAACAAGGGGGCAAGAGTGGGCACTTTATGGCCGACTGAGCCAGTGGACGGCGGCATCGACATTGCTTGGGTGGGTTGTGATGGCCTGTTTTGGCAAGGCGTTAAGGCTTGGTTGTCACAGCCTTTGTTGCGGCTAAGGCCAGCGCAAACAGCGGCGGCGGTGCGTGAGCCCGAGGCGCTGATCGGTGTCGACCTGCTGGTGTGGGATTTAGGTCTGGCCAGCAGCGCCGATGTGGTTGAGCTACAGCAGGCTTGGCCATTTTTGGCGGGCTTGCCGGTGTTGGTGGTGACGGCGCACATGGATGAGGCCTTGTTTAAAGGCCTATTGGCTTTAGGCGTGGATGGGGTGCTGTCTAAGCAGATTGAAGGGCATTATTTTGTCCAGTCGCTACGCCATATTGCCGCCGGGCAAAAAGTATTTGAGCCAGCCTATCGTGGCTTTGTACACGATTCGCAAGACGCGTTGTTTCAAACCTTAACCGCGCGTGAACGCGAGATATTGGCCTATTTGGCCAAAGGCGTGAGCAATAAAGTCATTGCCGAGGCCTTGGCGGTGGCGCCCAGTACGGTGAAGGTGCACGTACAGAATATTTTGCGTAAGCTGGGCTTAAGCTCGCGGGTGCAGGCGGCTGTGTATGCCATCCGTCAGCAGGGCTAAGCTTAGGAACGATGATGAGCCGCCTCGGTTTGGGGCGGTTTTTTTTGGCCTTGAGCGGCCGAAAAAAGGCCTATTGCCGACTCAAAAAAACGCCGTGCTGAGGGTCAGCACGGCGGTGGGTCTGGCGAAGCCTCAAGCTTATTGCTTGGTGGCGCTTTCGCTTTCCTGTTCGGCTAATTCATTTAGGTGTTGCAAATACATGGCTTCGAAGTTAATCGGCGCCAACAGCACTGGCGGCAAACCAGAGCGAGCCACTAGGCTAGAGATGGCTTCACGGGCATAAGGGAACAGCATATTAGGGCAGGCGATGCCAAATAAGGGCGCTAAATCTTGCTCTTCGATGTTTTTAACCGTGAAGATACCAGCTTGAGTCACTTCGGCTAGGAATAAGGTACGGCCATCTTCCATCACGGCAGACGTGGTGACTTTTAGAGAGCCTTCATAGTAGTGCTCTTCCAGCTTAGTGCTGGCGGTCACCACTTGGATGTCAATTTTAGGTTGCTCTTGCAATAGGAAAATTTCAGGGGCATGCGGTACTTCTAAAGACAAGTCTTTGGTGTACACGCGGTCAATGCTGAAAGAAGGCTGCTCGTCTGCACCGGCAGCGGCTTCGTGGTTTAAGTCTTGCTCACTCATGTGAAAACTTTCTAAATAGGGGGTTTAATTAAATACGTGACGGTGAGTGTATCATACCCACCGCCCAGATCATCTATGGGTTAAGCCAAGTTTGATGCAGCTTAACCAGCCAATAAAGCGTCTAATTTACCTTCGGTGTTTAAGGCGCTTAAATCATCAAACCCACCTACATGCGTTGTCCCGATGAAAATTTGCGGCACGGTACGGCGACCGGTCAGCTCAATCATTTGATCACGTACGGCGGGGTCTAAATCCACGCGGATTTCTTCAACCTCGGTCACGCCTTTTTGCTTTAAAAGGTTTTTGGCCATCATGCAATAAGGGCAGACTTGGGTGGTGTACATTTTTACAGGGTTCATCAGGTTCTCCAGTTAGTTCATGCTTAAATGAGGGGCATGGGCTATTTTTCAAGAGCCGTACTGGCCAATCAGTTCTTGGACCAAGGCATCCATGTCCTCTATATAACGAGTGGCGTTGGGGCTGTTGATTACCACGGTAATCCCTAAAGGCTTTTGGCTAGGATCGGTCGGCAGCCAAAAGCCGGCTAGGGCGCGTACATTGCTTAAGGTACCTGTTTTTAGGCGTAATGGCGAGCCTAATTCTTTGAAGCGGGTTTTGAGGGTGCCCTCGGCGCCCGCAGCGGGCAGGCTGTCGATAAAGTCTTGTTTAAATGAGCTGTTATAGGCTTGCTGCAATAGGTCGCCCATCAGCCTTGGGGTGAGGCGCTCTTTGCGCGACAGCCCCGAACCATTTTCCAGAATCAGAAAGTCTCGGTCGCCCACATGGTGTTGCGACAGGCTTTGGCGCACTTTATTTTCTGCCTCGGTGGCGGTGTCGGCTTGCGCTTGTGGGTGGGCGCCGAGGGTTAAGTACAGGGTGCGCGCGATGACGTTATTGGACGCCTTGTTCATGTCTTGGATCACGTTTTTTAATGGCGCTGAGGCGTGGGCCGCTAAAATACGGGCGTTTTGCGGCGTCTTGCCATTCATTAAAATAGGCGTGTTTTGGCCCCCTAATTGGGCCCAGTTGGCGAGGAAGCTTTGGTGGGCGAAGGTCATGGGCGACGCGATCACGTTCACATAGGTTTGGCTGCCAATGCAGCTAGGTGGCAGGCTACCTTTAACCAGCACTTCGGTGTCGGTGGGCGTGTCCACGCTGAGAAAATTCTTGAGCTTGAGGCAGCTGGTGGCGGTGCTGGGTTTAAGGTCGGTGCTTAGGGTCACGCTGGGCAAGGCGGGGATCATGTCGAGGGTGGGCTGGCCATTGGCGTCAGCTTTCACGTTGAGCCAGGCAACCTTATACGCCACCATTTGTGGGTCTGGTGGGGTGGTGAACGCTTCTTTGGCATCGTTGGCAAAGCCTTCGGCGCTGCCCATGGTTTGCCAGACGCTGCGGTCAAAGACTAGGTTGCCGTCGATTTGGTGGATGCCTTGCATCAGCAGTTGTGCTTGCATGGCTTGTAAATCTTTTTGATCAAATACGGCGTCACCGCTGCCTTGCCAGTACAGATCGCCTTTGAGAACGCCGTTTTCTATGGGGGCATTGCTGCGAAAAAACGTGGGCCAGACATAGTCAGGGCCGAGCTTGTCTAGGGCGGCAAAGGTTGTCACCAACTTCATCGTAGAAGCTGGGTTAAACGGCTTGTGGGCGTTGTGCTGGTACACGATTTGGTTGCTGCGTAAATCTTGAACGTAAATGCCGATTTCGGGCTGGGGAATCTGACCAAAATTCAGCGCCTGCGCCGGTAGGCTGACAGTTAAGGCAAGGAGGGTGGCAGCGCCCGCAAGGGCGCGCTGTGGTTTAGTAAGCCAATGGGTCAACATCAATAGACCACCTTAAATCTTTATAGGGTTTAGAAAGGAAGGGCAATAAGGCCTCTGCGGCTGCGGCCACCTGATGTAGGGCGCTGCGTTTAGGGCCCTCGATAAACAGCTGTGCGCGTTCGCGCCCGGCCAAGCGCACCATAAAGGCCGGGGCGGGCCCCATGATGAACACCGTGTCGGGTGTGGGCAGCTGGGCTTTTAATTCGGTTAAAAACTTAATTGCGTCGTGAATCAGCGGCGCATCGGCCTTGATGGCGATGCTGTGCTGAAACGGGCTAAAGCCGAACAGCTTGCGGTTGGCCAGCTCTTCGTCGGCAAAGCGCACATAGTCATGGGCCTTTAAGGCTTGGAAGACGGGGTGGTCGGGTACCTGAGTTTGGATCAATACTTGGCCCTTGTGTTCGGCTCGGCCAGAGCGGCCAGAAACCTGAGCCAGTTCGCTGAATAAATGCTCGCTGGCGCGAAAGTCCGGGCTATACAAACCGCCATCGGCATTCATCACCACGACCAAGTTCAGCCGACCAAAGTCATGGCCTTTAGACAGCATTTGGGTGCCAACTAAAACGTCAATTTCCTGCTGTTGAATTTGTTGATAGAGCACGTCCCAGTCATTTTTTTTGCTGGTGCTGTCGCGGTCAACGCGTTTGATGCGGGCCTTGGGTAAAGCCTGCTGCAGCGTTTCTTCCACCCGCTGCGTGCCTTGGCCAATGGCGGTTAAGTCTTGGTTGCCGCATTCTGGGCAGGCGGTGGGCACGGGCTCGACGTGGTTACAGTGATGGCAGCGTAAATGATGGGCCAGGCGGTGAAACACCATTTTGGCTGAACACATGGGGCAGCCAAAGCTGTGGCCACAGTCGGTGCACATTAAGGCCGGTGCAAAGCCGCGCCGATTTAAATACACCAGGCTCAAGCCACCTTCTTTATGGTTGTGCTGTAGCGCTGCCAAGGTTTTTTTACTGAAGCCATTGTCGAGAAACTGACGGCCGACGTCTTCAATTAATACGTCCGGCAAGGTCGCGGCGCTGTGGGCGCGCTGGCTGAGGGTCAATAGCTGATAGTGACCAGCCTTGGCGTGTTGCCACGACTCTAAGCTGGGGGTGGCACTGCCTAAAATAATGGGGCAGGCGCTTTGCTTCGCGCGCCACACGGCTAAGTCGCGCGCCTGATAGCGTAAGTCGTTGTCTTGTTTGAATGAGCCATCGTGTTCTTCATCGACCACAATGAGGCCTAGCTGGGGTAAGGGGGTGAAGACGCTGAGGCGGGTGCCGATGATGAGTTGGGCGCGTCCGTTTTGGGCCGCCAGATAGTTTTGGGTGCGCTCGCCAGCGGCAGTTTGGCTGTGCAATACCACGCAGTCAACGTGCTCAAAGCGCGCTTGAATACGCGCCAATAACTGCGGCGTGAGGTTGATTTCGGGTAATAAAAACAACACTTGCAGGCCGCGCGTCAGGGCGGCGGCGATGACTTGAAAATACACTTCGGTTTTGCCGCTGCCGGTGACGCCAAACAGTAAGTAGGGGGCGAACGTGCCGAGGCTGGCGCTGATTTGGTCGACGGCCTGTTGCTGTTCGGGGTTGAGCTGATGGGGACTGGGCAAAATACGGCCGCTGGGCCCACTGTGAGCCGAAATCCAGCCGTCCGCCTGCCATTGGTCAATGGTTTTGGCGGCTTGAGGATGGAGGCGTTTGAGCTGGGTCAGCGGCATTGGGCCTTGGGCCAGCGCCTGCCAAAGCTCATGCTTACGCGCATGGGCGAGTGGCGGCGGCGTTGCGGTGAGGCCTGCGGGGCTGAGGCTAAAGTATTGTTCAGGCGGCAGCAAGGTGACGCTTTGGTGCTGCTTCAGGCCGCTGGGCAGCGCCGTAAACGCGGTTTGTCCGAGTGGGTGATGGTAATAGCGGGCGCAAAACTCAATTAAGGCGCGCCAAGCATCCGCCATCGGGGCATCGTCAGCCAACACGGATTGGATGGGCAAAATCTTATGCGCCGCCACGTCTAGGGTATCGGTATGGCCCCACACCAAGCCGCACACGGTTTTGCCACGAAACGACACCAAAACGCGCGTGCCAGGCGCAAGTTCAGTGCTGGCCTGATAGGTAAACAGGCGATACAGCGGCACGTCGATGGCCACTTGATGATAGTAAACAGAGGTCATGGTGAAATCATGCCATAAAAAGCGTTAAAAACCCATTCTATTTTGGCCTAAAGTCATGCCGTCTAGGTTTTTAAGGGTTGTGGATAAGTTTGTGGATAAACACTTAATGAAATCAAGTAAAGCATAAAGTCAACATAAGAAATCCAATGAATACAAAATGCTTGCATTAAATTTGTTTTTTATCAATAACTTATATTTGATGTGGAAAAAATTTCAATTAATTCAAAAATTTAAAAAAACCACGCCTTGATATTTTATTGTGAATAAAAAAGGCCATAATGCACGATTATGGCCTTTAATACATTATTTTAAACAGTTTAAACGTGATACTGTTTCGATAAACGATGCACGGCTTCTACTAGGGCTGCTGCATGCTCTGGTGGCGTGAATTGGTTGATGCCGTGGCCAAGGTTGAACACGTGGCCCGAACCGTGGCCGTAGGCGGCCAAAATGCGGGCGGCTTCAGCTTCAATGGCTTCTGGCGTGCCAAATAGGGCGAAGGGGTCGAAGTTGCCTTGTAGGGCGACTTGATCGCCCACGCGCTGACGGGCCTCACCAATATTGCAGCTCCAGTCTAGGCCCAAAGCATCGGCGCCGATGGCGGCCATTTTTTCTAGCCATAAGCCGCCGCCTTTGGTGAAGACAATCACGGGTACTTTACGGCCTTCGTGTTCGCGTTTCAGGCCAGCGATGATTTGCTGCATGTAGTTGAGGCTGAAGGTTTCATAAGCCGCATCGCTCAAAACGCCGCCCCAAGAGTCAAAAATTTGAACCGCTTGGGCACCGGCTTCGATTTGGGCGTTTAAATAGTCAATCACGGCTTGAGTGTTCACCGCCAAGATTTTGTGCAGCAGTTCTGGACGGCTGTACATCATGGTTTTAATGGTGCGAAAATCTTTGCTACTGCCGCCTTCAACCATGTAGCAAGCCAAGGTGAACGGGCTGCCAGAGAAGCCAATAAGCGGTACGCGGCCATCTAAGGCTTTACGGATGCTGCTGACGGCGTCGGTCACGTATTTTAAACTGTCTTCTACATGAGGCACGGCCAATTTATTGATGGCGTCTTCATGTTGTAAAGGGCGTTCAAATTTCGGGCCTTCGCCTTCGGCAAAGTATAGACCTAGGCCCATGGCGTCGGGGATGGTTAAAATGTCAGAAAATAAAATGGCGGCGTCTAGTGGAAACCGCTCGAGTGGCTGAATGGTCACTTCGGTGGCCAAATCGGTGTTTTTGCATAAATCTAAGAAGCTACCCGCTTCGGCACGAGTAGCCTTATACTCAGGTAAATAACGACCTGCTTGGCGCATCATCCAAATGGGGGTGTATTCAACAGGCTCTTTGAGTAATGCTCGCAAGAAAGTGTCATTTTTTAATTGTGTCATCACGAAACCCTATTTATAAATTAAGCCAGATTATAGCCTAAATCAAAGGTTTCTGTTCGGCTGCGACCGAAATATAACCTTGACCCACGTCATGGCGAAGCCATGCTAGGGGCAATCTGGCACCGCAGCGGCCTAAGCCTCGCTGTGGCCTTCTTCAAGAAAGCAAAGACAGAATGCAGTTGTTGACGACAAGCGATTTAACCAGTCCCATTTATGCCCAGGCCGTGGCGCTGCGCACGGCGGTGTTCATTCAGGAGCAGGGCATTGCGGCCGAGCTGGAGCTAGACGATTTAGAGGCCAGCTGCGTGCACATGCTGTTGGCGGCGCCCGACGCCCCGATGACGGCCTTGGCCTGCTGCCGCGTGCATGCCCTAGGTGAGGGGGTGTTAAAGGTTCAGCGGGTGGCCGTGCCTTTGGCGCAACGTGGGCGGCATTATGGCGTTCGCTTAATGCAAGAGGTGGCGCAATGGGCGCGGGCACAAGGGTATACGCAGCTGGTTTTAGGCGCGCAAACCAGTGTGCTAGGGTTTTATCAAAACCTAGGCTATGAGGTGACTTCGGCGCCGTATTTAAGCGTGGGATTGTGGCATCAAGATATGGCCCTTAGGCTGGATTGAGGCCGAGGCGTGAGCTGGCTACAGCCCTTACGGGGTGGGGGCTGTGGGGGTGGGTTTGTGACTAAGTGTTTAATTTGATACAATAGTTTCTTTTTTTTGCTTCATGGCCCGTCACAATAACGCCTATAATTGCCATGAAAACGGTCATTTTTCTTTGTCTTATTTGTTGGATTTGGGTATGCGTTCCCTATTGATGATGGTGAAGCCTTTTATTAACTATTGAGAGTGAGGCCCCTTTGAGTTTTATTAAAAAACTACAGCAATCATCTACTCTAAACCCCTATGTTTTTCTCCCCAGCATTGCCTTTATCTTGGCGATCACTATTGTTTGTTCGGTCTTTCCTGAGCGTTCGCAAATCATGCTCAATCACGCTAAAGACCTCATTTTCGATTATTTCAGCTGGTTTTACGTCTTTACCGCTTCGGTTTTTATTGTGTTTCTCTTGTTCCTGGCCTTTAGCCGCATTGGCGACATCCGCCTAGGCGCCGACGATGAGCAGCCCGAGTTCCCCTTTGTGTCTTGGTTGGCCATGCTGTTTGCCGCAGGGATGGGGATTGGCCTCATGTATTTTGGCGTGGCCGAACCGCTGTCGCACTATGCCAACCCGTTGAGTTCGGGCATGGACCAGCCACAAACCATTAAAGAAGCCTCGCTGTACGCCTTCTATCACTGGGGCATTCACGCCTGGGGTATTTATGCCGTGATTGGCTTGGCGCTGACCTATTTTGGCTTTCGCTACAAGCTGCCGTTGAGCGTGCGCTCCGGCTTTTATCCTCTGTTAAAAAACCGCATCAATGGCCCGATTGGTCATGGCATCGACACCGTGGCTTTGTGCATTACCGTGTTCGGTGTGTGTACGACTTTAGGCTATGGCGCCATGCAGATGAATGCAGGCCTATTTAGCTTAAATTGGGTCGGCGAGAACGACTTTACTTCCAATGCCGTACTCATTGTGGTGGTGACGGCATTGGCGGTGATGTCTGCCATGTCGGGTGTGGGCAATGGCGTGCGCCGTTTGAGTGAAATTAACTTGGTGGTGGCGGTATTGCTGATGCTGTTCGTATTGGTGACCGGCCCGACGCTGTTTGTGCTGTCAGGTTTTACCGAAAACGTGGGCTATTATTTCAGTAAGCTGGTGAGCCTAAGCTTTACCAACTTTGCCTATGAGCCAGAAAAAGCCGGTTGGTTTCGCGGCTGGACGGTGCTGTATTGGGCTTGGTGGGTGTCTTGGGCGCCTTTTGTTGGCCTCTTTATTGCGCGCATTTCGCGCGGGCGCACCATTCGCGAGTTCGTGCTTGGGGTGATGTTCATCCCCTCGATGTTTAACTTTTTATGGATGACGGTGTTTGGCAACAGCGCTATTTGGATTGACATCAACGTGGCCAACGGTGCCTTGAGTAGCTTGGTCAATACGCCTGACGGTCTGCTGTTTGCGTTTTTCCAATACTTGCCGTTCTCGACCTTACTCAGCATCATTGCGGTTGTCATCATTTCGCTGTTTTTCATTACTTCAGCCGACTCCAGTATTTACGTGATGAACTCGTTGGCTTCAGGCGGTCGCGGCGATTCGCCACCGTGGCAAAGCATGTTTTGGGGTATTTTACTGGTGGTGCTGTCGCTGGCGTTATTGCGCTCAGGCGGGCTGCCAGCCTTGCAGACCATGACGCTGATCATCGCGCTGCCCTTTATGGGCATCATGCTGGTGCTGTGTTATGGGATGTGGAAGGGCTTTGTGGTCGACAATCAATACTTTAGGCAAGACTTTAACTATGGCAGTGCGTTTTGGAGCGGGCGTCATTGGAAGAAGCAGCTGAAGCAAATTTTGAGCCAGCCACAGCAAGAGGAGGCCGTGTCCTTCATCAATCGTATTGCTTTTCCTGCATTGACGGCCCTATCTAAAGAGTTGACTGAATACGGCTTAGACGTGAAGGTGACCAAAAAAGAAAGCGTGCCGTATGAAACCGAACTGCTGATTAAGGTGGATTCTATTTGTAACTTTACCTACGGTATTCGTATTCAGAAGGTCGCGATTCACGCCGACCTCTTGGATGATGATTCGGTGCCAACGGTAGAAAATAGCCACAGCTATGAGCCGGTGACCTTCTTTGGTGACGGTCGTTTAGGCTATGACGTGCAATACATGACCAAAAATGAAATCATCACCGACGTGTTGAAGCAGTATGAACGCTACATGAGCTTGGTGATGGATCCATCTAACCAGTTGATGACGCAAAACGTCACCAAGGATCAGCTGGCTGAAGAAGAGGCTTTGCGTGAAGAAGCGCTGCAAGCGGTAGAAGCTGAAGCTGCTGATGTGGTCTCTGAAGCAGAGGCTGAGCGGGCGCAGACTGGCGAGGCCGATGACGCGCCAAGCGCTGCGGCTGATGAATCACAGGCTGAGCCTGTGGTGGCACCGGTGGTGGATCAGTTTGAGGTAGAAATTCCAGCTGAGTCTGCTGTAGCGGTTGAAGAGGCCGATAGCAAGGCTGACAAGCGTTAAGGATGAGATCGTGATGAAGCCGCAGTGCCGTATAGGTACTGCGGTTTTTTTATGGGCGCTTACGGCTGATTGAGTTTAGGGACTGATTTACCCAAAATTAAAACATCGGTTTTGGCGTGGTGTAGGTCGCTGACCTGGGGTAGAAAGCCCCATTGGGCGAAGCCGTATTTTTTAAACAGGGCAATGCTGGCCTGATTGCTGGCAAATACGATGGCCAATACGTTTTGGATGCCGAGGATGGGGGCCATGCTGAGCATAAAGGCTAAAATTTCGGAACCTAGGCCTTGATTTTGGACTTCGGGCGCCAGATAAATGCTGACTTCGGCGCTGAGGCGATCCATATTGGTGGGGTGCTCGACGCTAAACGACGCCCAGGCCACCATTTTGCCCTCGTCATTATAATAGGCGTAAAGGGGGTGATGGGCCTGCTTGTGGGCATCAAACCAAGTGGTTTGATCGCCTTGAATCAGGGTGTGGAAGTCGGCTGCGGATTCGCCAGAAGGCAAGGAGGCATTATAAATTGCCATGATCTCTTGTAGATCAGATGCTTGTGCCAGTCTCATGATGCGTTTTTTTCTGGAAATAGTATAAAAATAGTGTACCATGAATTCAGCACATTTAAATGATGCCGTCGGCGCATGTATCGCGTTCACGACAATAAATAGGGGCGATGAGGCCCACATTCGAAAAAAGGAGAAAGATCATGAGTAAATTATGGTTGGTATTGTTGGCAGGCTTGAGCAGCGTCAGCATGGCTCAAGGTATTGTGGGGAAATGGCAGACGATTGACGACGAAACCAAAAAACCTAAGGGCGTGGTGGAGATCGTTGAGTCAGGCGGCGTGTTTCAAGGCCGAGTCACGCAGCTGTATGCTGGCGCTTTAAATCAGTGCAGCGGCTGTACCGGCGCCCAAAAAGATGCGCCCATCGTGGGCATGACGGTGGTGTCGGGCCTGAAGCAAACCAAAGAAGGCCAATATGAGGGCGGTAAGGTATTCGATCCGAAAAGCGGCAAGACCTACAGCGCTAAGGCCAAGCTGACCAATAATGGAGATGCCCTAGAGCTGCGTGGCTTTGTGGGTGTGTCCCTGTTGGGCCGTACCCAAACCTGGAAGCGCCTCAACTAGTCGGATTAGGCAGATCAAGCAGGGGGAGCTGTGACAGCTCCCCCTTTGTTCGCGTATGATGGTCGTGCCGTTGACGAAATAAGGATGGTTTATCGTATCGTTCCCTATGCTTTTTTTACGTTTACAGCGTAGGCCCCTAGTAGGGTGGGTCGTGACCCACGCGGGTTTTAAATCTGGGCACGTGAGCAGTTAGGAGTGGTGGGTAGGCTACGCTTTACCCACCCTACGCGACGGTAAATAATCCATCATTTGATTTTGTTGGGAATGATTTTGCGGTTTCATGGTCTATCGTCGATAGACCGAATATTAAGGTGAGTTGTGCGTCCAGATTCTGGCGCCTTCGCCTTGTCTTGAAGGCTTTAAGCTTCGTGCTTAAAGTGTGTGTTTAACGCCAACAGAGAAAGCAGCTGGATGCGTATTTTTTCATTGAGTCCCCAAAAAGTCATGCACACCCTAGGTGTGGTCGGTTTAATCGCGGTATTGAGCGCCTGCGGCAGCAATAACGCGCCCGTGACCCGCGGCAATAGTTCTGGGCCTGCGCCCGCTGGCTACTATCGGGTGAAGCCAGGCGATAACCTATACCGAATTGGGATGAAGCATGGACAAACCGTAACGGCTCTACAGCGCTTAAATGGCCTGTCTGACCCCTCTAAAATTGAAATAGGGCAGTTGATTAAGGTGAGCGGTAACGCTAAGGCACCGGCCAATGCGGGTAAAAAGCCTGCCGCCAACAATAAGGGTAACAGCAATGCCAACGCTAATACGGCTGCATTGAAAACCAATATTAAGCTCCAGTGGCCGGTTCAAGGGCAGGTGATCACGCGCTTTGACGGTCGTGCCAATAAGGGCATCGACATCGCCGGTAGCGTGGGGACGCCGATTAAGGCCGCCGCAGCCGGTACGGTGATTTACGTGGGTGAAGAGGTACGTGGCTACGGTAAGCTGGTGATGATTCGCCACGATGCACGTACTTTAACTGCTTATGCCCACAATAACAGTACCAGCGTCAGCCTGAATCAACGCGTCAGCGCCGGCCAGCAAATTGCCACCATGGGCAGCACCGGTACCAACCGCGTCAAATCACATTTTGAATTACGTATTCAAGGCAAGGCTGTGAACCCTATGCCGTATTTGAATTAAGACCAGTATGATGAAAACCGCCCGCAAGGGCGTTTTTTTATGGCACAGCGTGCGGTTTTAGTTGACGGCAGAGGTGGCTGCGTTTATTTTCTGATTTTTAAACGACAGAGCTTGATGACATCCGATGATCAATCGATCTTTACGTACTTCTTGGCTGCTGGCTTTGGGTCTTGCTGTAGCCGTTGGGGCCAGCCATGCCCAAACGGGCCAAAAGCCTTCTTATTATGGTCATTTACAGCAAAGCAATCTGATTCCGCCGCTGATGCCAGAGCAAACGGCCGCAAAAACCCAGCAAGACAGCCTAGCCAAAGTCACCAGTCGGCAGGATTTTGACGTGCTGGCGCGGGTGTACGAACAGGGTACGCCGTTTGAAATTCCCCATATTTTGTTTGTGATCGATCGTCAGGATCACAATCGAATTGACTATGTGAATACGCCAAAACATCAGCTGCACGAGCGTTTTGTGACCCACCTATTGGGTACAAAACCGAGCAAAAGCGCTTTGAAAAGCTATTATTATGAGCCTGATCGCCGCTATGTGTTTGGCACGCTCAGCTGGCGCCAAAATATTCGCGCCTTTACCTATGAATTTTGGGAAGGCGATAAGCTGACCCCTGAGCTGCTGCGCCTCACCGATGCGCAGCTGAAGCGCACGTTTTATGCGCCAGTGCAGTTTAAAACCAATTCGTCCTGGCATCAGCAAGTCGGCACGGCCGTGGGCTTGAACTACGTGACCCAAGAAGCCTTAATCAAAGAGCAACACTTCATGGCCTTGAATCCAGGCTTGGCCGTAGGGCGATTGAAGCTGGTGCAGTCCGAGGCCGATTTGGCTACGGTGGGTGAGCACGATATTGTGATTTTAAAAGAAGTGCCGTTGAGCCTGCCGCCGGTGGCCGCCGTGATCAACGAGCAGCCTTCTACCATTTTGTCTCACGTCAATTTGCTGACCAAGGGCTGGCGAGTCCCCAATATTTATTTAAAAGACGCCAGTAAAATCATGGGGTCTATGCTGAATCAAAACGTCACTCTTAAAGTGGGTGCCAACCATTACAGCCTGGCACCGGCTGCCGAAGGCCAGCTGCAGCGGCGCACGGCGGTGGCTCATTTACCCCAGCCTAATCTGACCGACGCTCAGTTAAGGCCTTTGAGCCAGTTGGATCGTAAAGACCATCAATACTGTGGCAGCAAGGCTGCCAATTTAGGAGCGATCAAGCAAGGTACCTCGGGCTTGAACGTGCCGGATGGTTTTTGTATTCCGTTTGCGCAATTCCAGCAGTTCATGGATCAGCAAGGCATCACGGCTGCGTCTTTGAACCAAATGGAAGCCCAGTTTGAAGGTGACGTCGCCAAGCGTAAAGCGGGCCTAGCGGCACTACGCCAGCGCATCATGGCCGCGCCTGTGGAGCCTGAGTGGGTGCGCGGCTGGGCCAAGCAATGGCAGCAGCAGTTACAGGGTCAGGGCGTATTTGTGCGCAGCTCTTCCAATTCGGAAGACTTGCCAAATTTCAGCGGTGCGGGTCTGTATCAAACGGTGCCGAACGTGACTACTGAACCGGCTTTGGCCGAGGCGGTTAAAACCGTGTGGGCTTCGGTGTTTCATTTTGAAGCCTATGAAGCCAGACGCGTGGCGGGCTTCCCGCAAGACAGCGTCAAAATGAGCGTGTTGGTTCAGCAGGCGATTAATGCCGATGCTTCGGGCGTGATGGTGACCTTAGATCCATTTGACGAAAGCCGTAAAGGGGTGATGTATTTGGCCGCTAAGCGCGGTATCGGCATTCGGGTGGTGGAGGGTAAGCGCATTGCTGAGCAAGTGCTGTATACCCACCGCAGCGGCAGCGTACAGGTATTGACGCACTCGGCCGATGAGGTTGCCCTACAGCTAGATGATCAGGGCGGCGTGGTCGAAGTGCCTTTATCTGGTGCGCCTGCGGTGCTGGATGAAGCCACCATTAAGCAATTGGCTGCGGCCAGCGTGGCGATTAAAACGCTGTTTGGAGAAGAGGAACAAGACATTGAATGGGCGATTAAAGATGGTGAAGTACTGATCTTACAGGCCCGACCCTATATTCGGCAGATACCGTTGAAACAGCCTTTGGCCGTAGGTTTAAGTATTGCTTTGCTCAGCCTAGCCAACTTGACCGAGGCTGGTGCGCCTTAGTATTGTTCTATGGGTAGAACGCTGTGTGACCTATTTTATTGGCTAAGTCTCTGTTATATTAACTCAATTGTTTTTTCTCATTTAAGGAGCCTCCTATGGGTAGCCAAGTTGCGTTAAGCGTGTCTAAAGACGGCCATTTTGAACGACCTGCCAGCGTGTTTCGCGATTGGCTTAACCCCAGTGGGCCATTCGAGCCTGAGCGCGATCGCTATCATCTTTATGTTGGTTTGGCCTGTCCGTGGGCGCATCGGGTGTTGATCATGCGGGCCTTAAAAGGCTTAGAAGACATTCTGCCCTTTACCGTGGTGCATTGGCGTTTGGGCCCACAAGGCTGGCATTTCGCCGACGAAAAGGGTGCTCAAGCAGATCCCCTCATGAATGCTCAATACCTGTCTGAAGTGTATCAAAAGGCTGAACCAGGTTATCAAGGTAAGGTGACCGTACCCGTGCTGTGGGACAAAAAACGCCAGACCATTGTGAATAATGAGTCTTCAGAGCTGATTCGGATGTTGGGTCAGGCATTTGATGACTTAGGTGCGAAAGCGGGCGATTATTATCCTGAGGCCTTGCGTGCCGACATTGATGCCGTCAATGAGCGCATCTACGAAACCTTAAATAATGGCGTGTACCGCGCTGGCTTTGCGACCACCCAGGCTGCGTATGAAGAAGCCTTTACGGCCCTGTTCGCCACTATGGACTGGCTAGAGGCACGGCTTGCTGTAGGCGGCCCTTACTTGATGGGCGAGGCTTTAACCGAAGCCGACATTCGCTTATTCACCACGCTGGTGCGTTTTGATGCCGTTTATCATGGTCACTTTAAGTGTAATCAGCGCCAGCTGCAGGATTATCCTGCGCTGTGGGCCTATACGCGTCGCCTGTATGCCCTGCCGGCTTTTGCCCAAGACGTGAATTTCTTTCACATCAAGCACCATTATTATGAGAGCCACCTCAAGATTAACCCAACCGGCGTGGTGCCGCTGGGACCAGACTTGGATTGGTCGATTTAAGCTCAATCAAAAGCCCTCGCTTCATGTGTGATGAAGCGAGGGCTTTTTTGTGGCCGTTTGTTTAGCCTAGCTGTTTTTTAACGGCTTGAACCCGCATTAAACGCTCGTCTTGTTTGTCGCCGGTTTCCTGTGCCGGGATCCAGCCCTCAGTATGTTCTTGGACAATACTGGCAAGGGCGTCTAGCCATTCGGGTTCGGTATTGAGGCAGGGAATGTATTGAAAGCCTTTACCACCGGCGTCGATGAAGAGCTCGCGGCCTTCATCGTTGATCTCTTCGAGGGTTTCCAAACAGTCTGACACAAAGCCAGGACAGACCACGTCGATGTTTTTGACGCCCTGCTTTTTCGGCAGGCTGCTGAATAAGTCTTGCGTCGACGGTCCCACCCATTTGGCTTTGCCAAAGCGGCTTTGGAAGCATACGACATAGTCTGTTTCTTTCAGTTCTAGCGCTTGGGCCAATAGGCGGGCGGTTTTGTGGCATTCGCAAAAATAAGGGTCGCCTTGGTGTAGGGTTTTTTCGGGCACGCCGTGAAAGCTCATCAACAGCTTGTCGCCACGGCCGTGCTGTTGCCAATGGCGGCGAATGTGGTTGGCGAGGCTGTTGATGTAGGCGGGATGGTCGTGAAAGCGCGATACGGTGCGCACGTCCATCATATTGCGTTGCTGCATTAAGGTGCGAAATACTTCGTCTAAGGCGGTGGCGCTGCTGGAACCTGCGTATTGTGGGTACAGCGGCAGTACGAAGAGGCGGGTGACGCCTTGTTGCTTCATCTTGGTCAGCACGCTTTGTACCGATGGGTTGCCGTAGCGCATGGCGTAATCCACCACGATGAGGTCGCTCTTAGCCTGAAGCGCCTGGCCCAGCAATGCCGCTTGCTGTTGGGTGTAATAGGCCAGCGGTGAGCCAGCCTCAAACCAGATGCGGCGGTATTTTTGCGCGCTTTGCTTGGGCCTAAAGGTCAAAATAATGCCCTTGAGGATGGGCTGCCACAGCCAGCTTGGCAGCTCTACTACGCGCTTATCCGATAAAAACTGATTCAGATAGCGGCGTAGCGGCTTGGTTTCTGGGGCGTCTGGGGTGCCCAAATTCAGGAGCAAGACGCCTACTTTAGGCTGGAACTGGGCATGGTTGTGGTTGGGTTCGGCTAAAAAAGTCATGGTGCGTTATTCTTCTGAGGATCGAGCTAAAATTTGGCGGCTGCCGCCCACTTCAGGGGCCGACACGATGCCACCGCGTTCTAAGTCTTCCATTAAATTGGCTGCTCGATTGTAGCCAATTCGTAAATGGCGTTGTAAAGAGGAAATAGAGGTTTTACGACTGCTTAAAATAAACTCTACCGCTTGGTCAAATAATTCGTCTGCGCCTTGGCCGCTGCCGTCACCAGCGCCATCGGTGCTGTTGCTGGCTTCACCTGTTAACAGGCCTTCGACGTATTCTACCGGGCCTTGGCGTTTCAAATAGTCGACGACTTGGTGCACTTCTTCATCAGACACAAAGGCACCGTGAATCCGGGTTGGGTCGCCAGAGCCAGGCGGTAAGAACAGCATGTCGCCTTTGCCCAATAAATTTTCTGCGCCCATTTGGTCCAAGATGGTGCGGCTGTCGATGCGGCTAGACACTTGGAAAGAAATGCGGGTGGGGATGTTGGCCTTAATCAAGCCGGTAATCACGTCCACCGATGGGCGTTGGGTGGCCAGAATCAAATGAATGCCGGCGGCGCGAGCTTTTTGAGCCAGGCGCGCAATCAGCTGTTCTACTTTCTTACCTTCCACCATCATCAGGTCGGCCAGCTCGTCGATGATGACCACAATTTGCGGCAGCGGCAAGAGCGGCTCTGGATTGTCTTTGTCGAGGCTGAAGGGATTGGTTAAGGGCTCGCCTTGTTCTTTGGCGGCTTTGAGCTTGTCGTTAAAGCCGGCGAGGTTGCGTACGCCCGTGTGGGCCAACAGGCGGTAGCGTTTTTCCATTTCTTGCACGCACCAATTTAAGGCGTTGGCGGCGTGCTTCATGTCGGTGACTACGGGCGCCAACAGATGAGGAATGCCTTCGTAAATCGACAGCTCCAGCATTTTGGGGTCGACCATGATCAGGCGGACTTCTTCGGGTGAGGCCTTATACAGCATGGAGAGAATCATGGCGTTAATCGCCACTGATTTACCCGAGCCTGTGGTACCGGCCACCAGTACGTGTGGCATTTTGGCTAAATCAGCCACCACGGGCTGGCCGGAAATGTCTTTGCCCATCGCCAAAGTGAGCTTAGAGCCGCTGTTGGCAAACACAGATGCATCAAAAATGTCTCTTAAGCCAACGTTGAGGCGCTCTGGATTAGGCAATTCAATGCCCATCGAACTTTTGCCGGCAATGGTTTCCACAATGCGCACGCTTTGTAAGGCCAGCGCCCGCGCTAGGTCTTTGCCCAGATTGACAATTTGGGTGCCTTTCACGCCTTGAGCGGGCTCAATTTCGTAGCGTGTGATCACTGGGCCTGAAGTGGCGCTGATGACGCGTACCGACACGCCAAATTCGTTCAGGCTGCGCTCGATCAGATCGGCCGTTTGCTGTAGGGTTTGCTGGTCGATGGGCTTGTTCTGTTGGGCGGTCACCGACAGCAGATTGACGCCGGGTAGATTGGTTTTCCTAGCGGCGCGCGGTTTTTTTGGGGTGGCTGAGCCTTGGGCGCTGCTGGTGTCGGCCTCGCGTTCGTCCTCTTCATCAAACTCGTCAAATAAAGACGGCTGTTCTAAATCCAAAGCGGGTGCGACTTGCATCGCAATCGGGGCTTTGGCCACCGGCAGCTCTGCGGTGACGTCTTTGGCGACGCGGCGGGTGATGCGCTTTTTGGGCAGATCTTGGATGAAGGCGTGCGGTTTTTGAATCAGCTTGAGCCACAGCCACTCTAGGCGCGTGCCCAGTTTTTCAATCAGCACCAGCCAAGACACCTGTAGTAATAAAGACAGGCCGATCATCACGCAGCACAGGCTCAGCACAAAGGTGCCGGTCATGCCCAGATAGGTGCTTAACAAGCCGCCGAGCTGGCCGCCAATAAAGCCGCCGGCGCCAAAGGGCAAGGTGTCGAACTGGTTTTTCCAGCCTAGGTATTCTAAGACTGGGCTGGCGATGACGAGAAGCACCACGCCCACGGTGCCGATAATGTTGTTATAGCTGTGGTTGGCGCTGTCGCTGGATAAAGGTCGAAACGATTTCACCAGCCAAGTGATGGCGGCGATGATCAACCACCAGCCGGAAATACCGGCTAAATAATACAAAATATCGGCAAAATAGGCGCCAAACACGCCGCCGAGGTTGCGCACATCAGTGCCCTGAACGCTGCGCGACCAGGCAGGGTCTAGCGGGGTGAAGCTGGCTAAGCTTAGGCCAAGGTAGACCACCACCAATAGGGCGACCAGCCACAGGGCATCATTGATGAGGATGATGAGGTGGGGCGCCCGAGTGCGGGATTTATTCTTAACGACGGATTTTCGTTTGGGTTTCTTTTTAAATAAATTCATATTCAGTCATGTCATTGGGGTCGGGTGTGGTGTGGTCACCACGTTTCGTCGTATGAGTGCTTTAAGCAGGGTAAAGTGCCCCTAATAAACGTTTGCCAGCCGCACCGGTCGCCTGCGGTAGGTTGCCCGGCTGGCGATGGATGAGCTGGGCGGCCAGCCAGCCAAATGCAGCGGCCTCTACCCATTGGGGGTGTAGGGCCAGCTCGGCGGTGTCGCTTAAACTGATCTGCGGCAATAGTGTTTTTAGTCGATTGTATAATAAGCCATTATTCAAACCACCACCACATACAAATAGGGTTTGCGTGTGGGTTGCATGGGTTTGAACCGCTTCGGCAATGGTGAGGGCCGTGTATTCTAGCAGGGTGCGCAAGACATCCTGTGGTTGTTCGGTGCCGCTTAAGAAGGGTTGCAGCCAGTCTAGTGAAAATAAGTCGCGGCCCGTACTTTTCGGTGGCGTTTGGGCAAAGTAAGGGTGGGCTAAGAGTGCCGTGAGCAGGGCGGGCAAAACCTGGCCTGAGGCGGCTTTTTGGCCACCTTCGTCATAGTGGCATTGCCACTGCTGCTGCACCCAGGCGTCCATCAACATATTGCCAGGGCCGGTGTCGAAGCCAAAAGCAGATTGATCGGGTGCCAAAACGGTGATGTTGGCGATGCCACCGATGTTTAAAATGGCACGGTGTTGCTGCGGATGGGCAAACAAAGCCTGATGAAAAGCGGGCACTAAAGGCGCACCCTGACCACCGGCGGCTAAGTCGCGGCTGCGAAAGTCACCCACGACGTCAATGCCGGTCAGTTCGGCTAATAGGGCGAGGTCGACGCTTTGCAAGGTATAGCCTTGAGCTGGGTTGTGGCGAATGGTTTGGCCGTGGCAGCCAATGGCGCGGATGGCTTGGCGATTGATTTGCTGTTCGGTTAAGAGCTTATTCACCACTTCGGCATAAAGATGGCTCAGCGTTTGGGCCAAGAGGGCATTTCGATGCAGCTCGTTGTCGGCCACTGTCTGTAAGGACAAAACTTGGGCTTGGGTGTCGGCGCCGTACGGCACAAAGGCATGAGCCAGGGCGCCGCACCAGCGGTGGTGCTGGGTGCGAATCAAGACGGCGTCTACGCCATCGAGGCTGGTCCCAGACATTAGGCCAATATAATATTCGTATTCGGAAACCGATAGCGTTGCCGTTGCCATAATGCACTCCTGGATGGGTATGCCTGATTATACTATCAGTAGACAAACAAAACGCGCCTTGAAGGCGCGTTTCTTAAGAAAAGTAAGTCTTATTCTTGTGGTGCTGCTTCAGCCGCTTCTGCAGTTTCGCCTTCAGCCGCGCCTTCTTCGCCTTCTTCAACGATGGCTGGGGCAGTAAAGTTAGCGCCGGCGCTGTTGGCCATGTAAGCCACTGCACGAGCCACTTCATCGTCGGTCAGGTCAGAGCGACCGCCACGAGCGGGCATGGTGTCGTTCATGAAGCCGTTGATGGCGTGGTCTAATAGGGTGTCGTAGCCTTTGGCAATACGAGGGCCCCATTGGTCAGGGTGGTTGAATTTAGGAGAGTTGGCCACGGTAGAGTCTTCCGCGTGGCATTGGATGCATACTTTGTTGAAAACTAATTCACCACTGCGTTGGCCTGCAGGAACGCCATCGCCCAAGACAATATTGCCAGTTGGTTTAATGCGTGAGCTTACCGCTTCTTTGGTCATCTCATCGAAATCGCTGTGAAAACCAGAGGTGGCTAAACTAACCAACAAATACAAAAAGCCAAGAATAATGACAATACCACCGATTAAGGTAGTGGCTGCGGAACCGGTAGTGTGTTTTCTAGAGGTGTTCATTTTATATATTGCCTCGCCTGAAAAGGGTAAACGTAGGGTAATAGAATGCCAAGATTATACTTAAAAGGCCCCATCTTTCCAATCTTAAACTTTGGCCTGCCTCAAATTAAGGCCAATTAAGGGAAAAAAGCGGGTGTTGTTAGGGTATTAGCGCGTATGAGCTCTTGGCTTAGGTTTGTGTTCTGATCCATTTTATCGCATTTATTTACCCTTTTGGGGCTTATGTGGCTTTACAAGCAGGCATGAGATAAGCTAATCTTGCGCCATAGTGACGTTTACGCACCCATAGCTCAGTTGGAAGAGCGTCAGTTTCCGAAGCTGGAGGCCACAGGTTCGATCCCTGTTGGGTGCGCCACTTATGCTATTAACACGCGGTTTGCCTCGGGCAAAAGCGTGTTTTTTTGCGCCTATGTGATTGGGCCAATAAAAAAAGGCCCCAAGCAGAACTTGGGGCAAATATCAGCATGAGTCAGGAAACAAGGTACTGCTTAGTGGAACTGCTCTTCTTCGGTCGAGCCGGTTAGGGCCGTCACGCTAGAGCTGCCACCTTGAATAACGGTGGTCACTTGGTCAAAGTAACCGGTGCCTACTTCTTGCTGGTGCGACACAAAGGTGTAACCACGGTCGCGAGCAGCAAATTCAGGCTCTTGTACTTTTTCAACGTAGGCAGACATGCCACGTTGGGCGTAGTCTTGAGCTAAATCGAACATGTTGTACCACATGTTGTGAATGCCAGCTAAGGTGATGAACTGGTATTTGTAACCCATGGCGCCAAGTTCGCGCTGGAATTTGGCGATGGTGGCATCATCCAAGTTTTTCTTCCAGTTAAACGAAGGTGAGCAGTTGTAGGCCAACAGCTTGCCTGGGAACTCTTTGTGAATCGCTTCGGCAAATTGACGGGCGAATTCCAAATCAGGGGTACCGGTTTCACACCAGATCAAGTCGGCGTAAGGTGCATAGGCTAGGCCGCGAGAAATGGCTTGTTCTAGGCCATTTTTGGTGCGGTAGAAGCCTTCGGCGGTGCGCTCGCCAGTGCAGAATGGCTGATCGTTAGGGTCTACGTCTGAGGTTAACAGATCGGCCGCTTCGGCGTCGGTACGGGCCAAGATCAAGGCAGGTACGCCCATCACGTCCGCTGCTAAACGAGCAGAAATCAGCTTTTGAACCGCTTCTTGGGTGGGCACCAATACTTTACCGCCCATGTGGCCACATTTTTTCACTGCCGCCAATTGGTCTTCAAAGTGAACCCCAGCCGCGCCGGCTTTAATCATCGATTTCATCAGTTCGAAAGAGTTCAGAACGCCACCAAAGCCTGCTTCAGCATCGGCCACGATCGGGGCGAAGTAATCAACATACTCTTTGTCACCAGCGTCCACGCCGCGAGCGTGTTGGATTTCGTCGGCACGGGTAAAGGTGTTGTTGATGCGCTCTACCACGGCAGGCACGGAGTCAACCGGGTATAGAGATTGGTCTGGGAACATCGACATGTATGAGTTGTTGTCCGCTGCGACCTGCCAGCCAGATAGGTAGATGGCTTTAATGCCAGCTTTAACCTGCTGCATGGCTTGGCCGCCGGTCAGGGCACCCAAACAGTTGATGAACGGTTCGTCGTGAACCAAGCGCCATAGTTTTTCTGCGCCGTTGCGCGCTAGGCTGTGTTCAACATGGATAGAGCCTCTTAGGCGTTCAACATCTTCAGCGGTGTAGCCGCGTTTGATGCCTTTCCAGCGAGGGTTTTCTTGCCAATCTTTTTCGATGGCGGCGATACGTTGTGCACGATTAGTCATACTTGAAATTCCTTTGTTCTAATTTAGATTTTGGATTCTTAAGGGATCGTCCAAAGCGTAGAAGGGAACGGCTTTCTTGGCCTTGGCGATGGGAAAATTTAACCATGTTTCAGACGGGGGGGCTAGCCCGATTTGTCGCCGCCGAGTTAGAACAAACGGTCTAATTTTCAATTGCTTACTGTTGGGTTCGGTTTCGAGTTTCGACTTTGTTGCTTAATGTTCCTTTGCGTTTTTTTTAACAAAATCGGGTGTTGGGAAGAGAAGATTTTTTTGGCCAATCTGGGCGATTTTTAATGGGGTAAGCTTGATGCGCCTAGGGGAGTGGTGTGATTAACGCTGCAACGCAACATGTTGTTTTTCGTTGTCACAAAAGGAATCTGTGTTGATTTTGTTAATCTGTTGTATTTTTGGTAATAATATTAAAAATAAGGCTTGAAAAAACAAAACCGCCCGCTATATGGGCGGGCGGGCTGTCAATGCTTTATTGATTATCGTGTGTTTGGCGCTAACCGAGGGAAGCGGCCAGACTCGGGGTAAGGGTAAAAATCTTCGATGAGGCCGGCCAAAATGCGGTCTTTCTTACTTTGCCAAAACTGCGGCGTCAACAGATCGCGGTGGTGTTTTAAAAACACTTGGCGCACGTCAGGCTCACCCAATAAGAAGGGCCCAAACTCTTCGGGGAACACATCGCCCTTATTGACGGGGTACCACACTTCGCTGGACAACTCGTATTCAGGGTTGGGTGCTGGCGGAATGGCTCGGAACTGACAGTCGGTCATGTATTCAATTTCATCATAATCATAGAAGATCACGCGGCCGTAGCGGGTCATGCCAAAGTTTTTATACAGCATGTCGCCAGGGAAGATGTTGGCCGAGGCCAGCTCTTTCAGGGCGTTACCGTATTCAATCACGGCGCTGTCTTTGTCGGCTTGGCTGGCGCTTTGCATGAAGAGGTTCAGAGGCTTGAGGCGGCGCTCAATGTACAGGTGTTTGACCACCAACAGGCCGTTGCTTTCTTCGATTTGCGACGGCGCCAAAGCGCGTAGTTCGGCCAAGAGCAGTGGATCGCAGCGATCTAGAGGAAAGGCCACGTTGGAAAACTCTAAGGTATCGGCCATGCGGCCGACGCGATCGTGGCGCTTCACTAAGAGATATTTCTCTTTCACTTCTTTGCGACCAAAGTCTTTATTCGGACCGAACACGTCTTTAATCAGCTTAAACACGTAGGGGAAGGTCGGCAGCGTAAACACCAACATCACCAAGCCTTTGACCCCAGGGGCTAAGGTGAACTGATCGTTGGAATGGTTGAGGTGCTGAATGAATTCACGGTAAAAAATATTTTTGCCCTGCTTTTGCAGCCCCAGCATGGTGTACAGCTCGTGCGGATGGCGCATCGGCAGCAGTCGGTGTAAGAAATTCACGTAGGCTGAAGGCACATCCATGTCGACTAAGAAATAGGCGCGCGCAAACGAGAACAGCA
Source organism: Neisseriaceae bacterium CLB008 (assembly GCA_041228285.1). NCBI lineage: Bacteria > Pseudomonadati > Pseudomonadota > Betaproteobacteria > Neisseriales > Neisseriaceae > Neisseriaceae bacterium CLB_ANTARCTIC_008. The sequence continues at coordinate 2,741,292 of CP166133.1, read as the reverse complement.
CCGCAATTTGCTCGGGATGAAACAGGGCCGTGTCGATGACTAGCTGGCCTTGCTCGTCGTGCAAAATGGCGAGGGCGAACGGATGGCGGCGGCTGCCGTTGACGATTTGACCAAAGATGTAGGCGCCTTTATTGCGGTAAAACGGCGCATGCAATACCTGCAGGTGCAAATTGAGCTCGCTGGGCGGCCATTCGTCTTGAAAATGGGCTTTAGCGGCGCGCAGCACGCAGGAAAGGTCGTGATTGAGGTGGGCAAACGGGCGCTGCCAGTTAAAGTGGCCAATGATGTGCTGTAGGCAGCCGCGTAGGCCTTCTTTATTAGGGTAGAAGCTTTTAAACGTGGGTGGGTCGGATTCGATGTATTCGGTTGAGGTTGCCGGTTTAAAGAAGATGAAGTCGTTATTAAAGTATTCCCGATCCAAAATCTTGCAGCACACCGAATTAAAGAAGGTTTCCGCCAGTTCGGGCTGCTTGTGGTTGACCAGCAGCGCAATATAAAGGGTTTTGGCCTGCTGCCAGACTTCATCAGAAAAGTGGGCGGCGTCGCAGGTTTCGCGCAAAAAGGTCACAGCCTCTTTGACGCGGTCGTCGTACATTTGAATTCGATTGGCGACTAACTCTTGAATGCCATGCCAGTTAGCGGCCTCGAACAGGCCTTTGGCCTGGGCGTTGGCCTGGCTAAACAGAAAGTAGTGCTTATTAAAGCCGTTTAAAATGCTTTGGGCAACCAGCAATGAACGGCTGTTTTGACTGGAATGGCCCTGACTGGGGGGGCTTAAATCCGACATCTTGTGTGACTCCTTTGTGACAACAAGTGGGACTCAGGCTGATTTGATTCATTATTATGTGTTTATTTCATCATAACAATCATATGGGGTTTTGGGAAGGGCGATCTACGCCCATGAAAAAGCCGCTAACCCTGATGGGCTAACGGCTGGCGCAGAACGTGTCGGGCTTTAGGCCTCAAGACCAAGGCCGGGGCGCTGGTTTAAAAATACTTGCTGGCCTTGGTAGCTGAGCCCTTGTGGGGCTTCGGTCAGCCACAGCGGCGCATCAAAGTCACAGTATAAAACGTTGGGATGGCTGGCAGCAAAGTGGGCTGCGGCGCTCACCGAGACGGATGACTCCATCATGCTGCCGATCATGCACGGCATATGGTGAACGGCGGCTAAGTCGGCGATTTGGCGGGCGGGGCCGATGCCACCACATTTGAGCAGCTTGATGTTGAGGAGGTCGACGCAGCGCTCGCTGATGAGGGTGAAGGCGTCTTGCGGCGAAAACACGCTCTCATCGGCCATGATTTTGGTGGCGACTTTGTCGGTGACGTATTTCATCCCAGCAAAGTCGCGCGCCAATACTGGTTGCTCTACCCAATCGATGTTGAAGCCTAGCGCTTCTAATTGGCGAATCACGTTGACGGCATCTTTAGCTGTCCAGCCCTGATTGGCGTCGAGGCGAAAGCGGGTGGTGCTGGGTACGGCGGCGGCGATGGCCTGCATGCGCTCGATGTCGAGGCTGGGGTCGTTACCGACCTTGATTTTTAAAGTGTCAAAACCGTCGGCCACGGCTTTTTGGGCGGCTACCTGCATGACTTCTGGCGTGTCTAGGCCAATGGTCATATTGGTGGTCAGCGCTTTGTGGCCGCCGAGAACGGCGTAAAGCGGTTGATCCAGCCACTTGGCAAATAGATCATGTAGGGCGATGTCGGCGGCGGCTTTGGCGCTGGTATTACCGATGCAGGCACGCTGTATGGCCAGAAGTAAAACATTGAGCTGGCGTGCGTCTTGGCCGACGAGAGCGGCCTGAATTGGGCCTAAAAGGGCGCCGATGATGCCTTCTTTAGAATCACCGGTGATGACTAAAGTGGGGGCGGTGGCGCCGCGGCCGACTAGGCCTGCATCGGTGTCTAGATACACATCGATGCTGTCAATTTCGTGGGCGGTGCGCAGCGCCGTTTTAAAAGGGGTGTGCAGCTGTAGCGGCGTGTGCGCCACCCGTAGTTGGGTAATGATCATGTGCGTGCTTTCTCATGGTTTCATCAAGTTCGATTACAGTAAGGACAAAATTTTGCCCACCAGCATGCCGAAATAGGTGCCGGCAAAAGAGCCCATCAGCGCCATCAACACGCCAATGGGAATCAGCGATTTGTGGTAGCTGGCGGCCAGCATCGGGGCCGAAGCCATGCCGCCAATATTGGCGAGGCTGGCCACGCCGAGGGTAAATAAATCGTAGCGAAAGAGTTTGCCCAACAGCACCATCACCACCAGGTGAATGAACAAAATCAAGAAGCCAGACACGAGGTAAATCGGGGCTTGGGCTAGATTGCTGAAGTCTGAGCGCGAAGCGATTAAGGCGATGATGATGTAGAGCATGACGTTGGATAATTCCATGGAGCCGGACATTTTAGACAGCGGCGTCATCGCCAAGCCTAGGCCGATTAAGGAAGCCAGCATAATGGTCCAAGTGGTGCCGTTAATCACGTCGCCCACGTTGGGCAGGTTTTGCCCAGCCCAGGTACATACGGCCGAAATCAACAGGCCAATGCCTAAAAGATACAAAATATTCTGAAACGTGATCGGCGCTTCTGCGGTTTCGGTCTTCATGTTCATGGCTTCGCTCGACAGCTGCTCTGGCGCCTTGGTCCATTTGTTGAAGCGCCCAGCAAACGGCACCAGCCAGAACATGAACATCACCCAGACGGCGTAATTGATGGTGTCCATCATCAGAATGTAGCCGAAAATGGTTTCGGGTACGTCTAAGATGCTTTGTAAGGCCACCATATTGGCCGAGCCGCCGGTCCAGCTGCCGGCGAGGGCGCCAAATGCGCGCCAGGTGCCGTCAATGTAGAAGTGTTTCAGGCCCACATAAACCACTACAAAGCCCACCAAAATGCTGAATACAGCACAGGCATAGGCGACCAACATGCGGGGGCCGAGGTGGATGATTTCGCGCAGATTGCATTTTAGCAGCATCAGCGCCAGCATGGCCGGTAAGAGGGCGCTGCGCACGGATGAATAGGTTGTGCTGATCGATTCTGATGGCGCAAACACGCCAAAGGTATTCATCATGGAAGCGCCGATGTAAATCAGCACCACGGCGGGTAAAAAAGTCAGCAGCTTGCGGGCGTGGGTGTATTGCTGAAAGGCGGCCATCGCGGCAGCCCAAGCAATCAGCACGCTTAAATACATAAAGCCTTGTTCTATCATGTGTTTCTCCTGGTGTGTGGGTTCGCTACTTATTCGGTAGCGTTGGTATGGCCAAAAAAAATCCAGCCAAGCGCACGCCTGCGGTTAAGCAAGCGGTGCGATTGGCTGGATTTTATTTAGGTAATTAAATAAAGCAGCTTAAATCAGCTATTGGGCATCACGTTGAAGGTGTTGGGCATATTTTTTCTGTGCGTCTTTAAATGCCACAATCAAGGCTTTTTGTGATGAGCCTAAATAGCGTTGGGTAATTTGGTTACTGATGTCGTTGTTTTGGATGTGCTGGCCAATGAAGAATTCACGAATGAATCGATTGGTCAGCGTCAAGGTGGTGGAACATTCCACGTCAACGATCAGATGGGTTGTTTGGTCAATGACCAAGGCCAAAAAATAGGCCTTAAACTTTTCGGTTATGGGGTTGTTTTGTGGCGATTTAGCATCGCCCACCACATAAATGGTGTCTTCACCGTAGGGCATAGCACTCCCCTTTACATTGTTGGACCTTAGCGAGGGTGAGCCAAAAAAGCTCAGCGTCAGCCATAAAACCGGCCCGATATGTGGGCAAATATAGCATTGAAGCTGGCCTACGGCAATAGTGTTGAAACTGTGGTAAAAGCAAACATTAGAGGTGTCGTTTGGCTAGCTTATATGGGTTGAGGCGATGGCCTTTAGGGGGAGATCAGGCTGAAACGGCTGTGTTAGCCTATTTTTTGTCATCTGTTTGGGGTATTGTGAATGTCACAGCCAAAAGAGTGTCCAGGCCAAACCGATAGGGCTCGGGCCTCGATAAAGAGGAGATGTATATGGGGATTCACCGTTTTTTTACCAGTTTAAATGACTTAGAACGCATTATTCGCGCGCCTGGCCGGTTTAAGTTTGAAGAGCATAATGTGGCGGCCCACTCGTGGAAGGTGTCGCAATACGCCATGTTTTTTGGCACTTTAGAAGAAATGAACGGTGCCGAGGTCGACTGGAAGGCAGTATACGAAAAAACCATCAACCATGACTTTGCCGAAGTGTTTATCGGCGACATCAAAACCCCGGTGAAGCACGCCTCGCCCGAACTCAAACAGATGTTGAGCCATGTGGAAGACAAAATGATGGAGAAATTTATTCTGGATGAAATTCCGGCTGAGTTTCAAGCCGTTTTTTTTCACCGCATGAAAGAAGGTAAGGACACTAGCCTAGAGGGGCGCTTATTGGAGTTGGCGGATAAGCTAGACCAGTTTTATGAGGCCTTTGCCGAGCTTAAGCGCGGCAACCGTGACCATGAATTCATCGATATGTATCAAAACGCGCTGAATAAAATTTTGCACATTCCGCTGCCGGCCAGCGTTGCCTATTTTCGCCACACCATGTTGGCCGACGTTTTGGCCGAAGACACGCAGATCGATTTATACCACCTGACCCACGAAGTGTTGGATCAGGTGGTGGCTTAGGCAGGGCGCTCAGATATGATTCAGCGTAAGCGAATTTATGCGGCCTACGCCGCTGACGACGGCGCACGCTTCTTGGTGGATAGGCTGTGGCCGCGCGGCGTTGCTAAAGAAGCAGCGCATTTGGACGGCTGGCTGAAGGTGATTGCGCCTTCTACGGCACTGCGTCAAGCCTATCATCAAGGTGAGTGTGGCTATACCGAATTGGGCGAGCGCTATCAAGTAGAGCTATTGAGCCAGCCAGAGGCAGTGGCCTGTTTGGCCGATTTGGCCGAGCGTAGCATGACGCAAACCATCACTCTGGTGTACGCCGCGCGTGACGAAACACAAAATCACGTCCAGATTTTAATGACGATTTTGCAAGATGAGTTTGGGGCAGCGTGCGCTGCTGAAGGGAAGACGCAGTTATGAGGTAAAACCTAGGCTCTACAGTGTTAGAGTACCAGTAATAGGTGGAGATAGAGGAGAAGGCCTGATGGAGATGACGCAAACGCATGCGCGCCCAAACGCCAACCACCCGATTAGCTTACATGCGGTACAGGTATTGCAAAGCCTGTGCGATAAGCTTGGCGTGGCCGTTGATTTATTGGCGCACTTAAACGTAGATTACAAAATTAAAGACATGACGGTGATTGCCCGAAGCGAAGAACTACACGCGTTTCAAATCGCCTTACACAAAAGCAAGCGGGCCGATTTAGGGCTGCTGCTGGGCCAGGACATGCATTCGGCTTCATACGGTATTTTGGGCTATGTGATGCTGGTCAGCGATCAGCTGCAAACGGCTTTGGGCTGCGCCTGGTCTTGCCCGCTACAGTTAGGCAGCTATTTTCAAGCGCGGCTGACCCAGCAGCAAGGGCTAGCGGTCATTTCCTATGCGGACTATAGCGCCGACGTCAGCCTCTATGGGTTTAATATTGACACCTGCCTGAGCTCGTATTGGTGCATCATTCAGTCTATTTTAGGCGATCAGGTTTGGCCCACCAAAATTCATTTAAAGCGTCGCCAACTGGCCTATCTGGATGCCTATGAGGCGCTATTTCAATGCCCCATTGTCTTGGGCGCTAAAGAAGATGCGCTGTTTTTTCCTGCTTCATGGTTGACGCGGCCGGCGCGCTATCACAACCAAACCAGCTTTGACATGGCGTATAAGCAATGTCAGGCCATCGAAGAAAGCCTGGCACAAACCGTGATCGACACTTGGGCGGCCAAAGTGTCGACGCTGTTGGCTAGCGACATTGTGCGCTATGCCGCCATCGGTAACGTGGCCGATGCGCTGTGCGTGACCGAACGCACGCTGCGGCGCTATTTAAAGGCAGAGGCGACGGCTTTTCAGTGGTTGCTCAGTGAAGCGCGGATGTCGCAGGCGATGCTGCTGTTACAGCAAGGCCAGCTGCGCATGAACCAGATCACCGAGCAGCTCGGCTACAGTGATCCTTCGGCTTTTCGGGTGGCGTTTAAGCGTTGGAAGGGCATGACGCCGTCGGCCTTTCGACGGCAAACATTTTAAACGGGTGTGATGCTGTCCGTTTTTTAGTGTTTGCTTGTGGTGTCGGGCGAATGATGATAGGGCTGGGGTGTGATCCTAGCCCTTCTTAATCAATAGTTTACATGAAGAGAGTTCAGCGTGGGCATGCGCCGATGCTGGACTCTTTTTGGCGTTTTTGGGCCGGTTACCTGTCCTAAATTATCTCTTTTTTGTCCTGTTTAAAACTCGTTGATTGAGGGCGCTCATGACTAGAATAGTCGTCAGCAGCATAAAAAATAAAGAGCTAGCTGGGCCGGCGATGATGACGTCGCCTCTGCGTTGAGGAGCGCAGATCGGCTTCAGCTTGGCGTTTAAGTGGTCTACAGGTAGAGGAGTCAATCATGAGCAAAAAAACAGGATTTGTATGGCATGAGCTGTATATGTGGCACGACACCGGTAATTACGCCGGCGTTAGCCGACCGAGCGAAGTGGTGCAGCCCAGCGCCCATTACGAATCGCCAGAGCCTAAGCGACGGATTAAAAACCTTTTGGATGTCACTGGGCTGACCGAGCAGCTGACGGCGATTAAGCCCATCGATGCACGGCAGCAGGATTTAGCACGGGCACACACGTCGGACTATTTGGCGTCGGTAGAGGCCATGGATGGCGTGGGTGGCTGCGTTGATCCAGAATCGCCTTTGGGCGCGAGCTCGGTGCGCATTGCCAAAAAATCAGCCGGCGGCGCCATCGAGGCGGTTAAAGCCGTGGTCAGCGGCCAGGTGCAGAACGCCTATGCCCTGATTCGCCCGCCGGGCCATCATGCCGAGCCCGACCGTGGTCGGGGCTTTTGCACCTATGCCAATGCCGCCGTGGCTGGTGCCTATGCCCTAGATGAACTGGGCTTGGCCAAGATTGCCTTTGTGGATTGGGACGTGCACCACGGTAACGGTACCGAAGCCGTGTTTTGGGATGATCCGCGCGCGCTGACCATTTCCCTGCATCAAGATGATTTATACCCACGCGGTACGGGCGCGGTCACCGACGTGGGCGGCGGCGCTGGTCTGGGTGCCAACATCAATATTCCCATGCTGCCAGGCAGCGGCCATGGCGCCTATCTCTACGCGTTTGAAAAAATCGTGCTGCCTGCATTGAGGGCGTTTCAGCCTGATTTGATCATCGTGCCCTGTGGTTTTGACGCCAGCATTGAAGACCCGCTGGGCCGTATGCTGCTGCACGCAGACAGCTACCGCGCCATGACTCAGGCCGTGATGGCCGTGGCGGATGAGCTGGGCCACGGCCGCGTGGTGATGACGCATGAGGGCGGTTATAACGGCAATACCACACCCTTCTTAGGCTTGGCCGTGATTGAAACCCTGTCCGGTATCAAGACGGGCGTCCAGGACCCTTTACAGGCTGGCTTTGCCAGCAGCACTGGCCAAGGCCTGATGTTCTACCAAAAGGCGTGGATTGATGAGCTGCTGGTGCAGCTCAGACAGGTGCGTCACAGCCCATTGGCGGCGCAAATGGCGTCTCAGGCCAGCCTTTAATCAGCGGTATTCGCCAAAGATGGGAGTGAATCATGTTATTCAGAACCAAATCTTACCCCTTTGCGGGGCGGTTATTGCTGTGGATTGTGCTGGTGGTGGTGGCCATGGTGGGGGCAGCGCATTGGTGGGTGCCAGCGGATGCGAACGGAGTTAAAGCATTTGGCGCGTTCACGCTGTTCCCCGTACTCAGCGTGTTGGCGTTGGCTTTGATCAGTAAGCGTACCTTAGAACCGCTGTTTGCCGGCGCCTGCATCGGCATGATGATGTTGGCGAGTAGCCCGCTGGTGTTTATTGAGTCGTTGATGGGCAGCGCCTTAAAAGTGATGGCTAGCCCCGTGATGGGCTGGATTTTACTGTTGTCGGCTTTAATGGGCGGGTTGATTACTTGGCTACAGGTGTCGCGCGCAACAGCTGCATTTAGTGAGCTGTTGGGTAAAGTGGTCAAAACCCGAGCGCAAAGCTTGATGGCGGCGTGGGCGCTGGGCTTGGTGATCTTTATTGATGACTATTTAAGCGCCTTAACCGTGGGGGCGGCGATGCGCCGTTTAACCGATAAGTTTAAGGTATCGCGTGCCATGTTGGCCTATGTGGCGGCGGCCACGGCTGCGCCCGTATGCCTGCTGGTGCCAATTTCGACCTGGGCGATTTACATTTCGGGCCTGCTAGAAAGCAACGGTGTGGCGGCTAAGGGCGCTGGTCTGGCTTACTATGCCGGGATTATTCCCTATATGTTCTACGCCTGGATCACCATCTTGTTGGTGCCGCTGGTAGCCTATCGCCTGATTCCGCCATCGCCCAGCATGCGCGCGGCTGAAGCGGCCGCTGCCGCTCAAGAGTGGCAGCCTGACGCGGCGCCCGACGTCACCTTAGAGAGCACGACGCGGCCAAGGCTATGGCACTTTTTTGTGCCGATTGTGGTGATGATTGGCGCTACTTGGGTCTTGGGCGACACCTTATTAGGGGTGATGACGTCGGTGCTGGTGACGCTGGCGGTGTATCGCTTGGCCAAAATCGGTAGCTTACCGGATTTGTTCGAGCACTTTATGTCGGGCGTCAGCAGCATGATCACCCCGATTGCGATTATTTTTGCCGCCTTTGTGCTGCAAGACGTCAATGAACAGCTGGGCTTGGCGCCGTATTTAATCAATGGGGTTAAGCCGTACTTAAGCGCGGTTTATTTGCCGGTGATTGCGTTTGTGCTGCTGTCGTTTTTAACCTTTACCACTGGATCATTTTGGGGCATTTACGCGATTTCGATCCCCATTATTGTGCCGTTGGCTCAGGCCTTAGACGCCAATATGGCGTTGACCTTGGGCGCCGTGGTGTCTGCAGGGGGCTTTGGTAGCCATGCTTGTTTTTTTGGCGACGCCACGGTGTTGGCATCACGCAGCTGCGAAATCACGCCGTTGCAGCATGCCATTACCCAGTTTCGCTATGTGTTGATCAGCGCCGCGCTGGCGGCGGTATTGTATTGGGTGCTGGCCTAGTGATGAGGCTAAGTGAGTGTGAACGTAGGCCATCGAGAGATTCGGTGGCCTATTTTTTTGCTGGTGAGGGAGGGTGATGGTTTGTTGGCCGTTTGTAGCCGTTTGTAGGGTGGGGAAAGCGTAGCGTGCCCACCGAGCTGAATCATTTGTTTCATAATACTTGGCGCTAACAAACCATGGCTTTTCGATCTTGGTTCATTCTTAAAAGGTTTATTTTCGGACCTTTAACCCTTAATGCAGGTAAGGGCTCTTGAAATAAACAGAAGTACCCCTATTTACAAGTCAACTATTAGGACTAACCTTGTTTATAGAAGTGAAAGAGACCCAGTCATGAACGAAGAAGACGTTAAACACAACCACAACGAAGAAGCGGCCGAAGCCGTTAACGAAGCAGAAGTGAACACCGAAGCGGTCAGCATTGAGTCTTTACAGGCGCGCATTGCCGAATTAGAAGGCCAGCTGCAAGACAGCGTGTTGCGCGGTAAGGCCGACGTGGAAAACATGCGTCGCCGTGGTCAAGATGAGGTTCAGGCGGCTAATAAATACGCCATCGGTAAATTTGCCGGTGAATTATTGGCGGTTAAAGACAGTTTAGAAATGGCACTACAAGACCAAAGCGGTCAGTTTGATGCCTTGAAGTTTGGCGTGGATTTAACTTTAAAGCAGTTGATCGCCGCCTTTGAAAAAGGTCAGATTCAAGAAATCAACCCATTGGGCGAGCCTTTGGATCCGCACAAGCATCAAGCGATGACCACAGAAGAAAGTGATGAAGCGCCGAATACCGTGCTAAAAGTGATGCAAAAAGGGTATATGGTCGCCGACCGCGTATTGCGCCCCGCTCTTGTAGTGGTGGCTAAGGCCAAAGAGGCCTAACGGAATAAAAAATGCGGGTGAGGGCTTGAAATCCCCCAAAACCCCCTTATTTGATAGACATGATTGAAGGCACAGGCCTCATACAAGAATTTTGAATTAGGAGCATAACAAATGGCAAAAGTAATCGGTATTGACTTAGGGACAACCAACTCATGTTTGGCCGTATTTGACGGCAGCACTTCTAAAGTAATTGAAAACGCAGAAGGTGCGCGTACCACACCTTCCGTGATTGCCTACCTAGACGGCGACGAAATTTTGGTGGGTGCGCCGGCAAAACGCCAGGCAGTGACCAACCCTAAAAACACTATTTATGCATCAAAACGTTTGATCGGTCGTCGTTTTGAAGACAAAGAAGTTCAAAAAGACATCGACTTGATGCCTTTTGACATCGTTAAAGCCGGTAACGGCGACGCTTGGATTAAAGCGAAAGACCAAGAATTGGCTCCGCCACAAATTGCCGCTGAAATCTTGCGTAAAATGAAGCAAGCAGCAGAAGACTATTTGGGCGAACCCGTAACAGAAGCGGTGATTACCGTGCCTGCTTACTTTAACGACAGCCAGCGTCAAGCCACTAAAGACGCAGGCCGCATCGCTGGTTTGGAAGTAAAACGCATCATTAACGAACCAACCGCTGCCGCTTTGGCGTTCGGTATGGACAAAGCCGAGAAGGGCGACCGTAAAATCGCCGTATACGACTTGGGTGGCGGTACGTTCGACATCTCTATTATTGAGATTGCCGACGTAGACGGCGACAAACAGTTTGAAGTGTTGGCCACCAACGGCGACACCTTCTTGGGCGGTGAAGACTTTGACCAACGTTTGATTGACTACATCATTGGTGAATTCAAACGTGAGCAAGGCATTGATTTAAAACAAGACGTGATGGCATTGCAACGCTTGAAAGAAGCGGCAGAAAAAGCCAAAATCGAATTATCTAGCGGTCAACAAACCGAAATCAACCTGCCTTACATCACCATGGATGCTACTGGCCCGAAACACTTGGCATTGAAAATTACCCGTGCCAAATTTGAGAGCCTAGTAGAAGACTTGATCGAACGTTCGATTGAACCTTGCCGCATGGCGATGAAAGACGCTGGTTTGTCGGTTAACGACATCGACGACGTGATTTTGGTGGGTGGTCAAACCCGTATGCCTAAAGTGCAAGACGCGGTAAAAGACTACTTCGGTAAAGAGCCACGTAAAGACGTGAACCCTGACGAAGCCGTGGCCGTAGGCGCTGCGATTCAAGGTGCCGTATTGTCTGGTGACCGTACCGACGTTTTACTATTGGACGTGACGCCTCTGTCTTTGGGTATTGAAACCATGGGCGGCATCATGACCAAAGTGATTCAGAAGAACACCACCATTCCGACCAGCGCCACGCAAGTGTTCTCGACTGCGGAAGACAACCAAAATGCCGTGACCATTCACGTGCTGCAAGGCGAACGTGAAAAAGCGTCTGCCAACAAGAGCTTAGGCCAGTTTAACCTGGGTGACATTCCACCTGCACCACGTGGCATGCCGCAAATTGAGGTTAAATTCGACATCGACGCCAACGGCATCTTGAACGTGACCGCGAAAGACAAGGGCACCAATAAAGAAGCGCACATTACCATTCAGGCTTCTTCAGGTTTGAGCGAAGAAGAAATCGAACGCATGGTAAAAGACGCAGAGCTGAACGCTGAAGAAGACCGCAAACTGGCTGAGCTGGTACAGGTTCGCAACCAGGCTGAAGGTTTGGTTCACTCGGTGAAAAAATCACTGACCGACTACGGCGACAAATTAGACGCAGCTGAAAAAGAAAGCATTGAAGCCGCGATTAAAGAAGCCGAAGAAGTGATTGCCGGTGAAGACAAAGAAGCCATCGAAGCGAAAACTGAGGCTTTGGCGACCGTGAGCCAAAAATTGGGCGAAATGATGTACGCCCAGGCTCAAGCTGAAGCAGGCGAAGCCGGTGCGGATGCACAGAGCAGCAAAGCAGAAGACGCTGACGTAGTCGACGCTGACTTCGAAGAAGTGAAAGACGACAAGAAAAAAGACTAAGCACTCCTGCTTTGGTCTGATAAAAAGAGTGCCTCGGCACTCTTTTTTGTTGGCGGCTTTAATTTAGGGCGATGGGCGGGTTGATATTTATCTGACTGCCCCCATCTCAAGATCAACTAAATCATTATTTAAAAGCAAACCATTATGAGTCAAAGAGATTTTTACGAAGTATTGGGCGTTGCTCGTGGGTCGAGTGAGGCGGACATTAAAAAAGCCTATCGCAAATTGGCGATGAAGTATCACCCTGACCGCAACCCTGATAATAAAGAAGCGGAAGAAAAATTTAAAGAAATTCAAAAAGCCTACGACATCTTGTCGAACGCTGAAAAGAAAGCGGCTTACGACCAGTATGGTCATGCCGGCGTCGACCCTAATGGAATGGGTGGCGGTGGCGGCTTCGGTGGTTTTGGCGGCGGCGGTGGCGGCAGCTTCGATTTTGGCGACATATTCAGCCAAATGTTCGGTGGCGCGGGTGGCGGCGGTGGCCGTCAGCAGCAGGATTTCCGTGGCGATGACTTGCGTTACGACATTGAAATCACCTTAGAGGAAGCGGCCAAAGGCTGTAAAAAACAAATTCGCATTCCGCGTCATGAAGAGTGTGACCTATGCCACGGCAGCGGCGCTAAGCCAGGCACTAAGCCTAAAGTGTGTTCAACCTGTGGCGGCAGCGGTACGGTGCACGTGCGTCAGGCGATTTTCCAAATTCAGCAGCCTTGTCCTACCTGTCACGGCAGCGGTAAAGAGATCACCGATCCTTGCGTGAAGTGTCATGGCGACGGGCTGGTGAAAACCTCGAAAAATATTGAGGTGAACATTCCTGCTGGCGTTGACAACGGCAGCCGCATTCGCCTGACGGGCGAAGGCGAAGCAGGGCGTAACGGCGCAGCTTCTGGCGACTTATACATCGTCACTCACGTGAAAAATCATGACGTGTTTGAACGCGATGGCATGGACTTACACTGTGAGTTCCCGATCAGCTTTGTGACCGCGGCTTTGGGCGGTGAGATTGAAGTGCCTACGCTAGACGGCATGGCGAAAATGCGCATTCCGGCCGAAACCCAAACCGGTAAAGTATTCCGTTTACGCGGTAAAGGCATTAAGTCGGTTCGCTCCAGCAATATGGGCGATTTATTCTGCCACGTGGTGATCGAAACGCCAGTGAATCTGACCGATCGCCAGAAAGAGCTGTTGGCCGAGTTTGACACCATTGCCACGGGGCAAGAGCGTTCGCAAACTCCGCGCAACCAGTCCTTTATGGATAAGTTGAGAAAGTTTTTTGAATAATCAGTCAGTAGGCTGAACCAAACCCTGTTCGTTGCGCCACAACGAACAGGGTTTTTTATGCTTTAATGAATCTAAGAATAATCATGAAAGGAGTGACATGTCTTTAGTGCAACCCCTTCCTGAAGGTCATTTAGACATTGTGGGCGATGTCCACGGTGAGTATGCCGCGCTACAGGCCCTAGTTGCGGCGCTGGGCTACGATGACGAGGGTCACCATCCCGATGGGCGGACCTTGGTGTTTGTAGGCGACTTGTGCGATCGCGGGCCAGATAGCCCACAGGTGATTGCGTGGGTGCGGCGACTGATAGAGGCCAAGCGCGCCTATATGGTGTTGGGCAATCATGAAATCAATCTGCTGGTGGGCGACGCCAAAGATGGCTCTGCCTGGTTTTTCCCTGAGCGAGCGCATAAAGATGCCGCCAACTATGCGCCCTATGCTTCGTGTGCGACCGAGGCTGAACGGGCCAATATGCAGGCTTTTTTACGTCAGCTGCCGATTGCGCTGGAGCGCGAGGATCTGCGCGTGGTGCACGCTGCTTGGTTGCCCGAACGTATTGCGCAGGCGCGGCGGCTGAAGTTGGGCGAGGTGGCTGAAGACTATCGAGCCTTGCACCGAGCCGCTAAAGAAGCGATGGCCGCATCAGGATTATTGGCACGTTATCGGGCTGAACAGCAGGCCCATGGCGCAGCCATGGAAGACGAGATGGCGGACATGACGATCATGCCGGCCACGCGTGACTATGATTTTCACCAGCAGCAGGCCAATCCCTTAAAGGCGTTGACGTCGGGGGTGGAAACCTTTGCGCCTGCACCTTTTTACGCCAGCGGGCGCTGGCGTTTTACCGCCCGCGATACGTGGTGGCAACGTTATGAAGAAGACACACCAGTGGTGATCGGTCATTATTGGCGCCTTTGGGGCGAGGCCAAGGCCAACCCTTCGGCCAACGGTCATTTGTTCGCTGAGGTGGCGCCACAGGCCTGGATGGGCGCGCGCCGTAATGTCTTCTGCGTGGACTATTCGGTGGGCGCGCGTTGGCGCGACCGCAAGCAGGGCGTGGCCGTGACCGACACCCGCTTTAAGCTGGCGGCTTTACGCTGGCCAGAACGGCAGCTGATGTTTGATGATGGCGTGTGTGTAGAAACGGTGGGCTTTGGTCTAGCCTAGCCCACCGAGCAAGGCTAGAGCGTGGCGCTAGTCTTGCTCATCTAGACTGTTTTGATGATTGTGGGCCACTTTAACGTAGTGCTCGGCAGAATAGGGCAAGAAGGCCTTTTCTTCATCGGTTAAGGCTCTGACCTGCTTGACTGGGCTGCCAACATATAAAAAGCCGCTCAGAAGGCGTTTGCGTGGTGGGACCAAGCTGCCGGCGCCGATCATCACCAAGTCTTCGATCACGGCATCGTCTAAGATGACGGCGTTCATGCCGATCAGCACATTGTCGCCGACGCGGCAGCCGTGTAGGGTGGCGTGATGGCCGATGGTGACGTTTTGACCAATGATGAGCGGCGAGCCTTCGGGCTTGGCCGCCGTTTTGTGGCTGACGTGCAGCATGGCGAAGTCTTGCACATTGCTGCCGGCGCCAATACTGATGTGGTTGACGTCGCCGCGGATCACTGCAAATGGCCACACCGACGTGTTTTTAGCCAGCGAAACCTCGCCAATGATGACGCTATTGGGGTCGATGAAGGCGCAGTCTGTGAGTTGCGGGGTGTGGTTTAAATAACGGCGGATGTTGTTTTTCATCAATATGCCCTAATCTGTAGCTTTAAGATAATTCCCACAAGTATAAAGGATTCGTTCATGAATGATAATGCCTTATTGAATTTGGCCGATGAGCCGGATTACCGCAAGATTCTCCCCAGCCAAATCGCCCCCGCTTTGGAGACCGTGATGCAGGCCGGGCGTGAAGTCGTGGCCAATATTAAAGCATTACCTGAGGCCTCTTGGGCCAATACCATCGATCCTTTAACCGACATGTTTGAACAATTAGAGCGCGTATGGGGTGTGGTGTCACACTTGAATTCCGTGGTGAATACGCCTGAATTGCGCGACGCCTATCAGGCGATGATGCCCGCCGTGACCACCTTCTTTACCGAAGTGTCACAAGACTTGGTGTTGTTTGAACGCTTTAAAGCCATTCGCGCCAGCGCGGAATATGCCGACTTAAGCCCAGCGCAGCAGCGTAAGCTAGAAAACAATTTGCGTGACTTTGTGCTCTCTGGTGCCGATTTACCCGAAGCCGAGCAAAAACGCTTTGCCGAGATTCAGAACGATTTAGCCAAATTGGGCGCAGACTTTTCACAAAACGTGTTGGACGCCACCGATGCCTTCGCGCTGTATTTTGACGATGTAGCGGCTTTAGCCGGTGCGTATGCGCCAGAGGGTGCCCAAAGCGACGAAGACAAAACGGGTCTGCCAGACTATGCCTTGGCAATGTTCGCCGCAGCCGCCGAAGCCGAAGGCAAAAGCGGTTATAAAATCAGCTTACAGTTTCCCCATTATTTAGCCGTGATGCAATATGCGCATAACCGCGAATTGCGCGCCCAGATGTACCGTGGCTTCAGCACGCGTGCCAGTGAGTTTGGTGCGGCCGAAAACGACAACACCGACATCATCAGCCAGCGCCTGCGCCTTACCCGTGAAGAAGCGCAGCTCTTAGGCTTTGATAATTATGCCGAGCTGTCTTTGGCCACTAAAATGGCGGATACGCCGGCTCAGGTGATCGAATTTCTACAGGATTTGGCTTCTAAGGCCAAGCCATTTGCCCAAAAAGACATGGCCGAACTCACCCAGTTTGCGCAAGAAACCCTAGGCTTTGGCGACGATTTACAGGCGTGGGATTTAACCTATGCTGGCGAGAAGCTGCGCGAAGCCAAATTTTCGTTTTCTGAGCAAGAAGTGAAGCAATATTTCCCGGTGAATAAAGTATTGAGCGGCCTGTTTGGCCTGATTGAAAAGCTATATGGCATCAGCTTTGTCGCCAAAGATGTACCCGTGTGGCACGATGACGTGCGCTATTTTGAGCTGCATCAGGCTGGCCAAAAAGTGGGCGCAGTATACATGGATCTATACGCGCGCGAAGGCAAGCGTGGCGGTGCGTGGATGAACGACTATCGTGGTCGCCGCCGTCAGGCGCAGGACGTGCAAACCCCAACCGCTTATTTGGTGTGTAACTTCACGCCCGCGGTAGCCGGCAAAGTGGCCCATCTTACCCATGATGAGATCGTGACCTTATTCCATGAAATGGGTCATGGCCTGCACCATTTATTGACCCAGGTTGATGAGTTAGGCGTGTCGGGTATCAATGGCGTGGAATGGGATGCGGTAGAGCTGCCGAGCCAGTTCATGGAAAACTTTGCTTGGGAGCTGTCGGTGCTGCAAGGCATGTCGGCTCATGAAGACACGGGGGCCGTACTGCCGCAGGCGCTGTTCGATAAGATGATGGCGGCAAAAAACTTTCAAAGCGGCATGCAAACCGTGCGTCAAATTGAGTTTGCCTTGTTTGATATGCTGATTTATCAAGCGGCCGATGGCGCTGATCGCTGGGCTGAGATTTTGCAAGACGTGCGGGCACAGGTGTCGGTGGTGAACACGCCGGCGTTTAATCGCTTTGCGCAAAGCTTCAGCCATATTTTTGCCGGCGGCTATGCAGCGGGCTATTACAGCTATAAATGGGCTGAGGTGCTGTCGTGTGACGCTTATGCTGCGTTTGAAGAGGCTGAAGACGTAGCGGCCATGGGCCAGAAATTCTGGCAGGAAATCCTGGCCGTGGGCGGTTCGCGTAGCGCCATGGACTCTTTTATTGCCTTCCGTGGTCGTGAGCCCAGCATCGAGCCATTGCTGCGTTTCAGCGGAATGGCGGCCTGATCTAAAAAAGAGGGAAGTTTATATTTAAATAAAACAAAGTCCTAACATATTTTTTAGAATTATTTGAAATTTATGGTTGACGGCAGGGCGTAGTTTTATTAATATAGCGTCCTCTTCTGGGTCGTTAGCTCAGCTGGTAGAGCAGCGGACTTTTAATCCGTTGGTCGATGGTTCGAATCCATCACGACCCACCAGTTTCAAAAAAACCTCGCTTTTGCGAGGTTTTTTTACGTCTGGCGTCAGCGTTTCGGCTGGCGCTTTCTTGTTTTTATCTCCACGCCTGCTGCGTGTGCCTGTGTTTGAGTTGAGCCTTGAGGTGCCGATGCCGATGCTCAACCCTAGGCGGATGGCATGGTATCCAAATAAATCATGAGCCTATGATTTATTTGCATTTGCCCGAAAGACCCCGAAGACCTTATTTTAATCAGACATAACAAGCACTAAAGAAAAGAGGCGCGCCAGTCATGGACGTAGCCCAACGTTTGCACTCAAACAAACACGTAGAGGAAAATAATGAAATCCAGTCAATCGGTATTACGGCCATGGGTCTTCTGGCCGACTTTTTTGATTCTCATCGGCGCCTTGCTGGCTAGCTATGTCAATATGGATGGCTTTTTGGCCACCACCAAGGCGATGAACAGCTTTGTGCTGAATCATTTCTCCTGGGTATTCAGCCTAGGGTCTTTCTTAATGGTGGTGCTCATTGTGGTGGTGTATCTGTCGCCCGTGGGCGCGGTGCGCATTGGGGGGGCGAAAGCCAAGCCTCTATTGAGCAAAACCAGCTGGTTTATGATGACGCTCAGCACCACCACGGCCGTGGGCGTGCTGTTTTGGACCACGGCTGAGCCGCTCTACCACGTCTACAGCCCACCCGAATCTATGGGCATCGTGCCCGGTAGTCCTGGCGCCTATGTGTTCTCTATGGCGACCATGTTCCTACACTGGACCATCACCCCTTATGCAATTTATGCCGTGCCGTCGATCGTGGCTGCGCTGGTGTTTTACAACCTGCGCCAACGCTTGTCGATTGGGTCGATGCTGATCCCCATCTTGGGTGAAAAGCGCGTGGCGCGCTACGGCAGCCTGATTGATACCTTAGCGCTGTTTGCGCTGGTGGCAGGTATTGCTTCATCGCTGGGCACGGGGTCATTGACCTTAGCCGGTGGCGTGAGCCAATACCTCGGTGGCGACACCACGCCCGCTCGTTTGGGCATCATCATTGCCGTGATTGTGGTGACCTTTGTGGCGTCGGCCGCCAGCGGCCTGCATAAAGGCCTGGTGTGGCTATCGACCATCAATACCTGGGTGATGTTGGCCTTGGGCGTGTTTGTGCTGTTGGCCGGCCCTACCTTGTATATTTTCACCTTTGGCACAGAGTCGGTGGGCCTGTATCTGCAAACCTTCTTCCAAAAAAGCCTGTTTACCGGTGCCGCCAGCGGCGACAACTGGCCGCACAGCTGGACCATTTTCTACTGGGCGGTGTGGTTTGCCTGGGCGCCGGTAACGGCGATGTTCTTGGGCAAGATTGGCCGTGGCTATACCGTGCGTGAGTTTATCTTGGTGAGCATGGTGTACCCAGCCTTGTTTACTGCGGTGTGGATTTGTATTTTCTCTGGTACCACCATTTACCTTGATGCCCAAAGCGGCGGTGCGCTCTATGCCGTCCTGAATGAGCAAGGGATTGAGCAGGTTTTATACGCTGTTTTAAAACAGCTGCCGGCCAGCGGCATCGTCATTGCCTTCTTATTGTTCATTGCTTTTATTTCCTTTGTGACGGCGGCAGACTCCAGCACCGACGCCATTGGCAATCTGTGTACGGCCAATTTTACCGCCCAAGGCAATATCAACGGCAATGCCTTCATTAAAGTGATTTGGGGCGTGATCATCGGCGTGGTGGCGTGGATTATGGTGGCCTTTATCGGCATCGACGGGGTGAAAATGCTCTCCAACCTCGGTGGTCTGCCCGGCATTGTCATCACGCTGACCGCCGCCTGCTCGTTGATTTATTGGCTGAACCATCCCGAAGCCTTAACCGTTACCGAAGACGACGCTCAAGCGACGCCTGATTCAACTCAAGAATAAGAAAGCACATCATGGACATCATCACCGAATTTCCCTACGCCGTGCGCGAGATCGAGCATTGCTTGATTCCACTGGCCGACGGCACCCAGCTGGCGGCGCGCATTTGGCTACCAGAAGAGGCCGCTGCTGGCACCGCCGCCTTCCCCGCAATTTTAGAATATCTGCCGTATCGTAAGCGGGACGGAACCGCCGTTCGCGACGCCTTAACCCATCCATGGATGGCGGGGCAAGGCTATGTATGCGTGCGGGTGGACATCCGCGGCAACGGCGAGTCGCAAGGGCTGATGGCCGATGAGTATTTAGCCCTAGAGCAGCAAGATGCCTTGGAAGTCATCGACTGGCTGTGCGCCCAACCCTGGTGTAGTGGCCAAGTTGGCATGATGGGCATTTCCTGGGGCGGCTTTAACGGCCTACAGGTAGCGGCCTTACGCCCAGAGGCGCTGAAGGCCATCATCACCATTTGCTCGACCGACGACCGCTACCGCGACGACATCCACTATAAGGGCGGCAATTTACTGCTGGAAAACCTAGGCTGGGCCGCGACCATGCTGGACTTCTCAGCGGCCGTGCCCGATCCCTTATTGGTGGGCGAGGATTGGCTACCGATGTGGCAAGAACGCCTCGATAATATGCCGCTGTTGATTAAAAACTGGCTTGAGCATCAAACCCGTGATGCTTATTGGCAACATGGTTCGGTGTGTGAGCGCTATGCCGACATTAAAGCCGCTGTGTACGCTTTTGGGGCGTGGGGCGATGCCTATCGCAATACCGTGCCACGGATGATGCAGCATTTGCCTGGCCCGAAGAAGTCGGTTATCGGCCCGTGGATTCATAAATATCCTCATTTTGCCGTGCCCAATCCCGCCATAGGCTTTTTGCAAGAAGCCAAACGTTGGTGGGATCATTGGCTAAAAGGCATCGATAATGGCATCATGGATGAACCGATGTCGACCTATTACATTCAGGATGCTTTACCGCCTAAGGCCAGCTATTTAGAGCGCCCAGGCGAATGGGTACAAACTCAGGGTTGGCCTGATGAGCAGATTGAATGGACGCCGTTTTACCTGAATGAGGCTGGTCTGAACGATGTGGCTCAACCCTTGGCTCAGCCACAATCGGTGTGTTCGCCCAATACCGTGGGCGTGCATCAGGGCGAGTACTGCGCCATCTGGTTTGGCCCCGATGGCCCGACTGATCAGCGTCGCGATGATGCCTTATCCCTATGCTTTGATTCAGCACCTTTAAGTAAACCGCTGGCTTTATTAGGCGATACTCGCTTATCATTACGCTTGAGCGTGGATCAACCTTGTGGCCAGATCGTGGTGCGCTTGAACTCAGTGGCCCCTGACGGTCAGGTACAGCAAATTACTTATGGCGCTTTGAATTTGGCCATGAATGAAGACTTTACTGCGATTGAGCCACCGGTGCCAGGCGAGGCCAAGACGGTGACCCTAAGCTTGGATCAGGCCGGCTATAAAGTACCGGCAGGGCATAAGCTACGCATCGCCATCAGCACCGGCAGCTTCCCGCTCTTATGGCCGAGCAAGGTGATGACCACGTTGACGCTATTGCCTGAAGTGCAAACGGTTTGGCTACCGGTGTTTACCGGCGCGGCAGTGGATTGTCCGTTTGAGACGCCGCAGTCGGCCACGCCTGAGCGCCTGGAAATCATTCGTGAGCCAGGGCCTAAACGCACCATTCGAGAAGACGTCATCAGTGGCGAAGTGTGCGTGGAGATCAACGATGATCTTGGCCACATGCGCTTTTTAGAGCATGGTTTCTGGGTGGATCAACGCTGTACCGAACGTTACTCGGTGTTACCTTATGATCCTTTGTCGATGCGCGCCGACATTGCCTGGACCTATCGTGCTGGGCGTGATGAGTGGTCGGTTCAGGTTGACAGCGACATTCAGCTGACGGCCGATGCCGATTGGTTCTATATTGAGGCCAAGCAAGTCGCCCAACATCAGGGCCAAGTGGTGCATGAGCGTTGCTGGCAAGAGCGGGTGGCGCGTTTGAGTTAATTAACCTAAGGCAGGCTTAGGCCTGCCGTTGCCGGCCATCAGCCCTGCGCTCAGATGGCAAAACAGTGAGGCAGCATGGCGAGACATCACAACGAACCGCCGCTGAATTATTTGGTGGCGTTTGAAGCCGCCGCGCGGCATTTAAGCTTTACCCAAGCCGCCTTGGAGTTAAACCTGACCCAAAGCGCCATCAGCCGCCAAATCAAACGGCTGGAAGAAACTTTGAGTCGACCTTTGTTTGATCGTCACCCGCACGGGATTCATTTAACCCCTGCGGGTGAACGCTATTTCCAGACCGTACAACGGCTGCTGCATGATTTAGACGAAGCCACGGCTGAATTACAGCGGCGCGGCCACACCGATCAGCTGACCTTGGCCACCACGCCCAGCATCAGCTCGACTTGGCTGACCTATCGGTTGATGGCGTTTTTAAAGCAGTATCCCCACATCAATGCGCGCATTTTGTGTAGTGAGCATCCGCGTCTGCTCGACACCAGTGAGTTTGATTTGGGCTTTTTTTACCATCTTGATCATCGTGAGCTGGTGCCCGGTCTAGACTCGCAGCGCTTATTTAGCGAAGAAAGCGTGATCTGCGTGTGTAGCCCTGATTATTTGGCCGAACATGGGCCGATTCACAGCGTGGCCGACTTGGCGCAGGATCATACCTTGCTGGTGGTGGAAGATCACTACCATGATTGGTTGACCTGGGCCGACTGGTTGCGCCACCATGGGGTGGACGACTATGCGCCCAAACAGCAGTTCCGCAGCGACTGCTATCAGCTGGTGTTGAAAACCGCTACTCTGGGCATGGGCGTGTCTTTAGGCTGGACGCAAATGCTGCAAGACGATTTACGTGCTGGACGGCTGTGCCAGCCTTTGCCCGAGCGCATGCCTAGCTACGGCTATTTGGCCATGATGACGCCGCAAAACCGGTATCCAGCGGAACCGGCGCGCCTGTTTGCAAAATGGTTGCTGCATCATTTGCAGGCAGTTGATTAATTCGCTGTTTGAATAAGGAGAAGGCTCCTTAAGAGCCACACAAAATGACCACACCGTTATTGACTTTCCCTGCCCTGTATTTGGCCACCATGCTGATGCTGATGGGTACTGGTGCCTTTAACACCTACATCGCTTTGTATTTAAATCAGGCCCAGGTCAGCGCGACCTGGATTGGTGGCATGATTGCTTTTTTCTACGCTGGTATGGTGGTGGGCGCTAAGGTAGGCCAGCTGTTAATCACCCGAGTGGGCCACATTCGTACCTATGTGACCTGCGCCGGCTTGAGCACCATTATTGTGCTGCTGCATTTGCTGATCGAATCGACGGCAGTGTGGATGGCGCTGCGGTTTATTTTGGGTCTAGTGATGATGAGCCAATACATGGTGATCGAAAGCTGGCTGAACGAGCAGGCCGAGAACAGCCAGCGCGGCATTGTGTTCGCGGGCTACATGATTGCGGTCAGCATTGGTCAGGTGATCGGCCAGCTGTTGTTGATCTACTTTCCCGACCTTAACTTCAAGCCGCTGTTGCTGGTGGCCATATTCTTCTCGGCCAGCCTGATTCCGGTGGCCATGACGCGCCGCGTTCACCCCGCGCAGCTGGTGGCGGCGCCGCTGGAAATTAAATATTTCTGGACGCGGATTCCCCAGTCTTTGGTGACGGTATTTTTGGCCGGCGTGATGAACGGTTCGTTTTATGGCCTAGGCCCAGTGTACGCCAGCCAAGCTGGCCTGAGCACGGCTCAAGTGAGCGTGTTCATCGCCGTAGGCGTGGCCGCCGGCTTTGTGGCGCAGTGGCCAATCGGCTGGATTTCTGATCGCATGGACCGCTCGCGTCTGATCCAGACCAACGCCATCATCATGGCTGTGTTGGCGGTGCCGCTGTGGGGCTTTTTCAACTGGTCATATGCCGTACTGCTGACGTTTAGCTTTATGTTAGGGGTGTTTTTATTTACCTTCTACCCGCTGGCGGTGGCGTTTGCCAACGACAACGTCGAACAGCCTAAGCGGGTGGCTCTTAGTGGGCTGTTATTGGCAACCTTTGGCATTGGGGCCAGTATTGGCCCTGTATTGACGGGGATGGCGATGAAATATACGCCTGGCGCCCTATACATTATGTTTAGCGCCATGACTTTGTTGTTAGTGCTGTGGGTGCGGCCCAGTAAAACCACGGGCGAGCACTTGGTGGATGAGGCACCGACTCAGTTTGTGCCCATGACAGAGCACCCGGTGGGCGCAGTGATGATTGACCCGCGCGTGGACACCGATGAAATTCCAGATGAGGCCGTGGTGGACTTAACCGACAGCATTGGTGCACGAGAAGATGCGGTGGGGACGGTATTTGAGTCGGCACCAGAACCAGAACCAGAGCCAGAGCAGGAATCAGAACCGACGGTGGCCGAAGATGAGCCGCCTAGGCCGCAATAGCCATGTTTAAAAAAGCCACCGCTTAGCGGTGGCTTTTTTTGGTCAAGCGCCTACGCCGCCTGGACATGCTGGTGTAGCAGGGCCACGATTTCGGCGGGATTGCGCACCCAGCCGCTGTGGGGGTTACCGCGTACGTCGGCCTGTAGCGCTATGCTGACGGTCTTGGCGCTGGGGATGCGTTCGGATAAGGTTTGCACCGACGCCAGCGGCGCCCAATCGTCGCCTTCAATGTGGACAAAGACAGCATCGCGCGACTGCTGTGCCGGACGGGCAAACTGAGGTTCGATGTGGTCGAAGCGGCCAGTGCGGACGATTTTGGTCCAGTCGATGATGAGGCGCTTGGCTTCGTGAATCCCAAAGCCGACTTTTTTACCTGGGAAGTAGCCGTAGGCCTGCGCCATCCATTTAAATAAGAAGGCAGCACGGCGCAGCTTGGCTTGGCTCGCTGGCGGCCAGTTTTGATGGTGGACGTTGCCACTGGCCACGCAGAACATGGAAAACGGCTGGTGGGTGGTGTGGGCGTACAGGGTGGCAATGTGGCCGCCAATGCTGTGGCCAAACAGAATCGGCGTTTGCCGTGGGTTGAGGTCGCGGGCCTGCTGTAGCAAGGCGGGGATGTATTCGCGCACCAAATCGGCGTAGCCGTAATCATGCTGGCGGCTAGGGCGCGGCAGGCTGTCGCCGTAGCCGGGCATGTCGGCGCTGACCACGGCATAGCCATGCTCGACTAGATGGGCAATCACGGTTTGGTATTTTTGGCGCGCCACGCCTAGGGCGGGTAAGAGCACCACCACGGGGCTGCTCATGGCCCAATGGCTAGGTTGATCAACGTAAACCGGGCACTGAAAAGCATTGGCCACGGTGAATAACTGGGTGGGGTTGGGCATGACGAATCTCTCTCTAAGGCTGCTGCTGACGTATTTTTATGGTGTTATCAGGCCATTACACCATAAAACGCCGTCGTTGCCAGCCTTAATAGTAGAGCTGTTGCTCCGCTTGAGAGGGCCTTGAGCGACAGGTTAAATGTTTTGCGCCACCCGTATTAAGACGCCGCTTGGGTCGAGTAAGTGGCATTCCAGCATGCCCCAAGGTTGGTAGCTGATGGCTGATACTTCGAGATTAAAGCGGGTTTTTAGGTCCAACTGGGTGAGATGTTGGTGCCAGTCGGACAGGTTTTCAACCAGTAAATGTAAGACGGCATGGTTGGCCCAGTCAGGATGGTATAGGTTTTGGACAAAAAAGCTGATGTGCTCACCGTAGGCGAAATAGGCCAGTTCGTCATCGGCGTATCGTTTGCTGAAGCCTAAGGTTTCGTAAAAATGTAGAGACTCATTAAAGTCACGGGCGGGCACGAAGGTTTTGAGTTCAATGGCGTTTAGGTTCATGGTGTTGGGCTCGCTGAATGGCTAAGGGATGGCCGTGCTTTATCGCGCCACTAAAATACCGCGGCCGGCATAAAAGCGTTCAAAGTCGGCCACTGGCATACACACCGCCTGTTGGCTGCTGTGTACATGCCCTGAAGGATTGTGAAACGTCAGCGTGTGGCGTTCGGCATCGTAGCCATACACCAAGATTAAATGGCCGCCTTGGTGCGGTGGGTTATTTTCAGGCGTGCGTATGCTGGGGTGGACGGAGGCGATGAACACATGCTTGTGGCCCAGGCCTGGTAGGAGGGCTTGAATCGGCGTGTGCTCTTTCAGCTCAGCCTTGAGGCCATAGGCGCTGTGCACCCATTCAATAAAGGGTCGATAGTATAGGCCTTTGATGCGTTCGCCTTCTTGAATGTAGCCGCCGTGGGCAAGACACTGATCTTTGAGCTGGAATAGGCTAGGCGCTTGGTCTAGGCCCATGCGTTGGCCCAAAATCATGCGCAGGCAGGCCATGCCGCAGATGTGGCTGGTCCATTCGGCGTAGGCGGCGGCAGAAGGTGCGCCGCTGTCGGCCCAGAGCGGGTCGTCGATTAAGGCCAGCTCACCGCTGAGTATTTGCGGGATGGCGTGGGCGGAAGCCCATTGGGGTACGTAGGGGAAAGGCAAAGAGGGCGTCATTTGGGTTGGGCCTGAGGTTAGGGGCGTTCGGTGCGGCGGCACACGCTGATGATTAAGGGGCTGTTGGGGCTGAATGCATCGCCTTGCCAATTGCCGTATTGGGCTTCTAGGGCCAAACCGTTGGCGGCCAAGAGCGAATTAAGGGCGTCGCGATCGGTGAATCGACAGGCGATGCGGCTGTGGCGCTCTTGCCCTTCGCTACGGCGAATGGTGGTCCAGTGCATGATGGCGTTTTCTGCGTCGTAGCGTTGGGTGCCTGATACCGTCACGGTTTCGCCGTGGCCGTCGACAAAGGTGTGCCAAGGTTCGGCTGTCTCGACCAGGCTTAAGTCGGTGCCGTTGGGGTTACGGGTTTCAAAAGCAAACACACCTCCGTCGGCTAGGAGGGCATGCACGCCTTGCAGTAAGGTTGTTTGGTCTTGTGGGGTCAAAAAGCATTGAAACGCATTGCCGGTCAGATAGATTAAGTCATAGCGCTGCGTGGGTAATACCTCGTTAAGGCGAAGGGCATTGCCGTGCAGCAGCCGTAACGGCACGCCTAAGGCATGGGCTTTATGCTGGGCATAGGCCAGCATTTCTGGCGCCAGATCAACGCCGGTGACGTCAAAACCAGCCTGAGCGATCGGCAGCGCCGTCAGGGCTGTGCCGCAGGCTAATTCCAAAACCGAACCTTGCTGTTGCTCGGCTAAGCGCAGAAAAAAAGCGTATTTATCGACTTCGCCACCAAATTCTAAATCGTAGTTGCGGGGGTCTTGGTATTCTTCAAGATTGTTGTGCGTCAGCTGCATAGGGGCACCGATTGAGATCAGAGGGTTTACTCTATCATGGGCAATGCCCCATGCCTATGTTGAACAGCTGTTTTCATGGTTTGTTGTGAAGGATAGTGCTAACCCTGTTGGCGCATGCCGATGGCCATGCGGTTATAGGCGTTCATCAAGGCCACGGCCAAGGTGAGGTCGCTGATTTCGACATCGCTAAAGTGGGCCTGAAGTCGTTGGTAGTCGGCGTCGCTGCCGCCGCCAAGAGCGCCCAACTCGGTTAGAGATTCCGCCCAGATCAGCGCCGCCTGTTCCCGTTCGCTAAAGGCGCTGCTGTGGCGCCAGGCCGAGAGCACGTCTAGGCGGGCTTGCGACTCGCCCTGCTGGCGTAGTGATTCGGTGTGTAAGCCCAAGCAATAGGCGCAGCCATTGATTTGAGAAACGCGTAAATACACCAATTCCAATAGCTGTGGGCCGAGTGGGCTTTGGGCTAAAGCGGCATGGGCGCTGCCAAAGCCTTGATAGATGGCGGCAGACAGGCGTGGATAAGGAAGGCGTAAGGTGGACATAAGGGCTCCTTTAAAGGCGAAAGACAAATAATCATGCCTAGTGTACGGCGGCTATGTCATGATTAATAGGGGCATATTTTATTAATTTGATTGGGACATATAATGGTGTTGCGCTTACAGGCCGAGATTGATTGGCACGAAACCAAGCAGCCGGCCTATCGGCAAATCTATCAGCGCGTGGTGGCGTTAATCAGCACCGGCCAGCTGCCGCCGGGTGGGCGCCTGCCGGCGATTCGAACCTTGGCGCATGAGCTGGGCTTGGCTCAGGGTACGGTTGAGGCCGCCTATGATTTATTGAGTGCCGAAGGCTACATTATTGCGAAGGGCGCTGCGGGGACGTTTGTCAGCGCTCAATTACCGTTGCGAGTATCTGCTGTTGAGGCGCCAGCCGAGGCAGCTGAAGTCATGGAGGTGACTGCAGATCCTAACCGTACGGCACAGGCCTTGCCGTTGCAAATGGGGCTGCCGGCTTTGGATGCCTTTCCGACTAAGCTGTGGGCGCGCTTGAGCACGAAGCGTATGCAGGCCTGGACGGCGGCCGACTTAGCCTATCCGCCTGCTGCGGGCTATGCGCCGCTGCGCAGCGAGTTGGCGAAATACCTGCGGCTGGCGCGCGGCATTGTCTGTCGTCCTGAGCAGATCGTGGTGGTGGCGGGCTATCAAGCGGCCTTGGCGCTGTTGGCTCAGCTATTGGGGGTGGCCAATCGTCAGGTGTGGTTGGAAGATCCAGGCTATGTGTTTGGGCGCGCGGCGTGGCGTCAGGCCGGTGCTGAGATTGTGCCCGTGCCTGTGGATGAAGAGGGTCTGTGCGTGGCGGCGGGCTTGGCCTTGGCGCCAACGGCCTGCTGCGCCGTGGTCACGCCCGCCCACCAAAGCCCACTGACGGTGTCGCTGAGCTTGGCGCGGCGGCTGGCGCTGTTGGACTGGGCCGCGCGCACGGGTGGTTGGGTAATTGAAGACGACTACGACGGCGAATATCGCTATCGCGGCTGGCCGTTGCCCGCCTTAAGTAGCCTAGACCAAGCGGAACGCTGCATCACCGTGGGCACCTTAAGCAAGGTGTTGTTTCCTGGCCTTAGGTTGGCTTATGTGGTGCTGCCACCGGCCTTGGTAGCGCCTGCTGGACAGGCTTTACAACACAGTAGCTACAGCCCTGCACTCTTAGGCCAACAGGTTTTGACGGATTTCATGCAGGCGGGCCATTTTAGCCGCCACATCAAGAAAATGCGCCGCCTGTACGCCGAGCGTCGAGCAATGGTGATGACGGTGTTTCAGCAGCGGCTTTCACCCTGGCTAAACATCGCTGCCGAAGCGGGGGGCATGCATTTGGTGGCCAAGGTGCAGCCACCGTATCGAGATGTTTGGTTGGCCGAACGAGCGCAGGCACAAGGCATGGCCGTTCAGGCGCTGTCGCATTGGGCCATTGCGCCGGCACAGGCTCAGCAAGGCCTGCTGTTTGGCTTTGCCAATGTTGTGGATATTGCCCAGGCTCAAGCGTATGCCGAGGCCTTAGCGCAGGCTTGGGCTTCAGCAGACGCTTAGAGGCGTGAGCCTAAATCCTGATCAGCGGCTGATCCTTGTTCTAAGTGGGTCAGCTCTTCGATGTGGCGGATTTTGCCGTCGCGAAAGGTGTAAAAAGCCAACACTTTAACGCGTAAGCGGCTGCCGTCTTGCTTCACGGCATCCACATAGTGAATGTCGGCCCATTCCTGGCCGTTGACTAAGATTTGTTCAAACGTGACTTGGGCGCTGGCCAGAGTGGATTTTAAAACGCCGACATGGGCGATGAAGTCGGTAAAGTTTAAGGTTTTGCCGTCAACCAGCTGCTGGTAGTCGGGGTGGAAATAAGCACCGATGGCCTCGGAGGGAACGGCAGGGTCGAACAGTTGTTCAAACAAGGCGTGTAAAAATACACGAGCGTCGTGAGGGGTGGTGGGCAGCATGGTTAAGCCTTTCTATAAGGGAATCGAATGATGCAGGCAGGAAACCTGCTTGACGTCACAGCATACGGGGTTTAATTTGGCATTACGCCCGTAAGGATGCCAATAAATACCGCATAGAGGACAAGATGACCGATTCTGTACCCCCAGATGCTTTTGCCGTTCAGTCGCGCAGTCATGCCTTGGTGGGCTACGGCGCCATGAACCTCAGCGACGGCCGTCACACGCCCGAACACCAACACGGTAAGGGCCAGCTCATCGGCACTGAGTCGGGTCTGGTGACCCTCACCATCAACGGCAGCCAGCATTTGGTGTCGCCTACTCAAGTGGTGTGGTTACCGCCGCATACGCCGCACGCCTTGTCTTCACATGGGGCCTTTCGGGGCTGGAGCGTCTACGTGGCTGAGGTCTATTGTGATCGCCTGCCACCGCAGCCCCAAACCTTGATGCGCTCTGAGCTATTACATGCCTGCGTAGAACGCTTGGCCACATGGGCGCAGCCGGTGCTGGAGCCGACGCCAGCGCAGCAGCGTGTGTGGGCCGTCATGGCGGATGAATTAAATACTTTAGCCCCTGCGGCCCTGAGCTTGCCGTACCCTCAGACGCCTGCAGTGCAAAAGGCGGCTGCCGTGATGTTGGCCGACTTAAGCGCCGAGCATGCCTTGCCGGCTTTGGCGGCATTGGTTGGCCTATCCGCTCGCAGCCTCAGCCGTAAATTTGTGCAGGAGACTGGCCAAACGTTTACCCAATGGCGCCAGCAGGCTCGTTTAATGCGGGCGTTGGCCTATTTGGCCGCGGGCGCATCGGTGACCACCACGGCGCTCAGCGTTGGCTACGACAACGTCAGTGCGTTTATTGCGCTGTTTCAACGCCGCCTCGGCCAAACCCCCAGCCGCTATTTTTCTGACCAGGCCGATAGGCTAAAGTAATCAGCTGTGGGTGAGGGCTATGCCATAATGAACCCCTACGATGCATTCGGTAAATGGATTTAAAATCAAAGCTATGTCGATTGCTTTACGCATCAAAATAAGGGGTAAACATGAAAACATTGTGGTTTAAAGGGGTGCTGTTGGCGGGCGTTTTACTGGCCTTATTGGCCTGGTGGCGGCCCGGTATCGGTTTTGGCAGCCAGGCTCAGGCCGCACCGATTCAGCAGGTTTTGCTGAGTTTATACGACACCGAAGCGCAGCCGGCCAGCCACCATTTGGTGCCCAAGCAGCCGACGCTGATTAAGCTGTGGGCCAGCTGGTGTCCTCTGTGCCTGTCTGAGTTGGACATGACTGAGGCCTGGGTTGATGATGCGGCGTTTGGCGGCGCTAATGTGGTCACCGTGGCGTCGCCAGGCGTCTTGGGCGAGCAGCCATTGGCCGACTTTCAGCGCTGGTATGCCGGCTTAGACCATCCTGAGCTGCCGGTTTTACTAGACCCCAGCGGAGAGCTGGTGAAAAAGCTGGGCGTGAGCGTTTACCCCAGTTGGGCGGTGCTGGACGCCGAGGGGCGGCTGCAGCGCATTATAAAAGGCAGCCTGACGAAGCCGCAGGCGCTGGCGCTGCTGCAAGACCCTAAAGCCGATTTAAACCTGAGCGCGCCGACGTTTTATCAGCCCCAGGCCAAGCAGCAGGCCATCCCGGTTAATGCCCGCACCATCTACTTTGCTGGCGGCTGTTTTTGGGGCGTAGAGGCGTATTTTGAGCGCATCGCTGGCGTGGTGGATGCCGTCTCTGGCTATGCCAATGGCCGCACCGAAAACCCCAGTTATGAAGACGTGGTGTCTCGCCACACCGGCCACGCGGAAACGGTTCGGGTGACCTACGACGCCGATAAAATCAGCTTAAAAGACTTATTGCGGCACTATGCGCGCATCATTGATCCGACCAGCCTTAATCGCCAGGGTAACGATAGAGGCGTTCAGTACCGAACGGGCGTCTACACCACAAACTCGGCCGATGCGGCCGTCGTGACCGCAGCGCTGAGCGAGCTACAAACGCGTTACGATCGCCCGATCGTGGTCGAAAATCAACCGCTGACGCAGTTTTACGAAGCGGAAGTTGAACATCAAGACTATTTATTGAAAAACCCCAATGGCTATTGCCACATTGATTTAAGCCTGGCGGATGAGCCTTTGCCCAATCAGGCCCCAGCGCCTAAGCCTGATTTTGATCCGACTCAATTTGTGCCGCCGACCACGCAAGCGCTCAAGCAAAGCCTGAGTCGGGCTGAATATGACGTCACCCAAAACAACGGTACTGAACGCGCCTTTAGTCATGCCTACGATCATTTGTTCGAGCCAGGCCTCTACGTAGACGTGATCAGCGGCGCGCCGCTGTTTTCATCACGGGATAAGTATCAGTCTGGCTGTGGCTGGCCCAGCTTTGTGCGGCCCATTGCCGCGAGCGCTGTGGTGGAGCAAGAAGATTTAAGCTACAACATGCGCCGCATTGAGGTGCGCAGTCGGCTGGCCAACGCCCATTTAGGCCATGTATTCCCTGATGGGCCAGCCGATCGAGGCGGGCTGCGCTACTGTATCAATGGCGCCAGCCTGAGGTTCATACCGCTGGCCGATATGGCCCAAGAAGGCTATCGTGCCTGGATTAAAGACGTAGAGTGACGTGAATCTAGGTTAGGTGTAGGGGTTTTTCTCAGCAAAAAAGCGGCCGTTAAGGCCGCTTTGTCGTGCTCAGTGCCTCAGTTGAGTGAGGAGACGGGTTGGGTGACGGCCAGCTTGGTGCCGCCAAAATGTTCCTTGATATAGGCTTGGACGCTGGGCTGATGGTAGAGCTTGCCAAGTTGGTTGAGGTTGACGTCGTCGATGCGGCTTTTGCTGGTGACCAGCAGATTAACGTTGTTGTGGTTGCTGCCGTTGGCTTGCTCGTGGATGAGCGCATCCTTCACCACGTTGAGGCCGCCTTCCAGAGCAAAGGTGTTGCTGATGGCGGCTAGATCGACATCGCGCAGAATGCGTGGGCCAGAGGCACCCTGAACCAGCTTAAAGGTGAGGTGTTTGGGGTTGTCCACAATGTCTTGCGGTGTGCCCATCACTGGGTCGAACTGCGGTGATAGGGTAATCAGCCCCGCCTGGGCGAGCAGCAGTAAGGCGCGCGCTGTATTGGCTGCATCATTGGGGATGCTGATTAAAGCCCCCTCAGGCAGGGTGGCCAGGCTTTGATGCTGATTGGAATACAGGCCCATCGGTTCTAAATAAGTGGTGGCTAAGGCGCGCAGGCTGTCGCCGTGGTTTTTATTAAAGGTTTTTAAATAAGCCCACGATTGGAAGGCATTGACGTCTAGCTGTTGCTCGGCGGTGGCGGTGTTTAAGGTAATGCCATCGGTGATGTCTTTGACTTCAATGGTGAGGCCGGCGGCTTTAGCCGCAGGCGTGGTGGCGATGAAGCGCCAGATGTCGGCGTCGGCGCCGGTTGCGCCCAAAACAATGTGGCTGTCGGCGGCTTTCGCCACGCCTGCCTTGGCCGACGTGGCGCTGTCTTGGTGAGAGCAGGCGGCTAGGCCCAGCGCCAAGGCGAGGGCAAAAAGAGGGGCTAAAGGTTTGATCATGATGTGGCCTCGCTGATGGCTTGACGTTGCTGGATGATTTGGGCGTATTGCTCGGGATAAAAGCGTTGGGTGACGGCCAGGTGGGAGCGTAAACGCCCTTTAATGGTGTTTGCACCCGCATTTTTTAACATGGGGTTGAGTGGGTCGCTTTCGGGGCCGGTGGCCAGCTGTTGCAGCTCGGGCGGCAAAGCCAAAATGGGCACCTCACCAGCGTAGAGGTTAGGGGTGATGAAGTAGGCAATCGAGTAGCGCTCAACATTGGGTGGCGGCGCCACCACTCGGTGCAGATTGGCCACTAAATAGCCGTTGGTGGCCAGCTCCAATAGCTCGCCAATATTGACGATGAAGGTGCCTTCAACATAGGGCGCATCCAGCCATTCACCGTTGCTGAACACCTGTAGGCCACCCACTTGGTCCTGCCACAGCAGGGTCAAAATGCCCGCATCTTTATGGGCGCCTACGCCTTGGTCGTGATGTTCGGCATCTGGCTGGCCAGGATAGTGGATCAATTTGAGCAACTCATTAGGCAGGCCGGTGATGAATGGGTCTAAGGCGTCTTCAGCTAGGCCTAAGGCCAGCATAAAGGCGTGCAAGAGCTTAATCGACACCTGACGCAGATCGCGTTGCCAGGCGGTGGTGATGGTTTTGAATTCGGGCCAGTGTTCAGGCCATTGGTTGGGGCCTTGTAGCTTCAGCCACAGCGGTGTGGTGTCATCAAATACCACTGGCGGTAGGTCGGCGCCGATGTCGATTTGTTCGCGAAAATCAGGTTTGTTGCGGGTGGTTTCTTCGTTGGGGCGTGAGTAGCCGCGAAAGTGGGGCGATTGGCTCATCGACAGCGCGTCTTTTTGCGCCTGCGGCTGGGCGAAAAACTGGCGGCTGATGGCCGTCACTTCGGCCACGCGTTCAGGGCCGATACCGTGGCCGGTCAGATAAAAAAAGCCAATATTGCGCGCCATGTCTTGCAGCTGCGCCAAAAACCGTTCGCGCGTGTCTGCCTGATCAAAGAGGCTGAGGTCTAAAATGGGTAAGCTTGCCTGTGCTGCTGTTGCGTTCATGCCGTTTCTCCACTGGAAATGTGTTGGTATGGCAATAGCTTAGGCTAGTTAAAGCTAAATCAAAAAGAATGAATAATTGTATGTTCATGGCTAAAAGTCATAAACACGAGAATGGGGTGTGCGCTAGGATTCTAGGCCCAAAAAAACGGCATGACGCTTGTGGGCGTCATGCCGTTCTCTTAGCTGTGTGAGCCAATTACTTAAATATCAATATTCCGAGCAATCAACGCATTGTCTTCAATAAAGGCGCGACGCGGTTCTACTTCGTCGCCCATTAATGTCACAAACACATCGTCGGCGGCCACGGCGTCTTCGATGCGCACGCGCAACAGGCGGCGCACGCTAGGGTCCATGGTGGTTTCCCACAGCTGGCTTGGGTTCATCTCGCCTAGGCCTTTGTAGCGCTGGATAGACAGGCCTTTTTTGGCGTCGGTCATCAAGTACTCTAGGCCGTCACCAAAGGTTTTGATGTCGCGCTTATTGTCACCATTACGCATATAGGCGCCGGGCTGAATCAGGCCTTTTAGCTGCTGGGCGGTTTCGTTGATGGTGCGATAGTCGCTGCGGTTTAAGAAGCCTTGATCCAAGAACGTCACCATCACGTTGCCGTGCAGTTTACGGGTGATGCGAATCAGGTGTTCGGTGCGCGCTTCGGTTTCAGTCTCTTCGTTAGCAGGAATTTCAGTTTGAGCATGACTCAAAACCACTTGGTCGGCCGGCACAAACGGCTGTAGGCGCGCGATGGCGTCAAGCGTGCTGGCTTCGCTGCTTAAGTCGAGTGCATCAACGAATAACAAAGCTTCCAACACCAAGTGGTCAAGGGCGCGGCTTTCGCGTTCGATGGCATTTTTGGCGGCAATGTATTGCTTAGACAAGGCGGCTAATTCGTCGCCCACCATGTGTACGTCGCCGCTCACCAGTTCGGCACCGTTAATGGCGAGGCCCAATAGGAATTGCTCTAGCTCGGCATCATCTTTCAGATAGCGTTCTTGGCGACCATGCTTGGCCAAGTAGAGTGGTGGTTGAGCGATGTAAATGTGGCCACGCTCGACCAGTTCAGGCATCTGGCGGTAGAAGAAGGTCAGCAGCAGGGTGCGAATGTGGGCACCGTCCACGTCGGCATCGGTCATGATGATGATGCGGTGGTAGCGTAGTTTTTCTGGATTGTATTCGTCTTTACCAATGCCACAGCCTAAGGCGGTGATCAGCGTGGCCACTTCTTGGCTGGCCAGCATTTTATCAAAGCGCGCTTTTTCGACGTTTAAGATTTTACCTTTGAGCGGCAAAATGGCTTGGTTTTTACGGTCACGACCTTGTTTGGCAGAGCCACCGGCCGAGTCCCCTTCGACTAAATACAGTTCAGATAGCGCAGGGTCTTTTTCTTGGCAGTCGGCCAGCTTACCGGGCAGGCCTAGGCCATCCATCACGCCTTTGCGGCGGGTGATCTCACGCGCCTTACGGGCAGCGTCACGGGCGCGGGCAGCGTCCACGATCTTGCCGCAGATGATTTTGGCGTCGTTGGGGTTTTCTTCCAAAAATTCAGTCAAGGTTTGGTTGACGATTTCGTTTACCACAGGGCCGATTTCGCTAGACACCAGTTTGTCTTTGGTTTGTGAGCTGAATTTAGGGTCGGGTAATTTTACCGATAAAATACAGGTCAGGCCTTCGCGCATGTCGTCACCGGTGGTGTCGACCTTGGCTTTTTTGGCCACCTCGTTGGCTTCGATGTATTGGTTCAGGGTACGGGTCATCACCTGACGTAGGGCGGTCAAGTGGGAGCCACCATCGCGCTGTGGAATGTTGTTGGTGAAGCACTGCACTGATTCTTGGTAGGAGTCGTTCCACTGCATGGCGATTTCCACGCTCATGCCGTCTTTTTCGCCGGTGGCGTAAAACACGTTCGGGTGTAAAACGGTGCGCTTACGGTTCAGATACGTCACAAAACCGGCCACGCCGCCGCTGAAGGCGAAGTCTTCAACGCGATCGTTGCGCTGGTCAACCAGCTTGATGCCAACGCCGTTGTTTAAGAAGGACAGTTCGCGAATACGTTTGGCGAGGATGTCAAAGTTGAACACCACTTCACCAAAGGTTTCCACGCTGGCCATAAAGTGCACGCGGGTGCCTTGCTTGTCGGTGGGGCCAATCTGTTTTAACGGCTCAACGGTTTCGCCGCGCTGAAACTCTACTTCGTGCAGGATGCCGTTACGGGCAATGGTCAGGCGCAACCAGTCTGATAGGGCGTTGACTACGGATACACCCACCCCGTGCAGGCCACCGGAAATTTTATAGCTGTTGCTGTCAAATTTACCACCGGCGTGCAAAATGGTCATGATCACTTCGGCCGCTGAGCGGCCTTCTTCTGGGTGGATGTCGGTGGGAATGCCGCGACCGTTGTCTTCCACAGAAATAGAATTGTCAGCATGGATGGTGACGGTGATCTTGTCGCAATGGCCGGCTAGGGCTTCGTCAATGGCGTTGTCTAAGGTTTCAAACACCATGTGATGCAAGCCCGTACCGTCTTGGGTGTCGCCAATATACATGCCGGGGCGTTTGCGTACCGCATCCAAGCCTTTTAATACTTTAATACTGTCGGCACCGTAATCGGGTTGGGTCATAGTCTTTTCTCGTTTTCTTCAATATAAATAACCAACGGTGACGTGAGTCACCGTTTCGTGACGCGCTTAAGGCGAGGTTAAATGCGCATCGGCATCACGATGTATTTAAAGTTTGGATTTTCAGGGATGGTGAACAAGGTTGAGCGTGAGGCATCGCCAAAGGCCAACTGTAGGTCATCCACGTGGACGTTACGTAACACGTCCATTAAGTAGGCAATGTTAAAGCCTACTTCTAAACTTTCGCCTTGATAGGCGATTTCGATTTCTTCTTGGGCTTCTTCTTGATCGTTATTGCTACACACCACGCTTAATACGCCGGGCTTGATCTGTAAGCGCGCGCCGCGGAATTTTTCGTTGGCCAAAATAGCGGCCCGTTCTAAGGCGCCTAATAGCTGGGTGCGGCCCACCAAGAAGATTTTGTCGTTATCCAAAGGGATGACGCGGTTAAAGTCTGGGAATTTACCGTCGATGATTTTACTCACGATCACGGTGTCGCCGCAGCGTAGGCGCACTTGATTGGTCAGTAATTCAATGGTCAGCGGCTCTTCTGGCTGATTCAATAGTTTGAATAATTCAATCACGGTTTTACGCGGCAAAATCACTTCGGCCTTGGGCAGTTGAGCGTCGATGGTGCAGCAAACGTAGGCTAGGCGGTGGCCGTCGGTGGCCACTAGGCGCAGCTGGTCGCCTTCGGTTTGCATCAATAAACCATTTAAATAGTAGCGGATGTCTTGCACGGCCATACTGTACTGAACTTGAGACAACATTTGCTTGAACGCTTCTTGCGGCAGGCTAAAGCAAGAAGTGATGTCTTCACCTACTGACAATAGCGGAAAGTCGTCGGCCGGTAGGGTCTGTAGGTTAAAGCGGCTTTTGCCTGCTTTTAACGTCATGCGGTTGTCGGCCTGTTCCAATGACACCAAAGCATTGTCGGGTAGGGCACGTAAAATGTCCTGTAGCTTTTTGGCGTTGGTGGTCACCCGAAAGTCTTCGGTGCTGGTGGTGGGGCCTAGGGTGTGAATTTGAATTTCTAAGTCGGTGGCCAAAATATGGGTTTGACCGCCTTTGCTCTCAATCAGAACGTTAGACAAAATGGGCAATGTGTGGCGACGCTCCACAATCCCTGTCACCATTTGCAATGGCTTGAGCAGGGCATCACGTTCAGCTTGTAAAATAAGCATAATCAATTCCTTAAGAAAGTGTCATTCAAGTTCAGTTGCGTAGTATGCGTAAGAGCGCTTCGTAGTCTTGTGAGACTTCGGGGTCGGTCTTTTTGAATTCGTTAATGGTTTTGTTCGCGTGCAGCACCGTGGTGTGGTCACGATTGCCAAAGGCGTCGCCAATGCTGGGTAAGCTTTGCTGGGTCAGTTCTTTGGCCAAGGTCATGGCGATCTGTCTGGGTCGGGCAATGGCGCGGGTGCGCTTTTTACCTAAGATGTCGTTGACCTTGATGTGGTAATAGTCGGCCACAATTTTTTGAATCTGATCGATGGTGATTTGACGCTGGGTCGTGGCCAAAATGTCTTGTAAGGCATATTTGGCCAATTCGGTGTCGATCTCGGCGTTTAAGAATTTACTGGTGGCGACCACCTTCTTAAAGGCCCCTTCTAATTCACGCACGTTGGAACGGATGCTTTGGGCAATAAAGAACGCCGGCTCATGGGCTAGGCGCACGTTAGACTGTTCGGCCTTTCGCTGCAAAATGGCCACGCGCATTTCCAGTTCAGGCGGCGCTAACTCAACCGTTAGGCCCCAAGACATACGCGATTTTAAGCGGTCGTCCATGCCGTCTATCTTATTGGGTAGAGTATCACAGGTCATCACCACCTGTTTTTGCGTGTCCACAAGATAGTTAAACAAATAGAAGAATTCTTCCATGGTGCGGTCTTTGCCCGAAATAAACTGCACGTCGTCGATGATTAATAAATCCAACGAGTGATAATACTGTTTAAATTGGTCAAACGATTTTTCTCTAAAGGCGCGCATGATGTCGCGCACATAGCTTTCGGCGTGAATGTAGCGCACTTTGGCTTTAGGGTTGAGCTGGTAGACGCGGTTACCGATAGACTGGACCAAGTGGGTTTTACCCAGGCCGGTGCTACCATAAATAAATAAAGGGTTGTAGTTGCTGTCGCCCGGGGTTTCAGCAATGTGCTGAGCCGCGGCGCAGGCCAAGCGGTTACCCTTGCCCTCAACCAGGGTGTCGAAAGTGTAGGCGCTGTTTAAGCGCGTGTTTTCATGAGTGTGGCTGATGCTTTCGGCCCGCTTGATTTTCTCTTCGTCGGTGTCGTTGACGTTTAAAATAGGCTGTACCGGTACGCTGACGGGCACTCTGGGCACGCTTTGGACGTGCTTAGGCATGATGGCTTCGGCCGCGCTGGGCTTCTTTGCTTCTGCTAAGGCCACGGTTTGGCCTTTGCCTACTTTGAGGATCAAGGGTAGGCTAGTAGGGGTGAGCTCAGCGTGAATGGCGACGATGCCTTCAAAAAAGCGGTCCTTCACAAAGCTCAGCATAAAGTTATTCGGCACGTATACAATCCAATTCGTCTCAGACTCGTCCACGGTTAGGTGACGAATCCAAGTTTCGTATTGTTGCGTCGATAGCTCATTTTTTAAACGAGTGAGGCATTGCAGCCAAAAATCAGTTAATTGCATAAGTGCGACAGTTTTTCTTAAAAAGTAAGTCAATGGGTCGTGCTTGTCGACGTCGCTTCGGGGTAAAATAACCCCCAGTACGCGCTAGGTTGCCCTAGGTGTAGGCGATTGATATTAATCAGCAAACGACGGACAAAAGAAAGTTTCCACTCTAAGCCCTATATTTTACCCTGTTTTGCTAAAGTTATCCACAGACAATGTTGAAGTGCAGAGCGCTAAAAACATTGACAAATTCAATAAAACAGGGTGTAATCCCTCGTTTACTTGATTGCAAAATGTAGGAATACTCATTATGAAACGTACTTACCAACCTTCAGTTACCCGTCGCAAACGCACTCACGGTTTCTTGGTTCGCTCTAAAACCCGTGGTGGTCGTGCCGTTTTGGCTGCGCGTCGTGCTAAAGGTCGTAAACGCTTGGCTGTATAAGCTTTGCAAAACCGATTTGAGCGGCGATATCGTATGTTAAAAACGGATGAATACTCATCCGTTTTTACTTTACGCCGTACTAAAAGCAATGCTTTCTTCCAAGTCTTCGTAGGGCCTAATCAACTAGGTCATGCACGGCTAGGATTGGTGATGGCTAAGAAAGTCGCTAAGCGCGCACATGAGCGAAATTACATGAAGCGGCTGGTGCGTGAGTGGTTTCGTTGCCATAAACACACACTTTCTGAAAAAGATTTTATTGTCCGTGCCAAAAAAAAGTTTGAGCGTGAAGACTATGCCGAAGCAGTAGCGGCCTTAGCTTCCCTCATGCAAAGGCAAAATCAATGATGTCACGATTATTTAAGCTCATAATCCGGTTCTATCAGTTATGCATTAGCCCCTTAATACCGCCTCGCTGTCGCTATACGCCGACCTGTTCACAGTATGCGCTCGAAGCGATAACTAAGTATGGCGCGTGCAAAGGCGGCTGTTTGGCTGCAAAACGTATTTGTCGTTGCCACCCCTTCGGCGGCAGTGGCTACGATCCTGTCCCTTAAATGGAAAAGTGATACGCTATGGAATTTAAACGACTCATCTCATTTGCCATCGTGGCGATGGCGATTTTGATGGGCTGGAACTACTTCTTCCCAGCTCCAGAACCCGTACCAGTGACCCAGCAAGCGACGACTGATGCTGCCGGTCAATCCACCACCGCGCCTAATGGCACCGCTGCTCAAGATTCAAAATTGGGCAAAGGTGAGCGCGTCGAAGTCACCACCGACATGTTTAAAGCCACCATCGACACCAAAGGTGGCGATCTGCGTCGTTTAGAACTGTTGAAACACAATGCCACCGGCGATGAAAATCAGCAAATGGTGTTGTTGGATGACGAACCTAACTATACCTATGTGGCCCAATCTGATTTATTAGGCGCCGACGGTCAATACCTATTAAAAGATGTGGCGTTTAGCGCCGCACAAAACAGCTACACCTTAAATGGCGACACGTTGGAAGTGACGTTGACCGCGCCTGAAACCAATGGTGTGGTGGTGAATAAAGTCTATACCTTTAAGAAGGGCAGCTATGAAATTGGCGTGCGCTTTGAGGTGGCTAACCAGGGCGAAGCCCCTGTTAAGCTAGACGCTGTATATCGCTTGCTGCGTGACGGCAGCACCCCAGAAGGCGAAAGCCGCTTGGCCCACGTTTATACGGGTCCGGCTCTGTACACGCCTGAAGGTGGCTTCCAAAAAGTGGCCTTTGGCGACTTAGACACCGATTACAGCAAAGGCCGTGACGCGGCTGACTATGAGCGTCGTGCCCCAAGCGGTTGGGTGTCGATGATTCAGCATTACTTTGTGTCTGCTTGGATTTTAGAGCCTAAAGATCAGGCCAGTGCCTGTGTTCAAGGTGGCGGTGACTGCCAGTTTGACATCCGTAAGCGTAGCGATGGCCTGTACTCTTCTGGTGTGCGGGTGCCGATGGCTGCCGTGGCGCCAGGCCAAACCGGTCAGCTAAACATGACCCTTTACTCTGGTCCTGAAGAATACAGCATCATGCAAGGCGTGGCGGATAACCTGATCCTGAGTAAAGACTATGGCAAGGTACACATCTTTGCGTCGCCTTTGTTCTGGCTATTGAATGAAATTCATAAGTTTGTCGGCAACTGGGGCTGGTCTATCGTGCTATTGACCGTCGTGGTGAAGCTGGTTCTGTACCCACTGACCTCTGCTTCTTACCGCTCTATGGCCAAAATGCGTGCCGTAGCGCCGCGCTTGACCGCGATTCGTGAGCAGTATGGCGAAGACAAAGTGAAGCTACAGCAAGAGATGATGAGTCTTTATAAGAAAGAAAAGATCAATCCTCTGGGCGGCTGTTTGCCCATGCTGGTACAGATTCCGGTGTTTATTGGCCTGTACTGGGCGCTGTTCGCCTCGGTGGAGCTACGTCAAGCACCATGGATGGGCTGGATTACCGACTTAGCGCGCCCTGACCCTTACTATGTATTGCCTGCCTTGATGGCCATTACTATGTTCTTGCAAACCTTCTTGAATCCGCCACCGGCTGATCCAATGCAAGCGAAGATGATGAAGATTATGCCAATTGCGTTCTCGGTGATGTTCTTCTTCTTCCCAGCAGGTTTGGTATTGTACTGGTTGGTGAATAACATCTTGTCGATTGCGCAACAATGGTTGGTGAACCGCAAGATTGCCAAACAAACAGAGTTGGCCCGCGTTGAGGCCAAACGCCAGTAGGGATGTGATGCGATGGGAAGCAGTCTGAAAAGGCTGCTTTTTTTGCGCAAGTATCTTGTAGAGTTTGATTTAAAGTGTGAATACAGCACCCTTTAGGCCAAAGTCATGTGGGTAAACGCCTGCTTTTGACGTGTGGCATTGGCGAGGTGAGTGAAAAAGCGGTAAAATTCATTCCTTGATGCGACAGAATGAAGCCCGCGATGAAAGTGAGGATGGGATGCAGATTGGTCCCTATGAGCTGGCCGAGCCGGTCATGCTGGCCCCAATGGCGGGCATTACCGATAAGCCATTTCGACGGCTGTGTCGAGGGTTTGGGGCGGCTTTAGCGCCCAGTGAAATGATCACCAGCGATTTATCGCTACAGCACACCCGTAAAACGGTGCTGCGCGCCGATCACAGTGGCGATGTTGGCCCTATTTCGGTGCAGATTGCCGGCTCTGACCCCGCCGAAATGGCTGCTGCCGCCGTGGCTAATGTGGCCAAGGGGGCGCAGATCATCGACATCAATATGGGTTGTCCTGCCAAGAAAGTGTGTAACGTTCTGGCTGGCAGCGCTTTAATGAAAGATGAAGCTTTGGTG
This sequence comes from Neisseriaceae bacterium CLB008, assembly GCA_041228285.1. NCBI lineage: Bacteria > Pseudomonadati > Pseudomonadota > Betaproteobacteria > Neisseriales > Neisseriaceae > Neisseriaceae bacterium CLB_ANTARCTIC_008. The sequence continues at coordinate 2,699,104 of CP166133.1, read as the reverse complement.
AGCCGTATTTTGCAGGCCGTGGTTGAGGCCGTGGCGGTGCCGGTGACGCTCAAGACGCGCTTGGGCTGGGATGATGAGCATTTAAATCTGCCCACCATTGCCCAATTGGCCGAAGAAGCTGGGATTGCTGCTTTGGCCGTGCATGGCCGTACCCGCACCCAGATGTATCAAGGTGAAGCGCACTACGAATTAATCGCAGCAGTTAAGGCCCAGAGCCGCATCCCGGTGACGGTCAATGGCGACATCACCAGCCCGCAAAAAGCGGTGCAGGTGCTGCAAGCAACGGCGGCCGATGCCGTCATGATCGGTCGTGGGGCACAAGGGGCGCCGTGGCTGTTTCGCGACATCGTCGGCTATCTGCGTACGGGTGAGTTGCCCGAAGCATTGAGCGTGGCTGCGATCAGTGACGTGATTTTAGGCCATTTGGCTGAGATTTATGATTTTTACGGTGAATACATGGGCTGTCGGATTGCCCGTAAACACATTGGTTGGTACATTGCCGCCTTGCCTGATGCCAAAGCCTTTCGCCAGCAGGTGAATAAGGTTGAAAGCAGCAGTGAGCAGTGGGCGATGATGGCGACGTATCTGACCCAGCAACAAGCAGCGCTGGCCGCATGGCCATCAGCGTACCGCACCGGCACTGAGTGATCTGCCTACATGGGCCGACACAAAGGGGACGAAGCAGTGCTTAAGATGAACAAGAAGTGGTGTAATGAATAAGGTAGGAGTGCTATGTCTAAGCAAGATGTGATTGATGAGACCATCCGTGCAGCAATGGAACAGTACTTTGCTGACTTAGGTGGTGAGAACGCCTGTGGTGTCTATGATATGGTTTTGGCGCGCGTCGAACGTCCTTTATTGGAAGTGGTGTTGAAACACTGTAGTGGCAATCAAACGCGTGCGGCAACGGTTTTGGGGTTGAATCGTAATACCCTGCGGAAGAAGCTCATGCAACATGAGATTAATTGTTAATTAGAGGATAGTCTAAAATGGTGTCAATTAAACGTGCGCTCATCAGCGTTTCGGATAAGGAAGGTGTTTTGGCGTTTGCCCAAAACTTGGCCAATAACGGCGTAGAAATTTTGTCTACCGGTGGGACGGCAAAACTATTGGCCGATAATGGCGTGGCGGTCACCGAAGTGGCTGACTACACCGGTTTTCCAGAAATGCTTGATGGTCGTGTGAAAACCTTGCATCCAAAAATTCACGGCGGCATTTTGGGCCGTCGCGATTTACCCGAACATGTGGCGCAGATGCAAGCGCACGATATTGGCAACATCGACTTGGTGTGCGTGAACCTATACCCATTCACCCAAACCATCAATAAACCTCACTGCACCTTAGAAGATGCGATTGAAAACATCGACATCGGTGGCCCAACCATGGTGCGCTCTGCCGCCAAAAACTGGGGTCATGTGGCCATTGTGACCGATGCTGCTGACTACGATGCCATCATTGCTGAAATGGCCGCCAACAATGGCCAAGTGAGCAAGAAAACCCGTTTTAACCTGTCTCGTAAAGCGTTTACCCATACCGCTGCCTACGATTCAGCCATCAGCAATTACCTCACCAGTCTAGACGATGAGGTATTGGCCGGTGAACCGAAGCAGTTTATGTTCCCACAGCGCTTTAACCAACAGTTCGTTAAGGTGCAAGACATGCGCTACGGTGAAAACCCACACCAACACGCTGCCTTCTACCGTGACTTGGCTCCTGCTGCCGGCAGCTTGGCCAATTACACCCAGTTGCAAGGCAAAGAGTTGTCATACAACAACATCGCCGATGCCGATGCAGCTTGGGAAGCAGTTAAGTCGTTTAACGAACCAGCTTGTGTGATCGTGAAGCACGCCAACCCTTGTGGCGTGGCGATTGCGGCCGACACTTTGAGCGCCTATAAATTGGCGTTTGCCACCGACACCACTAGCGCCTTTGGCGGCATTGTGGCGTTTAACCGTGAGCTAGACGGCGCAACCGTAGAAGCCATCGTGGCCAACCAATTTATGGAAGTGCTGATCGCCCCTAGCTTTACCGCCGACGCTAAAGCCGTTGTGGCCGGTAAAGCCAACGTGCGCGTATTAGAAATCCCGATGTTGGCCGGTGCCAATGAGTTTGAACTGAAGCGTGTAGGCGGTGGTTTGTTGGTGCAAACCCCAGACACCCATCAGTTGACCATGGCCGATTTAAAGATCGTCAGCGCCCGTGAGCCTTCTGAACAAGAAATGAAAGACTTATTGTTCGCTTGGAACGTGGCCAAGTTTGTGAAATCAAACGCCATCGTGTTCTGTAGCCAAGGCCAAACCTGCGGTATTGGCGCCGGCCAAATGAGCCGCGTGGACTCTACCCGCATCGCTTCGCGTAAAGCCGGCGAAGCTGGCCTATCTTTGGCCAGTGCCGTAGCGGCCTCTGATGCCTTCTTCCCGTTCCGCGACGGCATCGACGTGATTGCCGAGCAGGGCATTAAAGCCATTATTCACCCGGGTGGTTCAATGCGCGATCAAGAAATTTTTGACGCCGCCAACGAACACGGTATGGCGATGGTGTTGACCGGGATTCGTCACTTCCGTCATTAATCTAATGAGTGATGAAACAGCCAGTTGCCTTGCGCAGCTGGCTTTTTTGTGGGCGTAAGGCTACTGCGGTAGGGTGGGCACGCTATGCTTTGCGCCTCTCTACCAACAATCAATAAACCGTGGCTTATGGGTCAGTGAGCTAGATGGGCTAGCCGTTATGTTCGTGGTGAACCCCAAGCATGGCCGTTCATTGGCCAGCGAATCCCACCCATGCATGGCATTGTGCGCCTAAATCGAGTAAGCTCAAGGGATAAAAACAGCAATCATCTGTAGGAGCACGCATGGCGTTAAAATACCAAATCAATCCCGTTACCCCGTTTCAACAAAACAGCACCCTATTGTGGTGTGACGTCACCAAAGAGGCCGTGGTCACCGATCCGGGTGGCGACATCGAGCTGATTCAGGCGGCCGTTGCCGCACAAGGCTTAACCCTAAAGGCGATTTGGCTGACCCATGGCCACATTGACCACGTCGGCGGCGTGACCCGCCTTGTGGCGCAGCAGCCCGTGCCGGTGATCGGCCCCGAGCAAGAGGATGATTTTTGGATTGCTCAGCTGCCGATGCAAAGCCAGCGTTTTGGCTTTGCCCCCAGCGAGACGTTTATCCCAGATCAATGGCTGCACGAGGGTGATGAAGTCAGCGTTGGTCAAGAAACGTTTAAGGTGTTTCATATCCCTGGCCACACGCCCGGCCACGTGGTGTTTTATCATGCGGCGCAAGGCCTGCTGATTGCTGGCGACGTGTTGTTTAGAGAATCGATTGGTCGAACCGACTTTCCGCGTGGCGATCATGCAGCGCTGCTGCACCATATTCGTACCAAGCTGTGGCTACTGCCGGACGAGACCGAAGTCATTCCTGGGCATGGGCCCATGACCACTATTGGGCATGAGAAGCGTTATAACCCGTTTTTAAATGCCTAGTTGCTGCTAAGTAGCCCCGTTAGGGGCTATATTGGTATTTAGCTTGGCAAGGGGTGTGTCTATTAATATTAAAATGTTAAACGGCTGAATTGACACTATTTTTTTATTAATCCGACATTTTTGGCATAAAAGTTCTAAAAAAATGCGTGAATGGCGTAATTTTTTCTAGAATAACCCTAAAAAATCGGCTACTATAAAAAACCTACTAAGAATAAGAAAAATACTCAAGGCGCGAGAGAGCTTGCAGCCCGCTGAGAAATAGTCGGTACACTTAGTTAATCTACAGTCACTCATGGGCGTGTATTCGTCTGCGGTGCATGCCGCATGTGTCTGGCACCTGCCAAGTCCGCCTGTTTCTCAGACGGCATCCTCACACCTAAATAATTAGATTCATGCCCATAGGGTCGTTTTGTGACGTCCGTATGGTGCGATGCAGCAGATGTGTGCGCCCGCTTCGCCAGCGCCAAATGCCGTCCCAAAAGAATAAACACAGGATGGCCAGCCGATTTTATTGTGAGACATTAATCAACAAGGAATCAAAGATATGAGCGAGATCCAACTAGACGATTTTTTATTAAAAATCAAACAAAGAGACCCACATCAGCCTGAATTTCATCAGGCTGCAGAAGAAGTCTTTCACAGCCTATGGCCCTTTCTTGAAAAAAACCCCAAATACGCCCAGCGCAGCATTTTAGAGCGCATCGTTGAGCCTGAGCGGGTGATCATGTTCCGCATCCCCTGGATTGACGACAAAGGTTTGGCCCAGGTCAATCGTGGCTACCGGATTCAAATGTCGTCTGCCATTGGCCCTTATAAAGGCGGTCTGCGCTTTCACCCCAGCGTCAACTTGGGCATTTTGAAATTCTTGGCCTTTGAGCAAGTGTTTAAAAATGCTTTGACCACCTTGCCTATGGGCGGCGGTAAAGGCGGCTCTGACTTCGACCCTAAAGGCAAATCAGACAATGAAGTGATGCGTTTTTGCCAGTCCTTTATGACCGAGCTGTATCGCCACATTGGCCCAAACATTGACGTACCGGCTGGCGACATCGGCGTGGGCGGGCGTGAAGTGGGCTATTTATATGGTCAATATAAACGCATCAGCAACGAGTTTGCGTCCGTTTTAACCGGTAAAGGCATGAGTTTTGGCGGCAGCTTGATTCGTCCTGAGGCCACAGGCTATGGCGCCGTGTACTTTGCAGAAGAAATGCTGAAAACCCGTAAAAAACACATTGCCGGTAAATCAGTGGTGATCTCGGGCTCGGGCAACGTGGCGCAATACGCGGCCCAGAAATGCCTAGAGTGGGACGCGAAAGTCTTGACCATGTCTGACTCTGGTGGTTTCGTGCATTTCCCAGACGGCATGACGCTGGCGCAGTGGCAAGAGCTGATGGTGTTGAAAAACGACCGTCGCGAACGCTTAAGCGTGTACGCACAAGAGCAGGGCTTAACCTATCATGAAGGCCAACGTCCTTGGGGCGTGCCTTGTGATGTGGCCATGCCTTGCGCGACTCAAAATGAGCTAGACGAAAAAGACGCACAAACCTTGTTGGCTAACGGTTGCTACTGTATTTCTGAAGGCGCTAATATGCCAAGCACTACCGGAGCTGTGGATGCCTTTATTGCGGCTAAGATTCTGTACGCGCCGGGTAAGGCCAGTAATGCTGGTGGCGTGGCCGTGTCGGGTTTGGAGATGAGCCAAAACAGCATGCGCCTATTGTGGTCGGCCGGTGAAGTGGATGAGAAGCTGCACACCATTATGCAAAAAATTCACCACATGTGTGAAGAGTATGGCTATCAAGATGGTTACGTGAACTATGTGAATGGCGCCAATATTGGTGGCTTTACCAAGGTGGCCGACGCCATGTTGGCACAGGGTTTGGTGTAAACGGCAGCGATCTTTAGACGTTCCGTCTAGAAAGAAAGGCCTTGCGTGACGCAAGGCCTTTTTTATGTATAATCACGGATGGCTTATAAAGTTAATATTGTTAAAGGGTGAGTATGTCGGTGTATACCAGTGTGACCGAAGCGGAAATGGCGGTCTTCTTAAAAGATTATGATATTGGCACTTTAGTGTCGCTTAAAGGCATCGCCCAGGGCATCACCAATACCAATTACTTTGTGACCACCAGCGTGGATCGTTATGTATTGACCATTTTCGAGACTCTACGCCCAGATGAGCTGCCGTTCTTCTTAGATTTAATGGCCTTACTCAGCGCTCAAGGCGTGGCTTGCCCCGCACCGATTCCGCAAAAATCAGGCGAGTTCATGCATTTGCTGCACGATAAAGCCGCCTGTTTAGTCAGTTGTCTGACAGGCCGAGACGTGACGCAGCCCAATGCTGCTCAGTGCCACTCTGTGGGGGCGATGCTGGCCAAAATGCATTTGGCCACCGCCTGTACCGAGTTAACCATGGCCAATCCGCGCCATGCGCCTTGGTGGACGGCTGAATCAGATCGTTTGCTGCCGCTCTTGAGCCCCGCCGATGCTGAACTATTGCAGTCGACCATTGCGTTTTTGAGAGACAACAGCGATGCTAAACTGCCGCAGGGCTTGATTCACGCCGACCTGTTTAAAGACAACGTTTTGTTAGAGGGCGACGAAGTCACGGGCTTCATCGATTTTTACTATGCTTGCCGCGGCAGCTTTGTCTACGACATTGCGATTGCGATTAATGATTGGGCCCAGAATTCAGCGCATCAGCTGGATGAGGCTTTGGTGCAGGCATTTTTAGCCGGCTACGGCAGCGTACGGCCATTGAGCGAAGATGAGCTGGCCTACTTGCCGATTGCGCAGCAGGCAGGCTGCATCCGTTTTTGGGTGTCGCGCTTGCTGGATTATCATTTCCCACCGGCCGGTGAAATGACGTTCACTAAGAATCCAGCGGCCTTTAGAGATTTACTGTTGAGCATTCAGCAGTCTTAGGCGGCCCGATCGACACACCAGAGCGCTGATGATTCAGCGCTTTTTTTATGGCCTAATGGCGCTGTGCTGCGGTTGCTCGCGGGATGGGTTAGGCGCAGTCTGACGGTCAGTACAGTCCAAATCTGGGCGCCATGCATCATGGTTGATGGATTCTGGATCAAGCGAGGCATGCCTATGATGATTAGCCCCAAAGGCCTTGGCAAGCGAAAGTCCATGAGGGTTTGGCTTGGTGTTGCCGTTTCAGCATGAGCGCTGCGGCCATAGGCTGATGTGGATCATGAGTAGGCTGAAAACCCAGAGCCTTGATTTTTATCGTTGACGTTTTTAAGCTGGGCGTTATATTATTAAATAATACCGTAATACGGTCATATTGATTTTGGGTGATGCGGGTGGCTTAGGTGGTGAATTAGCCAGCATTGAGCTTATGCCTGGCTTATGTTTGCCCGCTTTTGCGGCTTATTGCCGTAATACGGTCATACGATCTTCAATGAGCATCCATCCTGATCCATGCCGTTCAATCCCGCCCGCCTAGAGGCAGGTAGCAAACAAAAACAGCTTTTAAGAGAGAAAAGAGACACTCATGAGCATCGTCACCAAATGTATTTTTCAAAACCAAGCCTACATCAACGGCGCTTGGGTTGCCGCCAGTAGCGGCGCCACCATCGACGTTGTCAATCCGGTTGATCAGGGGCTGATTGCCACCATCCCAGCGCTGACGACGGCTCAGGTGGGCGAAGCCATCGTGGCGGCAGAAGCCGCTTTAGCACCCTGGCAGCGTCTGTCAATGAAGCAGCGTTCAGACATCCTCAAGCAATGGTTTGCCTTGATCATGCAGCATCAGGACGACTTGGCCGAAATCATGACGGTAGAGCAGGGCAAGCCGTTATCCGAAGCCAAAGGTGAAATTGCCTATGCGGCCAGCTTTATCGAGTGGTTTGCAGAAGAAGGCCGTCGTATGTATGGCGAAACCATCCCTGCGCCCAGTGCGGACAAGCGTTTGATGACCAAGCGCGAGCCCGTGGGCGTGTGTGTGGCGATCACGCCGTGGAACTTCCCAGCGGCGATGATTACCCGTAAAGCCGCGCCGGCTTTGGTCGCGGGCTGTACCATGATTGTGAAGCCTGCTCAGGAAACGCCGTTCACGGCGCTGGCCTTGGTGCATTTGGCTGAGCTCGCTGGCGTGCCTAAGGGCGTGCTGAATGTAGTGACTGGCAAGTCCGCCGAGATCGTGCCGGTGCTGACCGAAAGCCCAGTGGTGAAAAAAGTCAGCTTTACCGGTTCAACGCCGGTAGGGGCTTTATTGATGGCGCAAAGCGCGCCGACGCTGAAAAAATTGTCTTTAGAGCTGGGCGGTAATGCCCCGCTCATCGTGTTTGCCGATGCGCAACTCGATGTCGCAGTTCAAGGCGTGATGGACAGCAAGTTCAGAAACGCAGGCCAAACCTGCGTGTGCAGCAACCGCATTTTTGTGCACGAATCAATCTACGAGGCGTTTGTGGCCAAGCTGGCGGTTAAGGTTGCCGCCTTGAAAGTAGGCAATGGCCTCGACGCAGGCGTCGACATCGGTCCTTTGATCAACGGCAAAGCCGTGGCCAAAATTCAGGCTCACATTGAAGATGCCGTGGCCTTAGGCGGCGAAATCGTGGTGGGTGGCAAGGTGAGTGATCTGGGCGGGCATTTCTTTGAGCCGACGTTGATTCAGCATGCCCACGACGACATGCTGTGCTTTCGCGACGAAACCTTTGCGCCCTTAGCCCCGATTTTTAAATTCAGCGACGATCAAGAAGTGGTGCGTCGGGCCAATAACACCGAGTTTGGTTTGGCGTCCTATATTTTCACCGAGAGCATGAGCCGCGTGATGGCCGTTTCGGATGCTTTGGCCTACGGCATGGTGGGCATCAACACCGGTTTGATCTCTACTGCGGAAGCGCCTTTTGGCGGCGTTAAGGCTTCTGGCCTTGGGCGAGAAGGATCGAAGCACGGTTTAGATGAATACACCGAGTTGAAGTATTTGTGCATCGGCAATGTCGCCCCTCAGCTATTGGCCTAATTAGCCCATCACCTTATACAAGGAGTCATACATGGAGTCTACTCACACCACCGCACATTATGTCGGCATCGCTGGCAAAACAGTATTGATTACCGGTGCGGCTGCCGGCATCGGCCTTTCTTTGGCCACGGCGTTCGCCAAGGCGGGTGCCAAAGTATTTATGCTGGATTTTAACGCCGATGCTTTGGCCCAAGCAGTGGCCGGCTTGGCCGCTTATGGTGCTTATGGCCATGTGGCGTCGGTGACCGACGATGCAGCCGTGAAGGCGGCGTTTCAAACCTGTTACGACCATTTTGGCCCGGTTGACGTGTTGTTCAATAACGCAGGCATTTCGCTCAATAAACCGTCTTTAGACATTGGGTTAGACGAATGGCGTCGCTGCGTTGACATCAACCTCACCAGTTTATTTTTGTGTTCCCAAGAGGCGGCCAAGCACATGCAGGCCAGTGGCCAAGGCGTGATCATCAACACGGCTTCTATTTGGGGGCTGTCTACCTCGGCCGAACGCACTGCTTATTGCACCACTAAAGCCGGTGTGGTGGCGATGACTAAATGCTTGGCAGCGGAGTGGGGCTCTTTGGGCATCCGCGTATTGGCCCTAGGCCCAGGCTATACCCGTACCGCACTGGTAGAAAAATTGGCACAGAGCCAAACGCTGGACGTGGCCGATCTAGAACGCCGCACGCCTTTAGGGCGCTTGGCCGAGCCGGATGAAATCGCCGAGTTGGCGCTCTTCTTGGCTTCAGACGCGGCGAGGTTTATGACCGGACAAACGCATTTAATCGATGGCGGCTGGGACGCCAACGGTTTTCAATAAATACACACTAAAAGCAAGATCAAGCAAGGTTTAATAAGGAAAGAAACGTCATGGCAAAAAAAACCACCCTGCAACCCGCCAGCAGTTGGGTTGAATACCAAACCACCCAAGCAGATTGGGACCAGGCCGCTGCACCGCTGTTGGAAAGCATGCTGACGCAGCTGCACATTGTGCGTGCCTTTGAAGAGAGCGTCTTAGAATTGGCTGGCGAAGGCCTCGTACACGGGCCCGCGCACTCCAGCATTGGCCAAGAAGGCGGCGCCGTTGGGTCGATTATTTCGTTGACTGCGGCAGACCAAGTGAATGGGTCTCATCGTGGCCATCACCAGTTTTTGGCTAAGGCCTTAACCTATTTACGCCCTGATGGCATGAAGGCTGCTGATGCGTTTGGTGGCGACGTGGAAAATTTGCTGCAACGGACGCTGGCCGAAATTTTGGGTCTGGCGCAAGGCTTTTGTAAAGGTCGAGGCGGCTCGATGCATTTGCAGTGGATTGAGGCGGGCGCTTTGGGTACCAATGCGATTGTGGGCGGTGGCGCGCCAATGGCGGCGGGTGCGGCTTGGGCGCATCGACACGCAGGCACGGATGCCGTGGCGATTACCTATTTTGGTGATGGTGCGGTGAACATTGGGTCGGTTTTGGAAACCATGAATCTGGCGGCCGCCTGGAAGCTGCCGATTTGTTTCTTTATTGAAAACAACCGCTATGCAGTCTCTACCTCGGTAGACGAATCAACGGCTGAAACGCGCCTGTCTGCTCGTGGCCTGGCGTTTAACATCCCTAGCTGGAAAGTCGATGGCATGGATCCATTGGCAGTGCATTTAACCATGCAAGAAGCCTTGGCCCACATGCGCGCCGGCAAGGGCCCGACCGTGGTAGAAGCCGACGTGTACCGCTTCTTCCATCAAAATGGACCTTACCCTGGCAGTGCCTTTGGCTATCGCAGTAAAGACGAAGAGCAGGCTTGGCGTCAGCGTGACCCGATTGTGCAGTTAGAGCAGCAAATGCTGAAGCGTGAGCTGTTGACCGAAGATACCTTGGCCGAGCTACGCGCTAACTGCCAGGCCATCATGGCCAAAGTGGTGGCTGAACTGACTGAGCCTGCCGCCAAGGGTAAGCGCCAAATTCGCCCAGAGTTGTGGCCAGAAACCAGCTTTGTGGATGTCGGCATTCGGGGTGACCTGAGCGAGATTGCCGGTAGCCAAACCCAAGAAGAAGCCAGCTACCCCAACGCCATGACCCAGCAGAAATTCATTGATGCGGTGGCGGGCGTGATGGATAGACGCATGAGCACCGACAGCAGCATCGTGGTCATGGGTGAGGACGTGCATCGTCTTAAGGGCGGGACCAATGGCGCGACTAAGGGCTTGAAAGAAAAATTCCCCGACCGTATTTTGGGCACGCCCATCAGTGAAAATGCCTTTATGGGCCTCGGTGGCGGCATTGCCGTAGATGGCCGCTTTAAGCCCGTGGTCGAATTTATGTACCCAGACTTTATGTGGGTGGCCGCGGATCAGGTGTTTAACCAAGTGGGTAAAGTGCGCCATATGTTTGGCGGCCAAAGTGACGTGCCTTTGGTGTTGCGCACCAAGGTAGCGATGGGCACGGGCTATGGCTCGCAGCACTCGATGGATCCGGCCGGTATTTTTGTGACCAACCCTGGCTGGCGCATTGTGGCGGCCTCAACGCCGTTTGACTACGTGGGCTTAATGAACTTCGCCCTACAGTGCAACGACCCAGTACTGATGATTGAACACGTTGACCTCTATGCCCAAAGCGGTGCGTTTCCTAGCGATGATTTGGATTATCAAATTCCTTTCGGTAAAGCCGCCATTCGCCGCGAAGGCAAGGCTTTAACCGTGTTGACCTATCTGTCTATGGTGGGCCACAGCCTCGAGGCGATTGCGCAAACCGGTATTGATGCCGAAGTGATTGATCTACGCTTCTTAGACCGAGCCAGCTTAGATTGGGACACCATCGAAGCCAGTATTCGTAAAACCAATAATGTGCTGATCGTGGAGCAAGGCAATCAGGGTACCTCTTACGGCGGTTGGTTGGCAGATGAGTTGCAGCGTCGTTGCTTTGATTGGTTGGACCAACCGATTCAGCGCGTGCATGGCTCTGAAGGCGCTCCGAGCATCTCCAAAGTATTGGAGCGCGCTGCCAGCGCCCGCACTGAAGAAGTGGTGGCAGGCCTACAAGGGGTGATGCGCGACAAGGGTGAGTGGGCTTAATCGCGCACCGAATAAATGAACATGATTGATTTACAGAATAAGGAAGCATGATGTCTCAGTTATTACACATGCCAGAAGTACTTGCGAACACAACGCACGCCACCATCAATAAATGGCTGGTGCAAGAGGGCGACGCCGTGGTGGTCGGCCAGGTGATTGCTGAAGTAGAAACCGATAAAGCTTTGGTGGATATGGAGGCGGAAGCAGACGGCATCATCACTAAGCTGATCGCCAAGGATGGTGATGAGGTTGCCGTAGGCGCCCCTATTGCCCAGCTTAATGGTGATGGTCATGTAGACCTTAGCGCCTTGGTGGTGGAGGCCGAGGCAGAAGCGGCGCCGCTGGCATCATCGTCGGCTGGCGCAGCTGCAATGGCAAGCACGCAGGCTGAGCCAGCCAGAGTGTTTGCTTCGCCTTTGGCCAGGCGTTTAGCGGCTCAAAATGGTTTAGATTTGGCCAGTTTAAGCGGCAGTGGCCCACGTGGGCGCATTGTGAAGCGCGACATTGAACATGCTCTTCAGGCTCCGGCCGAATCGGCTGAGGCCACCTCGGTAGCGGCAGCCGCTGCGCCAGCCGCAGAAGCCGCGTATGACGAGCTACCGTTGAGCAGCATGCGTAAAACCATTGCTCGACGCTTGACCGAGAGCAAAACCACGGTGCCGCACTTTTATTTAAACGTCGACTGTCGCGTTGACGCCTTGATGGCGTTACGCCAGCAGGTGAATGCGGTAGCGGCCGAAAAAGTGTCGGTGAATGATTTGGTGATTAAGGCCGCCGCGCTGGCCCTGAAACAGGTGCCGGCGATGAACGTGACCTGGGCGGAGACGGCCATTCGTCAATACCATCACGTGGACATCAGCGTGGCGGTGGCTACGGAAAAAGGGCTGTTAACGCCGGTATTGCGCCAAGCTGAAGGCAAGTCACTGTCAGCGATTCATGCTGAAGTCGCGGCCTTGGCCACGTTGGCGCGCGACGGTAAGCTGACGCCCGAACAATACCAAGGCGGCAGCTTCAGCATCAGCAACCTTGGCATGTTTGGGGTGGCCAGTTTTAACGCCATCATCAATCCGCCCCAGGCCGGTATTTTGGCCGTGGGCGGCATCAAGAAAATGCCGGTGGTAGTCGACGATGCATTACAGGTGGCGTCGGTGATGAGCTGTTGCTTGTCGGTAGACCATCGCGTGGTCGATGGTGCTGTGGCGGCGCAGTGGTTGGCGGTGTTCCAGCAGCTGATCGAAGAACCTTTGACGCTGTTGATTTAAGGAGCCCAGCATGAGTGATCAAACATTTGACCTAGTGGTGGTGGGCGGTGGTCCTGGTGGCTATGTGGCGGCGATTCGTGCCAGTCAATTAGGGCTGAAGACGGCCGTGGTGGAAAAGGCTGAATTAGGCGGTATTTGCCTGAACTGGGGCTGCTTGCCGACTAAGGCTTTATTGCGTAGCGCCGACGTCTTGCGTTTGGTGAAGCAGGCCGACCATTTCGGCGTCAGCGTGGGCCAGCCGCAGGTGGATTTAAGCCGGATGGTCAGCCGTTCGCGTGAGGTGTCCAGTAAGCTTCAGCGCGGCGTTGCCGGCCTATTGAAGAAAAACCGCGTTACCGTTTTAAACGGCACCGCCAAGCTATTGGGGCAGGGGCGCTTAAGCGTTCAAGGTGCCAATGGCGTGGTGACGGTGGCGGCCACCCACATTATTTTGGCCACCGGCGCACGCGCTAAGGCCTTACCGAACATGCCGATAGATGGTCAACATTTTTGGAGCTATCGCGAGGCTTTAGTGCCACCAAAGTTGCCCAAAAGCATGGTGGTCATCGGTGCGGGCGCCATCGGCATTGAGTTCGCCTGCTTTTATCGGGCGCTGGGTGTGGCGGTTCATGTGGTGGAGCTGTCTGAGCGGATTTTGCCGCAAGAAGACGCCGCCGTTTCAGCCTGCGTGGCCAAATCGCTGCGTCAAGACGGCATGGTGATTCATACCGGCTGTAAAGTAGACGCCCATCATGTGGCCGATGGCATGGTCAACCTGCGTTTGAGCGGCCAGAGCAGCGAGACGCTGACGGCGGACGTGGTGTTGTTGGCCATTGGCATCAGCGCCAACGTTGAAAACATTGGCCTAGAGCACACGCAGGTACAGCTTGATCGTGGCCACATCGTCACCGATGCCTATGGCCGTACTGCCGAGCCGAATCTATACGCGATTGGCGACGTGGCGGGGGCACCGTGGTTGGCGCATAAGGCCAGTCACGAAGGCGTTCTGTGCGTAGAAAAAATCATGGGGTTGGACGTGCAGCCGTTGGCGGCGCATAAAATACCGGCCTGTACCTATAGCCATCCACAGGTGGCGAGCGTGGGCTATACCGAAGCGCAGGCGCAGGCATTGGGCAAAACCATCCGCGTGGGGCAGTTTCCGTTTGTGGCCAATGGTAAAGCATTGGCGATGGACAGCACTGAGGGCTTTGTCAAAGTGATCTTTGACGAGGCCAGCGGTGAGTTGTTGGGGGCCCACATGGTGGGCGATGAAGTGACTGAAATGATCAATGGCTATGCCATTGCGCAAGAACTGGAGACCACAGAGCAAGAGTTGATGCACGCGATTTTGCCGCATCCGACCATGTCGGAGGCCATGCATGAGGCCGTTTTAGCGGCGTACGATCGTGCCCTGCATCAATAGTCGCACAAAGGAGAATGCGGCCTAGCAGCGTCTAGGCCGTGCAGATAAATATAAAAAGGGAGTGCAATATGACCCAAACAGTAAACAACGTAACCACCGCCGCCTCAACGTCAGAGGCCATCACCGCCAAGCAGCGCCGGAAATCCTTATTGGCCAGCGGGGTGGGCAATTTATTAGAATGGTATGATTGGACGATTTACGCCGTGGCGTCGGTTTACATCGCCTCGGCACTGTTTGACAAAACCGATCCTACTTCAGCCTTATTGAGCACGCTGGCGGTTTTTGCCGTAGGCTTTATTTCGCGTCCGTTTGGCGGCTTCATTTTTGGGCCGTTAGCCGACAAGATTGGCCGCCGCAACGTGTTGGTGACCACCATGCTGTTGATGGCGGGTGCCAGTATTGTGATTGCCTTAATCCCTAGCTATGACAGCATTGGTAACTGGGCGTCGGTGATTTTACTGTTGGCGCGTCTGGTTCAGGGCTTTGCCCACGGGGGCGAAACGACGACTTCATACGCTTATGTGTCTGAAATTGCGCCCGCTAAGTCGCGCGGCCTATGGTCGAGCACGGTGTTTTTTGCCGTGGGTTTAGGGTCGCTTATCGCCACGTTATTCTTGGCCTTGTTGACCACGGTATTAACCGCAGAAGACATGTATGCTTGGGGTTGGCGCGTGCCGTTTCTCATCGGGGGCCTGTTGGCGTTTTTTGCCATGTACTTACGCCGCAACATGATTGAGAGCGAACACGTTGAGAAAATGCAGAACGATGACAGCCCAGCCTGGCCGTTGTCTCAATTTTTGAAAACCGGTTTCAAGCTGTTTTTCTATGAAGCAGGTTCGACCCTGACCTATTATATTTGGGTGACCTGTGTGGCGATTTACGCCATCACGCATAAGCAGATGGACGCCCATGATGCCTTTGTGATGAGCGCTTTGGCACAGTGTGTCTATATTGTGTGTTTGCCGATTCAAGGTTGGTTCTCCGACATCATTGGCCGTAAAGCCAGTACGTTAATTTCCTTTGCTGGTTCAGGTCTCTTGCTGTTCCCGTTATGGGGCTTGATCAGTAATGAGCCTTGGACTTTATTTGTGGCTCAAGCGGCTGGTTTGGTGATGGTGGGCTTTTTAACCTCGAATAAGCCTGCGGCGATGTCAGAACAAATTCCGACACGCTATCGTACCAAGCTGTTTGGTATTTTCATGTCGCTGGCGATCGCGGTTTTTGGCGGCACTGCGTCTTATTTAAACGCGTGGATGTATTCAAAAGACATCGGTTGGTTGTTTAACGTTTATGGCGTGGTGATCTGCATCGTGGCCATCAGCGTGGTGTTGACGTGGAAAAACAATAAAGGCATAGACTTAGATAAGGTTTAAGATCGATGAGGGCGTGCGCTCGGCCTCTTACACACACATCGCCTAGCGCGCGTCTGAGGCCTTAACAGGCCCACGACCTATCCTGACGCATTGAAAGGACATTATGAATACCGTATCAACCTTACCCATTTCGGGCCACACTAAAGTGGTGGCGATCATCGCCGATCCGATCGCCCATGTGCAAACGCCGCAGCTGCTGAATGCTTTATTGAAACAGGCGGGTTACGACGCCGTGTGCGTGCCCATGCAGGTGGCGGCAGACGATTTAGCGGGCTGTATTGACGCATTGAAAAAGATTAAAAGCATCAGTGGAGCCGTCATCACCGTGCCGCATAAGATGGCGACGGCTCAGTTGTGTGCCCAGATTGGCCCTCAGGCTCAAGTGATGGGCGCGGTGAACGCCATTCACTTTAACGCCGAGCGCGCGGTTGTGGGCGAAATGTTCGACGGTAAAGGCTTTGTACAAGGCTTACTCAATTCGAACGTGGCGGTTAATGCCGATCTGTCGGTTTACATTGCCGGCGCCGGCGGCGTGGCCCGCGGCATTGCCTTTGCACTGTTGGCCCAAGGCGTGCGCCGCTTGTCGGTGTACAACCGGACGACGGCCACCGCAGAAAGCTTGGTGGCGGCGCTGCGCGCCTATGCGCCAGAGGCAGATGTGCAGTTGGCCACTGACCAGCCCAGCGCTGTGGATTTGTGCATTAACGCAACCTCGGCCGGCATGTTGGGTTTGGAAACCTTGCAGCCTTTTAGCTTAGACGGGCTGAACGATCAAGCCTGCGTGGCCGAAGTGGTGATGCAGCCAGAGCAAACGTTGCTGCTACAAGCGGCGGCGGCCAAAGGCCTGAAAACGGTGAGCGGCAAGCAAATGTTGCTGGCGCAAATCAGTCAGCTGGCGGCTTTTACGCTGAATGAGCCAAGCTTGGCCACCTTAAAACTGGAGGATTAATCATGTTTGAATTTACAGGTAAAACCGTATGGGTGACCGGCGCATCGGGCGGCATTGCGGTGAGCTGCATCCATAAGCTGTATCAGGCTGGCGCTAATTTAGTGCTGTCGGATTTAAACCTGGCTGCGCTACAGCAGTTTGCCGCTGAGCTTGATCCCAGCGGTGAGCGCGTGTTGGCTTTGGCGCAAGACGTGTCGGACTCGGCACAGGCTAATGACGTGGCCCATGCCGCCGCCGCTCGCTTTGGCGGCATCGACGTGGTGATTCCTTGTGCTGGTCTTTATTGGGAAAAGCCTTTACGCGATATTTCTGACGCGGAATGGGCCAAAGTCACGTCGGTAAATCTAGACGGCGTGTTTTATACCATTCGGGCCGCCATGCCGTTTTTGCGCCCAGGCGGCGCCATTGTGAATGTCACCTCGATGGCGGGGCATAAAGGCAGCCTGAACCACGGTCATTATGCGGCTTCTAAGGGGGCGGTATTGAACCTAACCCGTACTTTGGCCATGGAATTGGCGCCGAATGTGCGGGTGAATAATGTGTCGCCAGGCTTAATCGATACGCCCATGATTGGCCAATTGATGGCGGCCAAAGGCGAGCAGTTAATGGATCAAACCCCGCTCAAACGCTTGGGTTCGGCAGATGAAGTGGCCGATGCCATTCTGTATTTGGCGTCTGATTACGCCAGCTTCATCACCGGTGAAACCCTGCATGTAAACGGTGGCTTATACATCGCCAGCTAAAAAGAGACGTCAAAAGCGGCGCGCTGATGAATCAGCGCGCCGCTTTTTTTATGGGGTTTAGCTTAGGGTATTTAATTGATTGAGACGACGTTTGTAGTTATACACGGCGGCTTGGCCCGCATCTAATAGGTGCTCATCATTGTGGGCGCAGGCTTGGGCGATGTCGCCGGCCAAGATCGCGTTGAGGATCAGCTTTAAATCGGCGTGGCCTTGGCGCACGCGGTCTTCGTATACAAAGGCAAAGTGTTTAAAAAGGCCCACTCGTTCTTGAATGCGGTTGATGAACTCTTCTAGCACGCTGTTGTTGGCGCCTTGGGATAAAAGGGCGTAAAAGGCATCTTTATAGGCCCAGCGTTGGGCCACCGAACCGTTCAAAAAATCATCGTCAAGGCGGTCGTAGAGGGCTTGAAGCTGCTGCTTCATGGCGTCGTCGGCATTTTGCATATACAGCTCAATCATCAGGCTTTCTACCCGTGCGCGCACTTGATAGAGGTTGATGATGTCTTCCTCAGTGAGCTTGGTGACGATGGGGCCTTGCATTGGGATCACGGTCACCAGCTGTTCGCTTTCTAAGAGCCGCAACACTTCTCTGACCACGGTACGCGACACGCCGTAGCGTTCGCATAAATGGTTTTCAATGAGGCGATCGCCTGGTAGAAAGACGCCTTCTAAAATGTCGTTTTTTAACAGTTGGGTGACCTGTTGCCGAAGTGGCGCTGCCTGCCTGCTGGCTAAATTTTTTCCTACCATGTGTCTGCACCTTAATCGTCATTATAATATTACTGTAATACGGAGACAGTATAGCCTAAAGACATTGAGAGTAACATCTAAAAAACGCATTATTATGCCGTTGGATTTTGGGTTGATGCAATCATTTTTTTGCTGCTGATTGAAAAGCATAAACCGTCCATTGTATGACATCACACGGTTAAATTTTGGGCAGGCTTAAGGGCGTGCTTAGAGTGAATTGAGGGCCATGGGTAGCAAAAAGCCCTGCTCAAGGCAGGGCTTTTGATCGTCAACGAGGCTTAGTGGGCGCCACCGCCGCCAGACACTTGGCCATGAATCGGTTTGGCGAACCAAATGACCACGACCAGAATTAGAAACAGCACGCCCGAGGCCCAGAAAATTTCCGTAGCGCCTAAAATATGGCTTTGTTGGCTGATGCTCATCTCGGTAAAGGCCGCACTTTGTTCGGACGACATGCCCAGCGACATCAGCTTGTCCATCCACGACAGCGTCACCGGGTTATAGTCGGTAAAGTGTTCTGTCAGCTGAGCGTGGTGCAAGGTGGCGCGGCGTTCCCACATCGTGGTGGTAATAGACGCCCCAATGCCGCCGAATAAAATCCGCACAAAGTTAGACAGGCTGGAGGCGCTGGCGATCTGGTGTGGCTGCATGCGTGAGAGGGTAATGGCGGTCAGCGGCAAGAAGAACATCGACATCCCGAAGCCTTGCACAAACTGCGGCCAAAACACGTCCCAGAACGTCATTTGCGCATTGAAATGGCTACGCCAGAAAAAGCAGATGGCGTAGGTGACAAAGCTAAACGTCACCAAGAGGCGCATGTCTAGGCGCTGCCCATACTTGCCGATGAGGGGTGACAGAATCACCGGCAAAATGCCGATCGGCGCTGCCGCTAGCCCCGCCCAAGTAGCGGTATAGCCCATCTGAGTTTGTAACACCAGAGGCAGTAAAATAATGTTGCCCATATACACCATGAAGGCCAAGCTTAAGCTCACCACGCCAACGGTAAAGTTACGGTCCTTAAATAACGACAGGTCAATGATTGGGTGTTTGGCGCCAATCTCCCAGATCACCAGATAGGTCAAGGCCACCACGGTAATCACCGCTAAGGCAATGATTTCGGTTGAGGCAAACCAGTCTAATTCCTTACCGCGGTCGAGCATCATTTGCAGCGCGCCCACGCCCACCACCAGCAAGGACAAGCCCATGCGGTCGATCGGTAGATGAGAAATTTCGGTTTCTCGAGTTTTGAGCTGGCGCCAGCTGACCAAGGCCGCAAACAAGCCAATGGGTAAGTTGATGAAGAAAATCCAACCCCAATGCCAGTTATCGCTGATGATGCCGCCCAAAATAGGGCCAAAAATCGGCGCCACAATAATCGTCATCGACCACAGCGCTAAGGCCATGCCCCGTTTTTCAGGGGGATAGGCCGACAGCAAAAGGCTTTGCGACAGTGGGATCATCGGGCCAGCAACGGCGCCTTGGATGATGCGGAAAAAGATCAGCAGCTCTAGGCTGGGGGCGATCCCGCACAACCAGGAAGCGAGGGTAAACAGCAAGGTGGAGACCACGAACAGTCGAACCTCACCAAAGCGTTTGGCCAACCAACCGGTTAACGGTACAGAAATGGCGTTCGCCACCGCAAACGAGGTGATGACCCAAGTGCCTTGAGACGTCGCCGCCCCAAGGTTTCCAGAAATGGTGGGTAGGGCTACGTTGGCAATGGTGGAGTCCAGAACCTGCATGAAGACCGCCAAAGACAAAGCCAGCGTGACCCAGACCAGTCGTGATCCGTTTAAAGGCTGATGCGTCATAGTGTGTCCTAAGCCTTATTGCGCGTTGTCGGCAATGATTTCGGCGATTAAGGCGTCGGCCTGAGCCAAATCTGGGGTCAGGGCTGAGCTTTTGCGCACCGACAGGTTTTCAACCTTGGTGTCGGTCACGTTTTTACCGTTTTGATCGGCAGTGTTGACCACGACGTGCATGGATAGGCCGACGCGTAATGGGTTTTTAGCCAACTCTTTTGGGTCTAAGCTGATGCGTACGGGAACGCGTTGCACCACTTTAATCCAGTTGCCGGTGGCGTTTTGCGGTGGCAAGACCGAAAAGGCGCTGCCCGTACCGGCTGATAGGCCCATGACTTTACCCGAATAGGTGACTTTTTTACCGTAGAGGTCGGCGCGGATGCTCACCGGTTGGCCGATGCGTAAATTGGCCAGCTGGCTTTCTTTAAAGTTGGCGTCAATCCATAAATCATGCAGCGGCACCACGGCCATTAAGGGCGCACCAGGATTGATGCGTTGGCCTACTTGAACGTTGCGGCGGGCAATTTGGCCTTCGACCGGCGCGCGTAAATGGGTCCGCTGTAGCTCTAGCCAAGCCGTTTTGAGATGGCTAGCGGCAGTTTGGACGGCGGGCTGCTGATCGATGCTGCTGTTGCCGATCAAGGCTTTAGCCGCTTTGGCCTGCTCTTGTGCCGCAGTCAGCTGAGCCTGAGCCGACAGCACGGCTTCACGCGCGTGGCTGAGTTCTTCGGCAGAGATGGCGTCGGTGCCGGCGAGGCGTTCACGGCGCTGTAAGTCGGTTTGGGCTTTGGCTAATTGCGTGCTGCTCAAGACGACTTGGGCATCAAATTGACGCGTATTGGCAGTCATTTGACGGTTTTGGCGCAAGGCGTTAATCAGCTCGTTACGGGCGCGTTCAAAAGCCAGTTTGGCGTCATTTTCATCAAGGATGACCAAGGTTTGGCCCGCCGCTACGGTGTCGGTGTCTTCGACGTTGATTTGGGCGACGGTGCCGCTGATTTGCGGCGTGACCTGAACCACGTTGCCGTTGACGTAGGCGTCGTCAGTGTCTTCTTCGTGCTGCCAAATGAAGAGCCAGAGCAGCAAGAATACCAAGGCCAAAATGATGAACATTAAGGTGGCGATGACCAAATGGCGTTTACGCTTTTGGCCCACGGCGGTTTTTTTCATGCCGTGTTTCGGGGTTTTGCCTTTCGGCGCAGCTTCTGGGGCGGTTGCTGCTGGTTGATTGTGTGTGTCTTGACTCATGGTTCATTCCTTGAAGAAGCGTGTTCACTGTTAAAGCCACCGCCAAAGGCAGTATTAAGCGCATTCCAGGCCAGTTTTTGGGTGGCCAAGCTGTCGATGTAGGCACTTTGTTGGGCCAAGCTGACCGATTGTTTTTGTAACCAAGTCATTTTGTTTTCTAGCCCCGCGCGTACGCGTGCCTGATAGGCTTTGCTGAGTTTGTCGCTGCTGATCCAAGCCAGCTGTGCCTCTGCTACTTCGCTTTGGCCGTGCTGCCAGTCAGACAGCGCATCGGCGGCTTCCTTGATACCGTTGAGCACCGATTGGTTGTATTCAGCAATGGCCACGTCGTATTCAGCTCGTTTGCCGGCCAGATTGGCGCGCAAGGCACCGCTGTGGAAGATGGGCAGCGTAAGGGCGGGCATCACGGTAAAAATGTGCGACGCTTGATCAAATAGATCACCGGTGCTGATCGCGTTATAGCCTGCTAAGCCCGTGAGCTGGATGTTGGGGTAGAACTCGGCCTTGGCCGAACGCACGCGTTGTGATGCAGCCTCGAGCAGCGCTCGCTGGGCGGCGATGTCTGGGCGTTTACCTAATAGATCGGCGCGCAGCGACTGGGTATTAACCGGCAAAGCGGGGGTTAATGCCGTCGGGCTAAACTGATTCAAGGCTTGCGCTTGCTGGCCGCTTAAGGCCGCTAGGGCGTGACGGGTGCGGTCGGCGGCCGCCTTGAGGGCGTGCTGCTGGAGCTGGAGCTGATGCACATTGATTTGGTTGTCGTGCAGCGCAGTGCCGGCTTCAATGCCGACGTTGACGCGCGCTTGGAGCAGGCTTTGGATGGTGCTTAACACCATAATGCGCTCTTCTGCCACCTTAATTTGGGCGTCTAAGCGCTGTAATTGGGTGTATTGGCTGATGATGTTTTGCACTAACAGCAGGCGCGACTGGGCAATTTCAAATTGAGCGGCCTGTAAGGTGCCTAAAGCTGCCGCTACTTGGGCGCGGTGCTTGCCCCAGAAATCAAACTCCCAGGCGGCATTGATGCTGACGGTGTAGTTGTTTAATGTGCTGCCCGCCATTGGGGTGGCGCTGTTTTCAGAATAGCGCTGGCGGTTGCCGCTGGCATTGAGGTCAACTTGGGGGCCTAAGCTGCTGCGGCTGGCGCCTACCTGTGCTTCTGCAAGGTTGAGGCGGCTTTGGGCCATGGCCAAAGAGGGCGATTGGGCAATCGCTTGGTCGATCAGCCGATTGAGCTGGCTGTCGCCTAGGTTTTGCCACCAGGCCTCGAGTAATGGGGCGGTTTCGCCTGGGGGCAGCTGTAGCGCAACAGAGTCGAGAGGGCGCTGGGCCGAGGTGTCTGGTCCCATGCTGGCGCAGCCCGTTAGCGCAAGGGCAAGCATGAGGCTGCTGGCTTTAACGGGCCATGATGTGGATTTCATTGATGCAGGCTCCTGGGAGTGTGTGGTGGACAAGATTAACCGCCTAGGCGAGACAGCAGTTTGCGCATCAAGCCTTCAAATAGGGCCAGTTCATCGGGCTCGAAATCAGCCCAAAGGGCGGCAAACTGTTTTTGTAGGGCGGGAATAACGGTGTTGATGAGTTCGTGGCCTGCGGGCGTGAGGGTGAGAATGACCTTACGGCGATCCTGATCGCACCAGGTGCGGGCGACCCAGCCGTTTTTAACCAACTCATCCGCCACGCGGGTGGCGCTGGTGCGTGATGCGTCTAAAACCTCACTTAAGTCGGTGGGCGACTGAACGTGTTCTTCGTGGGCGTACAGCGCCAATAAGGATAGCCAGGTGGCTTCATACAGGCCAAAAGGCTTGAGCTGTTCGTTTAAGTAACTGGTCAGCCGTGGCGTGATGTGATGAAACAGCCGCGCCACCACTACCCGCTTTTTATTGGTGGAGGGGTGGGTTGCTGCGATTCTGTCTATGGTGTCTTCAACGTAGGTAAAAGAGTTATTCATTTTCATCAAATATAATCACAAGGGTGACTATTTTAGGAGTGAGAAGTTTAAAAGGCAAGTTTTTTGATGCATTTATAAAACCCTATTTGCAATAAGGTTTATGTAATCAGCCTTCTGGGCTAGGTTAAATGTCATTATTCTAATGATAGTTGCTATCATTTGTTGGTGAGGCCCACGCATTTTGCAGGGCTTTTGGTCGGAAGGCAAGCGCCTAAATATGAGTAAAAATAGGTTTTATGGACGTATTTAGACAGCTGTGATTGATAACGTAAGGGGTAAGAGGCCGTTTTTAATGCGAGCAAAAACTCGGCATTATGTGAGTAAACATTCGCAAAATGATGTTTTTTTGGTCGATAAGGGTTAGGGGCCGCCAGAAATTGGCGGTATAAATGAGCAGGTACGGGGCTGGGGGGGCTGTGGGTGTGGCGGTATCGTGGTTCAAATAGGTAGGCTGCGCTTTACCACGCGGCATTGTCGCCCACAAAAAAGCCCGCCAGAGGCGGGCTTGGGCGTAAGGTGAGGCTTAAGCCTGTTCTGGGCGCATTTGCGGGAACAGAATCACGTCGCGAATGCTTTGGCTATTGGTCAAAAGCATCACCAAGCGGTCAAGGCCAATGCCACAGCCACCGGTTGGAGGCAGGCCGTATTCCATGGCGCGGATGTAGTCGGCGTCATAGTGCATGGCTTCGTCGTCGCCGGCGTCTTTTTGGGCTACTTGCGCTTGGAAGCGGGCGGCTTGGTCTTCAGGGTCGTTTAACTCTGAGTAGCCATTGGCCAACTCGCGGCCCACCATGAAGAGCTCAAAGCGTTCGGTGACGCCGTCTTGGGTGTCAGAGGCACGTGCTAATGGCGATACTTCAATCGGGTAGTCGATGATGAACGTCGGATGCCATAATTGGCCTTCGGTGGTTTCGTCAAACAGCTCCAGCTGTAGGCTGCCCAAGCCTGGGCTAGGGGGTAATTTACCGCCTAGGCGTTTGATTTCATTTTTCACCCAAGCTTCATCGTTTAGCTGCTCTAAAGTGTATTGTGGATTGTATTTTTGAATCGCTTGCACAATGGTTAAGCGGTCAAAAGGCTTGGCTAAATTCACTTCTTTGTCGCCGTATAGCACCACGTCGGTGCCGCAAACGGCGTGAGCCGCCGCGCGAATCACGTCTTCCGTCATTTGCATCATGCGCTCGTAAGTGCTGAAGGCTTCGTAGAATTCCATCATGGTGAATTCTGGGTTGTGACGGGTGCTCATGCCTTCGTTACGGAAGCTGCGGTTGATTTCAAATACGCGCTCTAGGCCACCGATCACCAACCGTTTTAGGTATAGTTCCGGTGCGATGCGTAGGTATAAAGGCATGTCTAGCGCATTGTGATGGGTCACAAACGGCTTAGCGGTGGCGCCACCAGGAATGGTGTGCATCATTGGGGTTTCGACTTCTAGGTATTGTTCACCCACCATGAAGTTACGCACGGTTTGAATGATTTTACTGCGCTTCATGAAGGTGTCGCGCGTCTCGGCACTCATGATGAGGTCGACGTAGCGCTGACGGTATTTTTGCTCTTGGTCGGCTAGGCCGTGGTGTTTATCCGGTAGCGGGCGCAATGACTTGGTCAAGAGGCGCAGTTCGCTCACGCGTACTGATAATTCACCTTTATTGGTTTTAAACAGTTCGCCGCGGGCGCCCACGATGTCGCCTAGGTCCCAATGTTTAAAGTCGGCGTGTAGGGCTTCGCCTACGCCTTGGTCGTTCACGTACAGCTGAATTTGGCCGCTGACGTCTTGGATGGTGGCGAAGCTGGCCTTGCCCATGCCTCGTTGCAGCATCATACGGCCGGCAACGGCTACTTCAACGTGCATTTCAGAAAGAGCTTCTTTGTCTAAGTCACCATACTTGGCTTGGGCGTCGCCCGCAAAAGTGTCGCGCTTAAAGTCATTGGGGAATGCGCTGCGCTCTTTGCGAATATTGGTTAGCTTTTCACGGCGTAGCGCCATGATTTGGTTTTCATCTAATAGAGGTTGTTGCGTGCCTTCGCTCATGGTGGTTCCTGATCCTAATGTCGAAGATTGCGTGACGCAGCCAAAGCGTCCGTGCATCACATCACATGATGGCGACAATCTTGCGGGAAAAAGAATCTATTCTAGAGCAGATTGCAAACATTTTCATCTTTTCGCCGGAAATTTTCTAGAATGGTGGGGCCTGAGCCACAAATTGGGTGATTTTGCTTGGCGCGGCAGCGTGGATGGGTACGCATCATGAAAAATCCCCTACCGATGCCGTCAACATGGGTAGGGGGTGAGTGCGGCTAATGGGCCTATTTTTTCAGTTTGGCAAAGGCCGCCGCCAGCGCTGTGTCGGGTGCGGCGCTGGGCTGAGGCTTAGCCTGTCGGCGCGAAGTAGGGACCGAGGCGTGGGCGTCGCGCTTTTTCGGCTCGTCGTTCAAGCGCATGGTGAGCGCAATGCGCTTACGCGGTACGTCTACTTCTAATACCTTCACCTTGACCACGTCACCGGCTTTCACCACTTCACGTGGATCGGCCACGTAGCGGTCGGTCAGCATGGAAATGTGTACCAGACCATCTTGGTGTACGCCAATGTCCACAAAGGCACCAAAGTTGGCCACATTGCTGATGACGCCTTCTAAGACCATGCCTGGCGTAAGGTCTTTGATGTCCTCAATGCCTTCGGAGAAGGCTGCCGTTTTGAATTCACCGCGCGGGTCACGCCCGGGTTTTTCCAGCTCTTTCAAAATGTCCATAATGGTCGGTAAGCCGAATTGCTCATTGGTGTATTCGGTCGGCTTAATGCGCTTAATGGCTTCGGCGTTGCCCATGGCGTCGGCCACGCTGAGGTTTTGGTCGGCCAGCATTTTGGCCACCAGAGGATAGGCTTCGGGGTGAACGCTAGAAGCGTCTAAGGGTTCGCTAGATTGAGCCAAGCGCAAAAAACCCGCCGCTTGCTCAAAAGTTTTGGCGCCTAGGCGCGGTACTTTTAATAGCTGCTTACGGTTTTTAAAGACGCCGTGTTCATTACGAAACTCGACGATGTTTTGCGCCAAGGTGGCGTTTAGGCCAGAGATCTTAGTCAAGAGCGATGCTGAGGCCATGTTTAAATCCACCCCGACGGCATTCACGCAGTCTTCCACTACGGCGTCTAGGCTTTTGGCCAGCTGGCCTTGATTGACGTCGTGCTGGTATTGGCCCACGCCAATTGATTTAGGATCGATCTTCACCAGCTCGGCTAATGGGTCTTGTAGACGTCGCGCAATGGACACCGCGCCGCGAATCGATACGTCTAAATTCGGAAACTCCTTCGCGGCCAGTTCAGAGGCAGAGTACACCGATGCACCCGCTTCACTGACCACAATTTTATGCAGCTGGGCGTTTTTTAAGCCTTTGATCAGTTCGGCGGCGAGCTTGTCGGTTTCGCGGCTAGCGGTGCCGTTGCCGATGGCGATCAGCGTAATATTGTGTTTGGCCACCAGCTTGGCTAAGGTGGCCAAGCTGCCCTGCCAGTCGTTGCGCGGCTGGTGTGGGTAGATGGTGTCAAAGTCGAGTAACTTGCCGGTTTGGTCGACCACGGCCACCTTCACGCCGGTGCGAATGCCCGGGTCTAGGCCTAGGGTCACGTGGCTGCCCGCAGGCGCCGCCAGCAAGAGGTCGTGCAGGTTTTTGGCAAACACGCTGATGGCTTCGGCGTCAGCCTGTTCTTTGACGCGGTTAAACGCCTCTAGCTCTAGTGACAGAAAAATTTTGGCGCGCCAAGTGAGGCGAACGGTGTCGAGCAGCCATTTGTCGGCAGGTCGATTTTTGGCCGCGATGTGGAAGTGTGCCGCAATGCGTTCTTCAAATTCGCTGGCTTGGGTGATGGGGGTGTCTTCTGGTTGATAAGCCAAGGTGGCGTGCAAAATGCCTTCGTTGCGTCCGCGTAAAATGGCCAATGCTCGGTGCGATGGGATGGTCTTGATGGGCTCTTGGTGGGCGAAGTAGTCGGCAAATTTTTCGCCAGCGGCTTCTTGCCCAGCCACCACTTTGGCGTGGACGGCGCCGATCTGCCATAGGCGATCACGTAAGACGCCGATGAGGGTGGCGTCTTCGGCAAAGGTTTCCATCAAGATGGCGCGCGCGCCGTCCAAAACGGCTTTGGCATCGGCATAGTTCAGCTCTGGGTTCAGGTAGGCTGTGGCCTCAGTTTCAGGATCGAGCTCAGGATTGGCCTGCAGGGCTTCGGCCAAAGGCTCTATGCCTGCTTCGCGGGCCATTTGGGCCTTGGTGCGGCGCTTGGGCTTATACGGTAAGTATAGGTCTTCTAAGCGGGTTTTATTGTCGGCGCTGGCGATGTCGGCCATTAAGGCGTCGGTCATCTTGTCCTGCTCGGTGATGCTTTTGATGATGGCCGCGCGGCGATCTTCAAGCTCGCGCAGATACACCAGACGTTCGTCTAAGGTGCGTAATTGGGTGTCGTCTAAGCCGCCGGTGACTTCTTTTCGATAGCGGGCAATAAAGGGCACGGTGGCGCCCTCATCCAGTAAAGTCACAGCAGCGTTGATTTGTGCGGTTTTAACCGCCAGCTCTTGGGCCAAACGTTCAATAATGGTCATGTGGACTCGAGGGTTGAGTGAGAGACGAAAGGACAGAGGATAACGTTATTTGGGTAAAGTTGACAAATCATCGCCAAAAAAACAGCGATGCCTAAGCATCGCTGGGGGTTAACGGCGGTGACGATAATAGGGGTAAGGCCGCCACATCATCATGCGTTGTTCGTAGAGTAGGTCGCGCTGGCGCTCGCGCATGTCGGCCGCTTCAAGCGCTTGCTGCTGCCGATAGGTTTGTAAGGCCAGTTTATAACAGGCCTGGAACACCGGATCGTCAACGCGCTCTTTGTATTGGCGGTCAAAGGCTTTTTGCTCGGCTTCCGAGCCAAAGGCTTTCACCTCAGGCTGGCGCTGCATTAAATCGGCGGCAATGGGGTCGCACTGGCTGGCCAAAGAAACCTGTAGCTGGCGCAGCGATTCGGCGTAGCGTGCCTGACGAGCCGCTTGCTGCTCTGGCGTCAAGGCTAAGCAACCGCTGAGGGTGACGGCAAGGGTTAAGGTGACTAGGGATTTTAAGAACATATGGTTGCCCCTTTCTGTGTCATGAAACATGTTCAAGCAATATTCAGCCAGCAGCCGCTAGCTGAATGTTTAATCGGCTTTGGCGAACATGCGTACGTTTAAATGACGCACGGCGGCTAGCTGTGGCTCGACTAGCTGGATGTCGGTTCTAAACTGGGCCAGCTCGCGGGCGTTAAGGTTGCGCGTGGGCAAGGCGATGCTGGAAGGATCCACTGCTTGACCATTAATACGGGCTTCGTAGTGCAGATGCGGGCCGGTTGAACGACCCGTATTGCCCACAAAACCAATCACCGTGCCAGCTTGAATGGTTTGGCCTAATGCCACTTTACCAAAGCCATTCATGTGGGCGTATAGGGTTTCTACACCGCCTGGATGGGTAATGATGATGGTGTTGCCATAGCCGCCTTGAACGCCTTTAAACGTGATCTTGCCGGTCGCCGGTGCTTTGATCGGGGTGCCGATGGTGGCAGCGTAATCGATGCCGTTGTGTTTCTTGACCGTGTTTAAAATAGGATGGTTGCGAATACCAAACGGAGAGCTCACGCGCGCATTGCTGACTGGCTGTACGTCAAAGCCTTTTTTCAGGGTTTGGCCATTTTTGCTGTAGTAAGCACCAGTGTTGTCGCCATGGTCAAAATGATAGGCGCTATAGAGCTTATTATTTTTGGTGATCTCGACCGCCAAAATATTGCCGTAGGCCACGGCTAGGCCACGGTGGTATAGGGTTTCATAAACCAAGTTGATTTTGTCGCCGCGCCCGAGGGTGGCTAAAGGAAACTGGTCGCTGAATACTTCATTCAGGGCGGCGCTGATGTCGCCAGGGACGCCAGACTTCATGAGGTCGCGCTGAGCCGATTGGCTGATGGTGATGCTGCGCACAGTGGGTACTGGCTGAGCGTTGATGGCGTCGGAGCTGGTACGCCATTCGCCGTTTTCTTTTTCAATCGCCACCAAGGTTTTGTCGCCGTTGTCGTCGTCGAGCAAGAGTTGAATCGCCATCAGCTCACCGGTGCCGCCAAACTGCACGCTCACGCTTTTGCCTTCGGTTAAATGAAGTAAGTCGCTGCTTAAATCACTGTTGCGGATAAATGATTGAACTTCTTCTTTAGACGCACCAAGGCGCGCTAACAGCCCGCGTAAGGTATCGCCGGACTGAATCAATTCTTCTTGCCAATAGGTATTAGTGGCCTCAATAGGCGTTTGCGGTAGATCAGGCAAGACCAGTTGGTCAATCACCTTATGTACGGGCGGCAGCGGCACTTCTTGCGTGCTCATCCCGATGGCAGAGGCGGTGACGATGCCAAAAAAAGGGAGGGTAAAAGCCAAAATTTTCACTTTGGTTTTACTGCTCAGTTCTTTAAAACGATTTATTTTAAACATGTGCGTAAGGATAATGATTAATATATTCAATGAATAGTCAGTCCGCTATTTTAGCAATAGGTTCCCCAAATGGCGACAAAAAACGTTATTTTTCATCATTTAAGGAAATGATTTGTTCAAAAAAATATTTTTATAAAATGTAAACGGCGACCACAAAAGGGCTGAGCGGGTTAAGCAACTTAAATGGGGATGGGTGGTGAAATAACAACGGTGGGGCCTTAAATTATTCAGTAAAGGGCGTTCCGTGTCGGTTGGCGGTGAATGGTGTAAAATGAATTTTTTGGTTTGGCTATGGGCGATAAGGGTATTTTATGCAATTAACACTATTGGTGCCGGGTCTGTGTTGGGGCCAAGACGATGCGCCTGAGGTTTTGTTGAGCGACGTAGCCTTGCCTGCGTTAGGTCAGGTTTGGCGTTTTGGCCAGCACCAAGCCGAATCCATGCGCTTAAGTCAGCTGTACCAGCGTTTTTTACCGCTACAAGATTGGGCCAGCTATTACGCTCAGGCGGCGCCCGAGCGCGACCACTATTGGCTTAGCCCCGTGCATTTACGGGTAAACCGTGACTACATCACCTTAGCCGACAGCGCCGTTCACGGCATTAACTCGGATGAGGCTGCGCTGCTGTGCACCGGCCTAAATGAGTTTTTACAGGCAGATGAATGGCAGCTGACGCCCACTCACCCTGATTTGTGGCATTTAAGCGTGCCTAAGGGGTGGGATTTGAGCTTGGTGGATTTGATCGATGTGGTGGGTCAAGACGTAGACGGCCATCAGCCGCAAGGCCGTGACGCAATGCAGGTGCAGCGGATTCAAACCGAAATTCAGATGTGGTTGTATCAACATCCGCTGAACGCCGAGCGTGAGGCTCGGGGTCAGATCAGCATTAATGGCGTCTGGCTGTGGTCGATGGCATCGCCTCAGGGTGAAGAAAGGGCTGATGTGGCCTATTTTGTGCCGCCGCAGCAAGGCGAGCAAATGGCCGTAGCGGCCCACGATGCGCCCTATGACTTTGCCGCTTGGCAAGCGCAGCGCCAAGAAGAGGGCGTGGTGGAGATGAAGGCCTGCCTATTGCTAGAGGATTTATTGGGTGCCATGCAATATGATGATGCTTGGGGCTATCGCCAAGGCTTGCTGGAGCTGGAAACGCGCTTCATCGCGCCCGCCGTGGCGGCGTTAAGGTCGGGGCAGCTCAGCCAGCTACGGTTGGTGGCTCATGGCCCCTATGGTGGTCAGGTGGTCTTAAGCGGTAAGGCGCACTGGGCATTTTGGCGTAAACAACAGTTATTTACAGGTAGAGTGCTTTGAAAACAGAAATTGCCGTTCGGACGGTGGATGAAGGCGTTTATCGTCAATTGACCGATTCGGGCGTGACGCCTTTATTGGCGCGTTTGTGCGCTGCTCGCGCGGTGCAGGATGCGGCAGAAATGCAGGAAGATTTAGGCCGGCTACATCATTACCAGCTATTGAAAAACATTGATTTAATGAGTGAGCGCTTGGCTGCTGCCATTGCCGCTCAAACGCCGATCATGATCGTGGCCGATTACGACGCCGACGGTGCCACGGCCTGTGCTGTGGGCATGAAAGGCCTTGCTGCCTTGGGCGCTAATGTGGATTTCTTGGTGCCCAATCGCTTTGAAAATGGCTACGGTTTAACGCCTGAAGTGGTGGATATGGTGGCGCAGACGCCGGCCAAGATTATTCTGACCGTGGATAATGGCATTGCCAGCCTCGCTGGTGTGGCTCACGCGCAGGCATTGGGTCTTGAGGTGTTGGTGACCGACCACCACCTGCCGGCCGATACTTTGCCTAATTGTCTGATTGTGAACCCAAATCAGCCTGGCTGCGACTTCCCCAGTAAGTCTTTGGCGGGGGTGGGGGTGATGTTTTATGTGTTGATGGCGCTGCGGGCGCACATGCGCGCTCAAGGGCTATTTACCGACGCTAGGCCTGCCCCGAACCTGGGCGCCTATCTGGATTTAGTGGCGCTGGGAACGGTAGCCGATGTGGTGTCGCTGGATCACAATAACCGTATCTTGGTGGCTCAAGGCTTACGGCGGATGCGGGCCCAGAAAACCTGTCCGGGGATTTCTGCCCTGTTTCAAGTAGCCAAGCGCGATGCGCGTAAGGCCACGCCGTTTGATATGGGCTTCGCCCTTGGGCCGCGGATTAATGCTGCAGGTAGGCTAGACGACATGAGCGTAGGCATTCGCTGCTTACTCAGCACCCAAGCTGATGAGGCAATGAGCTTGGCTGAGCAGCTGGATGCGCTGAATAAAGAGCGCCGCAGCATTGAGCAAGGCATGAGCGAAGAAGCGCTGGCTAATCTGCCGCAAACGCTGTCTGAGTCGCGTTACACCGTGGTGCAGTATCAAGAGGATTGGCATCAGGGGGTGGTGGGTATTGTGGCGTCGCGCTTAAAAGAGCGCTTTCATCGGCCAACGATTGTGTTTGCCGGTGCGAGCGAGACCGAGATCAGAGGTTCGGGGCGTTCGATTGAAGGGCTGCACCTGCGCGATGCCTTGGATTTGGTGTCCAAACGGCATCCTGATTTAATCTTAAAATTTGGTGGCCATGCCATGGCGGCTGGCCTGAGTATTTTGACGGCTAATTTGGTGCGGTTTCAGCAGGCGTTCGAGGCCTGTGTACAGGAATTGATGACGCCGGAGCAGCTGAATCGAGTCATGCTGACCGATGGCAGCCTGCCGGCGCGTGAGTTAACCTTGGCCAATACCGAAATGCTGTCACAGCAGGTGTGGGGTCAGGGTTTTGCGGCACCGCTGTTTGTGGATGAGTTTGAGGTGGCCTGGCAACGCGTCGTGGGCAGGGGCCATAAAAAAGTGGGCTTAAGCCGCGATGGCGTGGTGTTTGAGGCGATGATGTTTAATTGCGTGGTGGATTTGCCGCAGCGCATGCGGGCTGTCTACCGCCCCATTGCCAATGAGTGGCGCAATCAACTGGAATTGCAGCTATACATTGATTATTGGGATGCTGCCTAATCTGTTATTTAAAAGCACGCTGAAAAGCGTGCTTTTTTGTGGCTGATTTTTGCTGGGCGATAAAAAAGCCACCGATTGGGTGGCTTTTTGGGTATCCATAAAACGAATTAACGTTTTGAGAATTGTTTGGCGCGACGTGCTTTACGTAGACCAGGTTTCTTACGTTCAACTTCACGAGCATCACGAGTCACCAAACCGGCTTGAGACAAGGTTGGTTTCAAAGCTGCATCGTAGTCGATCAAAGCGCGAGTGATGCCGTGACGGATGGCACCGGCTTGGCCAGTTTCACCACCACCAACAACGTTTACTTTGATGTCGAAAGATTCTAGGTTTTCAGTCAAAGCCAAAGGCTGACGTGCAATCATGCGGCTGGTTTCGCGGCCGAAGAATTCGTCAATTGGGCGACCATTAACAACAATAGCGCCAGTGCCTTTAAGCATGAACACACGTGCTACTGAGCTTTTACGACGGCCTGTGCCGTAGTTATATTTACCGTTCATTTGTGTGTCCTTATTAAATGTCTAAAACTTTAGGTTGTTGCGCAGTGTGAGGATGCTCTTCACCAGCGTATACCTTAAGTTTTTTGATCATGGCGTAACCTAAAGGACCTTTAGGAAGCATACCTTTAACCGCTTTTTCTAAAACGCGCTCAGGGAATTTCTCTTGCATTTCGTTAAAGTTACGCTCGTAGATACCACCAGGGTAGCCAGAGTGACGGTAGTAAATCTTGTTTAGGTTTTTGTTACCGGTAACGCGCAGTTTGTCGGCGTTAATCACAACGATGTAATCACCAGTATCCACGTGAGGTGTGAATTCTGGCTTATGTTTGCCGCGCAAACGGCGAGCAATTTCTGCAGCAACACGACCCAAGACTTTGTCTTGAGCGTCCACTACAAACCAATCGCGTTGTACTTCATGCGGTTTAGCTGAAAAGGTTTTCATGGAATGATCCATCTATTAAATACTAGAAAGTTGTCGATTTTAGAGTAGTTTGCACACCCTGTCAATTGCTGTTTCGGGCGATAGGCGCTTAATTTGAATGGATTTAGCAATATTTTGCGCGTCAGGAGGGTACATTGTGGTTGTGGACGTTAAAAGCTGGATTTGTTAGCGGCTTCGTAAAGTGTTTTTTTGTGTGGTTTTTATGTATTTGTTATAGCTAGTATAACGGTAATCCTCTAGGTGCATGGCTTTAATTGGCTGAATATGATAACTGTTTATAAAGGCATGCCGAGTCTGGCTCATACTGATTCTTTATAAAAGCGAAAGGGTTCAGTTGCCGCCTGAGTTTGCTGCCCTTCTGTTTGTGTCATCAATGAGCAAAACTTCATACGCATAAAAGGAGCATTACCATGGCCAAGGAATACATTGTACCGGAAATTTGGGCGTCTACCCCTGAAATGACGGCTATTCGGCAGCAGATTCATCAGCACCCAGAATTGGGTTATGAAGAGTTCTTAACCAGTGACTTGGTGGCGGAAAAGCTGACTCAGTGGGGCTATACCGTCCACCGTGGCCTAGGCGGTACAGGCGTGGTGGGGCAGTTGCTGAACGGGGCAGGCCCACGCTTGGGCCTACGGGCCGATATGGATGCGCTGCCGATTACCGAGGCTACCGGTCTGCCTTATGCCAGCGTACACGAGGGTCAAATGCATGCCTGTGGTCATGATGGGCATACGGCCAGTCTGCTGGCGGCTGCTAAGTACTTAGCCGAACACAAGCCGTTTAGCGGTACGCTGAACCTCATTTTTCAGCCCGCGGAAGAAGGCATGGGCGGCGCCAAAAAAATGATGGACGACGGTTTGTTTGCTTTGTTTCCTTGCGACGCCATTTTTGGCTATCACAATATGCCAGGGTTTCCTGAAGGGCATTTTGGTTTTCGAGCCGGGCCAATGATGGCTTCGTCCGACAACGTGGCCATTCGGATTCAAGGCCAGGGTGGTCATGGTGCCATGCCGCATTTATCGATCGATCCTGTGGTCGTGGCGGCCAGCATTGTCATGGCTTTGCAAAGTATTGTGGCGCGCAATGTTAATCCATTGGATACCGCAGTGATCACGGTGGGCAGCATTCAGGCGGGTAAAACCAATAATGTGGTGCCCGACCATGCCGACATGAAGCTGAGCGTGCGCGCTTTAAACCCAGAAGTGCGTACGCTCTTGGAAGAGCGCATTAAAACGGTGGTGCAGCAGCAGGCCGCTAGCTTTGGGGCCAGCGCCGTGATTGATTATGATCACACCTATCCAGTCTTGGTGAACGATGTAGCCTGCACAGACTTGGCTCGTGAAGTTGCAGTGGCCCATTTTGGCGCCGAGGCTTTGATTCCTGATTTACAGCCTTTGACCGGCAGCGAGGACTTTGCGTTTTATCTCGAAGCGTGCCCAGGTGCCTATTTGTTGATCGGTAATGGCCGTGAGGGCACGCATGGCTGTTCGGTTCACAATCCTAGCTATGATTTTAACGATGCGCTGTTGCCGATTGCGGCCACCTACTGGGTGCGCTTGGTCGAGCGGTTTTTACCCGTGGCCTAGGTTCATACATCATAAGGGAGAAGGCTGATGGCCACTTTAGCCAAGCATCATGATCGTAAAACGCGCGTCAAGACCATTGCTGGCATTACCATCGGTAACGCCATTGAGTTTTACGATTTTGCTATTTACAGCGTGTTTGCCGTATTGATTGGCACGCTATACTTTCCAGGTGAGAGTGACTTTGTCAAACTCATGTTGACGTTTGCCACCTTCGGCGTGGGATTCTTGACGCGGCCTTTAGGGGCTTTGGTCATTGGGCTGTATGCCGATCGGCATGGGCGCCGCCCCGCCATGTTTTTGACGCTGATGCTGATGGGCGCGGGCACGCTGATTTTTGTGGTGACGCCTACTTATGCGCAAATTGGCTTGGCGGCGCCGATTTTGATTGTGCTGGGGCGTTTGATTCAAGGATTTGCCATTGGCGGAGAACTAGGGGCGTCGACCACGATGTTGATGGAGTATGCCGACGACCATAGTCGAGGTTTTTACGGCAGTTGGCAGCTGTTTGGTCAAGCCTTAAGCACGATGTTGGGCGCTCTGGTGGGCTTAGTGCTGGGGAGTCTTTTGAGTGATGCTCAGTTGGCCAGTTGGGGCTGGCGCTTGGCCATGTTCTTGGGTTTGGCCGTGGTGCCGTTTGCCTTATACATTCGGCGTTCTTTGCCAGAAACCCGGCCGGCGGATGGGCATAAAGAACACAGCAGCCTAGGCGTTTTATTTCGCGACCACTCGCGCCTATTGCTGGCTGGCGTACTTATCACCATGGGCGGTACCGTGGCTAATTTTATTGTGTTGAACTATATGATGAATTACGCCATCAGCGTGTTAAAGCTGCCGTTTTCTAGCAGTATCTGGGCGGCTTTTCTGGCCGCTGGCGTTCAGCTGTTGTTGATTCCGTTTGCTGGCATGCTCAGCGATCGAGTAGGGCGTAAAAAAGTGGTGTTTTGGGCGCGCGTGCCGTTGATTTTGTTGATCTATCCTATGTTTGCGTGGATTAGCGATACCGCAACGGTGGCGGTTTTGCTGTGGGCGGTGCTGATTTTGTCCATTTTTTTGGCGCTCAACAGTGGGCCTAGCGTGGTGCTATGTGCGGAAATTTTTCCTGCTCACGTCCGTGCAACGGGCTTGTCCCTAGTGTATAGCTTGGGTGTGATGCTGTTTGGTGGGTTTGCGCAGATGATTGCCACGGGTTTGATTCAATTAACCGGTAGCCCGAATGCGCCAGCGTTTTATTTAATCGTCACCGGTGTGTTAAGCCTCGGTGGGCTACTTTTAGTGCGAGAGACGGCTGGTCGGCCGCTGTCGTAGGCCATATAAAAAACCACGGCTTAATGCCGTGGTTTTTGGTTTTGGTTTGGATTTACAGTCGGTAAACGTTGATGACGCCCTTGACGTCAGACAGTGCTGCAATGACTTTGGGTAAGTCGTCGACCTGTTTTACCTCAACCGTAAAGCGCATATTGGCTAAATGGTCTTTAGACTGCGTTTGCACTGCGGTGACGTTGATCTTATTGCGGGAGAATGCATCCGAAACATCGCGTAATAAGCCGCTGCGGTCGCGGGCGGTCAGCTCGATGTCTACCGGGAACACGCCTTGCTGAGCGTTGCCCCAAGAGGCGGAAACGACCTTCTCTGGTGCCTGGCTGGCCATATTGACATAGGCTGGGCAGTTATGGCGGTGGATGGAAATGCCGCGACCCTTGGTGACAAAGCCCATGATTTGATCGGGCGGGGCAGGTTTACAGCATTTAGCCAACACCGTCATCAGATTACCCACACCGTCGACCAGGATGCCGTTGGGGTTGTCTTGAGCCTTGCTCTTTTTGACGATGCTTTCTTCGGTAACGCTTTTGATGGCCTCTTGCTTGAGCTGGCCAGCGGCCTTGCTGATGGCCCGCGGCGATACTTCACCATGGCCCAAGGCTTGATACAGTTCATCTGGTTTGTGGTAGCCGAGGCGCTCGCATAGTGATTGAATGCTGGGCTTGACGTTGAGCTTGTTGAGCTCTCGATCGAGTAGGCCTTTACCCGTTTCACGGATGGTTTCGCCGTTTTGTTGCCGTATTGACAGGCGAATTTTGTTAATGGCCTTATTGCTTTTCACCCAGCCATCGTATAGCCAGCTAACCGAAGGGCCTCCTTCTTTGGCGGCGATGATTTCTACGCGCTGCCCGTTTTCCAGAGGAGTGGATAGCGGTACGATTTGGCCTTCTACCTTGGCGCCGCGACAGCGGTTGCCGATGTCGGTATGCAGTGCATAGGCGAAGTCGATCGGCGTGGCGCCGTGTGGCAAGGACAGCACGCGCCCCTTGGGCGTCAGAACATAAATGGTGTCGCTGAATAGCTCGGTTTTAAAGGCATCGGCTAAATCATCTTTGTCTGAGTCCGCCATGCTTTCGCGCCAGTCTAAAAGCTGACGTAGCCACGCGATTTTTTGCTCATACTCGCTGTCGCCTTTACCGCCTTCTTTGTAGCGCCAGTGGGCGGCTACGCCGAATTCGGCAAACTCATGCATGTCGAAGGTGCGGATTTGTACTTCGACGCCTTTATTTTCTGGCCCCACAACGACGGTGTGCAGGCTGCGGTAATCGTTGGCTTTCGGGTGGGAGATATAGTCGTCAAATTCGCCCGATATGGGTTGCCACATGCCGTGGATGATGCCTAAGGCGGTGTAGCACTCAGGAATGGTGTCGACCAAAATGCGCACCGCTCGAATGTCGTAGAGGTGTTCGAAATCCAGCTTCTTCTGGCGCATTTTTTTGTAAATCGAATAGATGTGCTTGGGTCGGCCGGCTACTTCGGCGTGAATGCCGACTTTTTTTAATTCGGCCTGAACGGTTTCTAAAACCCGATCGATGTATTCCAAGCGCTCGGTGCGCTTTTCATCTAATAGTTTGGCGATGCGGCTGTATTCTTGCGGTGACTGATAGCGAAAGCCTAAGTCTTCCAACTCCCATTTGATTTGCCATACCCCCAGGCGGTTGGCTAGCGGCGCAAACAGATCTAGGGTTTCCTTGGCGATGCGCTGCACCAGCTCAGGGTTGTTGACCTTGGCCAGGGCATGCATGGTTTGGGTGCGCAGCGCCAGCTTAATCAACACCACGCGGATGTCGGTCACCATGGCCAACAGCATTTTACGCATGGTCTCGGCTTGTTTTTGGCGCTCTTCCGGCGAATCTAACTGATCTACGCTGGCCAGCTCGGTGAGGCGTTCCACTTGGTTAATGCCGGCGATGAGGTTGATCAGGCTGGGGGGAAAGTGGGGTGATAAAGATGCTTGCCAATCATTGTCGACAATGGGGATGACGCACAGCAAGGTCGCGGCAATGGCATCGGGTAAGAGGTCAAGCTCTGCGACGATGGTGGCGGCGCCCATCACATGATGAAACAGCTCTTCTTTGAGTAAGGACGTATGGTGGCCGGGGTAGTGTTGTTGTGCCCACGAGAACGCCTTCCGAATGAGTTGGCTGTCTTTTTCGGAAAGGCCTGCTGTGATGGCTTCGATCCAAGCTTCTGGATGTTGAGCATCTTTGAGGGTGTCGGCAACGCTACGAACAACGGAGACCATGGTGCGCTTAATCCTGTTAATGATGGCTTATTGTACCGCTAAATAAGGGGTTAAACACAGACTTAGTGTGAAATAACCGCTAACGGTGCTGCTGTTTTAAATAATTTAATAAAGGTTTGGGCATGCCTAAGTCCGCCAGTGTGGCTGTTGTTGCCCATAAATGCTCAGGGCATTCTGGCCGCGTTTGGGGGCTGTGAAAGGCAAATGGTGTAATCACCAGTTGAAAATGGGTTAGTCTGTGGTTGAGGGGTGCTTGTTCCTCTAAGTCGGCAAAATCCACGCCTATGCCGTGGCAAAACTCGATCAATTCGGCCAGCGTGTCAAACGTGGGCACGCAATATAGGCCGCCCCAAATGCCTTTTTCGGGCCGCTTGTGTAGCAATAGGTCGGCCTCAGGGTGGCTGAGGATGAGCCAGTACAGCGGTTTAATGGGGGCGATTTGCTTGGGCTTTTTTAAGGGCAGCCGTTCGGTTTGGTCGTGTTGATGTGCCAAACATAGCGTTTGCATCGGGCAGTCACCGCATAAGGGCTTACTGCGTTTACACACGGTGGCGCCTAAGTCCATCAAGCCTTGAGTATAAGTAGCCATGTGCTCGGCCTCGGGTAAAAGGCTTTCGGCTAAGGCCCAAAGGCTGGCTTCAAATTTTTTATCGGTGGGTAGGCCTTCTAATTCAAACATCCGACACAGTACGCGTTTGACGTTGCCATCTAAAATGGCCTCGCGCTTTTGAAATGAAAACGCAGCAATAGCAGCGGCGGTGCTGCGGCCTACGCCTTTGAGGGTTTCTAAGGCTAGGCGGGTGCTTGGAAAGACACCGTTAAAGTCATCGACCACTTGTTTGGCGGCAAAGTGCAAATTCCGCGCGCGGCTGTAGTAGCCCAGCCCCGCCCATAGCGCCAAGACGTCATCCTGTGGCGCAGCGGCTAAGGCGGCGACTGTGGGGAAGGCAGCCAAGAAGCGAGGGTAGTAGTCCAATACGGTAACCACTTGGGTTTGTTGCAACATTACCTCAGACAGCCAGACCCGATAGGGATCGCTTACCTGCCAAGGCAGGCCGTGTCGCCCCGCGGTCTTTTGCCAGGCAATCAGCCGCTCAGTAAATGGGTGGGGGATGGGATTAGTCATGATGTGTCGATGCAAAAGGAGGTACAATAGCAAAATTCCGTTGTAAAGATAAGTCATGACATCATTAAAACTATTTGTTTCTTGCCCACGTGGCTTAGAAACCGTGCTGGCTGATGAGCTGAGCACATTGGGCGCCAACCAGTTAAAAGCCACCGATGGTGGCGTTGCCTGCGTG
This sequence comes from Neisseriaceae bacterium CLB008, assembly GCA_041228285.1. Lineage (NCBI taxonomy): Bacteria > Pseudomonadati > Pseudomonadota > Betaproteobacteria > Neisseriales > Neisseriaceae > Neisseriaceae bacterium CLB_ANTARCTIC_008. The sequence goes on along the minus strand of CP166133.1, from coordinate 2,659,227 downwards.
GCTTCTTTGGCCACGCTATACCGCATTAACCTACATTCACGAGTGGCCAGTCGTGTATTGCTGCAGGTGGGCTACGGTAAAATTCGCGACGAGCACGACGTGTTCCGCTTGGCGTCGAACGTAGTGTGGACCGATTATTTCCAAGTACATCAAACCATTAAGGTTAAGGTGGAGGCCAAAGGCGCGCGCGTGACCAGCCTTGATTTTGTTGGGTTGAAAATTAAAGATGCGGTTTGCGACGTGTTCCGCGCAGCTTGCGGCGAGCGTCCTAGCGTAGATAAGCGAAACCCAGATATTCGCATTCAGGCATTTTTGAATCACCAAGAAGCCTTTTTATTCATCGACACCAGTGGTGAAGCGTTATTCAAACGTGGTTATCGCCAAGAAACCGGCGAAGCGCCCTTGCGCGAAAACCTGGCCGCCGGCCTATTGCGTTTGGCAGGTTTTGACGGCAGCCAAACCCTATTGGACCCAATGTGCGGCAGCGGTACCATCGCCATTGAGGCCGCTCTAATAGCTAAAAACCGTGCCGTTGGCCTGAACCGTCGCTTCGGTTTTGAAAAACTGGCGGGTTTTGATCGTGCGTTGTGGGCGGAGCTGTGCGAGAGCGCTCGCGCTCAAGAAAAAGAGTGTACGGTGCACATTGCCGCCAGCGACATTAATCGCTTTTTGATTAAAGAAGCCATTAAGAATGCACAAAATGCTGAAGTGGACGACGTGATCGCCTTCTCGGTGAAAGACATTGTGGAAACCAAACCCAAAACCGAGACCGGCCTCATCGTGACCAACCCACCGTATGGCGTGCGCTTGGAGGATGAAGAAGAGCTGGCTGCGCTGTACCCACAGTTAGGTGCTTGGTTGAAGCAGAACTTTACGGGCTGGACGACCTGTTTCTTTACCGGTGATTTGCGTTTTCCTAAGCTGATTCGTTTGGCGCCTAAACGCAAATGGCCTTTGTTTAATGGCGCCATCGATTGCCGTCTGTTTGTGATCGATATGGTGGCCGGCAGCAACCGTCGCAAAGACGCTGAGTAAGCCTTAGCGGCTCAAAAAAACCGTCCTTTAATAGGGCGGTTTTTTGTGGGCGCAAGACGAGGCGGCCGTTCTTTATCCCGACGTGACGCACAAAAAAACCGCCTTGCGGCGGCTCTTTAAATCGGTTTGATCAACCCCATCTTAAGGATTAACGGGAACCGATGCGGTAGCGTTTTTCTAAGAACGAGAACAAATAGGCCAAGACCATGGTCATGATCAAGTAAATGATCGCAATGGCGTAGTAGGGTTCTTCGTAGATCGAAAAGCGCCCAGAAATCGTCCGAGCAGTATAGGCCAATTCGGCCAAGCCAATGGCGGATACTAAGGAGCTGTCTTTGAGTAAGGTAATGAATTCATTGCCGAAAGGGGGTAGCATGCGGCGAGTGGCCTGCGGTAAAATGATGTGGCGCATGGCTTGGCTATAGGACAAGCCTAATGAGCGAGCGGCTTCCATTTGGCCTTTGTCGATGGACTGAATGCCGGCGCGAAAAATCTCGGTGATGTAGGCGCCAGAGTTAGCCGATAGAGCCAAACAGCCGGCTAAAAACGGGCCGTAGGCGCTGCGTAAATCGGCGGCCAGCTGGCCGCTGATCAATAGGCCATCAACGGGGTGAACCAGCATTGGCGTCCACACAAAGTGCCAAATAAAGATTTGCACAAAAAGCGGCGTGCCACGAAAGATGGTGACGTAAATCAATGACAGTAATCGAAAGAACCCTGCTATAGAGCGGCCCAATAAGGTGCCTTTTTCTGAGTGGGCAGTACGGGCAAAAGCGCCCAGTAGACCGATAAAAGTGCCGACGGTAATGGCGATGACGGTTAACCAAAGCGTCATTTTGGCGCCGTCGAATAACATTTCACGGTATTCGTAGATAATGTCAAAGCGAATATTCATGCGTTTTCCTCAATATCATGCAGATGTTTGATGCAGGCCCACGTTTATCATAGGCAAAGTTGGGCCTATTCTACTAGATTTTTTCAATGGGATTCGAATTTTATTGGGTCTTGGTGAAAACGTGGGTTAAATTAAGCGTAAATTGATTAAAAATCGCTAAAATTTATGTGGTGATTGTGTGGCCTAGATCTTTGTTTGCGTTTAGAATAGCAGGTTTATATTCGGCTAGAACAAACAGAATGATGCATATTTGGTTGGGTCAAGAGCAAATCCCAAGCTTTGAAAACGGCTGTGCCTTAACCATTGGTAACTTTGATGGCGTGCATTTAGGCCATCAGCACATCCTCGACAAGCTTAAGCAAGAGGCTCAGCGCTTGGGCGTGCCGGCGGTGTTGTTGACGTTTGAACCGCAACCTAAAGAATACTTTGCCGAGCGCTTTCACACCATGACGGCGCCGCATCGCTTAACCCCGCTGCGGGATAAGTTGAGTATTTTAGGGGCCACAGGCGCCTTAGATCATGTATGGGTGATGCGTTTTACCGCCCAGTTTGCCAGCCTCAGTGCCGAGGCATTTGTGAACGACATTCTGATTAAAGCTTTGAATGTGAAATACTTGCTGATTGGCGATGACTTTCGCTTTGGCAGCAAGCGCAGCGGTGATTTCGCGACGCTACAGCGGCAAACGGCCTTTGTGACCGAGTCTACGCCGACGGTTCTGGTTGAAAATGTTCGTGCATCCAGTACTATGGTTCGAAATGCACTGGCTGAAGGCCAGTTGGCCGAGGCTGCCAAAATCCTGGGTCGGCCGTATCAGCTTTCTGGCCGAGTCATGCATGGCGCTAAGTTAGGGCGTACGCTTAACTGCCCAACCGCAAACATTCATTTACAGCAAAAGAACTATGCCCTGTCGGGCGTGTTTGTGGTGCAGGTTGATGGGCCATTTGGACATAAGGGTGGCGTGGCCAGTTTTGGCATTAACCCGACCGTCACCCACACCACGCATCAGAAATTAGAAGTACATATTTTTGGCCTCGATCATGAGATCTATGGCCAACGGCTGACCGTGACGTTTTTACACAAACTGCGGGACGAGGCCAAGTTTGATGGCCTGGAGGCCTTACAACAACAGATTTACTTAGACATGCAGGATGCACAAGCATACTTGCACAGCTTATAACGAGAGACTAATGACTGACTACCGCACAACCGTAAACTTATTAGATACGCCTTTCCCAATGCGTGGCAACTTGGCCAAGCGTGAAGGCGCTTGGCTGAAAAGCTGGCAAGATCAACAGCGCTATGAAAAATTGCGCCAGATCGGCAAAGGCCGTCCTAAATTTATTTTGCATGATGGCCCTCCTTACGCCAACGGTGACATTCACACCGGCCACGCCGTGAATAAAATTTTAAAAGACATGATTGTGCGCAGTAAAACCCTCTCTGGCTTCGATGCACCCTATGTGCCGGGCTGGGACTGTCATGGTTTACCGATTGAGCTGATGGTAGAAAAAACCCACGGCAAAAACATTCCTGCCGCACAGTTCAGACAGCTATGTCGTGAATACGCTACCGAGCAGATCGAACGTCAAAAACAAGCCTTCATGCGCCTAGGCATGTTGGGCGACTGGGACCATCCCTACCTCACTATGGATTTTGTGACCGAGGCCAACACGGTGCGCACCTTGGGCCAAATTTACGCCCAAGGCTATTTGACTAAGGGTGAAAAACCGGTTCATTACTGTATCGAGTGTGGTTCTGCCTTGGCCGAAGCCGAAGTTGAGTACAAAGATAAAGTCTCGCCGACCATCGACGTAGGCTTTGAATGCGTGGACAACCGCGCCGTATCGGCTGCGTTTGGCGACGCTTACATCTCTGGCAAAGTATTTGCCGTGATCTGGACCACCACGCCTTGGACCTTGCCTGCCAATAAGGCGGTCAGCGTTCATCCTGAAGTTGAGTACCAGCTGATCCAAACGGCTAAAGGTTACGTTATCTTGGCGAAAGACTTGGTTGCAGATGCCTTGGTGCGCTTTGGTTTAGAGGGCAGCCCTGTTGTGGCTGAAGCATTGGGCGAGAAGCTAGAAGGCTTGATGCTACAGCATCCGTTTATGGACAAGCACGTACCGATTATTCTGGGCGACCACGTGACCACCGATGCTGGTACTGGCTTAGTGCACACCGCACCGGCTCACGGCTTGGATGACTATAATGTGTGCCTAAAGTATAAGATTGAGATCGAAAACTTAATTTTGGACGATGGCCGCTTTAAAGCAGACGTACCGTTTGTGGCGGGTAAAACCGTTTGGGATGCCAATCCGATTTTGGTGACGGCGTTAGAGAAATCTGGCCACCTGTTTTCAGGCACTAAATTAGAGCACAGCTACCCCCATTGCTGGCGCCATAAAACCCCGATTATTTTCCGTGCCACGGCGCAGTGGTTTATTGCCATGGATAAAGAAGGGGCTGATGGTCAAACCTTACGTGCTAAAGCGATGAAGGGCGTTGAAGAGACCGATTTTGTCCCTGCTTGGGGCCGTGCGCGTCTTGAGTCTATGGTCAGCGGTCGCCCAGACTGGTGTATTTCACGTCAGCGCAGCTGGGGTACCCCGATGGCGTTCTTCGTGCATAAAGAAACTGGTGAACTGCATCCTCGCTCGCTAGAGCTGATCGAAGAAGTCGCTCTGCGTATGGAGAAGCAAGGCATTGAAGCTTGGTTTAGCCTAGAGGCTGAAGAATTACTGGGCGCGGAAGCCAAAGAATACAAAAAGCTCACCGATACCTTAGACGTGTGGTTTGATTCTGGTTCTACCCATTACTCAGTGTTGCGCCAGCGTCCAGAGTTGACTTGGCCTGCCGACCTTTACTTAGAGGGCAGTGACCAGCACCGCGGTTGGTTCCAATCGTCGATGATGACGGCCTGTGCTACCATGGGTACGCCTCCATATAAACAGCTCTTGACCCACGGTTTTGTGGTGGATGGTCAAGGCCAGAAGATGTCCAAGTCTATCGGTAACGTGATTGCGCCACAAACCATTAGCGATACCTTAGGCGCCGATATTTTACGCCTGTGGACGGCTTCAACCGACTACACCGGTGAAGTGGCCTTGTCTGATGAGATCTTGAAGCGTGTGACCGAGAGCTACCGCCGTTTGCGCAATACGTTACGCTTCCTGTTGGCGAACCTATCTGATTTTGATCCAACTAAGGATCAAGTGGCGGTTGCCGATATGCTGGAACTGGATCGCTACGGCATGGTGTTGGCACAGCAGCTGCAAACTCAGGTGGCCGATCAAGACTATCCTGCTTATGCCTTCCATCACGCCGTGCAAGAGATTTTGCACTTCTGTTCGGAAGAAATGGGCTCGTTCTACTTAGACATTCTAAAAGATCGTCTGTACACCACTCAGGCTAATAGTCTGCCGCGCCGCAGTGCGCAAACCGCGCTATACCACATTACCCGCAGCTTGCTGCTGGTGTTGGGTCCGATTCTGTGCTTTACCGCAGACGAAGCGTGGATGGTGTTGACGGGTGAAGACGAAGACAGCGTGCTCTATCATACTTGGCACGAATTCCCGGCCATGGCTGAAGGCGAGCAGGCCGCCTTGGCGGCGAAATGGCAGATCATTCGTGACGTGCGTGAAGTGGCGAATAAAGAAATCGAAGCCCTACGCGTGAAGAACGAAGTGGGCTCTTCATTGCAGGCTGCCATTGAAATAGCTGCGCCAGAAGACGTGGCGGCACAGCTATTGAGCCTAGGTGATGAGCTACGCTTTGTCTTCTTGGTGTCTCAAGCCACGGTTCGCGTGGCTGAGGCCTTAGAAGTTAAAGCCACCAGCGTGAGCGCCGAAAAATGCGAGCGTTGCTGGCACTACACCGACGATGTCGGCCAACAGCCTGCTCACCCAACCTTGTGCGGTCGCTGTGTGACCAATCTAGATGGTGAGGGCGAGGAAAGACTGCATGCCTAATAGCCAAGCCAAGCCAAGCAATATTAAGTATTTTTTATGGGCGGCTTTGGTGATCGTGCTGGATCAGGTCACCAAGTTGTCGGTTCAGGGCAGCTTTGCCTATTTAGAACGGGTGAACGTCATCCCGAACTTTTTTGACCTAACGCTGATGTATAACCCCGGCGCGGCCTTTAGCTTTTTGGCCGATGCCGGCGGCTGGCAGAAATACTTTTTCTTTGCTTTGGCTGTGGCGGTAAGCGCCTATTTGGCTTACGGTATTGTGAAAAATCAATTCAGTACGCTGGCCAAGTGGGCGGCCGCTTGTATCATGGGCGGAGCTTTAGGTAACGTCATTGATCGTGGTATGCACGGTCATGTGATTGACTTTTTACTGTTTTATTATCAAAACTGGTTTTATCCTGCGTTTAATCTAGCCGACAGCTTTATTTTTATTGGCGCGGCTTTGTTAATCGTGGATACTTTTAAAAGTCAGAAAAAATAATCAATCTTGATGGTAATGACGGCTGGTTGGCTTAGGCTGACCGGCTGTTTATGCTTGCAGATTAAGGATGTGGCAATGGGTAAAGAAATTTTATTGGCCAACCCGCGTGGGTTTTGTGCCGGGGTTGATCGGGCCATTAATATTGTGGAGCGAGCGCTAGAAGAATACGGTGCGCCGATTTATGTACGCCATGAAGTCGTGCACAATAAATTCGTGGTGGATAATTTGCGCGCGAAGGGCGCCATTTTTATTGAAGATTTGGCCGATGTACCGCCCGAGTCGACGTTGATTTACTCCGCTCACGGGGTGTCGGTGGCGGTGCAGGATGAGGCTAAATCGCGTGGGTTCCGTATTTTTGACGCCACCTGCCCCTTGGTGACTAAAGTGCACAATGAAGTCAAGCGGCTGTATGAGCAGGATTACCAAATCATCATGATTGGCCATAAGGGTCACCCTGAAGTAGAAGGCACGATGGGCCAGGTGAAAGACAGTATGCTGCTCGTTGAGGTTGAGGCTGATGTGGCTGGCTTGGACGTACGCAATCCAGATAAACTGGCTTACGTGAGCCAGACCACGCTGTCGGTAGACGAAACCAAAGGCATTATTGAGGCTTTGCGGGTAAGGTTTCCCAACATTCATGGCCCCAAGAAGGATGACATCTGCTATGCCACCCAAAACCGCCAGGATGCAGTGAAAAAGCTGTCTGAAGACTGTGACTTAGTGATTGTGGTGGGCTCACCCAATAGCTCCAACAGCAATCGCCTGCGTGAAGTAGCGACACTGCGCGGCGTAGAGGCTTATATGGTGGATAATGCCACCTACCTACAGCCAGAGTGGTTTGTGGGCAAGCATAAGGTTGGGGTGACGGCCGGTGCATCGGCGCCTGAGGTGTTGGTAGAAGAAGTCATAGCTGCCATCAATCAAATGGGTCATGAGGCTGTGGCTGAGCTAGAGGGCGTGGAAGAAAACATTATTTTTGTGTTGCCAAAAGAGTTGCGCTAGTTAGGCTTGCTTGGCTTGAGGCCTTATTCAGCCTTATTTTTAGCGATTTCTTTAAAAATAAGGCGTCATTAAACGATTGATTTGACGGTTATTTTGAAAATAGTCAAAAAGTTTATCTGAAAAGGCTTGCCAAGACCGGTTAAATTTGGTTTAATGCATACCTCTTCTGATGAAGCAGCACAAGAAGACAAGGCTAGATAGCTCAGTAGGTAGAGCAACGGATTGAAAATCCGTGTGTCCCCAGTTCGATCCTGGGTCTGGCCACCAAATTTTAAAAACCAGCTTTCGAGCTGGTTTTTTTTCGTCTGCGGCTTTTATCGCGGTCTAAATGCTGAATAGATTTGGCCTCAAAAGGCCGTTCTGCTGCTTTGTTGATCTGACTGGCTTGTCGTGGGCCATTATTTGCTAGAATGAAGGTTTAGTCAGTCATTAACGGAGATAGGGTGATGAGGGTGATGAATAGTGGCGCTATAGAAGCCATTCAGACAATTGTAGGACAGCATCAAGCGAGCGGCTTTGATGTCTGGGTGCGTGTTCGTGCTGGGCAGGCGCCGACAGAGACTGATGAGCCTCAATCGGCCGCAGAGGCTTTGCGTGTCGTACAGGTGCTGTCTGATGCAGGCCAGAAGGTGACGTCGGTATTCGCATGGGTGAAGGATGGCGCTGTATTGCAGGAAATGAGCCAGATTTATCCCGTGACCGAAGAGGAAGGACATACAGGTTCATGCTGCGGTGGCTGTGGCGGTTAGCCTGAGGCTTATTCGTGGGTCTGCTTTGAGGATGTAAAGGTCCGTAAAATCTAAGTCTCAGATTTTACGGATTTTTTATGGCTTGCGAATGTTGGTTTGTTATTTTTTATAATAAAAACAAAATGATATGTTTAAAGTGGTTTGATTTTTTTGAATGAATCAGCGGTTTGGTTGCGTGTGCGCAGCAAAATGCGAGTTGAAGTAGGGCTGTAATTAGTATTATTATCTGATATAGTTCTTTATATTTCATTAAAAGTCGCCAAAAGGCGATATCTTTTGTTTTCGTTCATTTTTGTGAGGTGCGTGTTCGCGCGAATCATCAACCTGTCCGTTTGACCATGTAGGATGGCCTGAAACATTGAGGCGGTGGCATGTGGCTCATTAGGGTGAACTCAATCATTCAGGAGCACACATGCACAAGACTCTGGCGTTGTTATGCCTATCGTTGTTGCCGCTTAGTGCCCAAGCCGTTAGCCTCGATGGCACCACATTATCCATGTGGTGGGGGTTGCCGTTTTTGGGTACGATCTTGTCGGTCGCAACCTTCCCTTTATTTGCCCCCAAGTTCTGGCATCGACATTTTGGCAAAGTCACGGCTTTTTGGAGTCTGGCCTTTTTGCTGCCATTGATGAGCGCTTATGGGGCTTATGCCGGGGTTGAGGTAATGAGTCATGCTTTGTTCTCGGAGTATTTGCCGTTCATCTTGCTGTTAGTGGTGCTATACACGGTTTCGGGCGGTATTTTGGTGGCCGGTGATTTTGTTGCTACGCCCAAGTTTAACCTTAGCCTGTTGGCTTTAGGAACGCTCCTGGCTTCTTTTATGGGCACCACGGGCGCTGCCATGCTGTTGATTCGCCCGCTGTTGGCCGCCAACCAAAATCGGCGTCATAAAACCCATGTAGTGATCTTTTTTATCTTTTTAGTGGCCAATATTGGCGGCGGCCTCACGCCGCTGGGTGACCCACCTTTATTCTTGGGCTTTTTGAGCGGCGTTGATTTCTTTTGGACGATGCGTTACATGCTGTGGCCAGTGCTGATGATGTCGAGCATTTTGCTGCTGCTGTTTTATGCTTTGGATACTTATTACTTTCATAAAGAAGGCTTAGAGACTAAGCCGACGAGTAAGCTAAGCTTCGTGTTGTTTGGTAAAGTAAACTTTATTTTATTGTTGGTGGTGATTGCGGCCATTTTGGTGTCGGGTTTTTGGCACCCCAATGTGCACTACGTTATTTTTGGCACCTCAGTACCCATTGAAGGGTTAATCCGAGACGGCGTGTTTGTTTTGGTGACACTGGTCTCCCTCATGATCACGCCCAAGCAGGTGCGTGGCGGCAATGACTTTACCTGGGCACCCATGAAAGAAGTGGCGAAACTCTTCTTGGGGATCTTTATCACCATTACGCCCGTGATCGTGATGTTAAAAGCAGGCTCTGCTGGTGCCTTTAGTGCCATTCATGACCTAGCGCATTATGCCGACGGCTCACCTAATAACGTGATGTATTTTTGGGTCACTACCGCGCTGTCAGCTGGGTTAGATAATGCCCCAACCTATTTGGTGTTCTTTAATATGGCGTCGGGCGATGCCCAACTCTTGATGGGGCCGCTGGCGCAAACGCTGTTAGCGATTTCCATGGGTACGGTGTTTACTGGGCCGCTGACGTATATTGGCAATGCGCCTAACTTTATGGTTAAAACCATGGCTGAAGAGCGCGGTTACGCCATGCCGTCCTTTTTTGGTTATTTCTTGATTGCCTTGGCAGTGTTGCTGCCCTTGTATGGCTTAATGAACTGGGTTTTCCTGCGATAAGGCCTAGGACATTACAATCAAAAACGGTGCCTGTGGGCACCGTTTTGTATGGATAAAACCTAAGTTAATTTAGTATTCGTTTAAGGTTTTGATTGGCCACATGGCTAAAGTCTCACCCATGTCCCAGAACATGTGTTCAAAATAGCTGGTGTACACCACAATGTCTTCTAGCTCTGCCTGTACGCTTGCTGGCATTTCGCCAGCCACTTCATCAATCAAGTCGATGCATTGCTGCGCCAGAGCGGTAAATTCTGGTGAAGAATAGGTCTGCACCCATTGGCCGTAAAATTCATGTGCAGAGGCGCCAGGGATTTGTGCCAAAGCCAAGCCAATATAGTTGTAGCTCCAAGCACAGCACAAAACCGCGGCCAAAGTATAAGGCAGGCCGTTTTGGGCTTTGTTCAGCATATAGCTGGTGTAGGCTACGGTGGTGGCCGCCGGCTGAGTGGCCGCTAGCTTCTGTGCGCTGATGCCGAACTGAGCTGCGTATTGGCGATGTAAATCCATTTCGAAATTCAGCGTGCCGTGTAGCAGATTGGCGAACAGGGTTTTGGTGTCTAAATCGTTGGCCTGAGTGGCGCCCAATGAAAATAATTTTGAATACTCGATAAGGTAGACGTAGTCTTGTTCCAGATAATGTTTGAATTTTTCATGCGCTAAAGTGCCGTCGCCAATGCCTTTAACGAAAGGATGCTCGAGGTAGGCATCCCAGAGCGGCTGGACTTTATTAAAAATGCGTTGACTGAATTTTACGGTCATTTTGAGATTCTCCACAATAATCATTCAAGCGTTGCCGAATGAGAGGGTGTGTTGGATGCCTGTGCTGGCGCGCCATGAAACAGCGTCAGCGTACGCCAAACGGGCGGTGTGTGTGGGGCAAAGTATAAGGTAATCCAGAAAGTAAGCAAGTGATGCCATTGCTTTGATTGGGACTAGGGGGAGTTTGCTTAAAAATTAAGCGGATTTAGAAAACGCCTTGAGAACAAGGCGTTTGTCTGGTTGTGGACAGTTTATCCACAGCTTAATGCACGTTAAACGGGGGTAGTTAGGTTTTTATTCGTTATGAGGCTATAGCGGTGCTTATGGCATCGTGACAAACAGAATAATGACGGATTTGCCTAAAAAATAAGCAGGTTGAAATAGCGATGTTAAATCAATCAGCTAGATGGCTTATGCACAGCTTATCCTTGTGGCTATCCTCACGGATTGTGCATGGTGTTCAGCGTATCTAATAGCCAGCCGATGGCAAAGTCGACGGCCTGCGCCCGAATTTGGGTGCGGGTGCCGCTGAATACATGGGTGCGGGCTTGCGAGGGAAGGGTTTGGTGTGCGGGGCAGGCTTGAGCCAGGCCAAACCATACCGTGCCAACAGGTTTGGCTTCACTGCCGCCGCCAGGGCCAGCAATGCCGGAAACGCTGAGGGCGAAATCGGCCTGAGCAGCGGCCAGCGCCCCAGTTGCCATTTCCATGACCGTGGCGGCGCTGACTGCGCCGTGATCGCGTAGCGTGTCGGAGCTGACGCCTAAAAGCTGCTGCTTGGCCTCATTGCTGTAAGTGGTGAAGCCCATATTGAACCAGGCAGAGCTGCCAGCGTAGTCGGTTAGGGCCGCAGCAAGCAGGCCGCCGGTGCACGATTCGGCGCAGGTCACGGTGTAATGATGCTGGCGGAGCTGTTCAGTTAAAAGGAGGAGAACGTCATGCTTCATGATGAGTACGCCTAAAGTAATCGATTAAACCATTGGTAGAGCCGTCATAGGCAGTGGCCTCGGCGTTGCTTAAGGTTGGCTCAATGCTGTTGGCCAATACCTTGCCGTATTCGACGCCCCATTGGTCAAAAGAATTAATCCCCCAGATCACGCCTTGCACAAATACTTTGTGTTCATATAGGGCTAAGAGCTGGCCCATGCTAAAGGGCGTGAGCTTATCTATGAGTAGGGTGTTTGATGGCTGGTTGCCGGGGAAGAATTTTTGCGGTGCCAGCTGGTCTTGTTCGATGCCCGAAAGGTGTTGTAGCTCTTGGTACACTTCCGCTTCATTTTTACCCTGCATTAACGCTCGGGTTTGGGCGAAAGCGTTGGCCACCAGCATCTTGTGATGGCGTTTGCCGGCATAGTGGCTGTTCATCGGGATGATGAAATCACTGGGCACGAGGCGTGAGCCTTGGTGTAAAAGCTGGAAGAAGGCGTGTTGGCAGTTCACCCCTTCCTCGCCCCAAATAATAGGGCCAGTGTCAAAGTCGAGGCGCTCGCCCATGCGGCCGGTTTGTTTGCCATTGCTTTCCATGTCTAGCTGCTGAATGTGAGCAGGCAGGCGTTTTAGGCAATGGTCGTAGGGAATGATGGCGTGGCTATGAGCGCCATAAAAGGTGTTATACCACAGGCCGATGAGCCCCATGAGTACCGGCATATTGTGGCGTAGGGGGGCGTTAAAGAAATGCTCGTCCATGGCGCGCCCGCCCGCTAAAAAGTCTAGAAAGTTGGCTTGGCCAATGGCGCACATGATGGGTAGGCCAATGGTCGACCATGACGAATAGCGCCCACCCACCCAGTCAAACATGGCAAACACATGCTCGGGCACGATGCCAAAGGCTTGGGCGGCTTCTATATTATTAGAAACGGCGACAAAGTGTTGGGCCATGGCTGCCTGATGACCGCCGTTGGCCAAGAACCACGTCTTGGCTGCTTCGGCATTGAGTAAAGTTTCGGGCGTGGTGAACGATTTGCTAGCGATGATGAAGAGGGTGGTCTCGGGGTTAAAGCCGGCCACGGTTTGCATTAAGTCCGCAGCGTCCACGTTGGCCACAAAGTGCACGCCCAGGCCCACTTGCTGATACGGCTTTAGGGCTTGGGTCACCATATAGGGGCCGAGGTCAGAGCCACCAATGCCGATGTTGACGACTTCTTTGATGGCTTTGCCGGTGAAGCCTTGATGATCGCCAGAGCGAATGCGTTCAGCGAAGGCCAACGCTTGCTGTAAGGCGGCATGTACCTTCGGCACCACGTTGATGCCGTCTACTGCTATGTGGGCATCGGCCTCGGCGCGTAAAGCCGTGTGTAAAACAGCCCGATTTTCGCTCAGGTTGATCTTGTCACCGCTACGCATACGCTGCATCCACTCGCCTAAATCAGCCTCTTTGGCCAGAGCCACCAATAGGCCCAGCGTGTGTTCAGTCAGCCGATTTTTACTGTAGTCGAGCAGTAGGCCGTCAAGCGCTAGGTGCATGTGGGCAAAGCGCTGAGGGTCTTGTTCGAATAAGTCACGCATGTGGACGTAGCGCGTGGCGCGCTGGTGCTGGTGTAGCTGGGCCCAAATGGCGGAGTGATTAATGGGGTCGAATTGCATACGGTTCACTTTTTAACGAGCGGTTCGAAAATCAAATAGTGCTTAATCTAGCTTTAAGAAATGATCGCGATAGTATTTCATTTCTTCGATTGATTCTAAAATATCATCTAAGGCCTGATGGGCGCCACGCTTGATCACGCCTTTAGCGATTTCTGGGCGCCAGCGACGGGCCAGCTCTTTTAAAGTAGAAACATCGAGGTTGCGGTAGTGAAAGTAGGCTTCTAAGGTAGGCATAGAGCGCGCCATAAAGCGGCGGTCTTGATGAATGGTGTTGCCGCACATAGGCGTGGTTTTTTCTGGCACCCATGTTTGCATAAAGGCCAGAAGGGCGGCTTCTACGTCGGCTTCGTTCAGCGTTGAGGCTTTGACACGCTCGGTTAGGCCGGTGCGGCCATGGGTGCTGGTGTTCCATTCGTCCATACCATTTAATACATCATCGCTTTGGTGGATGGCGTACACCTCAGATTGTGCGAGGGTGTTTAGGTTTTGATCGGTGACGATCATGGCGACTTCAATGATTTTGTCGCTGTCCGGATTTAGGCCAGTCATTTCCATGTCTAGCCAAACTAAATTATTTTTGTCTTGCATTGTCTTGGTCACCCATTCAAAATAGTCTGCTAAAGCAGGCTTGAGGCCTGCTGTTTTATATTAAAAAGTAGGAATGATGCACTATGTCTTTCATGCAGCAAGAAACGGTTCAAGCCCTATTTATGGCGTTTTTCATTTTGAGTACTGCACTCAAGGTGTTTTTGTCTGTGCGCCAAAGCCGTCATGTATTAAAGCATGATCAACAGGTGCCGCGTCGATTTCAACAGGCTATTAGCCTAAGCGAGCATCAAGCTGCTGCTGATTATACGCTGGCAAAGCAGCGCTTGGCACGCTATCAGATTATTTTCGATGGCTTTGTCCTATTGTTACTGACCTTGGGCGGCGGCTTTAACTGGCTGGCCGTTTTGAGTATGGCCGTCAGCGACGGCCCCTTAACCCAAGGCTTGCTGCTGATCTGTGCCTATATATTGGTTAGCTTTGTTTTAAGCTGGCCTTTAATATATTACCGCCAATTTAAATTAGAAAGTGATTTTGGCTTTAACCAGAGCAGCCTTGGGTTGTTTATTGCCGATCAGTTTAAGGGTTTAGCCTTTCTGGCGGTGATTGGCCTGCCGTTTGTGTGGTTGGTCTTATGGTTTATGGGTGTGGCCGGCGGCCTGTGGTGGCTGTGGGCGTGGGCAGCGACGGTTGGCTTCACCTTATTCATTCAATGGTTTTTCCCCACCGTGATCGCACCACGGTTTAATCGCTTTGAACCCTTGCCCGAAGGCGAGCTGAAAACAGCGGTATTAGACTTGCTGGATCAAACGGGTTTTGACAGCCAAGGCCTGTACGTTATGGATGGGTCTAAGCGCTCTAGCCACGGCAATGCTTATTTTTCAGGCATGGGTAAGCATAAGCGAATTGTGTTGTTTGATACCTTAATTAACCAGCTCAGCACCGACGAGATTGTGGCGGTCTTGGCCCACGAATTAGGTCACTTTAAGAAAAAGCACGTTCAAAAAGGCATGGTTCGGCGTATGGGCTTTACCCTGATCGCCTTAGGCCTCTTGCATGCAGTGATGCAGCAAAGCGGCTTTTATGCTGGTTTAGGCGTGGAGGTTAACTTTGCGTCACACGCGATGGCATTGCTGTTGTTTACGCTGGTGTTGCCGTTGTTTACCTTTGTGTTCAGCCCGATCGGCTTTATGTTTTCACGACGTGATGAGTATGAGGCAGATGCATTTGCCTGTGCCCATAGTCAGCCTGAGCATTTGATCAGCGCTTTGGTCACCTTATATAAGCGTAATGCCAGTACCCTAACCCCCGACCCCTTATACGCTTGGTTTTATGATAGCCATCCCCGAGCCGAACTCAGAATCAAGGCCATTGAAGCATTGGCGACCGAAAAGGAACAACATCATGCGTGATGCACAAATCATCAAAAGTTATGGCCGCCGCTACGTAGTGAGGCTGCCGGATGAAACCCTCATCGACGCCACTACCCGCGGTAAGCGGGTGGACTATGCCTGCGGTGATTTTGTGGACATCACCCTGATTAACGATCATCAAGCGGTGATTGAAGGCTATCAGCCGCGTCAAAGTTTGCTGTATCGGCAAGATGCGTTTCGTACCAAAGTGATCGCCGCCAACGTCACGCAGCTGATCGTGGTGTTGGCCGCCGTACCCACGCCGAGCGAAACATTGTTGCAGCGCGCGCTATTGGCTGGTGAGGCCGCACACATTAAAGTAGTCATCTTATTGAATAAGGCCGACTTGCCTGAAACAGACGCTTGGCGCACTAGGCTTGGTTTTTATGAGGCCCTAGGTTATCCGGTGTTTGTACTGAGCGCTTTAGACGATGTGGAGCCGCTGCGGCCGCTATTGGCGGGTGAGACCAATATTTTCTTGGGTCAATCGGGTATGGGGAAGTCCACCTTAACCAATGCCTTGTTAAAAGAAGACATGGCCAGAGTGGGGGATATTTCCGCGGCTTTGGATTCGGGTAAGCACACGACGACTCACGCCGAGCTTTTTGAGCTAGCAGAAGATACTTATTTAATAGATTCGCCTGGGCTGCAAGAATTTGGACTACACCATTTAGAGGCCACTCAGCTGATTCACTATTTCCCAGACATGGCGCCCTACGTTGGCCAATGCCGATTCCATAACTGTAGCCACAGGCAAGAGCCTGGCTGCGCCATCAAAGCCGCTGTCGAGGCCGACAAGGTTAAACCCGCGCGCTTATTGTTCTTGCAGCGCGTCACCAGCGAGCTCCTTAAAGACGGTCGTTGATTTGTCTTTAGCCTGAAACCCTACCCCCATTGAGCTTAGCCTATGGGGGTAATTTTTTTTAAGGCTGGCTGTGGCTGAGTACCGCGCAGTACGCGCGGGAGATTAGGCGTTTGGGCGTTGACGTTGATGTCATCTTTAATGCGCTGAAACAGAACTGGGCCGATGCCTTTAACCTTCTGAATGTCTTCAATGCGTGTAAAGGCGCCGTACTGTAGTCGGTGCGCCACAATGGCCTGTGCCTTAGCTGGGCCTATGCCGCTGAGGCTGCTTAATTCCGTTTCGCTGGCGAGGTTGATGTTGACGTTGGCCCAAAGCGGGAGGCTGAATAAAAGATAGAAGAGGAGTGAGCGGCGTAATAAGGCGTCAAACATGATGGTCATCCTGTCGCTGAGCGTCGTTTATGTTAAAAGATTGGTCAGGATTAAGCCATTAAAATGCCATTGTAATTTTTGTTTGAGCGTTGGGCAAGCAGCGCCGTGGTAAAGTGGTCACAGTCAGTAAAAGTGTGGTTTTTGTTGTATGCATAAACATGAAAGATGGGCAAAATCCACCTTGAAGACGTGAATGTGTTGCCAAATATGCAACACTTTTGCAAAAACGGCTAAAAGTGTGTGTTTTTTGCCACTAAATTTAACTTATTGATTTTGTTGTGTTATAATTCGTTTTGTGTGGGATTTGTTGTATTTCTCGCAAAGTCTTGGCCACTTGATGTGATTAGGTTTTGTATTTTTACAACGAACGATTTATATTTAACTACAGCAATCGCTGGTTATCAGCGGTTAACCATTAAGACTTACAGGTTGGTTTGACTAACCCAAAGTTTATTTTGACTGACTAAAAAGGAATACAGCGATGAAAAAAACTCTGATCGCTTTAGCATTGGTATCACTACCAGTAGCTGCTATGGCAGACGTTACCCTATACGGCCAATTAAAAGGCGGTGTAGACTTCAAACAAACTAAAGTTGCTAGCAACAAAGAAGGTACTACTACCAACGTTGGCGACTACGGTTCACGCATTGGTTTCAAAGGTTTTGAAGACCTAGGCAATGGCTTGAAAGCTATTTGGCAAGTAGAACAGTCAGTATCTTTGGCTGGTAGCACTGGCACTAAAGGTTGGTCTAACCGCGAAACTTTCGTTGGTTTAGAAGGTGGCTTCGGTAAAGTTCGTGTTGGTAACTTAGACAACTTTGCTAAGAGCGACATGGAAACTACTGACCAGTGGGAATACAGCGACAACTCTCCTGCTCTAGGTCTAGCTTTGTTTAACAACAACAATAACCGCTACGGTCAATCTATCCGTTACGATTCTCCAGAATTTGCTGGTTTCTACGGTTCATTGCAATACACTAACTCAGACGACCGCGCTAATGTTGATGGTCATAAAACCCCTGAAAACGGTGGCATGAACGTTGCTAAACAAAAAGATGCAGCAGTATACGGCGTTGGTCTAGGCTACAACTACGGTCCTTACTTTGCTAAATACGCATTCTCTTTGGATAAAGCTGGTTACATCCAAAACGGTGATCGTAAAGACACTCAAATTCACCGTGTAGAGGGTGGTTACGATGCTAACAACCTATTGGTAGCTGTTGGCTACGAATACGGTAAAGGCGTTCAATCTTTCCGCGATGCTTTCTTGGAAGAAGTTGATGTTGATGCTCCTGCAACTGTAAACGGTGGCGAAGCTGTTAAATCTCACCAAGTTGCGGTTACTGGTGCCTACACTATGGGTAACCTAACTCCTAAAATGTCTTACGCTCACGGCTTTAAAGAGAAAAAAGCTGCTGATAGCGTGAAAAACGACAACAGCAAATACGACCAAGTTATCATCGGTGCTGACTACGCTCTAAGCAAACGCACTACCGCTTTGGTATCTGCTGGCTGGTTGCGTATCGGTAAAGGCGAAGGCAAAATCGAACAAACTGCTGGTTCTGTTGGCCTACGTCACAAATTCTAATCTAGTTATCTAGAATAGTCTTATAAAAAGCCGGCTTTTGCCGGCTTTTTTGTGCCCGTGATTTTAAATAGCCCCTATAAAATTAGGCGGCTATTTTTTTATTTAGAGCGTTTCAAGGTTTATTTAGGGTTTAAAAAGCCAAACCCGCATTTTGTTTTGTATGTCAATAAGTATTTTGTATATAAAATAATATTGAGTTTTTTTCATTATTTTAGAATATTTTTTAAAATGGGCTTGCCGAGGTGTTTTACTGTTTGCTCAGGCCTTCCTCTGGCGTCATTGGCCGTATGTGCCTAATTGGGCGCCATTAACTGAGGGTGCTTTAAGTCTTGATCAATGAAAAAAATCTTAAATCTGTGTCTTTTGGGTGAAATGATCAGTAAATTCAAAGGGGTGTGTTTGATTTTTTAATCTAAGGCCATTAAATTCATCGCTCGGCTGGTCGCGAAGCTGGCGCTTGGCCGAGTCAATTCACTGCTGGATACGCGTGAATCATGAGTTTAAAGATTATTCTAAATTGAAGACATGGAGGAATACCTAATGAAGAAGCTATTGTGTTGTGCCTTATTGGCCGTGCCCACAGCAGCCATGGCCGATGTAACGATGTATGGTTTGCTTAAGGGCGGTCTTGACTATAAAAAAACCAAGCGTAACGGTGAGCAAAATGGGTCGACGACGAATGTGCGCGACTATATTTCGCGCATTGGCTTTAGGGGAGAGGAAAACTTAGGCAATGGCCTGAAGGCGATTTGGCAAGTAGAGCAAAGCGTGTCATTGACAGGCAACACCAATACCGGTTGGTCTAACCGTGAAACATTCATTGGCCTAAAAGGTGATTTGGGTACCGTACGCATGGGTACGCTACGCAGCTACTTCGACAGCGATATGCGTAACAGTGACCCTCGTGATTATGACAGCGTTGGCGATTGGGCAGGCGGCCTTAAAATGTATAATCGGCACACCATTCGCTTTGGTTCATCCATCCGCTATGACTCGCCCAAGATTTCAGGGTTTGAGGGCTCATTGCAGTATGTGGCCTCCGACAGTGAGAATAATGAGACGGCTGGCCATAATGAAGTAGGCAATCGCGATAAGGCTAAATACGTTTTGGGCTTGAAGTACACCCATGCTGCACTATATGCGAAATATGCGCTGATTTATGACAATAATGGCTATCAAGATGGAGACCAGGTTAAGGCCGCACAAATTCACCGTATCGAAACTGGTTATCACGATGGTACGGCCTTCTTGGGCCTTGGCTATGAGTATGGCAAGGGCGTGGCATCATACGGTGACGACACCCAGTTTGCCGATAAGAAATGGACGGGAGAGCGGGCAGTCACGTCGCATCAGGTGGTGCTGACCGGGGCGTATAAAATGGGCCAATTCACCCCGACGCTCAGCTATGCGCACGGGTTTAAAGAAAAACACACCGGAACGGGCGAGAAGCTTAACGACAGCCAATATGATCAAGTGGTGGTGAGCGGTACCTACGATTTATCTAAGCGTACCGCCGCGCTGATGAGTGCTGGCTGGATTAAGTTTGGTGAGCGCGATGATCGAACCCAGCAAACCGCGTTGACCTTGGGTATGCGCCATTTGTTCTAAGCTTTACTACCGTGAGATCAGCCGACTAAGGTCGGCTTTTTTATGGCGTTGAGCGGCGCGAGGCGCTGTGGATTGGGCTGTAGGGCTGAATATGATGATTTTGTTTTTTGTGTCAACGCTTTTTCTCGGAAAAAAAGGAATGACTAAAATGTGAGTGATTTTATAATATTTTTTCTAGGGCGGATTCGTCGGTATTTAAATGTGAGGTTTTGGTGATCTGTAGAGTATTCAGTCTAGCACAAGCTATTGTGGCAATATAATTA
Source organism: Neisseriaceae bacterium CLB008 (assembly GCA_041228285.1). Classification (NCBI taxonomy): domain Bacteria; kingdom Pseudomonadati; phylum Pseudomonadota; class Betaproteobacteria; order Neisseriales; family Neisseriaceae; species Neisseriaceae bacterium CLB_ANTARCTIC_008. The sequence continues at coordinate 2,639,294 of CP166133.1, read as the reverse complement.
TTGGCGTTTAGTATTTAATCGGATCGAAAAAAAAGAATAATGTTGTTTTTGGGCTAAACCCCTATAAAGATAGGGGTGATTTGTTGAGTTCTGTGCGCAAGTCCATTAAATTCAACATTCAGCTGGGCATCATCTTAAGTGCCTGGCCGATTCACCGTTGTTTTAAGTGATATCCAAAACCTAAAAAAATGATTGAAACGATTGACTACATTGAGGAACGTTTAATGAAGAAACTGCTTATATTGGCGGCGTTGACTGTGCCTGCCACGGCCATGGCCGATGTGACCCTATACGGTATTATGAAGGGGGGCATGAATTACAAACAGACGAAATTGGCTGGTGCGAAAGACGGCTCTACCACCAACGTGCGTGACTATGGTTCGCGCATTGGCTTTAGAGGCAATGAAGACTTGGGCAATGGCTTAAAGGCCATTTGGCAAGTCGAGCAAACTGTCTCTTTGGCCGGTAATACCACCACCGGCTGGTCCAACCGCGAGTCGTTCGTGGGCTTGACTGGCGATTTCGGTACCTTGCGTATCGGTAATCTACGTAACTACTTTGACAGTGACATGCGTCAGACCGATGCATGGGAATACGATGCTGGCCTAGATTGGGCAACCGGCTTGAAAATGTATAACCGCCACACCATGCGTCATGGTTCTGCCATTCGCTACGACTCGCCTAATTTCTCTGGCTTTGAAGCTGCATTACAGTATATTAGTTCTGATAATGAGAATAAGGAAATCGGTGGTTCAAATAGTGGCCTTGATGAAAATGGTAAGCCTTTTACCGACAAAGCCAAATACATCTTGGGCTTGAAATACGCTAATGCGGGTATTTATGCGAAATATGGCTTTATGTTAAATAATCAGGGCTATATGAAAGATGGTGAACGTAAGGCCATGCAGATTCACCGTGTAGAGGCGGGTTATAACGCCAATAATTTAATCGTCAGCTTGGGCTATGAGTATGGTAAAGGCGTGACCCCATTCGGTAAAGCTACTCAGTTAGCTACGGAAGAGGCCTTGCCAGAAGGTAAGGCAGTTGATTCTCATCAAGTCGTGGTGACTAGCTCTTACACCATGGGTAACCTTACCCCGCGCGTTACCTATGCGCACGGCTTTAAAGAGAAAAATGTCAGTACAGGTGATAAATCAGACAACAGCAAATACGATCAAGTGATTGTAGGCGGTGATTACGCTTTATCTAAGCGCACTACGGCCTTGTTGAACGTGGGTTGGATGAAGTTTGGCCCAAGTGAGGCCAAAACCCAACAAACGGCAGTTAACTTGGGCATGCGCCACATGTTCTAAGTTAAGTTCCTGTCTTAAAGCCGACGCAAGTCGGCTTTTTTGCGTTTGGTGGTTGGCTTGTTTGTGGCAGGTTGTGGACGATGTGGAGAGATGAGTGAAGAGGTTTTGCTTGCTCGAATGGTTTTTCTATCTCTTTTTATATGCTTTTGGTATATTTAAGAAGTATTCAGACAAAATAAAGTCGAAGTATGTTTAGGGGCTAAGCAGTAACTTGGGGGCAGTATGGCAATGGTGGATGAAGCAAGCGCTCTGGTGGGCGTATTGAAGTGGCTGCATGAAGAGGCACATCTAAGCTTAGAGCAGGTGGCGGCGGTTAAGGCCTATGCTCAACAGCATGAGGTGACTTTGGCAGAGGGCTGTGTCAAGAGCGGTATGGTGACCGCCGTAGCTTTGGCTAATGGCCTTGAAGCGATGTTTGGTGAGGCTCAGGTTGATTTAAGCCAGACGGCGCTACAGTCTTTACCCTGTACGCTGGTGCCGCTGGCTTTGGCGCGTCAGCATTTGCTGATGCCGCTCAGTATGGCAGATGGTGTGCTGTGCTTGGCCGTGGCCGATCCAGGAGCCCAGCCCATCTGGCAGCGCTGGGCTTTTCAATATCAGGTGCGAGTAAAATTGTACATTGCTTCGGTTGAGGCGCTCCGCCGACTTTTAGATGAATGGCAGGGGCAAGATACAGGGGCTTTGCAGGCCTGGGCCGTGAGCGAAGCCTTGCCGCTATTGAGTACAGACAGCGGGCATGCGGATGGTCCGGTGGCGCAGTTTATTCAGCAAGCGTTTACCCGCGCCATTCAGCTTGAGGCCTCCGACATTCATTTTGAATGCTTCGAGGCCTTGCATCGCGTGCGCATTCGGGTAGATGGACAGTTGCGGCTTTTGGCTAAGTTACCAGCCGCGGCTTGGCCAGCTTTGGTGTCGCGCTTGAAAGTTATGGCTCAGCTAGACATTACCCTTAAGCGCCAGCCGCAAGACGGGCGGTTGAGCTGGCAGGCCAGCGATGGGCGAATGCTGGCGTTTCGGGTCAGTACGGTGCCGACAGTGTTTGGTGAGAAGGTGGCCTTACGGCTGTTGGACATGAGCACGACGCGGTTGACCTTGGCGCAGCTTGGCTTATTGCCGCAGCAGTATACTCAGCTTCAGCAGGCGCTGCTGCAACCGCACGGTTTAATCTTGGTGGCGGGACCGACGGGGGTGGGTAAGACAGTAACGCTGTATGCTTGCCTTCAGGCCTTAAATCAAGAGGAGCTGAATATTGTAACGGTTGAAGACCCTGTAGAGATGCACTTAAGCGGGGTGAATCAGGTCAGTATTCAGGCCAAGCAAGGCTTAACTTTTGCGTCGGTTTTACGGGCACTGTTGCGGCAAGATCCAGATGTGATGATGGTGGGCGAGATTCGTGATTTAGAAACCGCAGACGTGGCCATTAAAGCAGCGCAAACGGGCCATAAAGTTTTTTCAACCGTACACACCTATGATGTGTGTGCGAGCCTGACGCGCCTATTGAATATGGGGGTCAGTGCTTTTAATGTGGCCAGCGCCGTGCATCTGTTGTTGGCCCAGCGTTTAGTGCCTAAGCTATGTGACTGTAAAGAGTTGATCCGAACATCATTTGTATTACGCCGTCAGCTTGGTTTTAGCGAAGAAGAGGCAAGAGGGCAATGGCAAGAATATGGACCAAAGGGATGTGCGCTGTGTCAGGGGCGAGGTTATAAGGGGCGCATCGGTATTTTTGAACTCATGGTTTTAAATGAGGCGATGCAGCAGGCCGTCTTGGCCAACGCCAGCAGCGCTCAATTGGCGCAACACCTTGCTGGTGCGCAGGTGATGCGGTTGGCTGACGCTGGACGACGTAAAGTCATGTTGGGCGAAACCTCTTTGGTGGCACTTTTGTCGGTATTGGGTCATGACGGCGCCTCGGCCTGAGCCACGGCTGTGGGTGTATCGCTATCGGCTGGTGGATTTGAGCCTGCCGCAGCCTGAGCAGCAAGGTTGGGTGGTGGCGACGACGGCGACGGCCGCGCGAGCTTTATTAGCAGGGCCGCAGCGGCAGCTGCTGTGGCTGCGGCGTCGTTGGTGGCCGCTCAGCTGGTCGATGGGGACGGCTGAGGTGTTGCTGTTTAGCCAGCAATTGGCGGCCTTATTAAAGGCCGGTTTGCCGTTGTTACAGGTGTTGGGGCTGTTGGCGGCGTCGCAGCCGGGAGCGCTGATGCGCCAATTATTACAGCAGATTCAGCAAGAAGTGGCACAGGGGCGATCGTTGACGCAGGCGGTGGCGCTGTATCAGCCGCTGTTTGGTGGACTGTATGTGGCCGTATTGGCGGCTGGAGAGCTAAGTGGTCGTTTGGATGAGGCGCTAGAAGACTTGGTACACAGCTTGACCAAACGACAACAGCTACAACGGCAGTTGCGCTTGGCTTTAGCCTATCCAGCCTTGATCCTAAGCCTAGCTGGAGCGTTGGTTTTAGGACTGATTGTGTTTGTGTTACCTTCTTTTGTCACGCTGTATGAGGGTATGGGCGTGGCGCTGCCGCTCATGACGCTGTGGCTGCTGGCGCTGGTGGAGTGGGCCGCGGATTATGCGCTGCTGATTTGGTTAAGCCCTGTTGTGTTGATGGTGGGGTGGCGTCGGCTCTATGCGCGTCATCGAGGTTGGGCGCTGTGGTGGGCGCAGCAAGGCTTGCGACTGCCGTTTCTCGGACCATTACGGCAAAAAATCATTTTAACGCGCTGGGCGCATACGTTTGCCATGCTGCACGCTGCGGGCCTGCCGCTGTTGTCTTTGTTGACCAATGTTGCCCAAGTGAGCCAACACCTGGTGTATGATTTAGCCACTCAGGCCGTACGCCAAAGCGTGTCTGAGGGGCAGAGCCTGTATCAAGCCATGCGCACAACAGAGTGCTTTCCTGAACTATTGTTACAATTGATTTTGGCTGGCGAAGAGGCGGGGGCACTGGATGAGCTCTTGCATCGAGCGGCCGTCTATTATGGCGCAGAGGTGGATCAGTCGATGGCGTTGCTGTCGGTGTGGATTGAGCCTTTATTATTGTTGTGTTTAGGCGTGATCGTTGGTGTGGTGCTGTTGGCACTGTATCTACCGTTATTTAATATTGGGGACGTGATTGGTTAATGGATTAGCGGGTTGGCCTTGGCTGGTGTGGTGGCAAGCTCACCCTGTGCTGTGGTTGACGTGTTCTGTGTGTTTGGGCGCGTTGCTGTCGCCGCTGCTGTGGCGATTGGCACTATGGATGCCGCTCCGATTGCACTATGCCTGGCAAGCGGCAGCGCAGCAAGAGCTGGGTTTAAGGGTTGAGCCACCTCCTAGTTGGGGCAGCTTATGGGCGCAGGCGCAGCCGCGAGAAAAAGGCGTACGGCTAGGGCGCTTATGCCTGGGCCTGTTGAGCGCTACGGCCTTTGGATTAGTGGCGTGGCGCCAGGGCGTCAGTGTACTGGCTGTGTGGGGTTGGGCTTTGAGCCTGTGGTTGCTGCTGTTAGCGACGATTGATGCGCGCACCCATCTGTTGCCTGATGCTTTAACCCTGTCCTTATTGTGGCTGGGTTTAATGGTTCATCTGGTGGCGGGCGATGCGGCGGCCTTGGCCGCCGGCGTATTGGGGGCGATGGTGGGCTATGCTGTGCTGTGGTTAGTGGCGTGGCTGTTCAAGCTTTGTACCGCTCAAGAGGGTATGGGTTATGGTGATTTTAAGCTGTTTGCGGCCTTAGGCGCTTGGCTGGGTTGGACAGCTTTGCCTTGGGTGCTGTTCGTAGCGGCGGGTTTGGGCGTATTATGGGCCTTGGCCAGTGGGCGTTTTGGCCGTAGTGCCATACCGTTTGGCCCAAGCTTGGCCTTGGCTGGCTGGTTGACATGGTTGTGGGGCCCTATTTATTGAATGAAAAGTGAGTGCGTATGCAGCAATCAACTCTTGCGGTTCCCTTAGTTGGTTTGACGGGGGGAATTGGCAGCGGAAAAACTCAGGTGTCTGACGGCTTTGCGGCTTTGGGCGTGCCGGTGATCGATGCCGATGTGGTGTCGCGCTCGCTCACTGAAGACGGTGGTGAAGCCTTACCCTTTATTCACGAGGCGTTTGGTGCGTCGGTTTTTACGCGCCCAGGCGTGTTGGATCGTGCGGCTTTACGCGAGCGGGTGTTTGCTAATGAGCAGGCTAAAATCCAGCTGGAAGCTATTTTGCACCCGCTTATTTTACAAAAAATAGCATTGCAACATGCCTCATTGGTCGCTACATACGCTATACTGTCCGTGCCGCTATTGGTAGAGAAAAAAACCTATTTAAGCTTATGCCAGCGCGTGTTGGTGGTCGATTGTGCCGAAGAAACCCAAATTAAGCGGGTAATGGCGCGCAATGGCTTTAGCCGCGATCAAGTGTTGCGCATTATGGCCCAACAGGCAAGCCGAAGTGAACGTTTGGCTGTGGCCACCGAGGTCATTGAAAATGAATTTGATTTGGCCTATCTCGAGCAAGAAGTGGCGCGACTACACCAGTTTTATTTAACGTTATTTTAAAATCCCGTATCCTGAGGCAGAAAGGCGATCGTCATATGGTTTGTTTTGAGTTTCCGATCATTGAGCGTGTGCGCACCTTTTTGCGTTTGGAGTATCTGTTCGATCGGCTACACAGCGCCATTAATAGCGACGCCGAATGGGCGCATCATACCGCATTACAAACGCTGTTCGAACTGATGGAATGCGCTTCTCGTGCCGAATTGAAATTAGACATGTTGCAGGCGATGGAGCGTGAGCGCCAAATCATGAGTCAGCAGCTGGTCGAAGGCGTCAGTAGCGAGCTGGATTTAGAAGCGACGATTGCCGAGCTGGTTGAAACGTCGGCTGCGCTACAGGAAGTGTATCAAAAATTTGCCCAGCATTTGCGCGAGAATGAATGGCTGATGAACATCAAGCAGCGCATGTCGGTGCCGGGCGGAACCTGTCAGTTTGATCTACCGTCGTATTATTTTTGGCAGCATTTAGCACCCGCCGAGCGGCGTCAAGACTTACTCAGTTGGCAAGCCTCTTTAGTGCCCACAGATAGAGCCGTTAAGGTGTTGTTACGGATTTTACGCAATAAAGGCACCACCACCGACTGCGTGGCCAAACAAGGTAATTACCAACAGTCTGGCGTGGGTAAGGGTGTGCATTTACTGCGGGTGATCATGACGTCAGAGCTAGGCGTAGTGCCTGAGGTATCCGCCAATAAATACTTGACCCACGTGCGTTTTTTAAACGCCACCAAGATGGAAGCGCGTGGCCGTCAGGCCAGTACGGATGTGCCTTTCCAGCTGGTGACCTGTCAATTTTAAGGGATGAGTGAAGTGAGTGAAAAACCATTAATCGTGGCTTGCCCAACCTGTAAAACATCGGTTCAGTGGGGCGAATCAAGCCCTTTTCGGCCGTTTTGTAGCGATCGCTGCCGCCTGATTGATTTAGGTGCTTGGGCCGACGAATCGTATAAGGTTCCCGTCGTCGAAGAAGACCCAATGTCTGGTCTTTTATCTGGACGGCTGCCTTCAGAAGATTGAATTGTTGCTGTTAGAATCAGTTAAAAAAGCTAGGCTTACCACAAGATGCGTAAGCCTTTTTCAGTTATAATGGCCATCATTTGCCGAAACTAAAGAATATTTATGAGCACTGCTAAATACGAACCCAAGAACATCGAACACAAGTGGTATCAGACTTGGTCTGAAGCCGGCTATTTTAAACCCAGCATGGATGAAACGGCCCCGCCGTTTTGCATTCAGCTGCCGCCGCCTAACGTGACCGGCACGCTGCACATGGGCCACGCCTTTAACCAGACCATTATGGATGGCTTAACTCGCTATCACAGAATGAAGGGCTGCAACACCTTGTGGGTACCTGGTACTGATCACGCCGGCATTGCCACCCAAATCGTGGTGGAGCGCCAGTTGAGCGAGCAGGGCATTGACCGCCATGAAATGGGTCGTGAAGCTTTTGTGAAAAAGATCTGGGAGTGGAAAGACATTTCCGGCGGCACCATTACCGAACAAATGCGTCGCGTCGGCTGTTCAGTCGATTGGGAACACGAATACTTCACCATGAGCGAAGACCATTCTAAAGTGGTCTTGGAAGTGTTTGTGCGCTTGTACAATGAAGGTCTGATTTACCGCGGTAAGCGTTTGGTGAACTGGGACCCTGTGTTGGGCACGGCCGTATCGGACTTGGAAGTAGAAAGCACGGAAGAGGATGGCCATATGTGGCACATCCGCTACCCAGTGGTGGGCAGCGACGAATTTGTGGAAATTGCCACGACTCGTCCCGAAACCTTATTGGGCGACGTGGCGGTTGCGGTGAATGCAGAAGACGAACGTTACGCTCACTTGGTGGGTAAAACCTTGGTACTGCCGTTGACTGGTCGTGAAATTCCGGTGATTACCGATGATTACGTAGAGGCAGGCTTTGGTACGGGTTGCGTGAAGATTACCCCTGCGCACGATTTTAATGACTATGAGGTGGGTAAGCGCCACGGCACTGAGCTCATCAATATTTTTGATTTGGAAGCCAAAGTATTGGCTAAAGCCGAAGTGTGTGCCTTTGACGGTAAGGCTTTGGGTTCGATTGATCTGCCAGAAGCCTATGCTGGCTTAGATCGTTTTGCGGCGCGTAAGGCCATTGTGGCCGACCTTAAGGCGCAAGACCTATTGGTTGAGGTGAAAGCACATAAACTCATGTCACCGCGCGGCGACCGTACCGGCACCGTGATTGAGCCCATGTTGACCAACCAGTGGTTTATGGCCATGAGTGAAGTTGCCGAAGGCGATGCAACAGGGCAATCGCTGGTGCAAAAAGCGATGTCGGTGGTTGAGAATGGCGAAGTGCGTTTTATTCCTGAAAACTGGGTGAATACCTACAATCAATGGATGAATAATATTCAAGATTGGTGTATTTCTCGCCAGCTGTGGTGGGGCCATCAAATCCCTGCTTGGTACGATGAAGAAGGCAAAATCTATGTGGCTAAAACCGCCGCTGAAGCCCAGGCCTTGGCCGGTGAAGGCGTGGTTCTGCGTCAAGAAGAAGACGTTTTGGACACTTGGTTTAGCTCGGCTATGGTGCCGTTCTCTAGCCTAGGCTGGCCAGAAGAATCACCAGAGCTGCGCGCATTCTTGCCGTCTAATGTGTTGGTGACGGGTTACGAAATCATTTTCTTCTGGGTAGCCCGAATGATCATGATGACCAAACACTTTACCGGCAAAGTGCCGTTTACCGACGTGTACATTCACGGCATGGTGCGCGACCACGAAGGCAAGAAAATGTCTAAGTCTGAGGGCAATGTGATCGACCCCGTTGACTTGATTGATGGCGTGGCCTTGCCTGATCTACTGGTAAAACGCACCACTGGCCTACGCCGCCCAGAGCACGCGCCAGCCATCGTGAAGCAGACGGAAAAGCAATTCCCTGAAGGCATTCCTGCTTACGGTACGGATGCGCTACGCTTTACCATGGCCAGCTACGCCAGCCTTGGCCGCTCTGTTAACTTTGACTTTAAACGTTGTGAAGGCTACCGCAATTTCTGTAATAAGTTGTGGAATGCGACCCGTTTTGTGATGATGAACGTCGAAGACAAAGACTGTGGCCATCAGGATGCTGAGCGTCAATACAGCTTTGTGGATCAGTGGATTCTAAATAGCTTACAAAACACGGTGGCCCAAGTGACCGAAGCGATGGAGACCTATCGCTTTGACTTGGCGGCTCAGGCGATTTATGAGTTTGCCTGGAATGAATACTGCGACTGGTATGTTGAACTGGCTAAGGTACAGCTGCAAAGCGGCGATGAGGCGGCGGCACGCGCCACCCGCCATACTTTGCTGCACGTACTGGAAACCATTTTACGCCTGACCCATCCGATCATGCCGTTCATTACCGAAGAGCTATGGCAAACCGTGGCGCCTGCAGCTGAGGCGAAAGTGACCGACAGCGTGATGATGGCACCTTGGCCAGTAGTGGAGCCAGGCTTTATGTTCCCTGAGAGCATGGCGCAAATGACTTTGTTTAAAGATCTTGTGGGCTCGGTGCGTAACCTACGCGGTGAAATGGGTTTAGGCCCTGCGGTTAAAGCGCCGTTGTTCATTGAAGGTGGGCAAGAATTCAGCAGTATGCTGCCTTACTTGGCGTTATTGGCTCGCTTAACCGAAGCGACCTTAGTGAGCACTTTGCCAGAAGATGACGCCCCTGTGGCGGTGTGTTCGGGCGCGCGCATGATGCTGAAGGTGGAAATCGATAAGGCCGCGGAAACGGCGCGTTTGGGCCGTGAAGAAGCCAAATTGGTGAAAGAGCTTGAGAAGTTGCAGGCGAAGTTGGGCAAACCTGGCTACACCGATAAGGCACCGGCACATTTGGTGGCGAAAGACCGCGAACAGTTGGCTGAAATCGAAGACAAGCTCAGCAAAATTCATGCCCAATTGGCGAAATTAAAATAAGTATTTAGATTCAGTGATGAAAAGCCACCTTTAGGTGGCTTTTTTTGGTTTGGGTAATCGATTCGGTTTGAACCGGCAGACGCTTTGGCAACGGTGGGTAGGCTACGCTGTATCCACACTACGGCGCTGTACATGCAAAAAAGCCCACTGAAGTGGGCTTTAAATCAATCATAAGGCTTAAATTAAGCGCCGTATACCGGTAGTTTTTTGCACAAGGCTTGAACCTCAGCCGCTACGCGATCGATGGTGGCTTGGTCTTCTGGGTTTTCCAAAACGTCGGCAATTAAATGAGCCAATTGACGGGTTTCTTCTTCCTTGAAGCCACGAGTCGTGATCGCAGGGGTGCCCAAGCGAACGCCAGAAGTCACGAATGGTTTTTCTGGGTCGTTAGGGATGGCGTTTTTGTTCACGGTGATGTGGGCTTTACCCAATACTTCTTCCGCTAGCTTGCCGGTGATTTTCTTAGGCTGTAAGTCAACCAACATCAAGTGGCTGTCGGTACGGCCAGAAATGATGCGTAGGCCCCGTTCGATTAAGGTGTCGGCCAATACTTGGGCGTTTTTCTTAACCTGTTTAGCGTAGGCTTTAAAGTCGTCAGAAGCGGCTTCTTTGAACGCAACGGCTTTAGCGGCAATCACGTGCATCAATGGGCCACCTTGTAGCGATGGGAAGATCGCAGAGTTCAAGGCTTTTGCGTGCTCTTCTGAGCGCGTCAAGATGATGCCACCACGAGGGCCACGTAGGGTTTTGTGGGTGGTGCTGGTCACAAAGTCTGCAAACGGCACTGGGTTCGGGTATTCGCCTGCGGCGATTAGGCCAGCATAGTGAGCCATGTCTACGAATAGGTAGGCACCTACTTTGTCTGCGATTTCACGGAAGCGAGCCCAGTCAATCACCAAAGAGTAGGCAGAAGCACCGGCCACAATCATTTTAGGCTTGTGTTCTAGGGCTAGTTTTTCCACTTCGTCGTAGTTCAATACTTCGTTTTCGTCTAGGCCGTAGGTGATGGCGTTGTATAGCTTGCCAGAAATGTTTACTGACGCACCGTGGGTCAAGTGACCACCGTGGGCCAAGCTCATGCCTAAGATGGTGTCGCCTGGTTTCAATACTGAAGCGTAGACGGCTTGGTTGGCTTGTGAGCCAGAATGAGGCTGTACGTTGGCGTAAGCGGCGCCAAATAGGTCTTTCAAACGGTCAATGGCCAATTGTTCGGCCACGTCAACATACTCACAACCACCGTAGTAGCGTTTGCCAGGGTAGCCCTCAGCATATTTATTGGTTAGGTATGAGCCTTGAGCTTCCATAACCGCATAGCTGACATAGTTTTCAGAAGCGATTAGTTCAACGTGGTCTTCTTGGCGGACTTTTTCTTGCGCCATGGCTTGGGCTAATTCAGGATCAAACGCGTCTATCGTTACTTGTTTCGAAAACATAAAGATTCCTTTGCTGATGGATCAATTGGCAAACGGCCATTGTTTGGCCTGTGTTGTGGGCTTCTATTCTAGCCTATATTGTCCTTTTTTTGGGGGGAATATAGGCAGGTTTTATGCTTATGGTGCTAACTGCTTATTTTGGATAAGAGACAGCAGTTGCTGGCAGCCATCTAAAATAATTTGATAGGTTTCATCAAAATCATGGGTAAACCAAGGGTCGGGTACGCCGGGAACAGAAAAGCGCTGGCATAGGTCGGTTAACTTGATGATTTTATGGTCGTTGCCAAAGCAAGCCACAGTGTCGATGGCATTTTGGTCGTCCATGACCACAATGTAGTCAAACGTTTGCTGATCTTGTGGCAGCAGTTTACGGCTTTTAAATTCAGATAGATTGATGCCGTGTTGTTTGAGCTGCGCGCGGGTGCCCAAATGTTCTGGCTCTCCGTCGTGCCAGCCAGAGGTGCCGGCACTGTCTACGCTGATATGGGCGCTTAAGCCAGCTGCATCGATCAGCTGGCGCATTACGCCCTCGGCCATAGGCGAGCGACAAATATTGCCCAGACAAACAAATAAAATGGCGCTTGATTGTGGCGTCATGACAAGCGTTTTTCTTGGGTCAATGGGTTCACGCTGGTTAGTTTTAATGCGCCCTCATAAGTTGGTAGTGCTGCATCAAGGGGGACGATGTCTTGGCACAGGCGCACGTGTTCCACCTGGCATTCTACTAATAGTTCTAAGAAGTTTTGTAAGATTAATTCCATATTGTCTAGCGGCGACAGCGGCCAAGCAAAAACCTGTTCGGGGAGACCATAAGTGCTTTCGGTGGCGTTAAACGTGAACATGAGGTTGCCGCCTTCTTGTGGGGCAATGACCACGCCGACACGACCACTTTGTAAACGTACGGCCCGAATGGCGTTGCCCGCAAAAACGTCTAAGGCCATTTGCAGGCGCATTTTGCCGCCTTCAACCATGGCGTTAAAAATAGGGTACGGCGGTAAAGGGTTCGCAAAAATGGTACAGCCGGCCTGTTTGAAGTGTTCGTTGAATACTTGCATTAAAGGAAGGGCCGCTTGGCGCAGAGCGCTGCCTAATGGCAACGCGTTGGCGTCGGTGGTATAGCCCAGGGCGTATACGACCTCAACCGATTGGCCTTGAGGTGCATAGAGTACGCTTGCTGGTAGGGCATCAAGTAAGCTTTTGGCGGCGCTGGCATCTGCTTTAGCTTGATACCATTGACTGGCTTTAATGGCCGATAGGCTGGTAGCCGACAGTAATTCAGGGTGCCAATGGATGGCGTCGGTGTGGGCTGTGATGCCGTGGCTCTTGAAACATTCGTTTATGGCCTCAACTGGTGTTTGTGGGTTGAGGTTAGCCTCTTGTTGAGTGCCTGCTACCACGATGATGGGTAGGGCGAACCATTGAACTTGTTGCTCGCTTTGGGGGACTAAGCTTTTATTCAGTGCTTGCCAGATGGTTTGGTAAGTGGCTTGATTCGGCACCATAGACAGAGCAACGGATAGGCCCAAGAAATGATCTTCCGACAGCATGCGGTTAATGGCTGCTTGCAGTTCCGAGGTGCTGAGGCTTTTGTCAGCTGCGCTTGTGGCGTTCAACATCATGCTGGCGTGGCGTAAGAGCTCATTGCCAGGAGGCGTTGCTGGGTATTGTCGAGGGTCTGTGATGTGCTGGGTTAACGATGTAAACATGAATCAATCCGCCGAATAAAAGAGTGAATGAGAAATAAGCCCAATTATCGCATAAAAAAAGGGGGCTGGTTTTTCGGTTTAAATATAAAAATGTTCATATGTGTTGGCATTTTTAGGGTTTCTGCGTTCGAAATAATTCAAAATCGAATAAATGTGGGTTTTTTTTCGGTGTTTTTAAAAATAAAATCAAAAAAAGCTTGCAATATGTTCGTTTATGGAAGATAATGATCTTCATCAGGTGGCTCTAGTCCACTTGATAGTTTCTCCTCTATTTCTCCTTTGTAGACTTGGCGCATATCCGATTGGATGTGCGCATTTTTTTTGCCTGTTAAGCCCATCGTTAAACCATTTCATGACCTATTTAGACCAAACCTACCTTCGATGCTGCACCAATAGAAGGCTTTGGGGTTGAAAATACACAGCGCTGGTTGGCGTTATTCAATGTTATGGCCAGGGTTTTCTCTGTAAGAGGTGGTGAAGCAGGTGTGGTTTTTATTGTCCATTTTTCTGTTGGCCGAGGTTTTGTTTTAAGTGGTTGATAAATAATAAATTATTTTTTATCGGCGGTGGTTTTTGACAAAGCCTTTCATTTTGCTGCTCGAAATTGTTCGGATTTATGTTTAATTCTGTAATAAATCGAAAATTTCATTGACGACTGAAATCTAAATGGGCATAATAGGCACTGTTGAGGGGTTGCAATGACTCCTTAACAAGTTTCTCCTCTATTTCTCCTTTGTAGACTTGGCGCATATCCTTTTGGATGTGCGCGTTTTTTTTGCCTAAAGCACGTGGCCAGTGGCAGTGTTGTTTTTTGTGTCTTGGCGCTATTTCTATATAACCTATTGAAATAACTTAATTACCAATTTCTCTTAATGATTCTATTCTTATTTACCTTTTTTTGTGTTGTATAAAAGAGACTATTTCTGGCTTGTGTTGTATTTGTGCACGATGCTTTCTTTGTTTATTTAACTTATTGTTTTGTATGTATTTTTATGAAATGCTGCGTTGCACTGTCCTATTTTGAACCTTGTTTTGGCCTAAAATGTTCGGAATTTTCGCTTAATTGTCACCTGTTCCGAAAATTTCATTGACGACTGAAATCTAAATAGGCATAATGGGAACCGTTGAGAGGTTGCAATGACTTCTTAACAGTTTCTCCTCTATTTCTCCTTTGTAGACTTGGCGCATATCCGATTGGATGTGCGCATTTTTTTTGCCTGCCGTTTGGGTGGGCTTCTCTCGAGCAGGGGCGTGGGCATGGGGCCAGGCTTATGCTAATCTGCAGTTTTGTGATCCCTGCGGTCTTTCAAGGAATGCTGATGCGTGTTGCCGTGCGAATAATGTGCCAAGTATTGTTGGTGCTAAGTGCGCTGTGGGGTGTGGGCGTGCTGTGGTATCAAGTGCCATCATGGTGGTTGCGGTTGCGGTTGCGGTTGCCGTTGCTGCTGGCGTGGCTGGGTTTGGCTGTTTGGGCGCTGAGTGATTGGCTAAGCATGCGTTGGCGCGCCTACCTTGTGGGTCTGGCTGGTCTGCTGCTGTTTTGGTTTACTTTGCAGCCTTCGCATGATCGGCAGTGGGCTGACGACGTAGCCAATCTACTGAGTGCGCGTATCGAGGGGGATGTAGCGACCTTAAGTAATGTGCGCAATTTTGAATGGCACAGCACGACTGATTACACGCCGCGTTGGGAGACGCATCAATATCAGATCAGCCAAATTGAATCGGCCGACCTGATATTGTCGTATTGGATGGGGCCTGCCATTGCCCATACGCTGATTTCGTTTGCGTTTACCGATGGGCGCCGTTTGGTTTTTTCGTTTGAGATTCGTAAAGAGGCCGATGAGCAGTTTTCGGCTTTGGGTGGCTTTTTTAAACAATTTGAAGTGGTGGTTGTGGCGGCGACTGAGGCGGACATTGTACGTACCCGAACCAATGCACGGGGCGAAGAGGTTTACGTTTATCGCTTAAATGTGCCGCCGCAGGATTTACAAGAGTTGTTTAAAGAATATGTGGCGATTGCTGCCGACATCGAGGCGCGGCCTCGTTATTACCATACTTTAACCAGTAATTGCACCACCATCATTTATGATTTGGCCCAGAAAATCGTAGCGCTGCCGCTGGATTACCGCCTACTGCTGTCCGGTTATTTTGCAGAGTATACTTATGATTTGGGCGGTTTGGTGCCGGGCTATGACTACCGGACGCTGCAAGGCTTGGGCCACATTAATGAGCGGGCGCTACAGCATGATTTAACGCCTGAGCTGTCTTTTTCTGAGGTGATCCGACTAGGCATACCTATTTTGCCGAAGGCGAACGGCCCGACTGCTCTAAATTAAGGGTCATGGATTCTTTGACTTCTTCCATTACCACATAGCTACGGCTTTCACGTGCCGCCGGTAGCTGTAGCAAAATGGCGCCGAGCATATTGCGGTATTCCGACATATCGTTGAGGCGCGCTTTGATTAGGTAATCGTATTCGCCAGAAACCAAATGGCACTCTAAGATTTCCGGTACCTTGATCACGGCCCGACGGAACTCATCAAAAATATCCCCAGATTTAGACGCCAGTTTGATTTCCACAAATACCAGTAGGTCTTGGCCGATGGCTTGAGGATTGATGCGGGTGAAATAGCCTTCAATCACGCCTTCACGCTCCATTTTTTTGACGCGTTCGGTAATGGGCGTGGTGGAGAGACCGACATGTTCTGCCAATTCCGTCATGGAAATTCGGGCATTGTGTTGCAGGATATTCAGAATACGGCGATCAATCTTGTCCATTTAGATAATGTCTTTCACTGAATTTAATTCATTTAAAGGATAAAACCCCTTTTAGAATAGCAATTTTTGGGTGAAAAAACCAGTGTAAAACGTTTAAACTTTGCCTATTCACTGTATGGGGTATTTACCCTAAAAAACAGACCATTATTTAGATTCGGTGCGGGCGTAAAGACAAGCGGGCAAGACCATGACCCTTGCAAGGCCCTCAAGAGGAGACGGTATGAAAGTTGTGATTTTAGGTTCGGGTGTTTTGGGTGTGACCACCGCTTGGTATTTAGCACAAGAAGGTCATGAAGTAGTGGTGTTGGAGCGTGAAGCCGGCCCTGCTTTGGAAACCAGCTTTGCCAACGCCGGTCAGGTATCTTTTGGTTATTCTTCTCCTTGGGCGGCGCCAGGCGTACCGTTTAAAGCGATGAAGTGGCTATTCGAAGAGCATGCGCCTTTGGCCATTCGCCTAGACGGCAGCACTTTTCAGTTACAGTGGATGTGGAAAATGCTGATGAACTGTACCGAAAAAGCCTACCATCAAAATAAAGGCCGTATGGTGCGCGTGTCAGATTACAGCCGTGAAGTATTGGCGCAGCTGCGTCGCGATACTGGTATCCAGTATGAAGGCCGCCAACAAGGCACGTTACAGGTATTCCGTAGCCAAAAGCAAATGGATGCGATGGCCAAAGACATTTCTGTGCTCAAAGAGATGGGCGTGCCGTTTAATGTTTTGGATCGTGCCGGCTGTGTGGCTGCTGAGCCTGCTTTGGCGCGCGTACAAGACAAAATTGTGGGTGGCTTGCAGCTGCCAGAAGACGAAACCGGCGATTGCCAAATGTTCACCACCAATTTGGCCAAAATGTGTGAAGAAGCCGGCGTGGTATTCCATTACGGCCACAGCATTGAACGCGTGAAGCATGATGGTCGTCGCGTTCAGTCAGTTGTTGCCAACGGTAAAGAATTTACTGCTGATCATGTGGTCGTGGCTTTAGGCAGCTACTCGCGCGCCTTCTTAAAAGAGTTGGAAATCACCATTCCGGTTTACCCAATGAAGGGGTATTCTTTGACTGTACCGATTACCAATAGCGATATGGCGCCTGTGTCTACCGTGATGGATGAAACCTACAAGATTGCCATTACCCGTTTTGATGACCGTATTCGCGTTGGCGGTATGGCTGAATTGGGCGGTTTTGATCTGTCGTTGAATCCTAAGCGTCGTGCGACCTTAGAAATGTGCGTGACCGATTTATTCCCTGAAGGTGGCGTGGCTGCTGAAGGTGAATTCTGGACAGGCTTGCGTCCAATGACGCCAGACGGTACCCCGATTATGGGCGGCACTAAATTTGAAAATATGTCGTTGAATACTGGCCACGGTACCCTGGGTTGGACTATGGGCCCAGGTTCAGGTAAAGCGATGTCTGACTTGATCAGCGGCAAGCAGCCTGAAATTGACATGCGTGATCTGTCGATTCAGCGCTATGCGAAAAACGGCGAATCATTGGTTGTGCCGTTTAAGTAAGTCTTGCTGATTGTCATCTAAAAAAGGCTGCCCTCGATGTTTGAGCAGCCTTTTTAACGAGCCCATGTGTTGTTTGGCAGGTGGGCCTTAAAAAAGACGGCGGTAACGTACGCCTCATAAAATAGGCAAACAAGAGGAAAAAATATGCGTCCCTTATTGGCTCAGATTCGCCTACAGAATCTTCGCGATAATTACCAAATCTTAAAGAATATGCACGGCAATAAAATGCTGGCGGTGCTCAAGGCCAATGCTTATGGCCATGGCGCTGTGCGCTGTGCTCAGGCCTTGGCTGATTTAGCTGATGGCTTTGCGGTGGCGGCGATTGAAGAGGCTTTGCAGCTGCGCGAGGCGGGTATTACCCAGCCCATCGTCTTGCTAGAAGGCGTGTTTGAAAACAGCGAATATGCGTTGATTGATGCGCATGGTCTATGGCCTGTGGTGCAAAATCAGGCACAGCTAGAGGGTTTTTTGGCTTATGAGTGGCAGAATCCCTTAACCGTATGGTTGAAAATGGATTCAGGCATGCACCGCGCTGGCTTCTTCCCAGAGGATTATGCTACCGCGCACGGCATTCTGTCGGCGCATAAAAAGGTGGCTGACGTGGTTAAAATGACCCACTTTGCCCGCTCTGATGAGCCTGAGTTAGACGTGACGGCGGCGCAAATTGCTGCATTTGATGCTGTATGCTCTGCCTTACCTGGGCCTGAAAGCATGGCCAATTCGGCTGCCATTTTGGCGCATCCAGCTGCCCACCGTGATTGGGGCCGCGCAGGCCTAGCGCTGTATGGCCTATCGCCGATGCCTAATCAACCGTATGCCTTGAAGCCGGTGATGCGCTTGAGCACTAAGGTGTTTGGTGAACGGGTGTTGCCTGCTGGTTCACCCGTGGGTTATGGCGGCCTGTTTGTGACCACCGAACCCAGTACACGAGTGGGTTTAATGGCCTGTGGCTATGCCGATGGCTACCCACGTTTGGCCTCGACCGATGCGCCTATTTCAATAGACGGCAAGCGTGCTCGAGTGATTGGCCGGGTGTCGATGGACATGATGACTATTGAGTTTTCGGCGCCAGAGCAGGGCATAGGCAGCGAAGTGGAGCTGTTTGGTGATTTGATCAGCGCCAATGAAGTGGCTGAAGTGGCAGGCAGTATTGCCTACGAGATGCTGTGCAATATTAAGCGTGCGCGCTTTGAGTATTTGGATTGATCAGTTTTTGATTGGTCTGAAACATCCCCGCCTTGATGGCGGGGATTTTTTTATGTGTTGGCGATGGATGAGTGATACTTGTTGCTTTGAGTGGAACGGGGTTATGCTTGATTCATGTGGATGGTTGTGTGTTTAAGGGAGTCAATATGCGTGCGTGGTGGTGGCTATTGTGTGTGAGTATTGGGGTTCAGGCCCAGACGGTAAGTTCTTTATCTGAAGTGCCGGCGGTGATTCAAACATCGGAGGGGCAGGCATTTTACGCCGAACAAATGGGCGGCGTGGCGCGTGCGGCACCTTATGGTGAATGGCCAGAGGCCTGGGGCGCATCGGCTCGATCGGCTTTTTTAAGCTGGCTGGCGCCAACCGAGTCTGAGGCGACCTTGGTCACGCTAGGCGCTAAGCGCTGGCAGCGGGATGGGCTGTTTGTGGGGGCGGCCTGTTTTGCGCCGGATCAGCGTCATGCAAACGAAGCCAAGAAGATGGGTGACACCACCTGTGGGACAGCCTATGTCGGTGGCGAGAGCGTGCCCAATCGTTTTTATATAGGTGTTTTTGAGATGATAGAGGGCGTCATCAAGCCGCTGGCGCGGCTAGACGGGCCAGCGGCCGTGGCGCATGAGGGGCCTGAAGGTGAGGTGCGCCGTCCTGATGCTTACAATAAACTCGATTTAGCGCCCTATAGAATCAGCGCTGATGAAGTGGCGATAGGCGTTCGGGCAGGCTTGCAGGTTGGGTACAGTGGTGGCGGTGCCTATGCCGAATATCTGGAACTGTATCGAGTGCAGGGTGGGGCGTTGGTGAATGTGTTCAATGGCCTGGTGTATGAATTCTCCGACATTGCTGGCGAGTGGCATGCAGACGGCACGAGGGCCCACGATATTGACGAGGCGCAGTGGCGAGTGGTGATGCTGCCCACGCAAACTCAAGGTTTTTTTGACTTACAGCTGCGCCAGGGTGGGGAGCGAGTGACTTATGTGTGGTCGGTGCAGCAGTCTCGGTATGTGTTGAAAGAGTGATGATGAGGCTCTGGTGGTTGTGCATGAATATGCCTCGATGTGAATACAGTAGATGCTTGACCAAAAAAGATGGTTTATCGTATCGTTCCTTATGCTTTTTTTACGTCTACAGCGTAGACCCTTAAGTGTAGGGTGGGTCGTGACCCACGCGGGTTTTAAATGTGGGCACCTGAGTACGTTAGGAGTGGTGGGTAGGCTGCGCTTTACCCACCCTACGCGACGGTCAATAATCCATGGTTTTTTTTGATTCAAAACGGTAGGCACGCTACAAAGAGTCAATCAACCATGCTTGATCGTATCGTTCGCTATGCTTTATTTACGTCTACAGCGTAGGCCCTTAAGCGTAGGGTGGGTCGTGACCCACGCGGGGTTTAAATGTAGCAAATGAATATAAATACGTTAAGAGGTGGGTAGGCTACGCTTTACCCACCCTACGCGACGGTAGATAAATCATGGCATCGTATAAAAAAACACCCTTATGGTTTAACCATAAGGGTGTTTTGTTTGGCTTAACGCTTAGTTAAACAGGTGGGCCACGCCAGCCTGTTCTTCTTTTAGCTCGTTCAGGGTGATGTCGATGTGTTCTTGGCTGAACGCGTCGATTTCTAAACCTTCAACGATTTTGTAGTCGCCGTTTTCACAAGTCACGGGGAAGCCGAACATTATGTCTTTAGGGATGCCGTATTCGCCGTTAGAAGGAATGCCCATGGTCACCCATTTGCCGTTGGTGCCCAATACCCAATCATGGATGTGGTCGATGGCGGCGTTAGCGGCAGAGGCGGCGCTAGACAAGCCACGCGCTTCAATAATGGCGGCGCCACGTTTGCCTACGGTTGGCAAGAACACTTCTTTATTCCAAACTTGGTCGTTGATCATGTCTTTGACTGCGGCGCCATCGATGGTGGCGTAGCGGTAGTCGGCGTACATGGTTGGGCTGTGGTTGCCCCATACGAACGCTTTTTCAATTGAGCTAACTGGCTTATTCACTTTATCGGCAATTTGGCTTAGGGCACGGTTGTGGTCTAGGCGCAGCATGGCGGTGAAGTTGCGTGGGTTCAAATCAGGGGCGCTCTTCATAGCGATGTAGGCGTTGGTGTTGGCTGGGTTGCCCACAACCAATACTTTTACATTGCGATCGGCCACTTTATTCAAGGCAGCGCCTTGAACGGTGAAGATTTCAGCGTTGGCTAATAATAGATCGGCGCGTTCCATGCCTTTAGAGCGTGGGCGTGAGCCAACCAAGATGGCCACTTCGGCGTCTTTAAAAGCAACTTCAGGATCGTCGGTGGTGAACATGTCGGCCAATAATGGGAACGCACAGTCTTGTAGTTCCATCATCACGCCTTTAACGGCGTTTTGGGCTTGAGGTAAATCCAACAGCTGTAGAATCACGGGTTGATCTTTGCCGAGCATTTCGCCGCTGGCAATACGGAACAATAAAGCATAACCAATTTGACCAGCAGCGCCAGTTACGGCTACGCGAACAGGTTGTTTCATGTGAACGATCTCCTAGTTGATATGAAGGTGGGCAAAATGCCACTGAGTCAGAGTCGGTGAGGGCGTAACCTGTGATCCAGGAATCATCGCAATGATTTCAGAGTCAGGGTGACGGCTCGCCGGAGCGACTGCCTGTTTACAAGGCGTCTTGTAAGGAGCATTGTCGTATTGGCTTGGGATGCCAAGCCAGACACCGGCTGCTTATAAAGGTGTTGTGTGAACACGACAGTGCACATTAGATACGTCTATACTGTGAACTTGATAATCATACAGAAAAAAAACCATGCCGTTAAGTGGATAAGTCGGCTTAATTGAGCATGACTTTAAAAAGAGTATAGATTGGTCTTATATAAGACTAAGTTTACAGGTCATGGCCAAACATGGTACAAATGGTGTTATGAAAGCTACGAGCGTCCAAAAAAGACCACTTTATGTCAGTGTGATAGACCATATTCAGGCGCAGATTGGTGCTGGTGTCTATCGACCACTGCGTGCCATTCCCAGTGAGTGGGATTTGGCGGCTGAATTAGGCGTGAGTCAGGGGACGGTTCGAAAGGCCATGAACGATCTGGTGCTGCAAGGGGTGTTGTATCGGCAGCAGGGCGTAGGTACTTTTGTCCATAAAGCCATGAGCGATTGGGGACGGTTGGCTTTGCGTGCTTATGGCGCCAGCCGCCGAGCGGATGCTCAGCCGGCACAAGAAATTCTCAGCGTCAAAAAAACCCATGCCTTAGACTTGATTGCTGAGGGGCTGTCTTTAAAGCGTTCACAGCCGGTTTGGCGCATTGTGTCTTTGTGGCGCATCGGCGCTCAGGTAGTGGCTTTGGATGAGGCCTATCTACCATTAGATGGTTTAGAGTGTTTGAATCTGCGCGATTTGTTGGACAGCGCAGGGCTGTATGAATGTTTACAAAAAGCACACGGGATACGTGTGCAAGTAAAAGAAGAAGTGTTTTTAACGTCTACAATCAATAAAGAAGAAGCGTTGCTTTTAAAGAAAGAGCCAAATGCCGTGATGCTGACGGTGGTCCGCAAAAGCGAAACGGTTCAAAAACGACCAATTGAATGGCGTAAGCGTACGGTTTTGACTGATTTTTATAGCCTGCATTTAATTTCTGAATCTGAGTGATAGGGGTGTTTAATTGACGCTCCTGCACAGAAGCTGAATGATATCAGGCGAGAAACTAGTCAAAAAAGGCCAATCGGAGTAAATTATGGCCTTAGACTTTAAAGTAAATCTAATCGTCATGTTTTGATTTGCGGCAAAGTTTATTTTTTTCGGTGGTGTTTTTATTTGGTTTGTAAGGAATCCTAATGCAAAAACAAAGACCTGTATACCTGGATGTGCCCAAGCTCGCAATGAACTTGCCCATTCCAGGCATCATTTCAATCATGCACCGCATCAGCGGTGTGGCGCTGTTTGTTGCGCTCCCTTTCGTGCTCTACCTTTTGGCGGGCACTTTAAGTCAAGAAGAACAGTTTGCTAGCTACCAAGCACTCGTGGCTCACCCTTTGGTGAAAATCGCGTTGTTGGGCCTATTGTGGGGCTATATGCACCACTTTTGCGCGGGTATTCGTTTCTTATTGCTTGATGCACACAAAGGTTTGGAATTGCCAACGGCACGCATGACTGCAAAATTAGTTGTGGTGATCAGCTTGGCGTTGACCGTTATTTTGGGAGCGTGGTTATGGTAGATCGTAAGTTAACAGGCGCCCATTATGGTTTGCGCGATTGGTTGATGCAACGCATTACGGCTGTATTGATGATTATCTACACCGTATTGCTGGTGCTGTTCTTGGTGGCGATGCCGCAAGACTTTACTTCATGGCAGGCGTTTTTCACCCAAACATGGGTGCGTGTGTTCACGCAAGTCACCTTTATTGCGGTGGTGTTGCACGCATGGGTGGGCATTCGTGACCTATGGATGGATTACTTCCAAAGCGCAGCATTACGCTTGTTCTTGCACACCGCCACAATTGTTTGGTTGGTGGGCTGTTTTGTTTACTCGGTTAAAGTGATTTGGGGGCTGTAATGACATTTCCTGTTCGTCGATTTGATGCCGTGATTGTCGGTGGTGGTGGCGCAGGTTTGCGTGCTGCCTTGCAATTGTCTAAAGCAGGCTTGAAAACTGCTGTTTTGTCTAAAGTGTTTCCTACGCGCTCTCATACGGTTGCGGCTCAGGGCGGTATTTCTGCCTCTTTGGGTAACGTTCAAGAAGACCGTTGGGATTGGCATATGTACGACACCGTTAAAGGTTCGGACTGGCTAGGTGACCAAGACGCTATTGAATTTATGTGCCGCCGCGCGCCTGATGCCGTGGTTGAGCTAGAACACATGGGTATGCCTTTTGACCGCGTTGAAAGCGGCAAGATTTACCAACGTCCGTTTGGCGGCCATACCGCTGAACACGGTAAGCGCGCGGTTGAGCGTGCTTGTGCAGTGGCTGACCGTACTGGTCATGCCATGCTACACACCTTGTATCAACAAAACGTTCGTGCCAACACCCAGTTCTTTGTGGAGTGGATGGCGCTAGATTTAATCCGCGACGACGACGGTGACGTTGTGGGCGTGACGGCTTTAGAAATGGAAACGGGCGAAACCTTTATTTTCCATGCTAAAGCCGTTTTGTTTGCCACCGGTGGTGCAGGCCGTATTTACGCTTCATCTACTAATGCCTTTATGAATACCGGCGATGGCCTGGGTATGGCCGCTCGTGCTGGCGTACCGCTAGAAGACATGGAATTCTGGCAATTCCACCCAACTGGTGTGGCCGGTGCTGGCGTGTTGATTACTGAAGGCGTACGTGGCGAAGGCGGGATTTTGCTGAACAGTGAAGGCGAACGCTTCATGGAGCGTTATGCCCCAACCGTGAAAGACTTGGCTTCTCGTGACGTGGTGTCACGCGCGATGGCGATGGAAATTCACGAAGGTCGCGGCTGCGGTAAAAACAAAGACTATGTTTTGTTGAAGCTAGACCATCTGGGTGCCGATAAGATTATCGAAAAACTGCCAGGCATTCGCGAAATCGCGATTAAGTTTGCCGGCGTGGATCCGATTACTGATCCTATTCCTGTAGTGCCTACCTGTCATTACATGATGGGCGGTATTCCAACCAACTACCACGGCGAAGTTGTGGCCCCTAAAGGCGACGATTTAGAAGCTAAGGTTAATGGTTTCTACGCAGCGGGTGAATGTGCTTGTGCTTCGGTACACGGCGCCAACCGCTTGGGTACGAACTCATTGCTAGACTTGGTGGTGTTTGGTAAATCAGCTGGCGACAGCATGATTGAATACATCAACACGCATGAAAACCACAAACCATTGCCTGCTAATGCGGGTGAGTTGACCAAGGCGCGTTTAGAGCGTTTGGAAAACCAAACCAATGGCGAAAACGTGGACCAAGTGCGTACCGACATCCAACGCATGGTGCAAGCGCACGCAGGTGTGTTCCGTACTGATGCTTTGTTGGCTGAAGGCGTAGAAGGCATTAAAGCATTGGCTAAACGCGTGGCCAAGACCGAAATCAAAGACAAGAGCCAAGTGTGGAATACTGCCCGTATGGAAGCCTTGGAAGTGGATAACCTGATCGAAGTGGCTGTGGCAACCTTAGTGTCTGCTGAAGCACGTAAAGAGTCTCGTGGCGCCCACGCCTCTGATGACCATCCTGAGCGTGATGACGCAAACTGGATGAAACACACGTTCTACTATCCAGAAACCGGTACCTTATCGTACAAGCCTGTACACACTAAACCTTTGAGCGTTGAGTACATCAAACCTCAAAAACGTGTGTACTAAGGAAGGGGAAACAGACATGGAAAAATTTCGTTTTCAAGTATATCGCTACAACCCAGATGTGGACGCTAAGCCCTACATGCAAGACTATGAGCTAGAGTTAGAGCCAACCGACGTTAAATTATTAGACGCGATGGTGAAGCTTAAAGCCCAAGACGACAGCTTTGCGTTCCGCCGCTCTTGCCGCGAAGGCATTTGTGGTTCTGACGGCATGAACATCAACGGTAAAAACGGCCTAGCCTGTTTGACCGACGTTCGTGCTTTGAAACAACCGATTCAATTGCGTCCATTGCCTGGCCTGCCAGTGATCCGTGACCTGATTGTGGATATGGCTCAGTTCTTCAAGCAATATCACTCAATCAAACCTTATGTGGTTAACGATGAGCCAGCACCTGAACGTGAACGCTTACAAACCCAAGCACAACGTAAAGAATTAGATGGGCTATACGAGTGCATTTTGTGCGCCTGTTGCTCAACTGCCTGTCCTTCATTCTGGTGGAACCCTGATAAGTTTGTGGGCCCGTCTGGTTTGTTAAACGCCTACCGCTTCATCGTGGATTCGCGTGATACCCGAACCAACGAGCGTTTAGATGATCTAAATGACCCATACCGCTTGTTCCGTTGCCACACCATTATGAACTGTGTAGACGTGTGTCCTAAACACTTGAATCCTACCCGTGCGATTGGCAAGATCAAAGAAATAATGTTGAAGCGTGCCGTATGACGCAATATGACGAAGCGGCGAAACGGCGCATTCGTTGGGTGGCCATGCGCCGAGGCTTGTTGGAACTAGACATTGTTCTGAATAAGTTCTTGGCAACGCAGTTTGATGCGCTGACCGACGATGAGCTGGCAGTATTTTGCCAAATACTAGATTTACCTGATCAAGAGTTTTTATCCATTGTGAACGGCAAATCTGAACCAGAAGATCCTGCGTTGCTCCCGCTTATTAACCGCCTGCGGGCGGTTTAAGCGACGAGCTAATGTAATAATAACAAGGAGAAGTTCATGTCAAAAAACGTTACCTTAACAGTTGAAGGCCAAGAGCCAGTATCGTTACCGGTGTTGTCTGGTAGCCTAGGCCCTGATGTGGTTGATATTCGTGCTTTAAATAAAGAAACCGGTATGTTTACCTTTGACCCTGGCTTTGTGTCTACCGCAAGCTGTGAGTCTCAGATTACCTTTATTGATGGCGACAAAGGTCAGTTGTACTATCGCGGTTATCCGATTGAGCAATTGGCTGAGCATAGCGACTATCTTGAAACTTGCTATTTGTTGATTTATGGCGAATTGCCAACGGCGGAACAAAAGAAAGAGTTTGAACACGTGATTGGTCACCATACCATGGTGAACGAACAATTAACTTGGTTCTTCCGCGGTTTCCGTCGTGACGCTCACCCTATGTCTATGATGGTGGGTGTGGTGGGTGCTTTGGCTGCCTTCTATCAAGACAGCTTGGACATCAACAATCCACAGCATCGTACCGTTGCCATTAATCGTATGATTTCTAAAATCCCAACGATTGCGGCCATGTGCTATCGCTACTCAATCGGTGCACCGTTCAATTATCCAAAAAATGATTTGTCCTACACCGCCAACTTCTTGCATATGATGTTTGCTACACCATGTGAAGAATACGTGCCAAACCCAGTATTGGTTCGTGCGCTTGACCGCATCTTCATCTTGCATGCTGACCATGAACAAAATGCCTCTACCTCTACCGTGCGTTTGGCTGGCTCTTCTGGCGCCAACCCATTTGCTTGTATTGCTGCGGGTATTGCTTGTTTGTGGGGTCCTGCACACGGTGGTGCGAACGAAGCAGTATTGAAAATGTTGGACGAGATCGGCGACGTGAGCAATGTAGAAGAGTTCATGGAAGGCGTGAAAGAGCGTCGTTACCGCTTGATGGGCTTTGGTCACCGTGTATACAAAAACATGGACCCACGTGCCAAAATCATGCGTGAAACCTGCCATGAAGTATTGAATGAACTGGGTTTACATGACGATCCTAAGTTCAAATTGGCCATGGCCTTGGAAAAAATTGCGCTTGAAGACCCTTACTTCATCGAGCGTAAACTGTATCCAAACGTGGACTTCTACTCAGGCATCGTGTTGTCTGCACTAGGCATCCCTGTGTCTATGTTCACCGTGATCTTTGCTTTGGCACGGACCGTGGGTTGGATCAGCCACTGGGCTGAGATGATTGCAGACCCACAACAAAAAATCGGTCGTCCTCGTCAGCTATACACTGGCGCTGAACGTCGCGACTATGTGGCCACTGAAGCACGTAAGTAATTGATTGAAGCGGTTGGTCGCCTTAAGGTGGCCAACCATTTTTTGACTGGTTTTTTACCAGCAATGTTTTGTAAAACCATTTGGTTTTAGTAATAAACGGTAAGTGGTTTTGCCAAATCTTGTCTGTACTGTCTTAACCTTAAGGGGCTTATGCCATGATGAATGAACAATTTAGCTTATCCTATTTGTTTGGCTCCAATGCGCCATACATTGAAGAGCTATATGAACAATATTTAAACGACCCCAATCTAGTCGATGCGCATTGGAAAGAATACTTCGACCAATTGGTGTTAACGCCTGGCGCTGTGGCACGCGATATTCCACAGGCCCCCATTCAAGAATCATTCGTGCAAATGGCGAAGCGTCCTACGGTACAACACGTGGCCAGCCAAAGCATGGATTCTGCGGCCATGCAAAAACAGGTAGCGGTATTGCGCCTGATTGCGGCCTACCGTATTTTGGGCCTACGCCACGCGTCTCTAGATCCGCTAGAGCGCATGGACGTTGCCGTGTTCCCTGAGCTAGATCCAGCCCATTACGGCTTGACGGCTGCGGACATGGCGGTTCAGTTTAGCCTGGATTCAAACACTTCATCTGCACGCCTACCTTTGTCAGACATCATTGCACGTTTAAAACAAACCTATTGTGGTTCAATCGGTTTGGAATACATGCACATTTCTGATTCAGAAGAGCGCCACTGGGTACAAGACCGTTTTGAAGGCGATCTATCAACGCCTCGCTTTAATGCAGACACCAAGAAACACATTCTTAAAGAAATCACCGCTGCTGAAACCCTAGAACGTTACCTACACACCAAATACGTGGGTCAAAAACGCTTCTCTTTGGAAGGTGGCGAAAGCACGATTGCTGGTTTGAATCATTTGATTCAAAACGCTTCGGATCAAGGCGTGGAAGAAGTCATCATTGGCATGGCTCACCGCGGCCGCTTGAACGTGTTGGTGAACACCTTAGGTAAAGAGCCACGCGATTTGTTTAGCGAATTCGAAGGCAAACCTTTGGTTGAGTTGCCTAGCGGTGACGTGAAATACCACATGGGCTTCAGCGCTGACTTACCGACTAAAAACGGTGCGGTACACGTGACCCTAGCGTTTAACCCCTCTCACCTAGAAATCGTGAACCCTGTGGTTGAAGGTTCAGTGCGCGCGCGTCAAAGCCGCCGCGGCGAAGGCGGCAAACGTGCCGTGTTGCCGGTATTGATCCACGGTGATGCAGCTTTTGCTGGTCTAGGCGTGAACCAAGGCACCTTTAACCTATCGCAAACGCGTGGTTACGGTACCGGCGGTACCGTGCACATCGTGATCAATAACCAAGTGGGCTTTACCACCTCTGATACTCGCGACATGCGTTCGACCCTATACTGTACCGACATCGCCAAAATGGTGAATGCGCCGATCTTCCACGTGAATGGCGACGATCCAGAAGCCGTCTGCTACGTGATTCAAGCGGCGCTAGACTACCGCATGATTTTCGGTAAAGACGTGGTGATTGACCTAGTTTGCTACCGTAAACTGGGCCACAACGAGGGTGATGATCCGTTCTTGACCCAACCAATGATGTACAAGAAAATCGCCAAACACCCAGGCACCCGTGCGCTATACGCCGACCGCTTGGTGAGCGAAGGTTTGTTGACCAAAGAAGACACTGAAGCCTTGATTAAGGCCTACCGCGACGCTTTGGATAAAGGCGAGCACGTAGAGCAAACTCAGTTGAACAACTACAAGCGTCAACACGCCGTAGATTGGACGCCGTACATGGGTACCCACTGGGCTCATCCAGTTAATTCTGGTTTGCCATTGGGCGACATCCAACGCTTGGCAGATAAATTCACCAGCGTGCCTGAAGGCTTTAAGCCACACAACACCATTAACCGTTTGATCAATACCCGTAAAGCCATGGCGGCCGGTGAGCAGCCTTTAGACTGGGGTATGGCTGAGACTCTGGCTTACGCCAGCTTGGTGAACAACGGTAACGGCGTGCGTATTTCTGGCGAAGACTCTGGTCGCGGTACGTTCTCACACCGTCATGCTGTGTTGCACGATCAAAACCGTGAGCGTTGGGACCAAGGCGTATACATCCCCTTGCAAAACATCGCCGAAAACCAAGCGCGCTTTGAAGTGATCGACTCGATCCTGAACGAAGAAGCAGTATTGGCTTATGAATATGGTTATTCTTGCTCGGCCCCAGACCAATTGGTGATGTGGGAAGCCCAGTTTGGCGACTTCGCCAACGGTGCGCAAGTAGCGATTGACCAATTTATTACCTCTGGCGAAACCAAGTGGGGCCGTTTGTCAGGCCTAACCATCATGATGCCTCACGGCTACGATGGCCAAGGTCCTGAGCACTCTTCTGCCCGCGTTGAGCGCTGGTTACAATTGTGTGCCGAGCACAACGTTCAAGTGGTGATGCCTTCTGAAGCGTCGCAAATGTTCCACGTATTGCGTCGTCAGGTGATGCGTCCTTACCGCAAACCTTTGGCGATCTTTATGTCAAAACGTTTGTTGCGTTACAAAGCATCTATGAGTGAACTGGCTGACTTTGCCGACGGTACGGCATTCCGCCCAGTGATTGGTGACGCCCTAGAGCGTCAAGATAAAGACGTGAAACGCGTGGTATTGTGTGCCGGTCAAGTGTATTACGACCTGTTCAACGATCGCGAAGCACGTGGTTTGGAAAAAGAGATTGCGATTGTGCGTATTGAACAATTGTATCCGTTCCCAACCGAAGAAGTGGCTGCCGAGTTGGCCCGTTACAGTAATGCTAAAGAAGTGGTTTGGGCGCAAGAAGAGCCTAAAAACCAAGGCGCGTGGTATCAATTGCGTCACCGTTTCGAAGCCTTGTTGAACAGCAAACAAAGCGTGAGCTTCGCAGGTCGCCCATCAAGTGCTTCACCAGCAGTAGGGTACATGAGTAAACACCAAGCGCAACTGAAAGCTTTGCTGGACGATGCCTTGAGTTTTGATAAGTAATAGCCACCAAGTGACGGCCACTGGGTGGCCACAAAAAATCAGGAGATAAATATGATTATTGAAGTTAATGTACCCGTGTTGCCAGAAAGCGTTTCTGAAGCAACATTGATGACATGGAATAAAAAAGTAGGTGAATTCGTTGAACGTGACGAAAACATCATCGATTTAGAAACTGACAAAGTGGTGTTGGAATTGCCAGCGCCTCAAGCAGGTGTGTTGGTTGAAATCATCGAACAAGACGGCGCAACCGTTGTGTCTGGTCAATTATTGGCCCGCATCGACACCGCTGCTAAAGCCGGTGATGCAGCGCCTGC
The DNA here is from genome assembly GCA_041228285.1 of Neisseriaceae bacterium CLB008. Classification (NCBI taxonomy): domain Bacteria; kingdom Pseudomonadati; phylum Pseudomonadota; class Betaproteobacteria; order Neisseriales; family Neisseriaceae; species Neisseriaceae bacterium CLB_ANTARCTIC_008. The sequence goes on along the minus strand of CP166133.1, from coordinate 2,609,007 downwards.
CGCTGCTGCTGAAGCTGCCCCTGCGGCTGCTGCGGCCCCTGTTGCTGCCGCTGGTTCATCTGTAGCAATGCCTGCTGCGGCCAAAATGGCTGCCGAAAAAGGCGTGGATTTGAACAATGTTCAAGGCACTGGCCGCGACGGTCGCATCTTGAAAGAAGACGTTCAAAACGCTGGTTCTGCGCCAGCTAAAGCGGCTGCACCTGCCGCTGCTGCGGTTGCCCCTGTTGCTTTGGGTGAGCGTACTGAACAACGCGTGCCGATGTCTCGCCTGCGTCAACGTGTGGCTGAGCGTCTATTGCAATCACAGCACGAAAACGCCATCTTGACCACGTTTAACGAAGTGAACATGAAACCGATTATGGACTTGCGCAACAAGTACAAAGATCAGTTCATGAAAGAGCACGACGTGAAATTGGGCTTTATGTCTTTCTTCGTGAAAGCTGCTGTCGCCGCACTGAAAAAATTCCCATTGGTGAATGCCTCTATCGACGGTAACGACATCGTGTACCACGGCTACTTTGACATCGGTATCGCTGTAGGCAGCCCACGTGGCCTAGTAGTGCCTATTTTGCGCAACGCCGACCAAATGTCTTTGGCCGACATCGAACGCCAAATTGCCGTTTACGCGGGTAAAGCAAAAGACGGTAAATTAGCGCTAGAAGACCTAACCGGCGGTACCTTCAGCATCACCAACGGCGGTACTTTTGGCTCGATGATGTCTACTCCTATCATCAACCCACCACAATCAGCTATTTTGGGCATGCACGCTACTAAAGAGCGCGCCATGGTTGAAAATGGTCAAGTGGTTGTGCGTCCGATGATGTACTTGGCTTTGTCTTACGATCACCGCATCATTGATGGTCGCGAAGCGGTATTGAGCTTAGTAACCATTAAAGATTTGCTAGAAGATCCAGCACGTTTGATCTTGGACCTATAATCTATAGTATAAGGCAACCTTAACCCTAAGGTTGCCTTCTGTTTGGGTGGGTTCAACCACTCAAGTAGTTTATAACAAAGGAATAAAGCATGAGTCATAATGTAGATGTTGCCGTGATCGGCGCAGGCCCTGGTGGCTACGTGGCTGCTATTCGTGCAGCGCAATTGGGTTTTTCAACCGTGTGTATCGATGCCGGTAAAGGCAAAGATGGCAAAACCCCAGCGATGGGCGGTACTTGCTTGAACGTGGGTTGCATCCCTTCTAAAGCGTTGTTGGAATCGTCTCACCAATTCCACGCCATCAGCCACGACATGGCTGATCATGGTATTGAAGTGGGCAAAGCCAAAATGGATGCCAGCAAAATGATTGCCCGTAAAGACGGCATCGTAGACAAATTAACCGGCGGCGTAGCGTTCTTGTTGAAAAAGAACAAAGTACCTGCACTACACGGCACCGGTAAAATCATCGGCCAAGTAGACGGTAAATGGAAAGTAGAAGTGGACAATGCGGGCGCCAAAGAAGAAGTTTTGGCCACCCACGTGATTGTGGCTTCTGGTAGCCGTCCACGTCCTTTGCCTTTGGTTGAGATCGACAACGTTAACGTGTTGGACAATGAAGGTGCGTTGAATTTAGAAAGCGCCCCTAAACGTCTAGGTGTGATTGGTTCTGGCGTGATCGGTTTGGAAATGGGTTCAGTGTGGAAACGCTTGGGCTCTGAAGTAACCGTATTGGAAGCCGCTCCTAAATTTATGGGCGCTGCCGATGCACAAATCGCACGCGAAGCGTTACGCACCTTGACTAAAGACACCGGCTTAGACATTTTGTTGGGCGTTAAAATCAACAAAATCACCAATGGCAAAACCGTTGTGGTTGAGTATGAAGTCGGTGGCGAAGCCAAAACTCAAGAGTTTGACAAATTAATCGTGGCCATTGGTCGCGTGCCAAACACTGAAGGCCTTGGCGCTAAAGAAGCAGGTCTAAACATCGACGAGCGTGGCTTCATTGCCGTTGACGGCGACTGCAAAACCAACTTGCCTAACGTTTGGGCGATTGGTGACGTGGTACGTGGCCCGATGTTGGCGCACAAAGCCAGCGAAGAAGGCGTGGCCGTGGCTGAGCGTATTGCTGGCCAAAAACCACACTTCGACTTCAACACTGTGCCTTGGGTGATTTACACCAACCCTGAGATTGCATGGGTGGGTCAAACCGAAGAGCAGC